>NZ_JBICTV010000027.1:0-115437 GCF_043197855.1 Dactylosporangium sp. NPDC048998
TCCCCGCAGATCAACGAGGTGCTGCCGCTGCTCTACCTGCACGGGCTCTCGTCGCAGGACTTCACGCCGGCGTTGCAGCAGTTCCTCGGCACCAGCTCGGGGCTGTCCGCGTCGGTGATCACCCGGCTGACCGTCCAGTGGCAGGACGAGGCCCACGCGTTCGCCGGCCGGGACCTGTCCACCGCCGACTACGTCTACCTCTGGGCGGACGGCGTGCACCTGAACGTGCGCCTGGACGAGGCGAAACTGTGCCTGCTGGTCATGGTCGGCGTCCGCGTCGACGGTCGCAAGGAACTCGTCGCGCTCGCCGAGGGCTACCGCGAGTCCGCCGGCTCCTGGGCGGACCTGCTACGCGACTGCAAGCGCCGCGGCATGCGCGC
Source organism: Dactylosporangium sp. NPDC048998 (assembly GCF_043197855.1). Lineage (NCBI taxonomy): Bacteria > Bacillati > Actinomycetota > Actinomycetes > Micromonosporales > Micromonosporaceae > Dactylosporangium > Dactylosporangium sp. NPDC048998. The sequence continues at coordinate 381 of NZ_JBICTV010000027.1, forward strand.
GCCGGTCCTCGCTGTCGGCGACGGGGCGCTCGGGTTCTGGAACGCGCTGCGCGAGGTGTTCCCGGACACCCGCGAGCAGCGCTGCTGGTTCCACAAGATCGCCAACGTCCTCGCGGCGCTACCGAAATCGGCGCATCCCGGGGCGAAGAAGGCCCTGGCCGAGATCTGCAACGCCGAGGACCGCGACCACGCCCGCCGGGCGGTCGCCGCGTTCAAGCTCGCCTACGGCGCGAAGTTCGGCAAGGCGGTCGCCAAGGTCGTCGACGACCTGGACGAACTCCTCGCGTTCTACGACTTTCCCGCCGAGCACTGGGTGCACCTGCGCACCACCAACCCGATCGAGTCGACGTTCGCCACCGTCCGGCACCGCACCAAGGTCACCAAAGGGCCGGGCTCGAAGGCGGCCGGCCTCGCAATGGCGTTCAAACTGATCGAAGCCGCCCAACACCGGTGGCGGGCCGTCAACGCACCGCACCTGGTCGCTCTGGTCCGCGCCGGCGCCCGCTTCGAGCGCGGCAAGCTCATCGAACGGCCCGCCACCGAACTCGTCACGACCGAGGCCGCAGCCGCCTGATCAAGATTTCTCATCCACAAGTCTTGACTATTGCTCCCCCGTTCGCCGCGCTGGTCGAGCAGGTCATGACCATCGAACCGTACGCCTCCGCCCGCCGAGTGTTCTGGATCGTCGACAACGGCTCCTCACACCGCGGCCAGGCAGCCATCAACCGTATGTCCACCACCTGGCCGACCGCGACGCTGGTCCACACCCCGGTCCACGCCAGCTGGCTGAACCAGTGCGAAATCTACTTCTCCGTCGTGCAACGCAAAGTCGTCACCCCTAACGACTTCTACGACCTCGCCGACGTCGAAGCCCGCCTGGCCGCGTTCGAAGAGCACTACAACTTCGCCGCCCGCCCGTTCACCTGGCGCTACACCAAACGCGACCTTGATCAGCTACTGGAACGCCTCGCCGCTCACAACGCCGGCCCCCTCACGGCCGCGGCGTGACCCCCGACGAACTTCCGCCCAAGACCACTAAGCGTTGACCATCGACAACAAGTGTTGATCAACGTATGCCCCTGTTTGAGCAGTTCAGTGCTAGGAGTTGACGAATAGTCACAAGCTAGGGACCGTCACGTTCAGTAACTGTCGATGAGTGCGTAGATCTCGTCGAAGAGCCCGGTCGTCGCCTGCATCAGCTCAGTCTTCCATCCAGCGCACAATCCGCATCTGCCGCTGTCATCGTGCGCCCGCCCGGGATGCAGTCACTGTCTGTGCCTGGGTTGGCGAAGGCTGCACGGTGGAACTGCGTACAACGCTCAAGCGCACGAGAAGTCGGCATGGAAGCGAGCACCGGGCGCCACGAGTGCATTCCCCGCGCGATGCCGGCCGGTCATGGAGATCCCCGCCGCCCGCGGCCGCATCGACGACCCCGCCATCACCGCCACCCGCACCAGCGCACCAGCAACCGCGTCCGAGGCCCGTCCTGATCCACGCGCTCAGGTTCCAGTGCCCTTGGGATGCGCGTTGCGATTCGGTCCGAGGACGACGAACCAGCGGATTCCGCTGTGCGGCCAGGGAGCCGCGTAGGCGTGGAGCCAGAGCTTGTTCGTGTACGGCGCGCCGTCGACCGAGCCGCTGATGTCCGCCGACTTCAGGAAGGCCGACTCGGTGCCGGTCACGCTGCTGCCCGCGACTACCAGGCGCCCGCCGCCAAGCCGTTCGAGCCGGCCGGTGATCTCGCCGGCGGCGTCGTTCTCAGGGTCGGCGAGCCGTTCCAGGCGGCCTCGGTCTCGCGCGCCGAGCGCCGCGAGATACTCGCTGACGGCGGACTCCGGGCTGGCAGCGCCATTGGGCGCCCGGCTGACGGCGAAGGCCACCACGACGGCGGCCGCCACCACAACGACGCCAAGCGCGATGAGCATTCTGCGACTCATGGTGACGGACCGTACCTCCATGCCAACAGCCTGCGGGTGGTACCGCTGTCCCACCCACCGTAAACGGCCGCCACAACCGAGCCGCTCTGCTCTACGGCCGCCCCGGCGCCGCCGCTTGAGAAGTCCCGCTCGCGTTCGGCGTGTACCGTCAGCCCGGTGGCCCATTCGGTCGGGTCTTCATTCCCGGTCGGCGTTGCGTCTCCTTTGACCACGTGCTCGCTCATGCCGCCGATGGTGCGCGGCGACTTCCAAGTTGGCTACGGTCGGTGACGGGCCCAAGCGGCGCGAAGGTGTCCTGATCTGCCGAGAACAGTGCGTCTACGTCGTAATAACCCGAAGATCGATAGAGTGCGGCAAGGCCGTTTGAGCCGAGACACCGGCTGGATGAGAGGGCGAGTGGATGACCACTGCCGCGGTCGACACCGTCAGGTTGTCGATGTTGTGGGATGAGCGGTGGCCCGGCTGCTCGAAGCTGCCCTACAAGCTTCGAGGTGTCCGGGACCGGTGGGTGCGGTTTCACACCCTGCCCGATTCCAAGCGCTATCCCCAAACAGAAGCCGAATACGGGATCGTCCTGGCTCGGCACAACATCGTCTTGGCCGAGTTGGTCACCGACTCGGCGGTGCTCGTTGTCACGGCTGGTTACTCCGATGCGCCGGAACCACAGGGGCCTTGCCGGTCATCAGAGACCCTGGACGTGCACCCGGACGCCGTCTATTGGACGAGCGCCTGCATGGACGACGAGCCGGGGTTCGAAAGCTGGATTCACTTGTACGTCAGCCAGATGCCGTGGTCGGCAGGGGGCCTGGACCCGTTGTTGCGTCAGGTCGCTGACGAGGTGATCGCCAACGTGCTGGTGGCGGACACCGGTTTGCGGTGGCTGTACCACCCCTATGACGGGGGCATGGACGTGATGCTTTCGTCCACGGCCGAGCGCGACGCCCTTCGGGACCGGCATCACGACTGGCTGTCAATGCATCCGGGGGGCTTGTAACGCGCATACAGCTATCTCCCTGCCCGCGCCTGGACCAAGATCGGGTATACGGATTTGCCGCTGTGGAGATTGCTCGTGCGGCGGTCAACTCAACTCGGACGGCCTCGGGTCATAGCGGGGCAGGCCGAGTGCCAGCTCGTCCAACCCGAGACCGATGCGGCCGATGCGATCCGCAATGCCGGTCAGTTTGTGGATGCTGGCAAGGTCATTGGCGAGTCGGACGAAGAACTGGGACACCCAACGCGTCTGCTCGATGGCCGACTCGACCGATCTGGATGCTCTGCGTCGCTCGCGCGTGTCGGCCAGCATGGCGGAGACACTGCCGAGCAGTTCCGCTCGGAACTCCGGTGCCACTGGCGCATCGCGGAATACCCTGGCGGCCCGTTCGCCGGCTTCATCCACGGCGTCGTACAGCAGGAACGGTTCGTCGCCACGCATGAAGACCTCGCGCGGGCCGAGCCAGCTGCTCGGCGTGTGGCCGAGGGCATACGAGGACCGGGTGGACAATGGCCGGTAGGCGGCGACGCCGGTCGCGGTGACGGTGTGTAGCGCCTGCCGGAAACACGGATGCACGCAGAATTGATGCTCCGTTCCGTCGAGCGGCAAGTTGTTGTCGTGGACGTACTCGAAGGCGTCACCACGCCGGACACCGAGAAAACCGATGCCGTACAGCACCGATGTGACCCCGTGCGGGGTGAAAACCTCTGCGAAGCGGGGGTGCCTGCTGCGCAAGGTGCTGGCGAGTGTGGACAGCAGCTGGTCGAACGCATCTCGATCCACGACGTACCCAGAGTTCTGGAACAGCACGAACAAGTCGGCTAGGAACGGGTAGTTGATCAGATACTCGTTCGCAAGGTCCTGGACCTTCCAGACGGAGTACTGCCGCTCGGCCTCGACGATGTCCTGCGCCGTGACGTACTTGCGTCCGTTCTTCGCCGTGGTGTCCCGGCATAGGTTGGCGAACTGGATGAGGTCGCGAGGTCGCATGAGTGTGCGTTCAATTAGGTATGTCGCCGTTGGTCGTTCATCAACGGTTTTGACGAAGTAGTCACCGAACAACCTAATATTGGCGCCGGTCGAGCCGACCGCCGCTTCGGCGCGGACCATGAGCATGTCGGCGAGTGCCGCGGCTGACCATTCGATGCGCATCTCATCGCCGCGGAACTTGTCTCGTTCCGGGAACTGCAGTGCGTCGTAGATGTCTGATCGGATACAGACGACGCAGCGGACGTTGCGGAACCGGCTCGACACGTGCTTTGAGGCGGTCAGCAGACCAACCACCATGTCGTCGGAGTTGACGTCGTTCGACCATACCTTCTCGATCTGGTCGACCAGCACGAGGAGGGGTCCGTGCCCTGCCGGGCAGTCCAGGTCGTGGATCGCCCGGTCCAACCAGTCCTCGACGACGTCCAGTTGCTGCGAGACCCGGATGCCCTCCGACGGTGCCGATCCCTTGCCGAGCTCGAGGTTCGCCTTGATGCCGAACGCTTCGAGGGAGAGTGACGAGCGAAGCTGCTGGATGGTCTTCCAGAACCGTTCATGCCAGCGAGGGTCGTCGTTGAGCTCGCCATTCTCGAGGAGGAACTTGCGCAACTGGCACACGGCAGCCGGTGTCTTGCCGTGCGCAGTCCTTGCATGGTGCAGCACGAGCTTCGCAATCTGCACCGCCAGCACGTATCGCCAGATGAGCTGCTTCGACATCTGGCGGGTCAGTCCCTGTAACTCGAACTGCCGGATCTCGTCGGCCGAGATCTCGTCCGGAGTCACGATCGATGCATGCTTCGCCGCATCATCTGCAAGCATCATGCAGATGGCACTCTTACCGGCGCCCTTCCGCCCGATCAGGAGCTGCTTGCGTCCCTGCATCACCATGTTGTAGGCGGCCGTCCGCATGAATCCGGCGCGCAACAGGCCGGCGCCACTGACATCGCTTTCTGCGTCGTCTTTGCCGAAGTACAACAGGTCGAAGTCCGGACGTCCAGGCACCTCTGGCATGGCTTGATCGATACCCTCCGGACCTCTTCCCCGATCCAACGGTTACGCCAATTGGACTGGCTCCTCGACGTTGCGCAACACCGACCGATCGAACAGTGTCAGTAGGACGTTGGGCGGCCCTGATCGATCCGATCGGTCCCGTATTCCGGCAGCGCGCTCGTCTGGCGGCACCCATCTGCGGCCGGCAGCGTGCCTCGGCCTCCGCCACTGCCTGGATAGGCGCGTGCTCATGCCGCGATCCGGGCGAGACACACGGCATTGAAGGTAGTGAGCGACCTGTGAGCGCGGGCATGGTCGGGACATGATCACGAGACGGCGACGTGCAAGCTGAACGGATGCGAACATGGGTGCACGTCGGACGGCTGTGGACCAACGGCGAGCCGTCCCTCGCGGTGGACGCCGCCCTTCGCGAGGGGTGGCGCGGCGGCAGCGACGAGGACCTGTACGAGGAACGCATCGTCGGCCTCGGGCCGGACGCCACCAGCATTGCGGTTGGGGCCGGAACGGCGGTCCTCGTGGGTGGTGACGGTGTGGTTCGCGACGACAGCTGGATGGAGGTGCTCGAGGCCGACGACGGCGCGCTGGCGATCGTGCAAGCTTCCGGCTCCGACTACCGGCGTGTCGTCGCCCAGGCGCTGGACTACCCCGATCGCGGGGACATCGACGGCGGAACGCTGCGGGTGGACAGCGGCGAGCTGGCGATCTTCAGCGCCGCGGTGGACGGGTCCGACCCGTTGCTGCCGGTCAGTTCGGGTCCGGTGCCGCCAGCCCATGGACGGCCCACCGCCGTGGCCGACCCCGGCTTGTTGATCGAGACCGCCATCGCACGTACCGGCTCGCCGTCCGGTGGTACACCGAGCTGCCCGACGACGGGTGTTTCGCACGCTGGCTGTTGCGTCCAGGAGGATAGACGGCCCGGTGCGTCGATCGCCACGACATCGATCAGCAGCACCGAGGAGACAACGCGCTCTTCTGCCGCAAGTCGGGGCTCGGGGGCGTTACCGCGAGTGGCGAGCCAGCATCAGTGGCGCTGACTCCACAGCGAGCGGGATGGTTCCGGGGTCAAGGTGGACATGTACTCCAGATGGCGCCCGTGTGTCGGACAGCGCAAGGCACCAGCGGGCGAGATCACGAAGTCCGGCTGGGTCGCCGAATATCTCGACCGATCCATCCCGATCTCGATAGTGACTGTTCCTCCCTCGACTGGAGCGATGACCCCGTCTGAGAGCTGTAGGCGGGCACGGACAGCACGTTCTCAGTCATGAACGCAGTCTGCCGGATCACGTCCGGCGCTTCGGTGCCCGAACCCATCCTCATCTGACCGCAATCAGCTCGCTATGGAACGTCACGATGAGTCGGCCGTCCAGTTCCCGGACATGCCGAGATGCTACGAGTCGATCGTCTCGACCTGGAGGCGTTCGCAATGTGTCCGCAGGACATCAAGAGCGCGCCCGCTGACGGTAAGACCGACCGGCGGCACGTATGCCACGTCGCCTGCTGGGTCGTCGCCGGCGATGAGGCGCACGAGGGGCGGTGGTGACGCTCCCGGTTCCACGCCGAAGGAGTCCTCACGAAAGACGCCTCTCGCGGCGCCGCTACGAAATCCACTCAGCCCGTTCGCCACGAGCGCAGCAGCCAACGCCGGGCTTACGACCAGGTCCGCTAACCGCCCTGCTAGCGCGTCAGGAGACCAGCTGAGCTCCACCACCAGGACGCCGTCGCGGTCATCAGACCAGTCCCAGGCAGGGTCGGGCTCAACGACATAGCGCGGCTGCAGCCCTGGATGGTCCTCGCCGTGCGCCACGGAAGGTCGGGGCCCTCGGCCTGACTGTCCGTTCATGCGAGATCCAGCAAACCCATGTCTCCGGTGCGGACCATCCACTCGACCAGCGATCCGATCCGGCCGCATGCGGTACACCGTTCAGCGGTGGCGACCGAGCGTATCCCGCCCATCTCGTCGGTATAGAGCGAATACCCGACGGCGACGTTGAACAGCTCTTCCTCGCACGTGCAGACCGATACGCGCTGACGGTCGTCGTCCCAATAATCCTCGCTGTCCAAGAGGTATCCGGGGAGCGAGCCGCCGGCGGCCACCTCCGGACAGGTGGTCGGAGGCGGACCGTCGGTCTCAGCGGACGTTAGCGGAAGGCGCCGCAGTCGGAACGGGCCAGGGCCTTCGCCGCGGGGCCGGGAGGCCGGATGCCGGGGGCACTGGCGTCGATGTGGCCGACGTTGAAGAACCGCACGGCGTCCGCGCATCACGTCGATGGGCGTCGGTATGCTCTGCCGGTGGGGACAGATGAGACGACGCCGCGGCTGTTTCCAAACCTTTTTGCGGATGCGGTCGGACCCAGCGCGGGCGGGCCTGCCCGCGATCATTGCCGATGCGTCGGCCACTCGGTCGCAACCCGGCCCGCGATCGTCTCTTTCCACCGGGACCGGCAGGATACCGAGGCGCCGGGCTGGCACCATCTGCTCGCGCTGATCGAGGAAGCGGCGGCGGATGGGCGGATGGTGTTCAAGCCGTTCGTGGAGATGAGCGCTCCAGAGAGGCGGCAGATTGTCACGCTGCCGCCGACGATCGCGAAGCTGACCACCGTCAAACGTCTGGTGCTCTACGGCACGAACCTGGTCCGGATCCCGCCCGAGATCGGGGCCATGACGAGCCTCGAGATCTTCGAGCCCTACACCTCCCACCGACTCCATTGGTACCCGTACGAGCTGACCAGATGCGCCAAGCTAGCCGACAGCACGGTGAGCACACGCGTCCTCTACGGCAACTTCAAGTTCCGCCCGCCGTTTCCGGCGCTGCGTCCAGTGACCCGGGCAGGTGAGGTCGACTTCGACGCGCTCGACCCAGCCGTTTGGGGCGCCGACGCGGTGCAAACCTGCAGCGTCTGCGACGGACCAATCCAAGGTGAGCTTCGCCAGGTCTGGATCTCCCGGCTGGTCGGCACCGACGTGCTGCCAATGCTGGTGAACGCATGTTCCGCGGGATGTGTGACGGCGCTACCCGAGCCGCAGTCCGGGTATGTCCCGGCGCCGCACACAGGCGGTCCGGAGATCGTGCAGCCAGCCGCCAGGTGGTGAGGGCACGGGGACCAACCGGCGCTGCTCGTCTGCGGTGCAGCTGCGCGGCGGCACGTCCGGCACCCCCGACCAGCGCAGCGTCGCGCCGTACGCTTGGATCGTTCCGGCGAGCCAAGCCTCGGACAGTGCCGCGCGAATCAGCGTCCGCTCGGCGATGGCCAGGCTGTCCCAGGACCGCATCGTGCCGAGCCTAGCCGGGCTCGCTATCGGTCGCTCGAACGGGATCTATGAGCGACCGAAGTGCCGCGCAGTGTGCCGCGTACGCCTTTCGCCCTGCGCGGGTCATCGAGAAGGTCGTGCTCGCACCCCGCCCATGACCGTCCTTCGTGGACTTGACGTACTCGGCCGCTTCCAGCGCCGACATCTGCTTGGACAGGTCGGAGTCGGCCAGTTGCAGTTGTTCCCTGAGGAATCGGAACGACGCCGACGGCGCGTTGGCCAGGATCGCCATCGCCGCGAGCCGTTTGGGAACGTGGATGACCGGATCGAGGCCGTCGATCATGCCAGCCGATCCCGGACGTTGCCCGCGGCGATGGCGTACTTGCGCTCGTAGATGGCGACGCCGGCGGTGACGAGCACGAAGTCGACCGCTGCGGCCACCGGCACGCCACCGAACCACCATGCCAGCGCGACCAGTATCGCAATGATCACGACGCCGACGAAGTAGCCGCGCCACACCGCTGCGATCTCAACAGGAGGCTTGCCGTGGCCGGGCATCGGCAGCGCACCGTGCCGTCGGCGCATCCAGATCAAGAACAGTGCCTCGGCCGAGACCAGAATCCCAAGGGAGGCGGCGAAGAGTGCGCCGTTCACCCGCCACCAGGCGAAGTCTCCGATGAACGCGGCGGTCCAGGCGCCGACGGCCGGGGCGTACCACCACGGAGTCGGAGGGTACTGCACGTAGGGCGCCGCAGCGGCGCGCTCCACGAGCAGCAGCTGGTCACGCGCCTCAACACTTTCCATACTGGAAACCATAACGAATACTTTCCACTTTGGAAAGTGCCGCCAAGAAAACCGGGGCGCCGCACGGCTCGACGGCGTTACGGCACCCACTCGAAGGTCGCGTCCGGCTCTCGCTCCTCGTTGCGACTGCCGTCGTCCGTCGCGACCAGGCGGAAGCCGTGGCGGCGGTAGAACGCCACGGCAGCGGTGTTGCGCTGGAACACGTGCAGTCGCAGCCGGTCCGGACTCGCCGCCCGGACCACGGCGAGCAACACCGAACCGATGCCCCGGCGGCGGACGTCGGGCAGCAGGTACAGGTGCGCCAGCAGCTCCCCGTCCAGGGCGGCAAAGCCGACGACGCGGCCGGGCTCGCCGTCGGTCGCCACCCAGACCCGGTGGCCGGTCAGCACGATGTGCTCGATCCACCACCGGGTCTCCTCGTCGGTGTGCAGCTTCGGCAGGTACGGCATGGCGGCCGCCCGGGAGGCGAGGAATACCGAGGTGATCTCGGCGGCGTCGGCCGCTGCGGCCACTCGCACCGCAGTCTGCTGCGTGGCCGGGCCGGCGGGCCGGCCGTCGTGAGGATCCGTCATGCGGCGATACTCCAGTTCGGGCTCAGAAGACGTAGGTACGGCTGGCGAAGGCCAGCCCTGACCCCGTGGCCGACCAGGTGCGGTCGTCGGGCAGCGGCAGGTCGAGCGATTCCTCCGGTACGGCCCGGTCCTGCGCCAGGGCCAACAGGCGCACCGGTCCGGGGGCGTGCACGTCGATGCTCAGCTCGAACCCGTCGTCAGGCGGCGCGGCGAACATGACTCCCCATTTCCACACCGCCGGTTCCGCCGGCACGTTCTGTCCGCCCGACACGGTACACACCGTGCCGGCGGCGGTGCCGACACTGGCCGCGGTGACGGTGGCCGACGACGTGTCGACGTAGAGTGCCAGCAGGATCGGCCGGGACGACTCGGCGCGCAGCCGCAGGCGCATCCGCCGGTTCTCGCCGTCGCGTTCGTCGGCGACCAGCCGCACGGACGGGCGGGCGAGCGTCGCCGGCGGTGCGGGGCCGACCCTGAACCCGCCCGGCGGTCCCCACAGGTTCGGGAACCGGTCGGCGATGGAAGCCCGTTCGGCCCCGACGTAGTGCGACACCCAGTGGTCGGGGTCGACGTCGGCGGAGACCCATTGGGCCTGCCCGGTGTCGGCATCGTAGGTGTACATGAGGCTGACAGGCAGCGGGTGCACTCGGTCCGTGCGGCTCGCCGCCGCTCCGCCGGCCACGAGCAGCGCCGACGCCACGCACAGCGCGGCGACGACGGATCGGCCCGCCCGGCGCCCCGACCGCACCGCCGCGGGCAGCAGCGCGCCCGCCAGCAGGGGGACGAGCACCAGCACGGCCGCCGCGGCGGCGAGCCCGACCGCGTGCAGCAGCACCGGCAGCAACGGCGCCAGCACCAGCGCCGCCGGCAGCGCCGACAGCGACATCAGCACGGGCCGCCAGGGCGCGTCGCCGGCCGTGCGTACGGCGGCGGCAAGTCCGCCCGCGCCGGCCAGCGCCGACCAGGTGAACAGGTAGGCGGCGCCGGGCACCGCCACCGCGGTAAGCAGCGCCAGTGCGGCCAGCCAGCCAAGCAGGCCGGCGGCGATCTCCGGGGCACTGACCCGGCGGTGGGCGAGGACCAGCCACAGCCAGGTGACGGCGGTGGCGAGCAGCAGCAGCCCGGCCGCGACCGCGGCGACCTGGTAGGGATCGCCGTACGGGAACCGCCCGTATGCGGGTCGGAGCAGGCACAGCAGCCGCCACAGCGCCCAGCCGAGCGCCCCGGCCACGAGCATTGTTCCCGGAAACGACGCCAGCGCGAGCCCGGCCGGCCGCAGCCGGATCGCCCGTCGGCGACCGCCGTACCAGAAGGCGGCGCCGACCGCGACGGCCGCCAGCACGGCCAGCGGCAGCACGGCCCACGCCGGGTAGCGGACCAGCCAGGGGCCGACGGTGAACCACGTCGCTTCGCCCGACCCGGCCACCGCCGTCAGGTCCCGGCCACCCAGCGTCCGGGTCGCGGCGAGCACCGTGTCCCCCATGTCCTGCAGGCTGCCCCGGTCCACGGCGGCGAGGTCGTCGCGGGCGGTGTGGTACCGGGCGCTGCCGCCGATCACGGCGAAGTTCATGCCGGCGTATCCGGCGGCGCGAAAACGGGTGAAGTCGGTGTCGTTGGGCAGCAGCCGGTAGATCTCGGCGGCCAGTGACGTGGCGATCGGGACCCGGTCGTCGAGCGCGCCGAGGACTCCGGCGCTGCCCGGGCCCGTTTCGAACATGACCAGCCGGCCGCTGGTGCCGCGGGCCTCCAGGTTCAGCACCACGGTGTCCGCCGGACGGCCGGAGGAGTCGGACCGCACATACGCCTTCGCGCCCAGCTGCGCGAATTCCTCACCGTCGGTGAACAGCAGGGTGACGTCGTTGCGCAGGGCCGGCGCCGCCCGCAGCGCGCGGGCGACCTCCAACAGGGTGGCCACCCCCAGGCCGTCGTCGGAGGCGCCGTGACTGATGGCGACCGAATCGGTGTGCGCGACCAGGATCACCCGCCCGGTTCCACCGCGGCCGGGCACGGTGGCCACGACGTTCCGGGTCTGCGCCAGCAGGTGTGCCCAGCCGTCGACCGGCATGTCCGCGACGGTGTCCGCTTCGGCGGGCTGCAGGCCGAGGCCGGTGAGCTGCTCCGTCACGTATCCGCGCACGGTGTCGGCCGCGTCGGTGCCCGAGGGGTGCGGCGCCCCGGTGATCCGGGTCAGGTGCCGGTAGGCGCGTTCGGCCGAGAACCGCTCCGCCGCGACGCCGGCGCCGGCCGGTGCCGGTACCGCATTGAGCAGGTACCCCGACAGCAGCATGAGGGACACGAGCGTGCCGGTCGCGGCGAGAGCCAGCAGCCGCGTCCGGCGGCCGGGCCGCGGATCGGGCGGGGCCGTCGACGGGATCACGCGTCCTCGTCCCCGCGCAGCACGGCGACCAGGTCCGCCATGGCCCGCACCGTCGGGTGTTCGAACAGCAGGTCGGCCCCGACCTCACAGCCGAATTCGGCCTCGATCCGGGAGACCAGGCGCAGCGCCCTCAGTGAGTCGCCGCCGAGTTCGAAGAAGTCGTCGTCCGGGCCGACACCCGACACGCCCAGCACGTCCTGGACGAGCTTGGCGAGCTGCGCCAGGGCGTCGATGTCGCCGACCGGCGCGGCGGCGGGTCCGGGCGTCGCGGCCTCGACCGGTGGGTCGGGCAGGGCGAGCAGGTCGGTCTTGCCGGCCAGGGTCATCGGCAGCGCGGGCAGGTCGACGAACGCTTCGGGGATCATGTACGACGGCAGCAGCCGGCGAAGCGTCGCACGCAGTTGCTCGGCGGTGGGCGACGCGGCCGGGTCGGCGGCAACGACGTAGGCGGTGAGCCGGCCACCCCGTACCGCCACCGCCGCCGCGCCGACCCGGTCGTCGGTGAGCAGGACCGCCTCGATCTCGCCGGGCTCGATCCGGTAACCGTTCAGCTTTACCTGCCGGTCGATCCGGCCGAGCAGCTCGAGCCGGCCGTCGGGCAGGTACCGCGCGTGGTCGCCGGTGCGGTACATCCGCCCGCCCGGCCGGAACGGGTCGGCGACGAACCGCTGCGCGGTCAGTTCGGGCCGCCGCCAGTATCCGTCGGCGACACCGGCTCCGCCGGTGCACAGCTCACCGACGCAGCCGTGCGGTGCCGGCTGGTCATGCGGGTCGAGCACGTACATCGTGGTGTTCGAGATCGGCCGGCCGACCGTGATCCGGGTGGTTTCGGAGTGGATCCGCTCGACGCTGGAGTAGACCGTCGTCTCGGTGGGTCCGTACATGTTCCACACCGACGAGCCCCGCTCGGCCAGCGGTACGGCGAGGTCCGGCGGGAACGCCTCGCCGCAGCTGTACAGCCGTGGCCGGCCGGCGCCCTGCCAGCCGGAGTCGATGAAGATGCGGTACCGCGACGGGGTCGCCTGCACCGCGGTGATGCCGTGCGACGTGACGTACCGATCCAGTTCCTGGCCGTTGAGGCGCAGTGCGCCGCCGCCGACGTGGACGGTCGCGCCGACCGCGAGCGGCACCAGCAGCTCGGCGAGTGAGGTGTCGAACGTGAGCGTGGTCAGCGCGAGGAACCGGTCGTCCGGGCCGAGGCCGGGGTGCCGCCGGGCGAGGCTGTCGACGAGGTTGGCCAGCGCGCGCCCGCCGACCGCCACCCCCTTGGGGCGACCGGTCGAGCCGGAGGTGTAGATGACGTAGGCGAGCCCGTTGCCATCGGCGCGGCCTACGACCGGCTCCGCCGCGCGCCAGTCCGCCGTGGACAGGTCGACCACCGGGCCGGCCCAACCGGCCAGCGCGGGCGCGCCCGTGGCGTCGACCAGGACCGCGCTCGGCTCGGCGTCGTCGAGCACAAACCGGTTGCGCTCCGCGGGATGCGTCGGGTCGAGCGGGACGAACGCGGCTCCGGCGCGGGCACAGCCCAGCAGGGCGGTGACCAGGTCCGCCTGGCGGCCGAGGCAGACCCCCAGCCGGTCACCGGGCCGCACACCGTGTCCGGCCAGCGTCGCAGCGAGCGCGTCGGCGCGCCGATCGAGATCCCGGTAGGTCAGCACGAGATGCTCGTCCACCACCGCGGGGTGGTCGGGCCGCAGTGCCACCGCCTCGTCGATGAGGGCGGGCAGCATGGCACGAGGCTCGGTCCGGTCGACAAGCGCGCCGTTCCACCGCTCGACCAGCAGGGCCCGATCCGCCTCCGGCAGGGCGAACACCGCGCGCACCGGTTGGCCGGGATCGACGGCGAGCCGGCGCAGCGCGGCGCCGAGGTGATCGAGCAGCGACTCGGCCTCGCCGCCGGTGAAGAGGGCCGCGTCCACGACGGCCTCCAGGCGTATCGTCGCGCCGACCCGGACCACGAGCGTCACCGGGTAGTTGGTGCGCGTCTCGTACCGTACGTCGGTCACCCGGGCCTGGCCGTCGCCGAACACGGCGGCCGTCCGGTCGGGGTAGCTCTCGAATACCAGCACGGTGTCGAAGAGCGCGGTGCCCGCGCCGAGGCCGCCCCACCGCTGGATGTCCGGCAGCGGGGTGTGCTGGTGGTCGAGGACGGGGTGCCGTCCGGCCGCGTGGGCGGCGAGCCACTGCCGGGCCGGGGCGGCGGGGTCGACGCGTACGCGCACCGGGATGGTGTTGATGAACATGCCGATCATCTCGTCGAACCGCGCGATGGCGGCCGGCCGGCCCGCGGTGGTCACGCCCACCACCACGTCGTCGCGTCCGCAGTAGCGGGCCACGGTGCCGGCCCAGGCCGCCTCGACGAGCCCTCCGAGCGTGGTCTGGGTGTCCACGGCGAGCCGGCGCAGCGCGGCGACCTGCTCCGCCTGCAGTTCGGCCCGCACGGTGCGGAAGGTGCCCGAGGGTCGGCTGCCCGGGCGGATGCCGGCGAGCGTCGGGGTCGCCGGTTCCCGGTAGCCGTCCAGGTAGCGGCTCCAGAACTCCCGGTCGGCGCGGGTGTCGCGCTGCCGCAGCCAGCGGATGTACTCGCGGTACGGCGGCGGTGCGGGCCGGGCCGGCGGGGCGGCCCCGGCCGGCTCCTGCAGGGCCTCGGCGACCTCGGCCAGCAGCAGCGCCGCCGACCAGCCGTCCAGCAGCAGGTGGTGGTAGGACCAGGCGACCAGGTACTCGTCCGGCAGGCCGAGCACCAGCAGCCGCATCAGCGGCGGCCGGGTGAGGTCGAAGGGCTGCCCCCGCAACCGGTCCACCGCGGCCTCCGCGGCGGCGGCGCGCTCGCCGACCGGCAGCCCGGTCAGATCGTGGAACGCCACCGGCAGTGCGGCGTGGGCGAGCACCACCTGCTGCGGAGCGCTGACCTGGGCGGAGACGAACGCCGTACGCAGCACCGGATGACGGTCGACGACGCGCTGCCAGGCATCGGTCAGCCGGGACAGCGGCAGCTCGCCGCCCACCCGGAACGAGGTCAGCTCCACGTACAGGCCCTTGTCGGCCGCGGTGACCGTGTGGAAGAGCATGCCCTCCTGGGTGGGGGAAAGCGCGTAGATGTCCTCGACGTTCGTCACCGCTGGTCACCCTTCTGGTCACCGTTTGACTGGAACCGCGCCATGATCCTGGCCACCTCCGTCTCGTCGAGGTCCGTGTCCGCGAAGCCGTGCCGAGCCTGAGCGTCCGGTGCCACCGCGTCGGCCACCGGCTGCGGCCGGCCGGCGCTCAGATGCGCGGCGAGCCGCGCGGCCGTGGGCTCGGCGAAGATGTCGCCGGGCGACACCGCCACGCCGAGGCGCTGCAACTCGGCGGCCAGTTGCACGATCAGCAGCGAGTCGGCGCCGAGCTGGAAGATGCTGTCGTCCCGCCCGACCTGCGCTACGCCGAGCAGCCGGGCGCTCGCGTCGGCGATCAACCGAGCCAAGTCGCCGGTGTCGCCGTCCGCCGGCCCCGGCGCGGCGGGCGGCGGTGCGGCCGCGGGATGCGGGCGCCGCGGGGCGGGCGCCGGTGCCGGTCCCCGCGTGGTGACCAGGACGTGCGGCAGATGCCGGTTGGCGAGCACCCGGTCGAAGGCGCGCAGCGCGTCGGCGGTCGTGAGCCCGCCCGGCTCCGCCGCCGGGGGCCGCAGCACGAACCCGGTCACCTCCACCGCCACCTGCCCGTCCGGGTCGGCCAGCGTCACGTCGACGACGAGCGTGTCCGCGTCGCCGGCGTCGTCCTGGCGCACCACCCGGGCGTACCCGGCGGCGGGCAGATCGCGGTACACGACGACACGCCGGTACGCGGCCGGCAGGTGAGCGCCGCCGGCCCCGGCGACCGCCCCCGTGGCCACGTCCAGCAGCGCCGGGTGCAACGGGTGGGCGTCAAGGTCGGCGTGGAACCGCTCGGGCAGGTCCATGCGCAGGACCGCCGCCCGCTGGTCCGCCCAGCCGCCGGTCAGGCACCGCCACCGTGGCCCGGTCCGCAGCCCGGCCGTGTGCGCGCCCGCGGCCGCCCCGGCCGCAGGCTCCGGGTACCCGGTGACGGGCAGGGCCACGTCGGCCGGTGGGGCGACGTCGAGCGGTCCGGCGGTGCCGGCGTGCGGACCGATACCGCCGCGGGCGGCCACGGCCGAGCCGCCGGCCTCCCACTCGTACCCGCCCTCCGGCCGGGGCCGCAGCCGGAACACGACCAGCGGCGAGGTGCCCTCGGGCACCCGCAACGGCTGCGCGAACACCGCGTCGAGTTGTACCGCACCCGGACCGTGGAGCAGCCGGTACCCGGCCACCGCCAGATCGAGCAGTGCGGTGCCGGGCAGCACAGGCTCCCCCCGCAGCCGATGTTCGTCGGCGAGCCACCGGGTGTGGCCGTGCCATCGCAGTCGCAGCTCGCACGTGCCGTCGGCGCTGTCGCGGCGGGCGTCGAACAGCGGATGCTCCAGCCGCTGCCCGTCGTCGGGCCAACCGTCCTGCGGACCGGTTTCGCGGTCCCCCGCTGCCCGCACCGCCATGCCCGTCTGTGACCAACGGTCCCAGCCGATCGACACGGTCCGATCGGCCAGGTGCGCGAAGCTGTCCAGGAACGCGTTCGCGGCGACGTAGCCGGCCTGCCCGGCCGCCCCGGTGACGGCCAGCACCGACGAGCACAGCACGAGGTACTCGGGCCGGTCGGGCGCGGTGAGCCGGTGCAGCAGCAGGGTGCCGGCCACCTTGGCGGCGAGCACCCGGTCCAGTTGCTGCGCGGTGCGCAGCGCAGACACCACCCCGTCGGCGACCCCGGCGGCGTGCACCACACCGACGATGCGCCCGAAGCGGGCACGGGCCTGGCGCAGCGCCCCGGCGAGGGCGTCGGCGTCGGTGACGTCCGCGTGGACCAGGCACACCGTGGCACCGGCGGCGGTGAGCGCGTCCAGCGCCTCGGCGAGTTCGGGCGTGCCCGGCCCGGCCGGCGCACCCGGGGGACGGATCGTGTGCCACCCCGGCCCGTCGGGCACCGGGCGCCTGCCGAGCAGCAGCAGGGTGCGGCCGGGATCGGCGGCCAGGTGGCCGGCGACAGCCAATCCGACGCCCCCGAGACCACCGGTGATCAGGTGGACGCCGCCGGGCGGTACCGGCGCCGGCCCGGACGGGGCCAGAACCGGCCGCGCGGGCACGGGGACCAGGCGGCTGCGTCCACGCGCGGCCGCCATGGCATCCGAGCCCGCCCCGAGTTCGGCGATCACGGCTGCCGCGGCGGCGGTGAGGCTGTCCCCGTCCCGGGCGGCCAGATCCAGATCGAAGGCGGTCATCGACATCGCCGGGGACTCCAGCGGTACCACCCGCACCGCGCCGAGCACGGCGGCCGCCTGCGGAGTGCGCGGCGGGTGTCCGCCGATGCCGTGAGCGGCGTCGGTGACCACGAGGGTCCGCACCGGCCGGCCGGGGAGCACCTCCCCCACGGCCCTGTGCAGGCCGAGCAGCCCGGCGAGGCAGGTACGGGCCTCACCGGCCAGGTCGGCGATGCTGCCCGCCTCGGTGACCGCGGTGCAGTCCAGCGCCCTGAGGTCGACGATCGCATCCGGCGGCTCGCCCCGGTTCGCGAGCCGGGTGAGCAGTGCGGCGCTCCACTGTGGATCGTCGAGCGGATCGCCCGGTTCGACGGCGACCGTCCGGCTCCCGGCGGCGAGCAGCGACGCGACCACGACCGGCCCGAGCGCCGGCCGCGCGGTGCCGGCTCGGTCCAGGAGCACCAGGACGGTCGGCGGGGACGGGGCCGGTCGCACCGGCGGGGTGGGCTTCCACTCCAGGACGTGCAGCCAGTCGTCCACGGCTACGCCGCCGACCGGCGGCGGGGCGGTGGTGGTGGCCGGCTCGAACCAGTGGCGGGTGGGTTCGAAGGGGTAGGTGGGCAGGGACACGCGCCGCCCGGTGGGCCAGCCCAGCGCGGCCCACCGGACCTCGGTGCCGCGCTCCCACAGCCGGGCCAGGCAGACGTACCGGGCCGGTGGTGCGGCCTCGGCGCCCGGGTCGGCGGGCGGGGCCGGATCGAGCGAGGCCAGCACCGGCCGGTCCGGCCAGCCCTGCCGCAGCGCTGCGGACAAGGCCCGTCCGGGTCCGATCTCCAGCACGGGTGTACCGGGGGGCGTGGCGTCCAGCGCGTCGGCGAACCGCACGGTATGGCGCATCTGTCCGGCCCAGTAGCCGGGCGAGGCCGCCTCCGCGGCCGTGAGGCGCCGGCCGGTGAGCGTCGAGTACACCGGCAGGGTCGGCGCACCGGCCGGCACCCCAGCGACCAGCTGCGCGAACTGGGCCGCCAGCGGGTCGGTGTGCCGGGAGTGGAAGGCATGCCGGGTCGCCAGCGGCCGGCTGGGGACGCCCAGCGCCGACAGGTGCTCGGCGATGCGGGCCACGTCCTGCGGCGCTCCCGCCAGTACGCAGCGCTCCGGCGCGTTGACGGCGGCCAGGTCGATGCCGTCGGCCGCCGCTCCGGCGTGGTCCAGCCGTTCGCGCAGCGCCGCCTCGCTCAGCGGCACGGCCAGCATCGCGCCGGCCGGCAACCGGCTCATCAGCCGTGCCCGGGCCGCCACCAGGCGGGCCGCGTCGGCCAGCGTGAACACCTCGGCCAGGCACGCGGCGGTGAGCTCGCCGATGCTGTGCCCGATGAGGGCCACGGGGCGCACCCCGAGCGCGATCCACCAGGTGGCCAGCGCGTACTCCAGGGCGAACAGCGCCGGCTGGGCGTACTCGGTCCGGTCGAACCCGTCGCCGTTCGCGGCGCCGCCTGCGGCGTCGAGCAGCAGGTCCTCGACCGGCGCGTCGGTCCACGGCCGCAGCGCGGCCAGGCACCGCCGCAGCGCCTCGCGGAACACCGGCTCGTCGCGGTGGATGCCGCCGGCCAGTCCGGGGTGACCGCTGCCCTGCCCGGCCAGGGCGAAGACCACGCCGGGAGCGGCGTCCGCGGCGCGCACCGGCCCGCCGGTCCACAGGCCGGTCGGGTGCATGCCGTCACGTGCCACCGCGGCCCGGCGCCACCGTCGCTCTCCTCGCCCGGTCTGCAGCGTGTGCGCGGCGTCGGCGAGCGCCGGTGCGTCCGGGGCGCGCAGGGCCACGGCGGTCAGCTCGGTCAGCCGGTCCAGTGCGACCGGCGTCCGGGCGGACAGCGGGAGCACCCGCCATCCGTGGCCGGCGGCGGTGTCCGCGGTGCGGCCGGTGGTGCGGGCGGCCGGTGGAGGGTCGGCGAGCACGACGTGTGCGTTCGTCCCGCCGACGCCGAAGGCGCTGACGCCCGCGATCCGGGCGCCGTCCGCGCCCGGCCAGGCGGCGCTGTCGGTCAGTACCCGGAACAGGTCGGCGTCCAGGTCCGGACCGGGCTGTTCGAAGTGGACCGTCGGTACCAGGGCGCGGTGCTGCAGGCACAGGACCGTCTTGATCAGGCCGGCCATGCCGGCGCAGGTGTCGAGGTGGCCGACGTTGGACTTGACCGAGCCGAGGACGCGGTTCGGGTCGGGTGCGGCGGCGAAGACCCGGCGGAGGGCGGCCAGTTCGACGCGGTCGCCCAGGGCGGTGGCGGTGCCGTGGCCCTCCAGGTAGGAGACCTGTTCCGGGTGGACCCCGGCGACCGACAGCGCCGCGGCGATGACGCGGGCCTGGCCGTCCACGCTCGGCGCGGTGAA
Source organism: Dactylosporangium sp. NPDC048998 (assembly GCF_043197855.1). Classification (NCBI taxonomy): domain Bacteria; kingdom Bacillati; phylum Actinomycetota; class Actinomycetes; order Micromonosporales; family Micromonosporaceae; genus Dactylosporangium; species Dactylosporangium sp. NPDC048998. The sequence continues at coordinate 19,981 of NZ_JBICTV010000027.1, forward strand.
CCCGACCTTGCGGTTGCCGTCGTTGTTGACCGCGGATCCGAGCAGCACGGCCCGCACCTGGTCGCCGTCGGCCAGTGCGTCGGCGAGGCGCTTGAGCACGACCACGCCGACGCCACCGCCGAAGACCGTACCGCCGGCCGCGGCGTCGTACGGGCGGCAGTGCCCGTCCGGGGAGAGGATCCCGCCCTCGGTGTACCGGTACCCCAGCCCCTGCAGCACCCCGGCCGACACGGCGCCGGCCAGTGCCAGGTCGCACTCGCCGCTCAGCAGCGCCTCACCGGCCAGGTGCACCGCGACCAGCGCCGACGAACAGGCCGTCTGGACGCTGACGGCGGGGCCGGTCAGACCGATCCGGTACGCGGTCTGCGTCGCCAGGTAGTCCTTGTCACCGGCGGCGAGCCACTGCATGTCGGCCAGGTCGCCGAGCTGCGCGGCGTGTGGCAGCACCCGGTGGGTCAGATAGGAGTTGAATCCCGCGGCCGCGTAGACGCCGACGTCGCCGCTCACCCGTCCGGGGACCTGTCCGGCGTCCTCCAGGGCCGTGACCGCGCACTCCAGGAACACCCGGTGCTGCGGGTCCATCAGCGCGGCGTCGCGGGGCGGGATGCCGAAGTACTCGGCGTCGAACAGGTCCAGTCCGTCGAGCACGCCGCCGGCCGGTACGAACCGGGGATCGGCGAGCCGGTCCGCCGCTACCCCGAGGGCCGCCAGCTCGGCCCGGGTGCGCACGGTGATGCCCTCGCGGCCGGCGACCAGGTTGCGCCAGAACGTGGCCGCGTCGGGCGCACCGGGGAACCGGCAGGCGAGTCCGACGATCGCGACGGCGTCCGGCGGGGCCACCGCCGGCGGATCGGTGCTCATCGCAGGCTCCCTCGTGGTCCGGACGGCGACGTCATTCGACCGGCCCGGAGGCGTCCCCGCGGGCGGCGCGGCGGCGGCCGTGGTGGGCGTGCCGGCCGGCTCTGGCGCCCTCCCCGGCGTCCGCGGCGGCGGCCTGCGGGGACGCGGCCTCGCGGCCCGCGACATCCGGGGAGGCGGGTGCCGCGTCGAGCAGCTCGGCCAGGTCCCGGATCGTCGGGCGGGCGAACAGCTCGACCACCGGCAGTTCCCGGTCGAACTCGTCGGCGATACGCCGCTGGGCGCGGACCAGGTGGATGGAGTTGGCGCCGGCTTCGAAGAAGTTCGCGTCGACGTCGACGTCGACCCCTTCCATCACCTCGCGCCACAGCGCCGTCAGCCGCTCCACCGTGGGCCGTTCCACTGTGGACAGTTCCACCGTGGGCCGAGGCGTGCTGTCCACCGGCCGCTCTGCCGCTTCCGTCCCAGCCTGCGCCCGGCGCAGCAACGCGTTGCGGTCGACCTTGCCGTTCGAGGACAGCGGCAGCGCGGCGACCACCCGGATCTGCTGCGGCACCAGATAGGCGGGCAACCGCTCGGCCAGGCTGCCGCGCAGGGTGTCGGGCAGCCGCTCGGTGCCGCGCTGCGGGTCGGCCGGCGCGCCGCCAAGCAGGGTGTACAACACCGGCTGGTCCTGCTCCAACCGGAACGCCTCGCGCAGCGGCGGGGCGTAGACGTCACCCACGGGGCACAGGGCCAGGCCGAGCTCGGCCGCGCGCTGGCGCAGCAGCTGCGCCATGGTGCCCGCCTCGATCAGGCAGAACCGTTGCGCCAGGTCGCCGTAGACCGGTTCGATGACCGAGTTCCGGGCGACCAGGAAGACGGCGAACCCGCAGCCGTTCACCAGCGCCCGGTTCGCCTCGTCGTACAGCCGCGGGTCCAGCGGGCTGCCCGCCGCCGGGTCGCCGCCCAGCGGGACAAGCGTGGCGTCCGACGGGTCGAGGTAGTAGGTGCCCGCCGCCGGGTCGCCGCCCAGCGGGACAAGCGTGGCGTCCGACGGGTCGAGGTAGTAGGTGCCCGCCGCCACCCCGGAAACCCGGCCGGGGGCCGTCGCCAGGTAGGTCTGCACCGGGTACAGGCCGCCGGCGGAGCCGTAGGCGTAGCGGGGAATTCCGTCGTGGTCCTGCCGGGTCAGCACGGTCAGCAGCGCCGCCAGCTCGGCCGCGGCGACCGGGGCCGCCCCGAACGCGGTCGCGGTGCGCCCGCGTGGCGTGGTGCCCGCCGGCGCGCCGGCGGCGATCGCGGCCAGCTCGAGCGCTCCGCCCGGGGCGAGGTCCGTGCGCCGGGCCGGTTGCCGCAGCCGCAGGTCCAGGGTCCGCAGCCGGTCGCCGTCGAGCGCGGCGGCCGCCCGGGGCGCCGGCTCGGCCGGCCGGTCCGGCACCACGTAGGCGACCAGCCGGGCGGACAGGCCGGCCCCCTCGACCACGGCCACCGCCTCCCGCACGCCCTCCTGCCGGACCAGGGCCGCCTCGATCTCGCCCAGCTCGATGCGCATGCCGCGGATCTTGACCTGGGAGTCCTCGCGGCCGAGGAACTCCAGGTCGCCGTCGGGCAGCAGCCGGGCAAGGTCGCCGGTGCGGTAAAGCCGCTCGCCGGTGCCGGGATGCACGAAGAAGGCCCGGTCGGTCAGCTCCGGTGCGTTGCGGTAGCCCGTCGCGACGCCCAGGCCGCCGATGTACAGCTGCCCGGGCACCCACCACGGCCGGCGCCGCAGCTGGGCGTCGAGGACGTACATGCGCTGGTTGCGCATCGGCCGCCCGTACGGGATGCTTCGCCGGTCCGGATCGACGTGCCGCACCGGGTGCAGCACGGACCAGATCGACGCCTCGGTGGCACCGCCGAGGCTGATCACCTCGGCCCCCGGGGCCGCGGCGCGGATCGCGCCGGGCATCGCGACCGGGATCCAGTCGCCGCTGAGCAGCACCAGCCGCAGCCGCTCCAGCCAGCCGGCCGGATTGCCATCGACGTAGGTCAGCAGCATCTCCATCAACGCGGGCACGGAGTTCCAGACGGTGACGCCGTGCTCGTCGAGCAACCGGCGCCAGCATGCCGGGTCGCGCTCCTCGCCCGGCCCGGCGAGCACCAGCGTGGCGCCGGCGGCCAGGGTGCCGAAGATGTCCCACACCGACAGGTCGAAGCCGAGGGCGGACAGCCCGAAGACGCGGTCCCGCGGGCCCAGCCCGTACCGCTCGTTGACGTCGGCCACGGTGTTGAGCGCGCCCCGGTGGTCGATCATCACTCCCTTGGGCTCGCCGGTGGAGCCGGAGGTGTAGACGACATACGCCAGGGCGTCGGCAGCGGTGCCCGGCGGCTCGGGCAACGGCGTGCCGGGCGCCGTGAGCGCGTCGGCGAACCGCACCACCGGGAGCCCGTCGGGCAGCCGCCCGTCCGGCTCGAGGTCCGGTGGCACCACCACCGCCACGGCTCCGGCGTGGCCCAGCGACCGCGCCGCCCGCGCCGGCGGCGCCTGGCTGTCCAGCGGCAGGTAGGCCGCGCCGGCCCGGAGAATGCCGAGCACCGCGGCGACCTGCTCCCACCCCCGGTTGGCGAGCACGCCGACGACGTCCCCGGGTCCCGCCCCGAGCCCGCGCAGCGCGCGGGCCACCTGAGCCGACGCGGCGGCCAGCTCCACGTAGGTCACGGTGCCGGTGGCGGACACCACCGCGAGCCGTGCAGGGTCGTCCGCGGCCCGGGCGAGGAACGGTTCGTGCAGCAGCCCCCGCGGTACCGGTCCGGCGGTGTCGTTGAACTGCTCGTACGCATCGACCTGGGTGGGCGGCAGCAGCTCCAGGTCGGTGCTGTGCCAGGCCCGGGGGTCGGTGGCCAGCCTCGACAGCAGCGCCGTGTAGCTGCCGAACATGTCGTCGAGCAGCCCCGGCGGGAACAGCGCGTCGACGCTGTCCCAGGTGAGGCGCAGCCGGCCGGCGTCCTCGGCGATCTGGTGGTCGAGCCACACCTGCGGCGTCTGGGTGATGGTGTGGGCCACCCGCGCGCCGAGCTGCCCCAGCACGTCGCCGGCGCCGTCGGCGGCGGCCCCGAGCTCGCTGGTGAAGACCACCGGCATCGCGGAGTTCTCGACGCCCCGGCGCCGGGCCAGCTCGCCGGCCACCCACACGCCGCCGACCGTGCGGTGCTCCAGGTCTTCCCACAGCTGGCGCTGCACGGCGCGGGCACGGTCGAGGAAGCTGCCGCCGGCCGCGTCGGCGACCTCGAACAGGGTCAGCGCGGTGAAGTCGCCCACCAGCTCAGGCAGTTCCGGATGGTCGCCGTTGCGGTTGAACAGGGTCAGGTTGACGGTGAACCGGTCGTTGGCGGACCAGGTACCCAGCACGGTGGTGTAGGCGGTCAGCGCCAGCGCCGACGGCGTCACCCGGGCGGCCGCCGCGCGGGCCTTCAGCGCGGTCCAGGCCGGCTCGGGCAGGAATGCCTCGCGGCGGTGGAACCGAGTCCGTCGCAGGTCCTGCGCGCGCCGGGCGAGCGGCAACGCCGGTGCCGGCGGCAGGCTGTCCAGCCGGTCCCGCCAGTAGGCGAGGTCCCGCTCGTACCGCCGCCCGCGCCGGCCGGCCTGCTCGGCGAGCACGTAGTCGCGGAAGGACAGGGCCAGTGGGCGCGGGTCGAGCGTGCCCTGGTACACCGCGAGCAGCTCTTGCAGCAGGTGCCGCACGCTGCCGCCGTCCGCGATGAGGGTGTCGATGCTCAGGTGCAGGCGGGTGTCCGTGGCGTCGATCCGGGTGGCCCGCAGCTCGAACAGCGGCCACCGGTCGGCCGGCAGCACCTGGTGCGACATGCGCTCGCGCAGCGCCTGCAGCCGCTGCTCGCGCTCGTCGGCGGGCAGGTCGTGCAGGTCGGTGACCGCGACCTCGTAGCTCGGCACCTCGGGGAGGATCCGCTGCCGGCCGTCGCCGTCGACGACCAGGCGCAGCGCGTCGTGCCGGCGGATCAGCGCCCGCCACGCCTCGGCGAGCCGGGGCAAATCGATCCGCGGCGCGTCGAGTTCGAGGTACAGGTGGCAGGAGACGTCGCCGCCGACCGCCCCGCTTCGGCCGATCCAGTACGCCCGCTGCACGTCGGTGAGCGGGAACGGCTCGTGCCGGTTGCCGGGGTCGGGGCGCAGGGGGAGCTCCTGCGGCGCCGGGCCCGGGCGGCCGGCGCCATCGGCCGGGGCGGCGGTGTCGCCCGGGACGCCCGGCTCGGCCCGCAGCTCGTCCACCGCCGCGGCGAGCGCGGCAACCGTCGGCGTGCTGAACAACGTCCGCAGCGGCACCTGGACGCCGAACTGCTGGCGCAGCGCCGCGACCACCTGGGTGGCCAGCAGTGAGTGACCGCCGAGGAGGAAGAAGTCGTCGGCGGTACCGACCCGGTCGGCCTGCAGGACGTCGCGCCAGATGGCGCAGATGCGCTCCTCGGTGGGGGTGGCCGGGGGCACGAACGCGGTGCCGGATTCGGCCACGGCCGCCGGCTCCGGCAGTGCCGCCCGGTCGAGCTTGCCGTTGGCGGTCAGCGGCAGGGCGTCCAGCACGATGAACCGCGACGGGATGAGGTAGGCGGGCAGGTGCACGGCGAGCCCGGTGCGCAGCTCCTGCGGGGTCGGCGGCCGCTGCGGCGACTCGGCCACCAGGTAGGCGGCCAGCCCGGCCCGCTCGGTGCCCAGTCCGTGCGGTACGACCACGCACTGCGCAACGCCGGGCAGGCCGGCCAGCGCGGCCTCGACCTCGCCGGTCTCCACCCGAAACCCGCGGATCTTGACCTGGTGATCGTTGCGGGACAGGTACTCCAGCCGGCCGTCGCGACGCACGCGCACGATGTCACCGGTCCGGTAGCGGACCACGGCGGGATCGTGCGGGTCGGCGACGAACCGCTCGGCGGTCAGCTCGGGCCGGCCGAGGTACCCGGCGGCCACCCCGGCTCCGCCGATGTACAGCTCGCCGGGGACGCCGAGCGGCACCCGGCGGCCGTGCGGGTCGAGCACCCGCAGGCTGGTACCGGCGATCGGGCGGCCGATGGTGACCGGGCCGGCGGCGGAGACCCCGGCGTAGTCCACCACGTCGGCGGTCGACCACACCGTGGTCTCCGTCGGCCCGTACATGTTGTGCAACGAGCCCGACAGGTGCGGGGCGAGCCGCTGGACCAGGTCCCGGTCGAGGGGCTCGCCGCCGAGCAGCAGCTGGCGCAGCCGGCGCAGCGCGCCCGGATCCGGCTCGGCCAGCAGGGACCGGGCCAGCGAGGGGGTGCACTGCAGGTGCGTGACCCCGTACCGGCGGATCAGCGCGGTCAGTGCGGCCGGGCGTTGCGGTGTGCCGGTGCCGCCACCCGCGCCCGCGCCGGCCCGCAGCGCGCCGAGGCGAGGCAGCCCGGCGACCGCGGCGTCCACGGGCACCCCGAAGTCGACCAGGCAGGCGATCTCGTCCACGCCGGCCGCGGACAGCCGCAGCACCAACGGCAGCCGGTCCTCGACCGTCCCGATCAGCGAGGCGTCGTGCAGGTAGCGGCTGCACGCGTGGTCCAGCAGCGCCTCCTCGTCCTGCGGGGTGAAGCCGGCCGCCCGCACATCGACACCGAGCCGCCGGGCCATGTTCTCGATGAGCCCCACCGACGAGCGCAGGTACTCCCGGAACGGCTGCCACGCCCGGTCGCGTACCTCGGCGTCGTCGGTACCCAGGAACGCGTGCACCATGAGCGTGACGTGCGGCTCACCGGGATGGCCGGCGGCCGCCCAGGCGTCCCGGTAGACCCGGATCCGCTCGCCGAGCTCGTCGACGCTCTGCCCCAGCAGGTGGGTCAACAGCCGGGCACCGATCTCCCCGGCGCGACGGCAGGTCTCCACGTTGCCGGAGGAGGTCAGCCAGAAGGGCAGCTCGGACTGTACCGGCCGGGGCAGCACACCGACCCGCACCGGTTCGCCGTCCGGGCCGGCCAGTTCCAGCGCCTCGCCCCGCCACAGCCGGCGCACCTGGTCGATGCCGGCGACGGTGCGTCGCTGGCGGTCGGTGTAGGCGTCCGGGGCGAGGACGAAGTCGTCGACGTGCCATCCGGACGCGAACGACAGGCCGACGCGACCGCCGGAGAGGTTGTCCACCACCGCCCAGTCCTCGGCGACCCGGACCGGATGGTGCAGCGGCAGCACGACGCTGCCGGCGCGGATACCGACCCGGCGGGTGACCTGCGCGACGGCGGCGGCCAGGACGGCCGGTGCCGGGAACGGGCCACCGAAGGCGTGGAAGTGCCGCTCGGGCAGCCACACCGCGGCGAACCCGGCCGCGTCGGCGAAGCGGGCCCCCTCCATCAGCAACCGGTACCGGTCCGGGCCGGGGGTGGCAGCGCCGGCGTCGCTGGCGAAGTAGAACAGGCTGAAGTCGACCGCGGCAGCGGCGGCGGGCTCGCCGTCCGGGGCGAGCACCACCCGGTGGCCCCGGCTGAGGGTCCACAGCAGCTCCAGCACCGAGATGTCGAAGGAGACGCTGGTGACCGCGAGCCAGCAGACCGGCCCGTCGGTGCGTACCACGCGGTCCATCGCCGCCAGGAAGGCGGTGAGGTTGCGGTGGCGGACCACCACGCCCTTCGGCCGGCCGGTGGAACCGGAGGTGTGGATGACGTACGCCGGGGCCTGCGGATCCGTCACCGCGTCGGCCGGCCGGTCCGCACCGGCCGGGCCGAGATCGCGGTCCAGGTCGATCAGCCGGCATCCGGCGGGAGCCCGGCCACGGGTCGGGGTGTGCACGAGCACCACCGCGGGGGCGGCGTCCGCGACCACGTAGGCCAGCCGGGCCGGCGGGTAGTCGGGGTCGAGGGGAAGGTAGGCGGCGCCGCAGCGCAGGATCGCCAGCATCGCCGCGGGCAGGTCCGCCTCGCGGCGCAGGCACAGCCCCACTCTGTCGCCGGGGCGTACCCCGGCGGCGCGCAGGGCCGCCAGCACCTGGTCCGAGCGCTCGGCCAGCTGCCGGTATGTGAGCTCCGCGCCGGTGACGGTGACCAGGGCAGGCGCCTCGGGGCGCTCGCGCGCCGCGCGGGCGAACGCGGCCACCACGTCCTCGCCCCCGTCGGGCAGCGGTTCCCCCAGCTCGGCGGGGGCCAGCTGCGCGGCCTCGCCATCGGTGAGCGCCAGCAGCGACGACAACCGCCGGCCCGGATCGGTGGTGCCCTCACGCAGGACCCGGACGAACACGTCGACGAGCGTGCGTATGCTCGCCTCCTCGAACAGGTCGCGGCTGTACTCGCACACCCCTGCCGTGCCGGTGCCGTCGCGGGCCAGTTCGATGCTCAGGTCGAGCCGGCACAGCCCGTTGTCCACGTCGACGTGGGTGATGGCCAGTCCGGGCAGGTCGACCTCGCCGCCGGGCACGTTGCGGTAGCCGAACTGGACCTGGTAGAGCGGCGCGTGACTCGTGTCGCGCTCGGGCCGCAGTTCCCGGACCAGCCGTTCGAACGGCACCCGGGCGTGGCCGAACGCCTCCAGGGCGGTGCTGCGCACCCGCCCGAGGACCTCGGCGAAGGTGGGGTCACCGCCGAGATCGGTGCGCAGTGGCAGGCTGTTGACGAACATGCCGACCAGGGCCTCCACCTCGGGGCGGTCGCGTCCCGCGACGGGAACACCCACCACGATGTCCTCCTGCCCGCAGTGCCGGGCCAGGACGGCCTGCCAGGCCGCGAGCGTCACCATGAACGAGCTGGCCCGCTCGGCCCGTGCCAGCTCGTCGATCGCGGTGGTCAGGCCGGCGTCGAGCGCGAAGTGCACCCGGCCACCGCGGTGGCTGGGCACGGCCGGTCGCGGCCGGTCGGTGGCCAGGTCGAGCAGCTGCGGCGCGCCGGCGAGCCGGTCGCGCCAGTAGGCGAGGTCCCCGGCCAGCGCCGCATCGGTGAGGACCCGGCGCTGCCAGGCCGCCCAGTCCGCGTACCGGACGGCCGGTGGCGCCGGCGGCGCCTCGGCGGTGCGGTGCGCCCGGTAGCGCGCCGCCAGCTCGTCGACCAGGACGGCGCGCGACCACGCGTCACCGACCAGGTGGTGGTTGACCGCCACGAGCAACGCCCGCTCGTGCGCGATGCGGATCAGCAGCGCCCGGAACAATGGCCCGCGGGTCAGGTCGAACGGGCGGGCGGCCTCCTCCTCGGCCAGCCGGCGGGCGGCCGCATCGGCCTGCTCCAGCGGCTGTCCGGACAGCTCGACCACGCGCAGCACCGGTCCGATGCGCTCCAGGACCCGCAGCCCTGGCGTGCCGCCGGCCGGGTCCACGACGCTGCGCAACGCCTCATGGCGCTCGGTCAGTCCGCCCAGCGCGGCCTCCAGCGCGGCGAGGTCGAGCGGCCCGTCCAGCCGCAGCGCCACGTACTCGTTGAACGCCCCCGAGCCGGGGTGCAACTGCTCCAGGAACCACAGCCGTTCCTGGCCGAACGACAGCGGCGGCGCGATGCCCGCCTCACCCGGTCGCGGACCGTCGGAGCCCGGCTCGGTGGCGGCCTGACCTGCCCCGCCCCGGATCCGCGCGGCGAACGCCGCCCGCTGTTCGGGGGTCAGCCGAGCCAGCCGATCCTCCCGGTCCTCAGCGCCGAATCCGCGCTGGTGTGCTGCGGGACTAGTCATGACGCTCCAGTTCGGCGAGGATTTGCTGCTCGATCTCGGCGGCGACGTCGGCGACCCGGCCGCCTTCGAAGAAGATCCGGGCCGGCACGTCGACCTCGAACTCGGCGCGTATCCGGGCGACGATCTGCGCGGCGAGCAGCGAGTGCCCACCCAGGTCGAGGAAGTCGTCGAGCACGCCCACCCGCTCCAGGCCGAGCATCTCGCCGTAGATCTGCGACACCCGCGCCTCGGCGTCGGTGCGGGGAGCCAGGAACGCGGTCGCGAGCTCGGGCCGCGGCGCGGCGACGGTGAGCGGCAGGGCGGTGTGCGGCTCGGCGGCCAGCAGCAGCCGCCCGCCCTCCACCCGGGCGCCGGGCCGGGCGAGCACCACCCGCCCCGGCGGCCCGGCCAACGCCGCGCGCAGCGCGCGTACCCCCTGTCCCGTGCTCAGCGCGCCGTCGAGCATGCGCCGTCGCAGCTCCCGCAGGTTCGCCGGGACCGTGGCCGCGCTGGCCATCCCCACCTCCGCCCACATGTCCCAGTCGACGGCCAGCACGTACCGCCCGCCGGCGGCGGCCGACTCCCCCGCCGCCGACAGGTAGGCGTTGGCCGCGGCGTAGTCGGCCTGGCCGTAGGTCGGGATCACGGTCGCCAGCGACGAGCACAGGACGACCACGCCGGCCTCGTCCGGCGGCAACGCGTCGAGCAGGTGCCGCAGCCCGGCGGTCTTCGGGCCGAGTACCGCACGCATCTCGTCGTCGGTGCGCAGCTCGACCGATCCCCCACCGGGCAGGCCGGCGGCGTGGACCAGCCCGTCGATCCGGCCGAAGCGGGCCCGGACTTCGTCCAGTGCCCGCCGCACGGCCGCGGCGTCAGTGACGTCGGCCTGGACGGTCAGCACCTCGGTGCCGGCGGCCCGCAGGTCGCGCAGTGCCCGCGCAGCCGGCCCGGGGTCGTCCGGGCCGGGGGCGACGCGGCGGCTCAGCAGCGCCAGCCGTGCCCCGATCGACCGGGCGAGGTCGGTGGCCACCGCCAGGCCGATGCCGCCGAGTCCGCCGGTGACCAGGTAGGTGCCGCCCGGGGTCAGCCGGCCGGAGCCGCCGTGGCCGGCGTCACCCGCCGGTGGGTCCACCCGCTCCACGGCGCGGGCGAGGACCGCACCGCCGCGCAGGGCGAGCAGCGGCGCGTCGGCGGTCAGCAGGGCGCGCAGCACGTCCTCCGCGGCGTCGGCGTCGACCGGCTGGTCGGCGGGGAGGTCGACCTGGGTGCACCGGATGTTGCGGTACTCCTCCCCCAGCACCAGTGCCGGGCCGCTGAGCAGTGCGGAGGCCGGGTCCGGCCGGTCGGACGCGGTGGCCCGGAAGGCACCCGCGGTGAGCAGTCCGAGTCGTACCTCGTTGACCACGCTCGTCGCGGTCATCGCCCGCACCAGCCGGATCAGGCCGAAGTAGGCCGCGGTCGCGTCACCTGCCGCGTGCGCCTCGGCGGACAGCCCCCAGGCGTACAGCACGGCGGTGGGGGTGCGCACCAGGGCCCGCAGGTCGTTCAGGAGCTTGCTGTACTGGGCCGGGTCGGCCGGATCCAGCTCGTACACGCCGCGGCGCACCCGCTGGTACTGCGGGCCGGGCCGGACCGTGGTGACCACCTGTCCACGCGCGGTGAGCCGGTCGACCACCGGCTGCGCCAGCCCGGCCGCGTCGAGGAACACCAGCCAGGTGTGCCGGCGGGCGGCGAACGGGTCCGGCCGGCCGGCATCGTTCGGGAGGGAGTCGGGGAGGGCGTCGGGGAGGGTGCGCCAGACGAGCCGGGCGTACACCGCCTCGTCCGGATCGCCGTCGACGTCACCGGCCGGCGATCCGGTCGCGCCGGGCTCGATCCAGTGCCGGACCCGCTCGAACGGGTACCCGGGCAGGCGCGCCACCCGGGCCTCGGATGCGGCCGGTTCCCACCGCACCGCCACCCCGTGTGTCCACAGGCCGCCGAGGCAGCGCGCCGCGCTGCGGGCCTCGTCGGGTCCGGACCGTGGGTGGCGACCGGCCAGCGGCGGCGGAGCCAGCCTGACCCGGTCCGGGTCGACGCCGCCGACCGCGCGGACCAGGTCGGTCAGCACGCTGCCGGGGCCGCTCTCGACGAGCACGACCCGCTCGTCGAGGCCGGCGACCTGGCGCAGCCCGTCGGCGAAGCGGACCGGTTCGCACAGGTGCCGCGCCCAGTACGCCGCGCTGGTGGCCTGCTCGGCGGTGATCCAGTCGCCGGTGACGTTACACACGAACGGGATCGCCGGCGCCCGCAACGGCAGGCCGTCGAACAGGGTGGTCAAGGTCTCGGCGGCCGGCTCGCAGCTCGGGCTGTGGTACGCCCGGTCGACCGCCAGCGGCAGCGGGCGCAGGCCGCGTTCGGTCAGGTGCCGCGCGAGCCGGTCCAGCTGCGCGGGTGGGCCGGAGAGCACGGTGGCGGCGGGACCGTTCACCGCGGCGACCGAGACCCCGTGCGCCTCGGCGACCTCCCGGGCGTCCGCCTCGCCGAGGCCGACGGCGAGCATGCCCCCGGGCGCGGTCGCCTCCAGCAGCCGGCCCCGGGCGGCCACCAGTGCCAGTGCGTCGGGGAGCGGGAGCACGCCGGCCAGCACGGCGGCGGAGTACTCGCCGAGGCTGTGTCCGAGCAGCGCCGCCGGATGTACCCCCCAGTGTTCCAGCAGCCGCGCCGTGGCGTAGCTGATCGCGAGCACGGCGGGCTGCACGAACGAGGTCCGGGCGCACTCCTGCGGCGAGCCGTGGCGCAGCACGTCCAGCAGCGGCCGGTCCAGATGCGACCGCAGCAGGTCGGCGCAGTGCTCGAGTGCCGCGCGGAACACCGGATGGGTCCGGTGCAGGTCCACCGCGCTGCCGGCCAGCGACACACCCTGGCCGGGCAGCAGGAACACCACCGGCGGATGGCCGTCGACGGCCCGCGCGTCCAGCCGGTCGGCAGCGGCCCGGCCACGCAGCGCCGCCGCCGCGCTGGACGCCGTGCCGGTGGCGGTGACCACGCGGCGGTGCGGCAGCTGGCGGCGGCCCGTGCACAGCGTGCGGGCGACGTCGGCGAGTGGCCGGTCCGGGTGCGCCTCCAGGTCAGCGGCGAGTCGCTCGGTGAGCGTGTCCAACGCCGCCGGCGTGCGGGCCGACAGCGGCAGCGCGACCGGGAACGCCGGCGCGCCGGTGGCGGCCGGCTCGGGCGGGGCCTGCTCCAGCACGACGTGCGCGTTGGTGCCGCCGATGCCGAACGCGCTGACCGCCGCTCGGCGCGGCCCGCGGCGCACCGGCCAGTCGATCAGCCGGTCCGGTACGAAGAACGGGCTGGTGTCCAGGGACAGGGCGGGATTGGCGGGCCGGCCGTGCAGGCTCGCCGGGATCTGCCCGTTGCGCAGCGCGAGGACCGCCTTGATCAGGCCGGTGATGCCCGCCGCCGTGTCGAGGTGGCCGAGGTTCGACTTCACCGAGCCGAGCGCGCACCAGCCGGTGGCCGGTTGCGGGGCGTCGTCGCCGTCGGCGGACCGGTAGGCGGCGGTCAGGGCCGCCACCTCGATCGGGTCGCCGATCGGCGTGCCGGTGCCGTGCGCCTCGACGTAGCCGATCGTCCGCGGCGCCACCCCGGCGACCGCGAGCGCTTCACGGATGACCGCGGACTGGCCGCTCACCCCCGGGGCGGTGAAGCCGACCCGGGCGGCTCCGTCGTTGTTGACCGCGGACCCGAGCAGGACCGCGTGGATCCGGTCGCGGTCGGCCACGGCATCGGCGAGGCGCTTGAGGACCACGACCCCGGCGCCGTTGCCGAACACGGTGCCCGAGGCGTCGGCGCCGAACGGCCGGCAGTGCCCGTCCGGGGACTCCACGCCGCCGCGCATCGGGAGGTACCCGCTGTGGCTGGGTACGGTCACCGTCACGCCACCGGCCAGCGCCAGGTCGCACTCGTGGGTCAGCAGGCTCTGCGCCGCCAGGTGCACCGCCACGAGGGAGGTGGCGCAGGCCGCCTGCACGGTGACGACCGGGCCGCGCAGGTTGAGCTTGTACGCCGCCCGGGTGGTGAGCTGGTCGGGCTGGTTGGCCTGGAAGAGCATCGGGACGCCGAGACTGGCCTGCAGGTCGGTGCGCGGGAGCAGGTTCCTGATCAGGTAGCTGCTGAGCATGGCGCCCGCGTACAGCCCGATCGGGCCGGCGAACCGGTCCGGATCGCAGCCGGCGTCCTCCAGCGCCGCCCAGGCGCATTCCAGGAAGATCCGCTGCTGCGGGTCGATCACGGCCGCTTCCAGGGCGCTGTAGCCGAACAGCTGGGCGTCGAAGCCGGCCACATCGGCCAGTACACCTTTGGCGGGCACATACCCGTCGGCGTCGGCGAGTTCGTCCTGCACCCCGGCGGCCCGCAGCTCGGCACGGGTGAACCGGCGCACCGCCTCGGTGCCGCGGGCGAGCAGGTCCCACAGCTCGTCGACCGAGTCCGCGCCGGGGAACCGCCCCGACATGCCGATGATCGCGACCCGGTTGTCCGGCTCGCCGTACTCCTGTTCGGCCGGCTGCGCGTTCATGGTGCCCTCCCCCGGCTCAGACGGCCATCAGGTAGCGCTGGAACCGGGGCATGAGGAACCCCAGCGCCTGGACCTCGACCGGGGTCAGGTCCGGGTGCCAGACGTCCCACAGGAGGACCGCGCGCTGCTCGGTGCCCCTGTTCCACGCCTCGTGGATGAAGCTGTCGTCGAAGAGGATCACGTTGCCCGGCTCCCAGGTCCGCTCCGCGTCGGCGACCTTGATCGCGCAGCCGGGCGGGACCACCAGCGGCAGGTGCGCGGTGAGCAGCAGGTTGACCCCACCGGTGTGTGGGGTGATGTGGACGCCGGGATTGAGGATGGTGAACATGCCGTCGCGCGGCCCGTGCGGGGTGCGCTCCACCGCCGCGTACGTCGCCGGGCAGCGCCGGCGTGCCTCGTCCCGCCAGCTGCCGTTGCGGTACAGCTGGTAGGTGTCCCAGCCCTGCCAGCCGAGTTCCTTCGTGTAGAGGTCCTCGTACGGGGCGAACCTGGCCTGCTCCGCACGCAGCGCGAGGAACTCCGCACGGATCTGTTCGAAGGAGGACTCGATCTCGGCGACCCAGGGCAGGTTCGCGGTCTCGTGCCAGGGCAGGGCGCTGATCCCCGGGAAGAACAGTCGGGTCGGCTCCTGCTCGTCGTGCAGGTACGTCGGTACTCGCTGGCCGACCAGGATGCGCAGGCACTCCTCGACCCGGTCCAGCCCGCCGGCGCCGAAAGCGGCCCGCAGCTGGACCAGCACACTGTCCACGTCCATAGCTGTTCCTTCTGTCGTCGTTGTGCCGAGCGGTGGCGCGAGGCCGGCGGCCGGGCGGTCAGCCGGTGGTGCGGCGGCGGGCCTGGGCCCGGACCGCGGCACGCCGGCGTGATCCGCGCCCGGGGTCGTCGGGGTGGGGGGCATCGGCCGGCGGGGCATCGGAGGTGCCGGCCACGGCGTCGAGGCCGGCGGCGAATTCCGCGACGGTGGGCCGGGCGAAGATGTCGACCAGCCGGACCTGCCGCCGCAGTCGGGCGGTCAGCAGGACCTGCAGCCTGGCGGCGCGCAACGAGTCGCCGCCGGCGTCGAAGAAGTTCGTGTGCCGGCCGACGGTGCGGCCGTCGAGCACCACCTGCCAGACGTCGGCCACGAGCCGCTCCAGGCCGTCGCCGGGGGGCGCGTCCGCCGGTGGCCCGCCGCCGTCGGGCACCGGCAGCCGGCTTCGGTCCCGCTTGTTGGTGCCCGTGCGCGGCATCGCGTCGAGCAGGACGACCGTCTCCGGCACGGCTGCGGCCGGAAGCTGGGCGGCCAGGTGCTCGCGCAGCTGGGCCCCGGTGACACCGGCGGCGGCCACGGCGTAGCCGACCAGGCGCGGCTCGAGGTCGCCGTGCACCGCGGCGGCGGCCTCGACGACCAGCGGGTGGGCCTCCAGCAACGCCTCGATGGCGCCCAGCTCCACCCGGTTGCCCCGGATCTTGACCTGGCTGTCGGTCCGCCCGACGAAGTCCAGTTCTCCGCTCGGCAGGTACCGGCCCAGGTCGCCGGTGCGGTACAGCCGGCCATCGCGCTGCCAGGGGTCGGGCCGGTAGGCCCGCTCGGTCTCCGCCTGCCGCCGGTGGTAGGAGCCGGCGAGCAGGTCGCTGCGGAGGTGGATCTCGCCGGTGACCCCGACGGGGCAGGGCCGGCCCCGGTGGTCGAGCACGAGCGCCTGCCGGCCGGGAATCGGTACCCCGATCGGCACCGACCGGGTGAACCGCTCACCCGGCGCGATCTGCCGGTGGCTGGCCAGGATGCATTCGGTGGGTCCGTAGAGGTTGTGCAGCCGGGGCCCGCGCGAGCGGTCGGCCCAGCGGTGCGTCAGCGACACCGGCAGGACCTCGCCGGCGAGCAGGACGTGCGCCAGTTCGGGCAGGTGGGTGCCGGTGGCGTCCAGCACGTCGGTGATCAGCGCGAAGAAGGCGGGCACGGTCTGCAGCTGGGTGATCCCCTCGGCCCGAAGCCACTCCACCATGGCGACCGGGTCGCGGCGCTGTTCCACCGGCGGCACGCACAGCGTCGCGCCCGCGGTCAGCGCGGCGAACACCTCGGTGTACGCGGCGTCGTAGGTGAACGGTGCCCACTGCGCCACCCGGCTGTCCGCGCCGATGCCGAAGCGCTCCGCCTGCCAGCGGGCGAACTGCGCGAAGGACGCGTGGGACAGCACGATGCCCTTGGGCAGCCCGGTCGAGCCGGACGTGTACACGAGGCAGAGCGGATCGGCGGCGCGGACCGGCGCCGGGTCGGGCGCCGGCACCCCGTCGTCGGTGGGCAGCGGGAGCACCGGTACTCCCCCGAACCGGTTGGCGCTCGGGTCCCACAGCCGCGGGTGGCGGGACAGTGCCGGTTCGGTGGCGAGCACGCACACCGGTTCGGCGTCGCGCAGCAGCGCGTCCAGCCGCGCTTCGGGGTCGGCCGGGTCGAGCACGGCGAACGCGGCGCCGGCCTTGGCGATGCCGATGATCGCCGCGGTCTGCTCCGGGCCGGTCGGCAGCAGCACCGACACGAACCGGCCGGTGAGCTGTCCGGCTAGCTCAGCCGGCTGGGCCGCGCGGATCACCGCGGCGGCGATCCGGTCGCTCCACCGGTCGAGTTCCCCGTAGCGGACCACCGTGGTGCCGTACCGGATCGCGGGGCGGTCCGGGTCGGTTAACCCGTGCCGCAACGCCGTGAGAACGGTCCCCGCCCGGTCCCGGATCAGGCCCGGCGGCGCCGCGGGTGCCGGCGACGGCACCGGGTCGCCGCCGAGGTCGACCGGGTCGAGCGAGGCGTTCGGATCGGCCAGGGCCGCGGCGAGCAACCGGTCGAAGTGGGCCAGGAACCGCTCGGCGAGGGCGGCGTCGAACCGCCCGGCGGCGTACTCGAGGCGCCCGGCGAGCCGGTCGGGGTGCTCGTCGAGGGCGAGGGTCAGCTCGTACTTCGCGGTGCCGGTGTCGACCGGGCGCAGCGTGCCGACCGCGTCGCCGAACCGCAGGGACTGCGGCGGCGCGGGCTGGAAGACCAGCATCGCCTGGGCGAGGGTGGGCCGGGTCAGGTCGCGGTCGAGGTTGAGCTCGGCGACCAGGCGGTCGAACGGCACCAGCGCGTGGCCGAGGTCGGCGGCGACCAGCCCGGCGACCCGGGCGGCGAGCTGCGCGAAGGTCTCCGTATCCGTGAACCCGACGCGTACCGGCAGGGTGTTCATGAGCAACCCGACGACCTCGTCGGTGCCCGGCCGGCCGCGGTTGGCGGCGGGCACCCCGACCACCACGTCGTCGGTGCCCGCGTACCGGCCGAGCAGCGCGGCGAAGACACTCAGCAGTACGGTGAACGGGGTGACGCGCAGGCGGGCGGCCACCTCGCGCAGCCGGACGGTGCGCTCGGGACCGACGTTCACCGGCAGGGTCCGTCCGGCATCGGACCGCCCGCGCGGGCCGGTCGCGGGGTCGACGGGCAGATTGAGCGTGCCGGAGTACCCATCAAGCCGGCGGGTCCAGTAGGCCAGGTCCGCCCGGGCGGCCGCGGCACGGGCCGGGTCGGCGGCGTACTCGACGAAGTCCAACCGGGGTGGCGCGAGCGGACCTGGCCTGCTGGACCCGCCGCCTGCGGCGTCGTACAGCCGGGCCAGTTCCCGGGCCGCGACGTGGACCGACCAGCCGTCGACCGCGATGTGGTGCGCCGCGAGCAGCAGCGTGCACCGCCGTTGCGTCTCCCGCACCAGCACCGCGCGCAGCAGCGGCCCGTGATCGAGGTCGAACGGCCGGGTCGCGGCGTCGCCAACCTGTGCGGCGAGCCGACCGGGCCGCTCGGCCGGCGCGACGCCACGCAGGTCGAGCAGTTCCAGCCCGATGGGCACGTCCGGCTGGCAGACCAGCAGCGGCTCGCTGCCGGCCAGCTCGCACCGGGCGGTCAGCACGGGGTGGCGGCGGCCCAGCTGGGCGAACGCGTCGGCCAGGGCGGCCGGGTCGAGCGGACCGTCGATCTCGACCCGGGCGGCGAGGTGGTAGGCGGCGGATTCGGGGGCCAGGCGGTGCAGCAGCCAGAACTGTCGCTGCTGGTCGGTGAGCGGGACCGTGCCGGCACGCGCGGACTCGGCGGCGGGGGCGGGTTGCCCGCCGGATAGCGGCGGTGGGAGCGGGGTGGCCGGCGGTGGTTCGGGCAACGCCCGGGCGAGCGCGGCCACCGTCGGCTCCCGGTAGAACTCCGCCAACGACGGCGCCCGGCCGAGAGCGGCCTCCACCTGCGCGAGCAGCCGGGTGGCCGCGATCGAGTTGCCGCCGGCGGCCAGGAAGTCGTCGGTACTGCCGACCCGCTCCACCGGGGCGCCGAGGACCGACGCCCAGATCGCCGCGACCGCGTTCTCGGCGGCCGTCACGGGCGGCATCCGCCCGGTTCCGGGGCCCAGTTCGGCCGCGATGCGGGCCAGGGCCGGCCGGTCCACCTTGCCGCTGACGTTGAGCGGCAGCTCGGGCCGGCAGACGATGAGCGGTGGCACGACCGCGGCGGCGAGCCGCTCGGCGAGGTGCCGCCGGAGGGTCGCGGCGAACGCCGGGTCGTCGGTTGCGTCGGGGCTCGGCACGACGAAGGCGACCAGCCGCGGCCGGTCGGGTGCCCGGTCGAGGAGCACCGCCGCCTGGCGCACCGCCGGATGGGCCAGCAGGGCCGCCTCGATCTCGCCGAGCTCCACCCGGTGCCCGTTGATCTTCACCTGTTGATCCCGCCGGCCGAGGATGACCAGCCGGCCGTCGGGCAGGTGACGTGCGAGGTCACCGGTGCGATAGACGGTTCCGCCGGCGGGGTCGACCGGGTCGGCGACGAATGCCGCGGCGGTCAGCTCGGGACGGCGCCAGTACCCGGCGGTCACCCCGGCACCGCCGATCACCAGCTCGCCGACGGCGCCGCGCGGCACCAGCCGGTCCCCGCGGCCGAGGATGTAGCAGACGGTGCGGGCAACAGGCCGGCCGACCGTGACCGGCTCGTCCGGGTGGATCCGCCCGGCCGTCGACCAGATCGTCGTCTCGGTGGGGCCGTAGAGGTTCCACACCTGCGCGCAGCGGGCCAGCAGCCGACGGGCGAGTTCCGGCTCGAGCGCCTCCCCGCCGCAGAAGGCGCGCAGCCCGGGCCGGCCCGCCCAGCCACCGTCGAGCAGCCCGCGCCACAGCGACGGGGTCGCCTGCATGACGCTCGCCCCGCTGTCGTGCAGCAGCCGGCCCAGCGCGACCGGGTCGCGGCCCACGCCGTCCGGACCCACGACCACCCGGCCGCCGGCGACCAGCGGCGCGAACAGCTCCAGGATCGAGATGTCGAACGTGATCGACGTGACCGCGACCAGCACGTCGTCGCGCGTGAGACCCGGCTCGTCCGCGACGCTGGACAGCACGTTCAGCACGCCGTCGTGCCGCACCGCAACGCCCTTGGGCGCTCCGGTGGAGCCGGAGGTGTACATCAGATACGCGAGGGCGTGCGCGGCCGGGCCGTCAGGGAAGGGGACCGGCCCCGGATCGGAGCCGTCGTCCGCGGTGAGCGCGTCGAGCGCGACGACCGGGACGGTCGCGGCGTCGGCGGCCGGCGCGGCGTCGGTGACCGTCAGGCAGGGACCGCTGTCCCCGATGATCTGCTCCCGGCGCCCGGCCGGCAGCGCCTCGTCCAGGGGCACCAGCACCGCCCCGGCGCGCCAGACGCCGAGGATCAGGGCCACCAGCCGGGCGTCACGGCGCACGAGTACCGCGATCCGGTCGCCGGGCCGCACCGCGAAGCGGCCGGCCAGCCGCCCTGCCACCCGGTCGGCGAGCTCGCCGAGCCCGGCCCGGGTGAGGGTCGTACCACCGCAGGTCACGGCCGGCGCGGCGCCGTCCGCGGCGGCCAGTGCGCGCAGCGCGCCGGGAACCGTGGGGGCCGGCGGCGGCTCGGTGCCCGCCCGGTTGAAGTCGACCAGAAGCTGGTGGCGGCCGGCCGGACCGAGGAGGTCGACGTCGGCCAGCGGCCGGTGCGGGTCGGCGACCGCCACGGTGAGCAGGCGGGCGAGCGCGCCGAGCAGTGCCTCGGCCGTCTGCGGGGCGAGCAGCGCGGTTCGGTACTCCAGCCGCAGGTGGAGCCCACCGTCGGCGGCGGGGCCGGCGAACAGCGAGACGTCGTACTTGGCGGTGCCGCTGTGCACCGGCACCGGCGCGCTGGCCGTGCCGGGCAGGGTCAGCGCGGCGGGCGGCCCGCTGTGGAACGCGTACATCGTCTGGAACAGCGGGGTGCGCCCGCTGCCGGAACCGATGCGTTCGACCAGCAGATCGAACGGGACGTCCCGGCGCCGCAGGTCGGCGCGCAGCCGGTCGCGCACCCGGCGCAGCGCCTCCCGGAACGTCGGCGTCCCGGTGAGGTCCACGCGGTGCGCCACGAGGTTCAGCAGCGGCCCGATGGTGCCGGCCAGTTCGGGCCGGCCACGCACGGCGGCCGGTACCCCGACGACCAGATCGTCCTGGCCGGCGTAGCGGGACAGGACCGCGGCGAACCCGGTCAGCACGACCGCGGGCAGGGTCGCCAGCTCGGTGCGGCCCAGCGCGGTCAGCTCGGCCACCAGCGCCCTCGGCAGGGTCGCCTGCCGCACGTCCCCCCGCACGTACCGGGCGGCCGGCGACTCGGCCGGTGCGTCGGCGCTCTCGTGCGGCAGGGAGAGCACGGGCAGGTCCCCGTCCAGCCGCTCGCGCCAGTAGGCCCAGTGGGTCTCGTCGGGCTCGGGCAGACCGCGCTGCCAGGCCGCGTAGTCGCTGAAGTCGCTGGAGTCGCCGCCCGGCGGGGTGGTCGGGGTGGTGCCGGCGCGCCCGGTCTCGACGGCGTACCGGTCGGCCAGGCCGTGCAGGAAGATCCGGAAGGCCCACGCGTCGACCACGAAGTGGTGTGCCACGAAGAGGACCACGTGCCGCCGCGGCGCGAGCCGGAACACGTGGGTGCGCACCAGCGGTGGCCGGCTGAGGTCGAACGCGGTGGCGGCCGCCCGGCGCAGCGCCCGGGACAGCTGCTCGTCGGATGCGCCGTCGAGCTCGGCGCGGTGTACCGCGGGCGTGACCCGCTCGGCGAAGTGCTGGCGTGGCTCCCCGTCGGCGCCGGTGGCCACGGCGCACCGCATCATCTCGTACCGGCCGGTCAGGTACGACAGCGCGCGTTGCAGGGCGGCGACGTCCAGCGGGCCGTCGATGCGGTACGCGGCGGTCTCGTTGTGCAGTGCGGTGTCCGGCAGCAGCTGCTCCGCCCGCCAGATGGCGCTCTGCGCGAACGACAGCGGGGCGATGGCGCGGTCGGCGCGGGCCGGGATGCGTGCCGCGCCCATCAGCGCCGTCCTGTCGCGTCGCGACCGGTGTCGCCGGGCGGGTACCCGGCACCGTCCGGCGGGTGCTGCGCCGCGCCGGGGGCGGCGGCCACCGCCGTCGCCAGGCCGGCCACGGTCGGGTCGGTGACGAAGACGCGCAACGGCACGTCCACCCCGAAGCGGGCGCGCATCCGGTCCAGCAGCCGCGCCGTGCGCAGCGAGTCCCCGCCGAGCAGCGCGAAGTCGTCCCGCCGGCCGACCGAGGGCAACCCCAGCAGCTCGACCCAGATCGCGGCGATCTCGGCCTCGAGTCCCGCGTTCGGCTCGTGGGTCCGGTCCGCGGCACGGGCCGCCGCCGGCGACGGCAGCCGGCGTCGGTCGACCTTGCCGCTGAGGGTGCGGGGCAGGGCGGCCAGCCGCACGTACAGGGCGGGACGGTGTGCCTGCGGCAGAGCGGCCGCCGCGTGCGAGCGGAGCGTCTCCTCGCCGACCTCGCCGGCGACCACGTAGGCGCACAGCAGCGGGTCGGAGCCGGCCTCCTCGACCAGGGCCGCGCACACGTCGGTCACCGCGGGGTGCCGGCGCAGCACGTCCTCCACCTCGCCGAGCTCGACCCGGACGCCGTTGACCTTCACCTGCTGGTCCCGCCGGCCCAGGATCTCCAGGTCGCCGCCGGGCCGCAGCCGGCCCAGGTCGCCGGTGCGGTACCGGTACGGGCCGGCGAAGCCGCCGGTGTACCCGTCGAGGTAGCCGCCGAGCCGGAACGGGGTCTTGATCTCCACCTCGCCGATCTGGTCCACGACGGGGCGACCGGCGACCAGGACCCGTACCTCGACCCCCGGCATCGGCCGGCCGACCGGCACCACGGGCCCGGCGGCGTCCTCGGCGGTGAGCCGCCGGAACACCTTGGTCATCGTGGTCTCGGACGGGCCGTACAGGTTGATCAGGGGCACCCGGCGGCCTGGACCGGCGTGCCACCACTCCACATCGGACGGACGGACCGCCTCACCGGCCAGCAGCACCGCGCGCAGCTGCGGCAGGCGGTCCGGACCCGGTGCGGCGGCCCGCATCGTCCGCCACAGCGTCGGCACGCAGTGCAGCACGCTGATCCGCTGCTCCTCCAGCCAGTCCAGCAGCCCATCGCCGACCGGCACCTCCCCGGGGACGTGCGCGCTGCCACCGGCGCACAGCGGCAGCAGCGCGTCGCGGAGAAACGCGTCGAACCCGGGCGAGGTGAGCATCGAGACCCGGCTGTGCGGACCGACGCCGAACTCCGCGATCTCCCACTCCACGAAGTGCGCGACGGCGGCGAGGCTGCCGGCGATCCCCTTCGGCCGGCCGGTGGTGCCCGAGGTGAAGTAGACGTACCCGGCGTCGGGCGCGGTGCCGGTCGACGCCGGCCACGGTCCCTCGGCGGTCGTCTCGGCCGTGAGGTGCACCGGCCCGATGCCTGACGGGCCCGCGACCGACGCCGCACCCGCGGGCGGGCCCGCGCCGTCGCTCAGCACCACGGCCGGTCGCAGCTGCTCCGCCATCGCCGCCAGCCGGGCCGCCGGCTGGCCCCGGTCGACCGGCGCGAACGCACGCCCGAGTGAGGCACAGGCCAGGATCGCGGCGGTCGTCAGGGCCCGGTCCTCGCACGCGACCAGGACCGCGCCGTCCGGCGCGGCCGCCAGGTCCCGGCGCAGCCCACCGGCGAGCCCGGCCAGTTCCCGGTAGGTCCACACCCGATCGGGAGTGACCAGTGCCGGATTGTGGCCGCGCAGCCGCACCTGCGACGCCCAGCGGTCGAGGAGATTCGGGTACGTCACAGCTCTGCGCTCCGGATCCTGCTCGCGACGATCGCCAGTGGATCGATCATGGGGAACTCACCGGCCAGGCCGATGACGTCGACCGCGCGGGCGACCAGGTGAAGCTCGGTGCAGGCGGCGACGGAAGCCTTGACGCCGTAGCGCACCTGGAGCCGGTGCAGCAGATCCAGCCCGGCCAGTGGCTCACCGCCGCGCTTGAGCCGGTAGATCTCACGGTGCAGAGCCTCCTGATCCGCGGCGCGGAGCCGGACCAGCCGGTCGGCCGCGCCTCGTCGCCGGTCCGGGGAGAACCGGTCCGGGGAGAAGATGCCCGCTCGGGCCGCACCGCTGGTGCACAGCAGCAGGTGCGGCGCGGAGGCGCGGTCCAGCTCGTCGTGGATGACGTCGACGAGCGACACGCACCGGCACGCCAACTCGGGGGGCAGGTCCGCGAACACGTGGTGCGCCGTCACGCAGGCGATCACCACCCGCTCCGCCCCGGCACCGACCAGCCTGCGTACGGCCAGCTCCACGGCCCGGCGCAGCTCGTCGGCTGCCCCGCGGTCGAGGGCCGACGTGCGATCCACCACCGCCGGGTCGGAGTACAACAGGATCCGCGGACTGTCCTGCTCGGCGAACCAGTCGCCACCCGCGTACAGCCCGCGCAGGAACTCCGCCGAGGCCAACGGGCCCATGCCGCCGACGATGCCGACGAGCGGGTGCCGCAGCGCACCGCCGGGCCGTGGCTCCGCGTCGGTGACCACCGGGCTCATCGGCGACCGGATCAGCCCAGGCACGGCAGATCGAACTCCTCCAGGAAGACGGCGAAGGTGGCGACGAGCATCAGATAGTCGACGTCGAGGTGCGGGTGCACCGCCGGACCCCCCTCCCGCTGCCTGCGTACCAACGCGTCCACCGTCGCCGGATTGAAGTACCCCTGCCGGCGCACCAGCGAGGGCGACAACAGCTCGGCGAACCAGTCGACGCCGGCGGCGAGCAGGTCGCTGCTGGTCGGACCGCGAAACCCGAACTTGGGTCGGTGGACCACCTCGTCCGGTACCAGCCCGGCGGCGACCCGGCGCAGCACCGCCTTCTCCCGCCCGTGGGCCACGAGCAGCTCGGGTGGCATCGCGGTGGCCAGGTCGATCACGGCCGGGGCGAGGAACGGCAACCGCAGCTCCACCCCGTTGGCCAGCGCCATCCGGTCGCCGTGGTCGCCCAGGAGGTGGTCGGCGAGTCGGAGGTGGAAGTCCAGATAGGACCGCTGGTGCAGCGGGTGCCGGCCGGCCAGCGCGGCCGGGTCGACCAACTGCTGGCCGGTGACGGCGAAGTCGTCGAACCCTTCCGCCAGGTCCTCGGCGTACAGCTCGCGGCGGAACTCGGCGGCGGGCAGCTGATCCTGCTCGTAGCCGATGTCCACACCCCACATGCGCTGTCTGATCTCGCGCTCGAGGTGGGCGTCCAGACCGCCCAGCCGGTTGCCGCCGACGCCGGCCGCGGCAAGCTGGTAGCTGCGGTAGCCGCCGAACAGTTCGTCGGCCCCCTCGCCGGTGAGCACCGCCCGCACGCCGCTCTCGCGCACCGCGGCGGACAGCAGCAGCGAGCAGACGTTGTACGACTCCCGCACCGGGGATTCGCAGTGCCGGACCATCCGGCGAAAGCACGCGGCCACGTCCGGCTCGGACACCGGCACCTCCCGGTGCGCGGTGCCGAGCTTCTGGGCGACCAGCCGCTGGAAGCCGCGCTCGTCGAAGTCGCTGCCGGGAAACGTGACGGCGTAGCTGGGCCAGCGGTGACCCGGCCGGGCGGTCCCCAGCAGGGCGGCGATCAGGCTGGAGTCGAGTCCACCGCTGAGGTAGGTCCCGACCGCGACGTCGGCGTGCGCGCGCGCCTCGACGGCCGCGCTGAGCGCCGGGGCGACCTGCTCGGCCCACCGGTCCAGTTCCCGGTCGACGTCGGTGACCGGTGCGAGGCTGTCAGCGGGCGGGAACTCCAGGTCGCGATAGCGCTCCAGGCGAATCCCGGTGTTGTCGGCGATGAGTCGCTCGCCCGGGCGTAGCGCCCGGATGCCGGCGAACATGGTCCGCGGGCTGACCAGCCCGGGCAGGGTCAGCGCCTGGTCGAGGCCGGCCAGGTCGACCTGGCGGGGCACCCTCGGGTGGTGCAGCAACGCCTTGATCTCGGAGGCGAACAGCAGGCATCGGTCCACGACCGTGTAGAACAGCGGCACGATGCCGGCCGGATCGCGGGCCAGCACCAGCCGGCCCCGGCCGGCGTCGTGGACGGCGAACACGAACTGGCCGTCCAACCGGTCGGTGATGGCGAGTCCGTACTCCTGGTACAGCGGGCCGAGCACCTCGGTGTCGCATCCGGTGCGAAACCGGTGCCCCCGGCGGACGAGCTCGGCACGCAGTTGCCGGTGATTGAATATCTCGCCGTTGCAAACGACGGTCACCGCACCGTCGTCGGTCCGCCATGGTTGGTGGCCGTGTTGCGGATCGTTGATCGCGAGTCGCCGGAAGCCCAGCGACACCGCGCCGTCGTGGTGGAACCCGTCCCCGTCCGGCCCCCGGTGCCGCAGCGCTCGGGCCATCTGCCGAACGAGGTCGCCGCCGTGTCCTACAAGATCCCCGTTCTCCCGGCTGGACAAGTCGAGAGCGAACGCGCCAACTAAACCACACATTGGGATAGATCCCCCGCGATGGCTTGAAGCGGCACAGGCCGGTTAGCACCCGCCCAAACGGCGTTGTCCGGCGATAACTGTGCGACCCAACCGTAACAGCGAGAGATCGACCGACGCAAGATTTATTATTGATGTACATGAATCAGCAACGCTGTTACCATTGGCCCGCGCCCGCCCGGTGAGCCGGCAGGAGGAAGGACGTCGACGTGCTGGAATCGGCCTTCGGCACGTCCGATGTCCGCACGAGATGGACCCCCTGGCACCGCGATCCGGCCGCGCTCGCCAGGTCGGGACGGATCCCGGTGTACTGCCTGCCCCACGCCGGCGGATCGGCCTCGGTGTTCCTGCCCTGGTCGAAGGCCGACGACCAGCCCGACCTGGTATTCGTGCCGGTCGAACTGCCCGGGCGCGGCACCCGCCTCTTCGACAACCCACTGTCCACGATGGACCGTGTCACCGACGAGCTGCTCACGGTGCTCGCCACGCGCCCGCCGGGACGCCCCTTCGTGTTGCTCGGGCACAGCATGGGCGCGCAGATCGCCTACGAGACCGCGCGTCGCCTCACCGCGGCCGGCTCCGCCCCGCTCTGCCTGGCCGTGTCCGGCTGCCGGCCGCCCGGCTCGCCACGGCACCACATCCACGACCTCCCGGCGGACGAGCTCATCTCCTGGCTCGAACGACTCGGTGGCACCCCGGCCGAGGTGCTGGCGCACCGGGAACTCATGGAGCGGTTGTTGCCGGTGATGCGCGCCGACCTCGGCCTGCTGGCGGACTACACCGACACCGTCGAGGCCACCCCGCTGGGCTGTCCCCTGCTGGCACTGGGCGGGACCGAGGACCGGATGGCGGAGCCGGCGTGGATCGCCGGATGGCAGCGGCTCACCACGGCCCGGTTCGCCCTGCGCATCTTCGCCGGCGACCACTTCTTCCTCTACCGGCACGCAACGCCGGCGCGGGCCGAGCTCGCCGCCTGCGTGCGCACCGCCCTCGAGGACAAGCTCAGTCAATGAGGCGACGGCCCATCGCACGCACCGCCAGCAGCCAGGCCGCCGCCGTGCCCAGCACCAGGACCGCGCCGTGTCCGAGGTCTGCCGCGTGCACGGCGCCGTGGGCCGCGTGCCGGATCAGCTGCATGCAGTGGTAGACGGGGTTCAACGCCACCAGCGTGCCCGCCCAGCCCTGGAGTCTGTCGACCGGGAAGAACACTCCCGCCGCGAGCACGAGCGGGGTCAGCACGCCGGAGACGATCAGCCGCAGCCAGTCGATGGCCGGCACGAGGCAGGACACCCACATGCCGGCCAACGCGAAGCCGAAGCCCGCAACCAGCCCGATCAGCGGCACCAGCGCCAGTTGCGGGTGCACCGGCAGGCCGAGGGCCACGGTCACCAGCAGCGGCGCGCAGCCGTACAGGCAGGATTTCACCGCGATCCAGCTCGCCTCGGCGGTGACCACTTCCCAGGCGTCCACCGGATGGCTCAGCAGCGCCTCGTAGACGCGCTGGAACGCCCGCCGGTTGAACGTCTCGAACATGCCCGTGAAGACCGAGGAGAACAGCACCGAGGTGAGGACCATGCCCAGGCCCAGGAATTGCGGGTAGGAACGGCCGTCGACCGAGCTGACCAGGGCGCCGAAGCCGATGCCGAACCCGGCCAGGTAGACGAGCGGCTCGACCAGCGAGCCGAAGGTCACGGCCGGCCAGTACCGGCGGAACAGCAGCAGCTCGCGCAGCCAGACCGCACGCAGTGCCGGCAACAGGGCCGGCGTGCGCTCGATCCGGGCGATGCCGACCGGCTCCGTCACCGCCACCGAGTTCTCAGCCAAAGAGCTCACCGGTCAGCTCCACGAAGACGTCCTCCAGGGTGGTGCGTCGCAGTACGTCCGGTGGGCCGATCTCGCGCCGCAGCCCCTCCGGCATCCGCTCCGCGCGCAGCAGCGACACCGAAAGGCCGGTCCGGCGGTACGGCTGCCCCGCGACGGACGCGGCCGCCTCGACCGCGGCCCGCCTGCTACGGTCGCCCTGGTACTCGGCGGCCTGCGCGCCGACGTGCTGCTGCAACAGGGCGGTCGGTGCGCCCCGGGCGATGACCTGGCCGGCGAAGAGCACCGCCACCTCGTCGGCGAGCCGCTCGGCTTCCTCGATGTAGTGGGTGGACATCACGACGGTGGTACCACCGGCGCGCAGCCCGTCCAGGATCTCCCACAGATCCTGCCGGGCCTGCGGGTCCAGGCCCACCGTCGGCTCGTCCAGCAGCAGCAGCCGGGGTGCGGCAACGATGCCCCGGGCGAGCAGCAGCCGCCGGCGCATGCCGCCGGAGAGCTCGCGCACGCGGGTGTCGGCTCGCTGAGTGAGCCGGACGACGTCCAGCGCCCGTGCGACCGCCCCGCGCTGAGCCGGGCGTGGCACGGTGGTCAGCCGGACGAACACGTCGAGGTTCTCCCGGGCGGTCAGGTCCTCGTCCAGGCTGTCGTGTTGATGCACCACGCCGGTCAGGGACCGCACCCGCCTCCCCTGGGCCGGCATCGGCTGGCCGAGTACCTCGACCTCGCCCTGATCGGCGCGGCTCTGCCCGGTCAGCAATCGCATGGTGGTCGACTTGCCGGCCCCGTTGGGGCCGAGCAGCCCGAGGAAGCCGCCCGCGACGACCTCGAGGTCGACGCCGCCGACCGCGACGACGTCGCCGTAGCGCTTGTGCACCCCGCGCAGCCGCACCGCCGGACGGTCCGCCGGCACGCCCCTCACCGGCCCGGCCCCGCGGCCAGTGCCGGCGCGCCGCCGATCGCCACGTCGACGTCGGTGCCTGCCGCGTACAGCACGTAGCGGTGGGGGGCCGTCGCGGTCCGCCGGTCGTCGAGCAGCGCCATGCAGGCGTCGTGCACCTCCTGCGGCGTCCTGGCCCGCTGGGGCGCCACCACGTGCGCGGCGATCTCCACCCGGTCGCCGTCGTGCCACTCCGCCACCACCCGCACGTCCGCCGGCTGCACCGCGTCGCGGACCAGCTGCTCCACCGCCGGCAGGTGGGTCCAGCACCCTTCGATCAGGACCCATCCCGCGCCCCGTTCCGGCGGGGTGAGACCGGTGGCCGCGCGCAGTTCGGTCAACGTGGACTCGCGCAGCGCGGCCACCAGCACCGCCTCGACGCCCTCCACCAACCGGCGGGCGATCTCCGGGGGGTGCAGGGTCGTGTCCGTCATGATCGATAGCCGGGCCCAGCCTGGCTCTTCGTCGTCGGCGAGGACCAGGTAACCGGTCATCCGCTCCCGTTCCAGCCAGCTGCTCCAGGCGAACGAGGAGTCGGCCCGGGCGGCGGCGATCTCCTCCGGCGAGTCCTCCCCCGCCGCCTCCAGGCCTGCCCGCACACGGGTGTCGTTGTAGAACGTGGAGACGTCGATGGCCACGCCGCGCCGGTGGCCGACCTCGGCGACCAGCTCCTCCAGCCGGCGGGTGTCGTGCAGCCCGCGCTGGTACGCGGACAGTGCGCCGGCCCCGGCACTCCGCACGACCTGGGTGAACGTCGGACCGGACAGGTCGACGTCGGTCCACACGATCTGCGTGATGTTCCCGACGGCGTGTTCGAGGCGCGGATCGACGCGGTTGCTGGCGATCAGTCCGAGGGCGCACCGTTCGACGCCGGCGCGGTGACCGAGCACCACGGCGGTCGCCGCAAGCGCCACGGCCGCAGTACTCGTACGGTACCGCCGGGCGAGCACCGCCAAGGCCGCGGGCAGCGCCCGGGAACGCAGGTCGCCGGACCAGAACCGCGCGGGCTCGGCGGGCGGGATCCGGTCCATGGCGAGCTGGGTTCTCGGCAGCACCTCGATGGCGGCCTGCCAGCGCCGCATCGAACGGGACAACGCCTCGCGTCCGGCCGGGGACGCCTCGAACTCGGCCTGTTCGAACGGTTGCCACCGCGGCGGCGGCAGGGAGGCACCGTCGGGAGCCTCCAGCAGTCCGGACAGCTCAGCGCGCATCACGCGGGCACCGGTCAGGTCGGCGGCGATGTGCGAGACTGTGAACGCGACCGCCAGCGGTACCCCGTCGACCTCGGCGACGACGACCCGCAGCGGCAACTGGCAGGTCAGGTCGAAGCGGGTCTCGGTGAGCTCGTGCTGGACCAGCCGGTAGAGCTCGTTGACCTGGCCCGCGGTGACCGAGAACAACTCCACGTCGAGCGTCTCGTCCGGGGCCAGGTACTGCCAGAGCTCTCCGTCGCCTGCGACCTGGTAACGGGTCCGCAACGACTCGTGGCGGGAGAACAGTTCGCCGACGCAGGCAAGGACCTCGGCGCGGGTCCGCCCCTGCGGGACCGGGGCCATCTGCAGCATGTTGTGACGCTGGGTTTCCGGATATAGCCAGGCCAGCACGTCCCACATCGACCGCTGGCCGCAGGTGGCCGGCCGCCGGCCGGTGCGCGCGACGCGCGCGGGCACCGGGCAGCGGATGCACGTCAGGGTCTCACGCATGCCGGACTCCGACCACGCACGCCCGAAGGCGGTCGGGTCGTCCCGTGTCTTCGCGCTGGGGAAACCGCCGCATGATCGCCACCCCTGCCGGCCGCGTGCGCCGCCAACCATCCCGGCGACCGCTCTGTCGCGCCACCTGACCGCGGATGAATCTCGACCTCGGTTGCCGTTGTCACGCGCCCACAGAGGTGGCCGGCGGCCGGTCGATCGCGGCCTGCCGGACGACGCCAGCCTAACAGCATAAGATTCCTAGATTCAAATCTATCTTTCAATGGCGCGATGGCCGGCGTGCCGGCGCTCGCGTCCGCTCCCCCTTCGATGAGGCGCGCCTCGAGCCGGTCCAGGCCGAGCCGTCCGGCGAGGTCCATCTTCCTTCTCGGCGTTCTCGAGGGTGTTGCGGCAGTGGGGCTGGCGGGGTCCGGAGAAATGGAAGGTCTCTTTACAGTTAGGCAAGTTTGCGATATGAAAAAAGTCCGCCAATTCGATCAGGGTCCATCTCCCCCCACACCCCTCAGGAGTACCTCATGGACAGACGACGATCGGCGTACCTACGCCGGGTCCTCGTCGCGGCCGCCACCGCCGTGCTCGGCACCGTCATCCTCGTCCCGGGCGTCGCCGCCGCCGCGGGCACGGGGGCGATCACCGGCTACGGCGGCAAGTGCGTCGATGTCGCGGCCGCCAACAGCGCGAACGGCACCCAGGTGCAGCTGTACACGTGCAACGGCACCAACGCGCAGACCTGGACCGTGGGCACCGACGGCACGATCCGTGCCCTCGGCAAGTGCCTCGACGTCTCCGGCGGATCGACGGCCAACGGCGCCAAGGTGCAGATCTGGGACTGCAACGGCACCGGCGCCCAGCAGTGGGTCGCCAACTCGGCCAAAGACATCGTCAACCCGCAGTCCAACAAGTGCCTCGACGCCACCGGCCCCAGCTCGGCCGACGGCACCCCACTGCAGATCTGGGACTGCTCCGGCGGCGCCAACCAGAAGTGGAACGTCCCCAGCGGCAGTGGCGGCGGTGGCGGCGGTGGCTCAGGTGTCATGGGCGCGCCGTACTACTACAACGGCTGGGGCAACCCGCCGAACATCGGCACCGTGATGAGCGCGACCGGGATCAAGCAGATCACCATGGCGTTCATGCTTTCCGGCGGCGGCTGCGTGCCGAAGTGGGACAGCTCCCGCGCGCTGACCGGCGGCGTCGACCAGGCGACCATCAACGCCGTGCGTGCCGCCGGCGGTGACGTCGAGATCTCCTTCGGCGGCTGGAGCGGCAACAAGCTCGGCCCGAACTGCTCCTCCGCCAGCGCGCTGGCCGGCGCGTACCAGCAGGTGATCAGCGCGTACGGCCTGAAGTACATCGACATCGACATCGAGAACACCGACGAGTTCGAGAACGCGACCGTCCAGGACCGCATTCTCGGCGCGCTGAAGATCGTCAAGCAGAACAACCCGGGCATCAAGACGATCGTCACCTTCGGCACGTCCACGAGCGGCCCGAGCTCCTGGGGCACCCGCCTGATCAACCAGGCCGCCGCGCTCGGGGCGAACATCGACGTCTTCACCATCATGCCGTTCGACTTCGGCGGCGGTGCCGACATGTACGGCAACACCGTCAACGCCGCCAACGGCCTGAAGAACCAGCTCAAGACGGCGTTCGGCTGGTCCGACGCCACGGCGTACGCCCACGTCGGCATCTCCGGCATGAACGGCTACTCCGACCAGTCCGAGATCACCACGACGGCGATCTGGACCAACATCCGCAACTGGGCGAACGCGAACCACATCGCCCGGCTCGCGTTCTGGTCGGTCAACCGTGACCGCGGGTGCGCCGGCGGCGGCATCCAGGAAACCTGCTCCGGCATCGCCCAGTCCGACTGGGCCTTCACCCAGATCACGGCCGGCTTCACCGGCTGACCCGCTCCGTCCGGGTCCCGTGCGGCGCAGCGCGCCGCACGGGACCGCTGATGCGTCAGGACTGCAAGCGCCCCACCAGCGTTTGCAGACGACCAGCGGCGCTGACGAGGTTCTGGGCGGCCGCGTCGACCTCGGTGACCGCCGTGCTGGCGCGCGCTCAGCCGACGTCGCCGAACCACCGGGGTAGCTGGCGGAGCAGGTCCCGCTGGTCGTCGCCGACCCACGCCACGTGGCCGTCCGGGCGCAGCAGCGCGGCCGGCACCTCCAGTTCCTCGCTGACGTCCACGACATGGTCGACCCGGTCGGCCCAACCGGCCACCGAGAGCCGGCCGGTCTGGTCGAGCAGCAGCCCGCGGCCGCCGTGCATCAGCGCGTAGAGGCGGCCCCGCTGCAGCCCGACGTCCCGCAGCCGGCGGCCGACGAGCGGGTGCCCGTCGCCGAAGTCGTAGCGGATCCCGATCGCCGTGATCTTCTCGATCAGGTACCGCCTCACCTCCTCGAAGTCCATGAGCTCCGACACCAGCCGGTGCACCGACCGGGGACCCGGCTCGGGCGAGGTCAGTACGGCCTGGGCGCGGGTGTTGTCCAGCACGTCGGCGGCCACCGGGTGCCGTTCGGTCTGGTAGCTGTCCAGCAGACCGTCGGGCGCCCAGCCGCCGACCTCGGCGGCCAGTTTCCAGCCGAGGTTGAACGCGTCCTGGATGCCGAGGTTGAGGCCCTGCCCACCGATCGGCGGGTGGATGTGCGCCGCGTCGCCGGCCAGCAGCACCCGGCCGGACCGGTACCGCTCGGCCTGCCGGGTGGCGTCGTCGAAGCGGGTCAGCCGGCGCGGCGAGTGCACGCCGAAGTCGGTGCCGGCCAGCGCCCGCAGCCGCTCCTTGAATTGCTCGAGGGTGGGCGGCGCCGGGCGGTCGTCGGCCACCTCCTCGGTGCGCACGACGAAGCCGTACACCCCCTCCGCGTGAGGCGCCGGGCCGAACCGCAGGCGCGGCGACTGGGCCACGGCGGCCAGGGCCTCCGGCGACGCTCCCACCTCCAGCTCGCCCAGCAGCCACTCGATGCTGGCAGGCTCGCCGGGGAAGCCGATGCCGAGCAGCTTGCGCACCGTGCTGCGACCGCCGTCGCAGCCGACGAGGAAGCGCGCACGCAGCCGCGTACCGTCGGCAAGTTCGGCGGTTACCCCGTCGTCGTCCTGGCTCAGCCCGACCAGTTCGCTGCCGCGCCGGATCTCGGCGCCGACCTCCACGGCGTGCTCGGTCAGCAGCCGCTCGGTGAGGTTCTGCGGGATGCCGAGGATGTACGGGTGCGCGGTGTCCAGCCGCTCGGGCGCGGGCTTGTTGATGCCGGCGAACCCGCCGAGCGGGTATTGCCTGCCGAGCGCGAGGAACCGCTCCAGCAGGCCCCGCTGGTCCAGCACCTCGATGCTGCGCACGTGCAGGCCCAGCCCCCGGGCATGGCCGCTCGGTTCCGCCTCCCTCTCCAGCACGACCACGGCCACGCCGTGCAACCGCAACTCACTCGCCAGCATCATGCCGGTCGGTCCGCCGCCGGCAATGATCACGTCAACCATGACACCCCCACGTCTCGGCCGACGATTCTGCGCCCCGACCCGGGTCTTGCCGCAAGCCCCCGGGTGCGCTATATCTTGAAAGTGGCAGGGGGTAGCGTTTTCCTGCCTTTGTTGCCTCTATGGTGGACCGATGCCGTCGGTCAAGCAGATCCAAGTCACCTTCGACTGCACAGAACCTGAGCGCGTCGCTCGTTTCTGGTGCGAGGTGTTGGGGTACGTCGTACCGCCGCCACCGGAGGGGTTTGCTACTTGGGACGATTTCGATCGCGCGCTGCCGCCTGAGCATCAGGGTTCAGCGTTCGCATGCATTGATCCCTCAGGTGTGGGCCCGCGACTGTTCTTCCAGCGCGTTCCCGAAGGCAAGGTCGTCAAGAACCGGCTGCATCTTGACGTGCGGGTCGGCACCGGGCTCGTGGGTGAAGAGCGCCTGGCCGCACTTGAGGCCGAATGCGCACGACTGGTCGCGCTCGGCGCGGTACGCGTGCGACTCCTGCTTGCCGATGGCGTCAACGAGTCGTGCCTCGTGATGCAGGACATCGAGGGCAACGAGTTCTGTCTCGACTGAGTGGCCACGAGAACCACCGCTCGGTGTCCACGAGCCCGAATCCAGCGGTGATCGGCGCGGCCGAATTACGAGAGCGGCTGCCAGAGCTCGATGCGGTTGCCCTCGGGGTCGGTGACCCAGCCGAAGCGGCCGTAGGACTCCTCCATCACCTCGTCGTCGACGGCCGCGCCGGCTGCCCTGAGCTGGGCGAGCATCGCGTCAAGGTCGCGGACCCGGAAGTTGACCATCGACTGCTGGTCGGTGCGGCCGAAGTATTCGGTGTCGGCCTCGAAGGGGGCGAACACCGTGGGGCCCGCCTCCTGCTGCCACGGCTCGTCGGTGGCCGGGTAGACGGCAAGGCCGAGATTGTTCTGATACCACTGGGCAAGACCCATCGGGTCCCTGGCCCGGAAGAAGAGGCCACCCAGGCCCAGCACTTTCTCCATGCCGCCGAGTCTAGACCGCAGGACCAGTGGCGCGGCTGGCCGTGACGGATCCGCGGCACAGCCCGGTCTCGATGGCCGCCACCGACCGCGTCGTCGTGCGGACCGACCCGTCGGCGGCGCTGCCCCCGGCGGGCTGAACCCGCAACGCCATCCCAATGTGGTGTCCGGAATGCCGGAACCGGGCCCGACGGCCTCCTCCCTCGGGTCCGGCGGCTCAGCCTTGAGGACCGATCATCGGCACCTAAGACGGAGGCATCCGGGTCAGCGCGCCGGTCACCGTAATGCCATGATCCTCTTGCTGTCCGATCCACGGGTATCCGCCGTTCCTGTCCGCGACGTCGATGAGCCCCTTGTTATCCTCGATCCCGGATTTGGACCCGGCAAAGCCCTGGTGCGCCGCGAGTTGGCTACCCGGCTGGAGTCCGCGTCGGCGGCCCTGCCCTCGGGGATCCACCTGCGCGTGGTGGAGGGCTATCGGCCGGCGCACCGGCAGCAGGCGATCATCGAGCGCTACTCGGCCGAGATCCGTGCCACCCGGCCTGGCATCGGCGAGCCGGACCTGCACATCCTCACCAGCCGATACGTCGCACCGCTCGCGGTGGCGCCCCACGTGGCCGGCGCGGCTGTCGATGTGACCCTGGTCGACTCGGCGGGACGGGAACTCGACCTGGGAACCGCGATCGATGCCACCCCGGAGGAGTCCGGCGGCCGCTGCTACTTCGCCGCGGACGGGATCAGCCGCGAGGCGCGGGCCAACCGGGACCTGCTCGCCCGGGTGCTGTGCCGGGAAGGGCTGGTCAACTATCCCACCGAGTGGTGGCACTACTCCTATGGCGACCGCTACTGGGCGCTGGCCACCGGTTCCGCTGCCGCGTTGTACGGCCCGGTGTTGCGATGAGCTTGCTGGCGTTACGGCCGCAGGCGATCCTTGAGGTCGACCTGGGCGCGGTCACCGCCAACGTGCGCACCATCAAATCTCGTACGGCCGGCGAACTGATGGCTGTGGTCAAAGCCGACGGCTTCGGCCACGGCCAGATCGACGTCGCGCATGCCGCCCTCGCCGGCGGCGCGACCCGCTTGGGCGTCACCAGCATCGACGAGGCTCGGCCGCTGCGCGCTGCGGGCCTGACCCAGCGGATCCTGAGCTGGCTCAACCCGCTGGATGCCGACTTCGCCGCGGCGGTAAGGCTGGACATCGAACTCGGCGTTCCAGGCCTGGACCACCTGCACACGATTGCCGGTACCGCTCCAGGGGCTCGCATCCACCTGCAACTGGACACCGGCATGGGCCGTGACGGCGCCGAACCCGCCCGGTGGGACCGGCTCTGCCGTGCCGCCCGGCAGGCCGAGCGGCTAGGCCTCGTACGCGTCGTCGGAATCATGGGCCACCTGCCCTGCGCCGACCAGCCCGGCCACGCCGCGAACGCGTCGGGCCGTGACCGGTTCACCTGGGGTCTGCGGGTGGCCCGGGCCGCGGACCTGCGCCCGGCCGACCACCACCTCGCCGCTACGGCCGCCACACTCAGCGATCCGCTGTCGCACCACACCATGAGCCGTATCGGCGCGGGCCTGGTGGGCATCGACGAGTCGGGCACGGTACGGCTGCGGCCCGCCCTGACGTTGACCGCCCCGCTGGTGACCATCCGCAGCGTCCCGGCCGGCACTGCGGTGGGCTACGGGCACACCTGGACGGCCAGGCGAGCGACCCGGCTGGGCCTGATCCCGGTCGGCTACGCCGACGGCCTTCCCTGGCTGGCCTCGGGCCGTGCCGAGGTCTGGGTCGGCGGCACGCGCCGCCCGGTGGCCGGCCGGATCTCCATGGACATGACCGTCGTCGATCTCGGCCCCGATACCACGGTATCCGTTGGCGACCCCGTAACCGTCTTCGGCCCGGGCGACCACGGCGAGCCGACCACAGCGCAATGGGCCGGCTGGGCCGAAACCCTCGAACACGAGATCGTCACGGGCCTCAGCGCCCGGCTGCACCGAAGGAGCGCCTCATGACCCCCACCCGCGTCGCCGTGATCGGCGGCGGCCGCAACTGCGAACACGGCGTGTCCCTCGCCTCGGCCGCCGCGGTGGCCGACACCCTGGAACAGGCGGGCTACCACACCGTTCGCCTCACCATCGATCCCGCCGGCGTCTGGCGCGACCGGGAGGACCGCCCGATCGGTCTGGCCGGGGCGGTTCACGCCCTGCGTTCCTGCGCGGTGGCTTTCCCGGTACTGCACGGTCCGCACGGTGAGGACGGCACTTTGGCGGCGCTGTGCGACCTGGCCGACGTACCGTGGGTGGGATCACCGCTGGGCGCCGGCGCGCTGGCGATGGACAAGTGGGCTACCAAACTCGTCGCCGGCGCGCTCGGCATCGCCACGGCGCCCGGCCAGTTGCTCACGCGCGCCAACGCGCACTCGTACACCTTCACTCACCCGGTCGTGGTCAAACCCGTCGCCGCCGGATCCAGTTACGGGGTCACCCTGGTACGTGAAGCGGCCGGGCTCGGCCCGGCCCTGGACGCCGCGTTCGCCCACGACGACCGGATCCTGGTGGAGGATCTCGTGAGCGGCCGTGAGATCGACGTGGCGGTGCTGGGCCGCCCCGACGGGTCGCGTGTCGTGGCGCCGGCGCTGGAGATCGTCGTACCCGACGGGGAGATCTTCGACCATGCCGCCAAGTACGGCGGCTCGCCGGACTTCCTCATCCCGGCCCCGCTGGACGAGGTGGCCCGCAGGGACCTCGAACAGGCGGCGGCGAACATGTATGACGCGCTGGGTTGCGGCGGGGTCGCCCGGGTCGACTTCTTCCTCACCGATCAGGGGCCGGTCCTCAACGAGGTGAACACGACGCCAGGCTTCACCGCGCAGTCGCAGGTGCCCAGAATGTTCGCCGCGACCGGAATGTCCTTTGATGCCCTGCTCGATCTGCTGGTGCGCGATGCGCTGCCGGCCTGAACCCGCGTGGCGATCATCACCTACTTTGCAGGTCAAGCCCTACGGATGGTTGCCTTGGGTGACGTGCCCCCACCCACCTGGATGACCGGATGAGCGAAACGGGCTGGCGCCCATGGTTGCCCGAGGCGATCGCGGCGTTCATGGTGCTCGCGATCGGCTTCACCGAGGCCGTCCTGACATGGGCGATGACGGGTGGCCGGACGGAAGGCTTCGTGCAGGCGCTGGCCGTCGCGTTCGCGGTTGGGATGTGCCGCCGGGCGCCGGACGCGGCGCTCGGACTGGTATGGGGGCTGGGCCTGTTCCACGTGCTGAGCGGTGCGCCGGTCATGCTGATCGAGTTCACGTTGACCGCCGTGTTCTTCGGCGGCGCGCGGTGGGGCCGCCCGCCGACCGTGGTGATCAGCGCGCTTTCCGTGCCGCTGGCCGTGGTCGTGGCGTTCGTCCTGCAAAAGGGCAACATTGTCAGCCTCCACCTCCTGCTGGGCGGGTCGAAGCTGGGCGCCGTGGTACGCCAGGAGCCGACTGTGCAGCTGACCCTGTCGCTGATCGGGTTGCTGGTCGTCGCCGCTCCCTGGCCGGCCGGGCTGGTGATGCGGTTGCTCGAACGGGCGAGCACCTCGCGGGCCTCGATGCTCGCGGCGGAGGAGGCCGCCGCCGGGGCACGGCGCGAGACGGGACATGCCCGTGAAATCGCTCATCTGCGCGATCAGCAGACCCGCCTGGCCCGTGACGTCCACGATGTCGTCGGCCACTCGCTCGCGGTGATCCTGGCGCAGGCCGAGTCGGGGCAGTACCTGGACGACACCGTGAAGCTGAAGAAGACCCTGCAGACGATCGCCACCTCGGCGCGCTCGTCCCTGCAGGATGTACGGCAGGTGCTCTCCTCGACCCAGGACACGGCCACGGTGCGTGGTGATGCGGACCGGTTCGGCGCTCTGATCGCCGGGGTGCGCGGCAGCGGACACGAGATCGTCGCGACCGAGCTGGGCACACCGCGTCAGCTGCCGCGGGAGGCCGCGGCGGTGGCCTACCGGGTCTTCCAGGAAATGCTCACCAACGCCATCAAGCACGGCCGGCGGGACCAGCCCATTACGGCCGAGCGGCACTGGCCGTCCGCGCAACCGGCCGGCGGCGTCGCCGACACCTTGCGCATCGAGGTGACCAACATGACCGAAGCCTCCGGTACCGAGGACTCCGGTCACGACGGCACCCTCGCCGGACGTGGCCTGGACGGCATGCGGCGCCGGCTCGAAGCGATCGGCGGCCACCTCGACGTGCGCCGCCGCGAGCAACCCGCCGGCACCACCTTCACCGTGACCGCGTTCGTGCCCGTGCGAGGCGGCGCGTGATGAGCGACGAGATCACCGTGCTGCTCGTCGACGATCAGGAGCTCTTCCGCGAAGGAGTACGGGTCATCATCGACGCCCAGGAAGGCATGCGCGTGGTCGGCGCGGCCGGCGACGGGGTGGAGGCGGTCCGCCTTGTCGAGGAGTTAGGGCCCGACGTCGTACTGATGGACATCCGGATGCCGCAGATGGACGGCGTCGAGGCGTCCAGGCAGATCTTCACACCCGAGCGGGTCGCCCGGCGGACCAAGCCTGTCCGCGTGATCGTGCTGACCACCTTCAACCTCGACGACCGGGCCGCCACCGCGATCCGCCACGGCGCCAGCGGCTTCCTGCTCAAGGACACCACGCCGCTGATGCTGCGCGACGCGATCCGCACCGTCCATGGCGGCAACGCCGTACTCGCCCCGCAGGACCTGGCCACTTTGCTGGACAGGCAGTTCCAGGCCGAGGTAACACCGCCGGCGGCGTTCCTTGGGCTCACCGACAAGGAACGTGAGGTGTTCACCGCCGTGGCCCGCGGTCTGTCCAATGCGGAGATCGCCGGCACGGTGTTCGCCAGCGAGTCCACGGTCAAAACCCATGTGGGCGCCATCCTGCGCAAGCTGGCGCTGCGCGACCGGGTGCAGATCGTCGTGTTCGCCCACGAGCACGGGCTGGTCTGAGCGACCGGGCAGGCGGCAGCCGCCGATCACGCGGTGTCGGCGGAGAGCGACTTCATCGTGACGTAGCTGGTCACCGCGGCCACGCCGGGCAGGCCGGCCAGGCGGTTGGCGTGGAAGTCCTCGTAGGCGGGCAGGTCGGCGACCTCGACGTGCAGCAGGTAGTCGTAGTTGCCGGTGACGTGGTGGCAGTACACCACTTCGGGCAGTCGGATGACCGCACGCTCGAACGCGACCACATCCGCGCGGGCGTGCCGCACCAGCCGGACACCGGCGAACACCCGCAGGCTGCGGCCGACTGCGGCGGGATCGATCAGCGCTCGGTAACCGCGGATCACCCCGGTTTCCTCCAGCCGGCGCACGCGCCGCAGGCAGGGCGATGGCGACAGGCCGACCTGGGTGGCGAGTTCAGCGTTGCTGATCCGGCCATGCTGCTCGAGCACGGCCAGTATCGACCGGTCCACGTCGTCCATGTTGGCAGATTATTGCGCAGCGGCTATGACTAGCACAATCACATACCTCAGTGGATGCGCTACTTGCTGCCAAAGTTGCCGAGATCGGTTCGCGTCAGCGTGCCGGTCGGCCACACTTGTGCCGGCATGTCCGGTGGTCCAGCAAAAGGAGGAACCATGTCCGGCAGCAGCACGGTTGCCGTTCACGCCGATCGCGATGTCCATCGCGGCCGCGCGGTGGCGCCGCCGATCTACCAGACTGCGACGTTCTGGGCGGGGGATGCGGAGCAGTTCGCGCAGGCCGCCGTCGACCGGCGGAGCCAGGGCTTCTACACCCGCTATGGGAACCCGAACCATGCGCAGGTCGCGGCCGTAGTCGCGGAATTGGAGCGTGCCGAGGCGGCAATGGTCACCGCTTCCGGGATGGCGGCGCTCACCACCGCCGTGCTGGCTCTGGTGTCGGCCGGTGACCACGTGATCGGGCAGAAGTCCACCTACGGAGGCACGGCGTCGGTGTTGCTGAACCTGCTGCCACGGCTGGGCGTATCGATCACCCAGGTGGACCAGACCGACCCGGAGGCGTTCGAAAAGGCGCTGACCCCGCAGACCCGCCTGATTCTGGTGGAATCGCCGAGCAATCCGCTGCTGCAGATCACCGACCTGCGCGCCGTGGCAGACCTCGCCCGCGCGCATGACGTGCTGACCGTGGCGGACAACACCTTCGCCACTCCGGTGAACCAGCGACCGACAGACTTCGGCATCGATCTGGTCTGGCACAGCGCGACCAAGTACCTCAACGGCCATTCCGACGTGTCCGCCGGGGTGCTGGCCGGGCCGGCGGAGATCCTGGACCAGATCTGGGATGTCGCCGTGCTCACCGGCGCCGTGCTCGGCCCGTTCGATGCGTGGTTGCTGCTACGCGGCCTGCGCACCCTGCCGCTGCGTATGGCACGGCACAACGTCAACGGCCAGGCGCTCGCGGAGGCGCTGCAGGACCATCCAGCCGTGGCCCGGGTGCACTATCCCGGCCTGGCGACGCACCCGCAGCACGCGTTGGCGGGCAGCCAGATGAGCGGTTTCGGCGGGGTACTCGGCGTTGAGCTCGCCGGCGGTTTCGAGGCGGCCGACGCGTTCCTCGGCCGGCTGCGCTACGCCCGCCGGGCCGCCAGCCTCGGCGGCGTGGAATCTCTGGCCGTGCATCCGGCGTCCATGTGGCGCGGGATGCTCAGCGAGGAACAGATCGCCGAGTCTGGGGTTCCGCTGGGCCTGGTCCGGCTGGCCGCGGGCACGGAGGACACGGCCGACCTGGTTGCCGACGCGCTCGCCGCGGCCGACGCGGTGGTCGCGGCAGCGGCGAGCGCCTGATGAGGACCCTGCTCACTGGCGGCACCGTGGTCAGCATGGACCCGGCTGTCGGCGATCTCGACCGCGGCGACGTGCTGCTCGAAGACGGCGTGATCGTCGAGGTGGCCGAGCGAATCGACGCGCCGGACGCGGAGCGTCCGGTCTGCACTTTCCGGGGACGGCCTGGTCACCATGGCGTTGGGGCTGCGCGGGCCGGAAATGACCACAATGGACACCGTCGCCGAGGACCTGCAGCTGGCGGCCGATCTCGGGCTGCGGACCAGCGTGCACATCGAATCCGGCGGGGCCGGCGGCCGCCCGATCGCCGAGCTCCTTGAGCACGGCCTGCTGTCCGACACCACGACTTTCGTGCACGCCAACGGGATCGGCGACGACGAGCTACGGATGCTCGCCCACGCCGGCAGTTCGGTCTCGATCAGCCCGGACGTCGAGCTGAAGATGGGTTTCGGCTGGCCGGAGACCGGCCGCATGCTCGCCGCCGGCCTGCGTCCGACGCTGTCCATCGACGACTGCCCGTCAGCCGGCGGCGACATGTTCGCCACCATGCGCACCGCCTACGCGGTGCAGCGCGGCCTGGACGGCAGCCTGCGCTCCCGGGACGTGCTGGAGTTCGCCACCGTCGACGGCGCCCGGGCGTGCGGGCTTGCCGCCCGAACGGGCAGCATCACGCCCGGCAAAGACGCCGACGTGATCCTGCTGCGCGCCGACGACCTGACCGTGTTCCCGGCCGGCACGATCGTCGCCGCCGGCCATCCCGGCCTGGTCGACACGGTTCTCGTCGCTGGCCGCGTGGTCAA
Source organism: Dactylosporangium sp. NPDC048998 (assembly GCF_043197855.1). Taxonomy (NCBI): domain Bacteria; kingdom Bacillati; phylum Actinomycetota; class Actinomycetes; order Micromonosporales; family Micromonosporaceae; genus Dactylosporangium; species Dactylosporangium sp. NPDC048998. The sequence goes on from NZ_JBICTV010000027.1 coordinate 62,262, forward strand.
ACGCGACGGCCGGCTGGTGGACGTGGACCTGCCGGCGCTGCAGACCCGACTGGTGGAATCGCGCAACCGGATCGCCGCGGCCGCCGGCATTCCGCTCGACGGAACCTGGCATCCCCGGCCAGAATCGGAGTAACCGCGCCTGCTCGAAACCTGCGGATGAACGTCGGGAGGCGTACCCTCCCGAACGATTCCGGCCGCCTCGGCTACACCGACGCCGAACCGTACCCCACCGCGGCACCCGACCCCATGATCTACCTACAACGCCCGGCCAACCCGTAGTTCACTGGATTGGGGCGGCTTTGGTGTCAGGCGCATTCCGTCGCCTGCGACCAGACCACCTGCCAAGGCGAACCCGTGTCCACCCTGCGATAGCAGTCTGTATGCCAGCACTCGAGCGGGCCGGGCTCCTGGCCGCGGACGTGAATCTCGATGGTTGACCGGTATCGCAGTACCGCCAGATTTCCGTCCACCATCACCTCGACATCGGAAACTGCTTCGAACTTCCGGTAGTCGATCTCTCCCGACACGACCCCACCGATATACTGCGCCTTTGACCACGTGCCGCCGCTGGGATGGACCAACACGAAGTCAGAGGCATGCATCTCGTTCAGGATGTCTGCATCCACGTCAACCAACGCGCGTAGACGACGCTTTTCAAGATCTTTGAGGACTTCCGTCATCGCGGACATAGCGACGAGGTTAGCTCGATCATCGTCGTTCCAGTACTGAAGGGCAGCGATCTACCAAAGTGCCGCACTCGTCCGCCCGGGCACCGAACGGAGTCCGTCAGGTTGACGTGACGTCAGGTTGATCTGACGGAAGATGGACGCGTGGTCACACCGGACGAGGTGGAGCGGCGGTTCACGTTGCTGACTGCGGCGGCACGGTTCGACGAGCCGCGCCGCCGGGACGCACTGGCGCCGCCCGGGTCGGAGGACCCGTACCCGCAGGCGGTGCCGTTGAGCCGGGACGAGGCGCTGGAACTGCTCGCCTGTGCAGGCTGACCTGGAGCGGACGTGGATTACCGCGAGGACGGACGCGCAGACCCGCTGGCGAACCCGGCGGACGCGCAGAGGATCAGCGCGCCGAATCTTCGCCAAGTCGGGGTGCCGGGGCCAGAGCCGGCTACTGAACCTGCCCCAGCCGGTCGCCGTGCTCGCGAATCGCGCACGGGATGAGCACCGCCGCCGACGCCGATCTGGTCGTGCGCCTGTCCCAGGAGAGCACCATGTCGGTCACTCTCCGCACCCCCGTGCATGTGCAGCACCTGTCGACGGGTTCGACCTCGTAGTGCCCCGGCCTGGTATTGAGTGCCCCCGTGGCGAGCCGACACACCACACGACGTTCCCCGACCAACCGGTGCGGTCGGGGAACGTCGCTGGTGTTGGGCGTACACCGTGACCCCGCCGACCGATATGCTCGGCGAGCCGATCGCCTGGCATATCGCCGGAGGCGACCACGAAAGTTCTTGCGAACTTGATCTAGATTCGTTGATGCGTTCAACACTCTGGGCAGCGCCGGCGCCATTACAGTACAACCGACAACTCGGTGTCCAAAAGATCTTGACGGATTCCGTGCTGCCACTTGTCGTCCTCAGCGACACTCATAGCCGTGGATCGGCGGATTCAAGCACTGATTGTCGCGGCGCTGCTAGCGTCCATCGCTGCCGTCGTGTGGATGTTCCGTGGTCACGCGGCCAATGAGGGGCTGGTCGGCAATGCGAACGTTATCGGCGGGCTAGCTGGCGTCGCGGCGCTGATCGTAGCGCTGTTGACGCTGTGGCCACGCAAAGCCGGCCAGACTGACGCCGTCAGCAGGCCCGCGGCCGAGCAGCGGCAGGCCGCCGCCGAATACCTGGCCCGCGAAACGCTGCGCTACTGGCAGCAGCAGGCCAAGGACCGGCGTATCGTCACCCCGTCGCCGGCGGCAGTGGCGTGGCGGTGGGCCGACCAGAACGTCGCCGTGCCGGCCGGACAGCTGCAGTCCAAGCTGCTCACCGAAGGCGTCGTTACTGAGCTGCGCGAGCAGTTGTACGGGCAGCTTCCCGACCCGGCGCGGGTTGTCATCCTCGGCGGCCCTGGTGCCGGGAAGACGACGGCGATGCTGCTCCTGCTGATCGACATCCTGCGTGCACGCGAGCCGGGCAGCACCGAGCCGGTGCCGGTATGGCTCACCCTCGGCGGATGGAACCCCGACACGACCTCGTTGCAGGAATGGGCCGCGGCCACCCTCAAGCGCACCTATCCCGGTCTCGAAGCCGCCGAGCGCGGCGGGCCCGGCACCGCCCAACGGCTCATTCTGGCCGACCATGTCGCGCTGTTCCTTGATGGCCTCGACGAAATGCCGCCGGCCATGCGGGCAACCGCGCTGACGAAGCTCGACCGGGATGCGGCTGGGCTGCGGCTGGTGCTGACCAGCCGACCCGAGGAATATCGGTCCGCCGTCGAGCATGGCCGACTTTGGGGGGCGGCGGTTATCGACGTCCTGCCGGTGGACGTCGACCACGCCCGGGCGTTCCTGCTTGCCGAACAACTCGGTGACCGCCACCAGGCGTGGCGGCACGTGACGGACTACCTGAAGGTAAATCCCGACAGCGTTGCTGCCCGTACGCTGACGTCCCCGCTTGCGCTGACCCTTGCCCGCGACGCCTATGCCCGGTCTGACCCCGCGGATCTGCTAAACAGCGACTCCCACCCAACGCCGGATGCCCTCCTAAGGCACTTGCTCGTCCGATCCGTCTTCTTCGCCTATCCCGATCGGGCTGAGCGTCTGTACGCTGCGGAGTGGTTGTCCTTGATCGCCTCCTGTCTTGACGGCGGCCGGGATCTGCGTTGGTGGGACATCTCTACCTGGGCGCCCCTCAAGCAACGAGTCGTATTTTTCGGGTTGTTGGGACCCGTGATTGGGCTCGCGGTGGGGCTGGCAGTGGCGCTGGTGGTCGGGCTCGCGGTCGGGCTCGCGGTGGGGGTGGTGGTCGGGCTCGCGGTCGGGCTTTGGGCCTTGCCCGAGTGGGAGAGCGAACCGAAATCCCTCGTCGTGCGCTGGCCCGACCCCAGGGAAATCCGTGAGGCGGCCAAATCCTGGGCCCAGTCCGTCCTCGGGCTCGTGCTCGTGGTCATGCTCGCGTGGGGGTTCGCTGCCGGGCTCATGGTCGGGCTCGTGGCCGTGCTCGTGGCCACGCTCGTGGCCGTGCTCATGTTTGCGCTCACGGGCGGGATAACTCTTGGGTGGTGGGGCATGCTCGGATTCGGGCTCGCTGGCGGACTCACGGTCGGGCTCGGGGGCGGGCTCGGGCTCGGGCTCGGATTGGGGTTCGTTGGCGGGCTCGTAGTCGATCTCGTGGACAGCCTGCTGACTCTGTGGGGCACCCCACTGGCAACCACAGGGGCGGCGACTCCGATAGAGGTCTACCGCTCAGATCGCAAACGGACCGGTTCAGTTGGGCTCGTCGCCGGGCTGGTTGGCGGGCTCGTCGTCGGGCTCGGGAGCGGCCTCAGCGTCGGACTCGGGCTCGGGCTCGTTAGCGGGCTTGCAGCCATGCTTGCGGGTGTGCTCATATTCGGGCGGGGACCAGCCCTGGAATTGACTATGGTTGAACTGATCTGGGCGTTGCGCGGCCAGCGCGTAAGGTTCATCGCATTGCTCCAGACCGCACTCGACAGGCAGGTGCTGCGGCAGGCCGGCCCTGTGTACCAATTCCGCCACGCCGCCCTGCAGGATCTGCTCGCCAACCCAGTTGAGCTGGCCGCACGCGATCAGCCCTCGCCGTCAAGATCCGCGGGGACGCTCACCTCCAAACCATCCAACGACCAAGGCAACGCGATCGGGGAAAGCACTCCCGAGACGTAATGAGCTCAGTTCATCCTGACGTTTGTCCTGGTCGGCCTCTGGTTTGACAGGGAGGCTTGATCGGATCTTGCCCTGCTCAGGTGCTTGATCATCCTGGTATAGCTCGCGGAAGTGTGGTGGTCTCACGCCGCGAACGGCTGGTGCTCGCGGTAGTAGACGGTCAGGACGGCCTTGATCATGCGGGTGCAGCGGTTGGGGCGGCAGCGCAGCTCGGTTGCAAGGACGCGGAACCACTTCAGCTGGGCGCTGCCGCGTAGGGCGGCGTGGAGTCGGTTGGCCGCCTGCTGGGCCGGGGTCAGTTGTCCGCCACGGGGACGGCGGAACCCGGTGGCGACGCCGTCGAGGCCGAGGTAGCCCAGGTCGTCGAGCAGCCCGAGCAGGTTAGAGATCTTGCTTGGAAGGTGGTGGCGGGCGGCGGTGATGTCGTTGGCCTTGCGGGGTAGGGCGGCCGAGGCCCACAGCAGCCGGCCGTCGGGGCGCAGATGGTCTGCACGTTCACCCCGTGCCGCTTGTGCTTGCCCGAGTAGTGGCGTTGGCGGCGGGCGAACACGACGGTGGGGACGTTGACGCCGTCGATGAGCAGGTACTCCCAGCCGGCCTTGCGGGCCAGGCGGACCACCCCGGACAGGCGGATGGCGCGGTCGGCGAGCAGCTCGATGCCTTCGTTGATGATGCGTCGGCAGGTGGCGGTGCTGATCGCGTTGGCGACGGCCAGCTCGGGATAGGTCAGGTTGGTGCGTAGGAACGCCAGCACGAGGGTGGCCTGGGTGGTGGGGTCGAGCTTGCGCCACCGGGAACGGACTTCCATCGCGGTGATCTTGTTGGCGAGCCGGTCACGGGTGGCGGCCGAGACCGCGGCGGCGGCGGCGGCGGCGGCGGCGGCGGCGGCGGCGGCGGCGGCGGCGGCGGCGGCGGCGGCGGCGGCGGCGGAGAAAGCAATGCAGAATCAGCAGTCCTGTCAAATCAAGGGATGACCTGCGACAACGCCACGATGCAACGGGTCATTGATAAGCACCGTCGGGCGCCGGCGGGTAGGGCTCGGTTCATCGGGGTCGCAAGGTGAGGGCACGGGCCGGGTTGGCGACGGTGATCGTCTCCCATGCGTCGTCGCTGATTCGCTGGGTGATGGTGTGGCGGAAGTGGTGGAGCAGGCCCGGCATACCGGGTCCGGATGTCACTGACCTCGCCGCCGCGGTTGTGGTGTCACCGCCGACGAGTACCTGGTGGAGGTGGTCGCGTGTGGCGAGGAGTTCGACGAGGGCTGGGGTGCGCCAGTCCGTGGGATGGTTCGCGCGGGACGGACCGTCGAAGCACAGGAACGCGCCACTGCTGGCCAGTTCGAGCAGGTAGCCGTTGTCGGGGTTGCGGCCGACGTGGCCGAGCACGGTCGAGGTTGACGGGACACTGTTTTTGCTCAGTTCCTCGAGGACCAGGTCGCCGGCCGAGCCGAGTTCGAGGTGGACCGCGACAGGTACGCCGGTGAGTGTGTGCGCCACCGCCGCGGCTTCGAGGGAGACGTGTTCGAACGTGTCGAGGTGGTGGTAGCCGGTACCGATCTTCACCAGTCCGCAAGGATGGGTCGTTGAGGTGATGTCGTCCACGATCAACCTGGCGAGGTCGTCAGCCGTTCGTCTGGCCTCCTCGGGATCGTGGTGGATGGCGCGATGTCGTCCGCTCGCCGCCACGATATGCAGTCCCGTCGCCGCGGCGATCGCGGCAAGATCGGCGCGACGTCTGCCGAGTCCGCGGGGTGTCCACTGGACGACGGTGCGGCCCCCGGCGGCGGCGAACGCCTGCGCCTCGGCTGTCGCGGCCTTCACGTCGTCGAGTTCCTGTCCGGGCAGCGCCGGCGTACGGAGGAATAGATGATCGTGAGAATTTGTGACGCCAAGCCGATCGGAGGTGATGTCGCCGAGTACGGTGCGTACCGACGTCGGACGATTCACTGCTGGTCCGGTTCGCTGATGTGCAACACGGTGAAGAGCGTGGCGTCAGCCGGCATCGTCGCGCGATCGAGTCCGGCGACCATCGTGAACTCGATCGCCTGCCAAGTCGTCGGATCGATGCCTGCGAAGGCGAGGTGAGTTCCCGGATGTTGGGCTCGGGCGCCCACCGCTGCTTTCAGCGCCTCCGCCACCGTGACGAGATCGGCGGCCTGGTCGATCACCTCAGTTCGTAACCACGCGTGGGTGACGGCTGATCTTCCGCACCCGCCCACACCGAGCGCGGCCGGCACCCAGGTCTGCACTTGCGGTCGGCCGAAGTCGCGCACGATGCCGTCGAAACCTTGGGCGCCCCACAGGAATTCGGCCGCGGCGCTGCTGTCCGCCCACAGGTAGAAGGGTGCGTACTGGTTCACCTGCGACCCGTCGACACCTACCTCACGGATGCAGTACGCCTTGCACCGAAGACCTCTGCGATTGTCGAGCGCGCCGCCTCTCGTTCGCACCCGTGTCCGAATGATCTCCATGTCGTAGTCGGTTGGCAGCGCGATGGGGTATCGCATCAACAGCTGTCCTTGTCTCACCGCTTCGCCTCCCACGGGTTGCCGTCGACTTGCTCCAGCCAACGCACGGAGTCGCTGCCTGGCGTCTCGGTCTGGACGGCGACGTGGGTCATCGTGGACTGTGGAGCGGCGCCGTGCCAGTGCTCCTCGCCCGGGTCGGTCCACGCCGACACGCCGGGCCGCAGTTCGATGAGGTGGCCGTCGCGCGTGCCGACATAGCCGTAGCCGTCGATGCAGATCAGCAGCTGACCCCGCTCGTGCGCGTGCCACGCGGTGCGCCCGCCGGCGTCAAAGCGCACGACGTAGGCGTGCAACTGCGGGTCCTCCGGTGGAGCGAGGTGCAGCCCGGAGACCGAGCCGGTGAAGCGCGACCCGTTCGGAAGATCGCTCAGCGTGGCGTCGATCCGCCTCATGGGGCTTCCTTCCTTCGGATGTGTTCGAGCATCGCGACGGCGCCGCGGACGGCACGGTCGAACGGCGCAGGATCGCCGGCCGCGCGGGCCAGCACGTAGCCGCCCTGCACGACGGCGAGCACGGTGTCCGCGAGCTCGGCAGGTTGCACACTGCCGTCGAATTCGTCGTTGTTCACACCGTCACGGATGACGGCCACGATGTGTCCCCGCAGCTGGTCGAACGTGGTGGCGACCACGTGCTGCAGGACTGCGGACCCAAGGACCTCGGCGTCGCCGGTCATCCGTCCCACCGGACACCCACGCAGGACTTCGCGTTGGCGCAGCAGATACGCCTTCAAACGCTCGAACGCGGAACCGTCGCCGGCCAGGTCCGCCTCGGCCCGCGCGAGCAGCTGTTGCGCGGTGTCCCGCATCGCCGCAGCGGCCAGGTCTTCCTTACCGGCGAAATGGTGATACATGCTGCCCTGCCCGGCGCCCGCCCTGTCGAGGATCGCGCGCGGGCTGGTCGCCGCATAGCCGCGTTCCCAGAGAAGTTCCCGGGTGCTTTCGATCAGATGATCGCGGGTGGTGCCACCAGCTCTCGGCATGTGTACATACTAGTAGTTACAATGGGGTCGGACAACTCCCCCTCTGCCCTGCGATCGTCTGTTACGGACCCGGGGCCAGTCGGGCTTCAATCAACCGGGCGACGACCCGTGCGGCGTGGGCAGCGCGTGGTGGGTCGAACGACTCAGTGGGTCCGCTGGCCGTCACCGCACCGACGAGTCGTGTGCGTTGGCGGATGGGTACGGCGACACCGGTCAGGCCGGTCTGGAACTCGCCGCGATCGATAGCGTAGCCACGGCGCCTCGTCGCATGCAGTTCCCGCAGCAGGAGTGGGCGGCTGGTGATGGTCGAAGGCGTGCGGGCGGTGAGGGCGCTTCGGTCGAGGATACTGTCGACCAGCTCGGGAGGGCTGAACGCGAGCATGGCCTTGCCCGCTCCTGTGCAGTGCGGTGGGAAGCGCCCGGCGACGCGGGTATCGAGTCGGGGACGGTGGCGGGCATCGATCTTGAGCAGGTAGATCACGGTGTCGCCGTCCAGAACGGCGAGCTGAACCGTCCAGCCCAGCGCGCCGTGTAGGTCGAGCAAGTACGGGCCCGCGACGTCGAGCAGGGTGAGGCCGGCCTGAGCGGCCTGAGTACCGAACTCGAAGAGCCGCAACCCCAGGCGCAAACCCGCAGGTCCCTCGGCGAGCATGCGCTCCGCGACGAGCCTCGCGACGATCCGGTTGCATGTCGCTTGGGGCAAACCGGTTGCTCGGGCGAGGTCGCGGCGATTGGTGATGCCGGCCTCCGCGACGGCGTCGAGCAGCGTCAAGACACGACCGATCATCGACGACGCCGCGTCGCGACTCATTGAGTGATTCTCGCATCGCCAGGGCGTCGTGCCGACCCATAGGGTCACGGCCCGACACGCTTCACCACAGGAGGATTGACATGCAGGTATCTGACGGTGGCACCCGCGGTATCGCTACGACGCTCGACGTGACCGGCGGACGCTGAACAGCGGTGACCAGCCGCCACCGCCCACCGGAAAGACCCGGACGATGATGAACTCGGACGCCGCCACGCTGGTCAGCCTTGCTGGCACGGCGCTGAACGCGGTCTATGCCTGGCCTCAGGTCACCAGGGCGCTGCGCACCGTGGCGGGTCTCTCGCTGGGCACGGTGTTTGCCGGCTACATGTCCCGACTCGCCTGGGCTTGCTACGCGGTGGTTCGCCACGACCTTGGCCTGCTGGCTGGGCAGATTCCACCGCTCGCGGCTTTCCTCACGTTGACGGTGATCTTGAGCCGTCAGCAATCGGCGCTGCGGACCCGGGCGTCAATCTCATTCGGGCTGCTCAGCGTCGCGATGCTCGGCACGGCTCACTATCTGCCGCTACTGACCGTCGTAGCCGTGACGAGCGCAGCGCTCACCGCCGTGCCGCAACTGCTCGCCCCGCGAACGGAGGAGGGCGTGGCCGGGGTGTCGGCACGCATGTACGTCCTCGCTGCCGCCGCCAGCGCCTTCTGGCTCACCTACGGGCTCCTCGTCGGGGACCCAATAGTCTGCCTGCCCCACGTCCTGGCCCTTCCGACCAGCATCCTCGTCGCCATCCGGACCGCACGCATCCGCAGAAGCACGACGCCGGGTCCGCAATGATGGCGAGGTCGGCGGCCCAGGGCCCGTCGGCCTCGGCGTCGTGACCGGCGCTGGCGCGCGACCCGATCCTCACACCTACCTTTCCACTCTTCACGTGCAGGTTTGCGGCGGATCATCAAGATGTTGCAAGCATGCATCCGAGTATTGCAGAAATGTGTCGACGACTGGAAGTATGACGGCCACGTAAACAGGAGGGGAGTAACCACATGGCAATCTCACGCCGGAAGTTCGTCGCCTCGGTCGTGTCCGGTACCGCCCTCGCCGCGGTCTCCACCGGCGAACTGGTGTCCGCGTGGACCACGACCGCGTTCGCGGCGAGCCCGCCCGGCGATGTCGTCGGCAAGATCACGGTCGGCTACCAGGGCTGGTTCGCCTGCATCGGCGACGGCGCACCCATCAACGCCTGGTGGCACTGGAGCAACAACTGGAGCCAGCCCCCGTCGCCCAGCAACAACGGCACGCTGCGCGCCTGGCCCGACATGCGCGAATACACGCGCGCATATCAGACGGCGTACGCCAACCTCGGCAGCGGTCAGCCCGCGACGTTGTTCTCCTCCTACGACCAGCAGACGGTCGACACCCACTTCCTGTGGATGCAGCAGAACAACATCGACACCGCCGCGCTGCAGCGGTTCAACCCGAACGGTGGCGAGGGCGCGACCCGCGACGCCATGGCCGCCAAGGTACGCAGCGCAGCCGAGTCCAACGGCCGCAAGTTCTACATCATGTACGACGTCACGAACTGGACGAACATGCAGCCGGAGATCAAGGCTGACTGGACGAACAAGATGTCGGCGCATACGGCCTCCAGCGCGTACGCGCGGCAGAACGGCAAACCGGTCGTCTGCATCTGGGGCTTCGGCTTCAACGACAACAACCATCCGTGGGATGCGGCCACCTGCCTCGATGTGATCAACTGGTTCAAGAGCCAGGGCTGCTACGTCATCGGCGGTGTACCGCGGGAATGGCGCATCGGCATCAACGGCTCCCGGCCCGGCTTCCTCGGCACCTACCACGCGTTCAACATGCTCTCGCCGTGGATGGTGGGCGCGATCAGCAACGCCGCCGACTCCGACAACATCTACAACCAGCTCAACGTCGGCGACCAGGCCGACTGCAACGCCAACGGCATCGACTACCAGCCCTGCGTCCTGCCCGGCGACGTCTCGGCACGTCAGCGCGCGCACGGCGATTTCATGTGGCGGCAGTTCTACAACATGGTGCGCGTCGGTGCCCAGGGCATCTACATCTCCATGTACGACGAGTTCAATGAGGGCAACCAGATCTGCAAGACCGCGGCGACCCTGGCAGACGTGCCCACCAACTCGGGGCTGCTCGCGCTCGACGAGGACGGGACCGCCTGCTCGTCCGACTACTACCTGCGGTTGACCGGCGACGGCGGCCGGATGCTCAAGGGCCAGATCGCCCTCACCCCCGTCCGGCCCACCCAGCCCAACGGCGGCCCGCCGCCGCCACCCCCGTCCGGGAACCTCGCGCGGTCCAGGCCGACGCAGGAAAGCAGCCACAACCAGTCGTACGGGTCGGCCAACACCACCGACGGCAACCAGGACAGCTACTGGGAGTCGGTGAACAACGCCTTCCCCCAGTGGGTGCAGGTCGATCTCGGGTCGGCGCTCGCGGTGAACAAGGTGGTGCTGAAGCTGCCGGCATCATGGGGCTCGCGTACGCAGACGTTGTCGGTACAGACGAGCACCGACGGCGGCGCGTTCACCACCGTGGTGAACTCCGGTGACGTCGCCTTCAACTCCGGCAGCGCCAACACGGCCACCCTCACCTTCGCCCAGGCCAACGCCCGCTACGTCCGGATCAACTTCACCGCCAACAACGGCTGGCCCGCCGCGCAACTGTCAGAGCTGGAGGTCTACGGCCCGGCGGCCGGCGGCGACACCCAACCGCCAACCGCGCCCGCCAACCTCGCCTCGACCGGGAAGACCTCCAGCAGCGTCTCGCTGTCCTGGACGGCCTCCACCGACAACGTCGGCGTCACCGGGTACCAGATCCGCCAGGGCGGCGCGGTCGTCGGGACGACCGCCGCCACGTCCTTCACCGTCACCGGGCTGAACCCATCGACGTCGTACACCTTCACCGTCACCGCCCAGGACGCGGCGGGCAACGTCTCGGCCGCCTCGAACGGCGTCACCGTCACGACCGACCCGGCACCCAACACCAACCTGGCGCGCGGGAAGGCCACATCGGAGAGCAGCCACACACAGACCTATGGCTCCGGCAACGCCGTCGACGGCAACCAGGACACCTACTGGGAGTCGGCGAACAACGCCTTCCCGCAGTGGCTGCAGGTCGACCTCGGCTCGGCGACCTCGGTCGGGCGGATCGTGCTGAAGCTGCCGGCGTCGTGGGGTGCGCGTACCCAGACCCTTTCGGTGACGGGCAGCACGGACGGCGCGAACTTCACCACCCTCAAGGCGTCGGCGGACTACACGTTCAGCCCGAGCGCCAACACCACCCCCATCACGTTCACCGCCACCGCCACCCGCTACGTCCGGCTCAACTTCACCGCCAACACCGGCTGGCCCGCCGGCCAGATCTCCGAGTTCGAGGTGTACGCCTCCTGACAGCGGCGATCAGCCACCGAATCAACGCACGGACCGCACACCGGCAGGCACCCGGCACTCGTCCCGGACCTGCCGGTGTGGCGCAGGCGCATGTCGACGTGGGAGCTAGTCTGCCGGTGTGAGCACCGCACCAACCACGTTTGCCCGGATGAGCGGCCAGATCGCGGTCATCACGGGAGCCGGCAGCGAAACCGGGATCGGCTTCGCCTCGGCCCGGCTGCTCGGCACGCTCGGTGCGCACGTCATTGTCGCCTCGACAACCGAGCGCATTGAGCAACGCGTAGCCGAGTTGCGCGCCGCCGGAATCGACGCGTCCGGTCTGGTCGCCGACCTGACCGATCCGGAGGAGACGGACCGCCTGGCCCGGGCGGCCCTGCAGGTGCGCGGCCGGGTCGACATCCTGGTCAACAACGCCGGCATGACGTCGGTGTCCGACGCGGCCGAATCGGTACCGCTGCTCGAAACCAGCGACAAGGTCTGGCGCGATGCGCTGGACCGCAACCTGACCAGCGCGTTCCGGCTGACCCGGGCGCTGCTTCCAGGCATGGTGGAGCGCCGGTACGGCCGGGTGGTCAACGTCGCCTCGGTGTCCGGACCCGTGGTCGCCTACCCCGGCGACGCCGCGTACCACGCCGCGAAGTCCGGCATGGTGGGGCTGACCCGGGCACTGGCGGTGGAGGTCGGCCGGTATGGCGTCACCGTCAACGCGGTCGCACCGGGCTGGATCGCGACCGGCTCGGCAACCGAGCGGGAGCTGGCCATGGGAAGGGCGACGCCGGTTGGCCGTCCCGGCACTCCGGACGAGGTGGCGGCGGCCGTGGCGTTCCTCGCCATGCCCGAGGCGTCGTACGTCAGCGGCCAGACTCTGATCGTGGACGGTGCCAACTCGGTGCAGGAGGAGAAGGGTCGTTGACGCCTTGTCCCCGGTCGGCCGCGCCGGGCGACCCTTGCAGCCGGCGTACGTCCGGCGGCTACGCTGGGCTTGAAGGAGGTGATCTCCATGACCAGATTCCTCATCGAAGCGACCTACACGCACGAGGGACTCCGCGGGATCCTCAAGGACGGCGGCAGCGGGCGCGTCGAGGCGGTCCGGAAGATGGCCGAGAGCGTCGGCGGGCATCTCCAGTCCTTCGACTTCTCATTCGGTGATCGGGACACGCATGTGATTTGCGACCTGCCCGATCACAAGGCCGCCGCGGCCGTCGCACTCGCGATCGGCGCGGCCGGCGGAGCCACCACCAGAACCATCGTGCTGCTAAGCCCGGAGGAGGTGGACGAGGCGGTGCACAGGGCCGTCGAGTACCGGGCGCCCGGCGTCTGAGCCACCCGAGGGCCGCCACATCCGAGCCTCGGCCGTTGCCCCGCGGCGGCCGAGCCTCGCTCCCGGCATCGCGTGGCCGCGAAGGTCACGGCGTAGCCATTGTCGCCGCCGGCAACTTTTCCACGGACAGGTCAGCCACTGCTGATGGGCAACTCGACCTGCAAGGAGGTGCCGTGACCGACGGGGCTGTGGAGTGTGATCGTCCCGCCCAGCGCTTCGATCCGGTCGGCGAGCCCGATGAGGCCGGAGCCTCCTGCCGGGTCGGCGCCACCGATGCCGTCGTCTCGCGCCGACAGGTGTAGCGAACCGCTCCGTATCGTCGCCTCGACGCGTACATGCGATGCGTGCGCATGCTTGGCGGCGTTGGCGAGCGCCTCCGCGACGACGTAGTACGCCGCTACCTCGACGGGCTCAGGAAGCCGCCTGGGGAGGTGCACGTCGAGGTCCACCGCGACAGGACTACGACGGGCCAGTACCTTGAACGCGAGCCACAGGCCGCCCTCGGACAGGATCGCCGGGTGGATGCCGCGCGATATCTCCCGCACATCGTCCAGCGCGTTGGTCAGTTCGTCTGCGATCGCGGACAGTTGCGCCCGGAGCCCAGCTGTCTCGGGCGGCACGCTCGCCTCGGCGTTGCGTACGTCGAGCCCGACCGAGACGAGCCGCTGCTGGATGCCATCGTGCAGGTCGCGCTCGATGCGTCGGCGCGCCTGGTCGCCGGCGACCACCACCCGGGCACGGGAGGCGATCAGGTTGGCGCGGGCGTCGGCGCTGGCGACGGCGGTGGCGACCAGGTCGGTGTAGTCCGTGAGTCGCGCCTCGGCGTCCTGCGGGAGCGGCTCCTCTTTCGTCGAGAAGCCGATCACCGCACCCCATAGGCGTCCCCCGACGTAGATTGGGGCGCCGGCCGCCGAGCGGACGCCATAGTTGCGCAGCTGAGCGGCGACCGGGCCCGAAGCGTCCGCATAGGTCTCCATCCGGGCGGCCCGACCGCTGCGCAACACCAGCCCGGAGACATTGCCGCCTTCCGGCGACACGCGGGTGCCGACCGGGATCATCACATCGAGCACGCCCCAGGCCGCGACCACGGTCGCCGTCCCGTCGGCCTCGTAGCGGACAAGTCTCGCGCTGTCGGCGCCGATGAGACGCGCCACTTCCGCAGCTACCGCGGAGAAGACCTCGGTCGGGGGTACGGCATGCGCGACGAGCGTGGCGACGCGCCTCAGCGCGGACTGCTGCTCCAGCAGCCGGGTGAGCTCGTCACGGCTCTCGGCGTTCGCGACCGCGGTGGCTACGAGTTCGGTGAAGTCGGCGATCTGCGACTCCGTGTTCGCGGGGAACGGAGCCTCACCCCTCGTCGAGGCGGCGATCACGCCCCAGAGGTGTCCGGCGACGATGATCGGACAACCGACCGACGAGCGGATTCCCAGCCGTCGAGCCTCTTCCGCAATCGGACCGGTGGCGTGAGCGAAGCTGTCGATTCGCGCCGCACGGCCCGTGCGCCGTACAAGCGCGGCAATGCTCGCGCCTTCGAGGACGAACCGCGTGCTGATGGCGAGTTGGCTGCCGCCCTCCCTGCCCCAGATCCCGACGCCGGTCACACTACCGTCCACCTCGTAGCGCTCCATGCGTGCGAGGTCGGCCCCGCAGAGCTGGCCGACTTCGGCGGTGACAGCCTCGAAGACCTTGGCAGGAGACACCGTCTGCGCAACCAGCGTCGCGATTCGCCTCAGCGCAGACTGCTGCTCCAGGAGACGACCCAAATCGCCTCGACTGGCTTCGAGCGATTTCGTCATGTTTGCAGGACCGTTTCAGCGCACCGACCTCGAACCTATCGTGCTCGGGCATCCGCCGACAGGTCGCCGGGGTGATCTGTCCGCGATGACCGGTCTACGGTCGGCGCCATCAGCCGCCCGCGCAGCGGCGAAGTTGTAGGCGGTCATCTGCAGCAGGTCGACCGCCAACTGTCCCCTCCGACGGCTCGGCGTCGAGCGGCTCAGCGGAGCAGGAGCGGTGCCACCACGATCGCGAGAAAGTCCAGCAGGAAGTGCATCACCATCGGTGCCACAAGACTTCCCCGCCAGACGTAGACGGCGGCGAAGACCAGGCCGGTCACACCCACCGTCAGTACTCCCGCGCTGCCTTCATATCCGTGCCCGACGGAAAAGATCACCGACGACAACAGCACTGCCAACCAACGGCTGCGAAGCACGCTCGCGATCCGCAGGATCAGATACCCACGGAAGATCGTCTCCTCGGCGACCGCGACCACCACAACCAGCAGCACCGCGAGGAGAAGCCCACCGATACCTGGCGAGGGCAATAGGCCGGTACCGGACGGCTGCGGCCCGGACAGGCCCGCGGCCCGAAGGGCAACGTTCAAGGCTTGTGCCCCGACCAGGACCGGTATCGCCAGGACAACCCCCAAGGCGACCTCGCGCCCGGCTGCGCGGCCGACCCAGCCAACGGCCGCGACCGGCTGCCGGGCACGAGCCAGCAGCAGCAGGATCAGGGCGACAAGGCTCGCGTCGCGCGTGATCGTCGCGCCGGCCAGCAGCGGGAATGACATGGTGGCTTGGCCGACCGCGAAGAACGACAGCACCAACGGCGGCACGATCAGCAGCAGGAACACGCCCAGCTCCGCCAGTTCCTGCCGGCGGGACAGCACCCCGGCCGACGCCCGATGGTTCATCGCTGCTCCAGTAACGCGCCCGGCAACCTCCGAACGACCCTGGCCGAACGTTGGGTGCTTTCCACGCTCCAAGCACCCGAATACGAACCCCAACACCATCACCGGGTGAACGCGCCGTCGGAGGGGGCATTGGCGGCCAGATACCCACCGGGGTATATTGCGACTAAGGGATACCCCCGGGGGTATGAGCGACGAGCCGGATGTGGTGGCGTCGCGGATGCGGGGCAGGAGGTCGGGCATGAGTGAGTTGAGCGTGGAGGTCGTGCAGACCTCGTCGCTGGGCGACCGCAGCTACCTGGCCCACGACGGCCAGGTGGCGATCGTGGTGGATCCGCAGCGCGACATCGACCGCATCCTGGCGCCGGCCGGCCGGCTCGGCGTGCGCATCACGCACGTGGCCGAGACCCACCTGCACAACGACTACGTCTCGGGCGGCCTGGCCCTGGCGAAGCTGACCGGCGCGGCGTACCTGGTCCCCGCCGGTGACCGGGTGGGCTTCGAGCGGTGGCCCGTGGCCGACGGCGACGCGATCGCCCTGTCGGCGCGGATGGGGCTGCGCGTGGTCGCCACGCCCGGGCACACCTTCCACCATCTCTCCTACATCCTCGACGGCCCGGACGGCCCGGACGGGGTGTTCACGGGCGGGTCGCTGCTGTTCGGTACCACCGGCCGGACCGACCTGCTCGGCCCGCAGCACGCCCACACCCTCGCCGAACATCAGCACCACTCGGCGCGGCGGCTGGCCGACCTGCTGCCCGACGGCGCGCGGGTCTGGCCCACCCACGGCTTCGGCAGCTTCTGCTCGGCCACCCAGTCCGACGCCCCGGAGTCGACCGTCGGGCGGGAGCGGCACGTCAACCCCGCGCTGCGGCTGGAGACCGGCGACTTCGTCACCCAGACCCTCGCCGGCCTCGACGCCTTCCCCGCGTACTACGCGCACATGGGCGCCCGCAACGCCGCCGGCGCCGAGCTGATCGATCTCACCCCCGTCCGGCCCGCGGACCCTGCCGAGCTGGCCGAGCGCATCGCCGCCGGCGAGTGGGTCGTCGACCTCCGCTCCCGCAAGGCGTTCGCCCACCGGCACCTGACCGGCACCCTCAGCTTCGGCCTCGACGGGCCGATGTCCACCTGGCTGGGTTGGATGATCCCCTGGGGCGCACCGATCACCCTGCTCGGCGACAGCGCGCGGCAGGTCGCCGCCGCCCAGCGGGAGCTGGCCCGCATCGGCATCGACCGGCCCACCGCCGCGGCCGCCGGCGCCCCGCAGCAGTGGGCCGGCCACGACGAGGCCCGCCTCGCCTCGCTGACCATGGCCACGTTCGCCGACCTCGCCACCGCCCGCGCCGGCGCCCCGCCGCACGGCCTGCCCGCGCCGGACGTGCTGCTCGACGTGCGCATGACCAACGAGTGGCGCACCGAACACGTCGTCGGTGCCGTCCACATCCCGCTCCCCGACCTGCCGCGACGCCTCGGCGAGGTGCCGGCCGGCACCGTGTGGGTGCACTGCGGCTCCGGCTACCGCGCCGCGGCCGCCAGCGGCCTGCTGCAGCGCGCCGGCCGCCGTGTGATCCACATCGACGACGACTACAGCATGGCCGCCGACGCCGGCCTACCCGTCATCCCTGGCTGACAGCACCGCCGCAGAGAAGAGAGGTACACCGATGAACAACGCCGTCACGACGACCGGCATGCGGGTCGAACCCCGCACCGGCGAGGCGTACGAGATCGCGGTCCGGGGCCATCGGATCCTGGTCGACCAGCCCACCGACGCGGGCGGCACCGACCTGGCGCCCACCCCGACCGAGCTGTTCGTCGCCGCGCTGGCCTCATGCGTCGCGTTCTACGCCGGCCGCTACCTGACCCGTCACGGGTACTCCCGCGACGGCCTGTCGGTCGACGCGGGGTTCGAGTTCGCCGCCGACCGCCCGGCCCGGGTCGCCGCGGTCCGGCTGGACCTGCACGTGCCCCCCGGCGTGCCGCGCGACCGCTGGGCCGCGCTGCAGGCGGTCGCGTCCCACTGCACCGTGCACAACACGCTTGAGCAGCCGCCCCGGGTCGACCTCACGCTGCGGTGACCGCCGGCACGACCTTCGACGTGTACCCCGAGGGGTATCCTCGCCCCACGGCGGACCACGGATGAGGAGTGGGCATGGAGATCGACAAGGGCGCCATCGACGACGTGGTCAAGCGGCTACGCCGCGCCGAGGGCCAGATCCGCGGCGTGATCGCGATGCTCGAGGACGGCCGGGACTGCGCCGAGGTCGTCACCCAGCTCGCGGCCGTGTCCCGGGCACTGGACCGGGCCGGATTCAAGATCATCGCTACCGGGCTGCGGCAGTGCATCACCGCCGAGGAGACCGGCGGGGACAAGGCCGTCGATGTCGCGCAGCTCGAGAAGCTGTTCCTGTCGCTGGCTTGAGGGCACCTCGGCCGGGCGGAGACATCCCGATACAGCCGATACACCGGAACCGAAAACGGAAGGACGACACGATGTGTCAGCGCGTCACCTGTAGCGCCTGCGGCAAGGCCACCTACGCCGGATGCGGCAACCACGTCGACGAGGTGCTCGCCGGCGTGCCCGAGGCGCAGCGGTGCACCTGCGAACGCGGCCGGAAGCGGTCAACGGGCCTCATGTCGTGGCTGCGCGGGCGCTGACCGCGTCGCGCCGGTCCCGCTCCCCGCGGCCGAACGCCCTCAGCCGGCCGGGCCGACGGCCAGCCGCACCGTTGCCGCGTGCGACTGGCCGGACTGGTCGACCCAGGCGATCCTGACCTGGTCGCCCGGATGGTGCGTGTCGAGCACGGACGTGAGCGCGCGGGCCGAGCCGACGGGCTGGCCGTCGACCGACCGGATCACGTCGCCCGCGTTCAGGCCGGCGCGCTCGGCGGGGCTGTCGACGATCACCCCGGTCACCGCGGCCCCGCCGACCTGGCCCTCGGCGTCGGCGGCGGCGACGCCGAGCAGGGCGGTCGGGCCGAGGTGGATCGTCGGCGACGCCTTGCCGGCCTGGATCTGCTGCGCGATACCCACCGCGGTGTTGCTCGGGATCGCAAACCCCGTGCCGCCCGCGGCCTGGCCCTGTTCCTCGACGGACGCGGCGGTGTTGATGCCGATGAGCCGGCCGGACCGGTCGACCAGCGGACCGCCGGAGTCGCCGGACCGGATGTCCGCGGCCACCTGGATGAGGCCGTAGAGCTGCTGCGCGCCGCCGCCGTCCGGCTCCTGGGCGGTGATCGACTGGTCCAGCGCCGTGACCGATCCGGTCACCGCGGTCGGCGTACCGCCGGCGCCGCCGGCGTTGCCGATGGCGATGATCGGGTCACCGACCCCGACCGACGAGGAGTCGGCGACCGCGAGCCGGGGCAGCCCGGTCGCGTTGGCCAGCTGGATTACGGCGATGTCGTGGGAGCGGTCGTAGCCGACGACGCCGGCATGGAACGTCCGGCCGTTGGCGACCGCCGTGCCGGTGATCGAGGTGGCGCCCGCGATGACGTGGTTGTTGGTCAGCACCAGGCCGGTGCCGGTGAGCACGATGCCGGTGCCGGCCGCGCGCGCGTTGCGCAGGCCCAGCGTGGCGTTGATGTCGACGACGCTCCGGTTCACGGACGAGACGATCGCCGCGGGGTCGGGCGCCTCGGTCGGCGCCGGTGCCGCCGCACTCGGCGGATCGCTCGGCGCGTCGCTGAACAGGGCCGGCGGTGCCGCGTTCGGCTGGGCGCCGGTCGGCGGCCGGGGGCCAGGTGGCTGCGACTGGGACTGCACGGCCGCCACCAGCCCGGCGACGCCGACCAGCGAGGCCAGGGTCACCAGCACGATGCTGCCGACGATCCAGCGCAGCACGAGCCAGCCGCGGCGCCTCGGCGGGCCGCGCCACTCGGGCGGCTTCGGATACGGCACCGGACCGCCGCCCCAGCGCTGCGGGCCGTACCGGTCCAGGCCGCCGACGGGGGCGGTGACCGGGGTTACCTCGCCGGGCGTGACCGCCACGCCCTGTGCATAGTGCGGAGCTGACATCCGGGCTACCACCGCCGATCCGCCGTTGGCCTTGCTACCCCCCAGTACGGACCCAACTCGTGGAAAAGTTCGGCGTTTCCCGGAAATTCGTTCGGCGCGGCCTTCAGCCACAAGGCGGCCGGCCAGCCGGCCAGGAGGACGGACCGCTACGGACCGTTACGGAAATGTCTCCGGCCGCGCGGTGGGCGTTGCCATCAGCCCAATCCCTTCCGGGAAGGCGTGCGGGCCGCCCTCTTCGAGGGGCAGTCGCACGCTCAGGCGGGTGCCGCCGCCGGGCGGGCTGTGCATCACGAGCGTGCCGCCCAGCGCCTCGACCCGGTCGGTCAGGCCGATGAGACCCGACCCGTGCGCCGGGTCCGCGCCGCCGACGCCGTCGTCGCTCACCGTCAGGTGCAGTTGCTCATCCCGGACGGTCGCGCCGATCGACACGTGCGTGGCGCGGGCGTGCTTCGCGGCGTTCGTCAGCGCCTCCGCCGCCACGTAGAACGCCGCCACCTCCACCGGCTCCGGCAGCCGCCCGTCCAGCTTGATGTCCAGGTCCACCGCCACCCCGCAGCGGCGGGCCAGCACCCTCAGCGCGGGCCGCAGGCCGGCCTCGGTGAGGATCGCCGGGTGCACGCCGCGGGAGATCTCCCGGACGTCGTCGACCGTGCCGGTCAGCCCCGCCGCGACCGCGCCCAGTTGCTCCCGCAGGTCCGGCAGCTCCGGCGGCACGCTCGCCTCGGCCCGGCGCACCTCCAGCCCGAGGGAGATGAGCCGCTGCTGGACCCCGTCGTGCAGGTCGCGCTCGATCCGCCGGCGGGCCTGGTCGGTGGCGAACACGAACCGCGCCCGCGACGCGACCAGGTCGGCGCGCGCCTGGCTGTTCGCGATCGCGGTGGCGATGAGGTCGGTGTACTCGAGCAGGCGGGCCTCGGCGTCGGGTGGCGGCGGCCGGTTGTCCGTCATCGAGGCGGCCACGCAGCCCCACAGGCGCCCCTCGACGTTGATCGGGACGGCGACCGCCGCGGTGATCCCGTGCTCGCGCAGGTGGGCGGCGAGCGGGCCGGGAGCGTTCGCGTAGTCGTCCATCCGGGCGGGCCGGCCGGTCTGCCGCACCAGGGCCGCGGCATTGAGCCCGTCCAGCGAGATCCGCGTTCCGGGCGGCATTTCCAGGTCGACCTCGCCCCAGGCGGCGACGATGAAGCCGCTGCCGTCCGGTTCGTACCGCACGATCCGCACCGACGGGGTGCCGATCAGCCCGCCCAGCTCCGAGGCGACGGCCTGCATCACCTCGGCCGGCGGGGCGTCGCGTGCGACGAGCGTGGCGACGCGCCGCAGGGCCGTCTGGGTGTCGACGAACTGGGCGAGCGTCGCGGCCATGACGTTGAACGACCGCTCGAGCTGGCCGATCTCGGCCTTGCCGGTCTCGGGGATGCGCGTGCTGAAGTCGCCGCCGGCCAGCCGATCGGCCATGGCGGCCGCGCGGCGGATCGGCTGGATCATGATCCGCATCTGGTACCCGCCGACGAGCCCGATGACGATCACCGACCCCACCATCCCGACGATGACCGCGATGATCTCCCGGCTGGCCATTCGGTCGGCGCGCACGTCGTCGGCGTGGATGAGGTTCTGCTCGGCCACCCGGAAAGCGACCAGGTCCGACTGCAGCTCGTCGATGCGCCGGTTGCCCTCCTGCAGGGTCGCCTCGCTGCGCGCCGAGGGGTCGCCGCGCTGCGCGGCCTGCATGGCCGGAACCGAGTACAGGTTGACGTACGAGTCGGCGGTCTGCGTGATGTGCTGGGCCTGGTTGCGCTGGGCCTGGTTGGTGGCGGTCCGAACGAGCCGCGCCGTCTCGAGGGGGAGGTCGACCCGACCGGACTGCCAGGCGCCGAGGAAGCGCGGGTCGCCGGTGGAGGTGTACTCCAGTTGCGCCGTCTGCATGTCGATAGCGACCCGCTCGATCCGGTCGGCGGTGATGAAGACCTCCTGGGCGTGGGTCGACACGCGGGTGGCCGCGTTCCGCTCGGCGCTCGAGATGAGCAGCAGGCCGAATGCCCCGCCGACGATGAGCAGGAGGACGCTGGTGGCCAGCACCATCCGGCGGAACAGCCCACCCGTCGCCCGGTTCATGTCGCTCCTCGGTGTCTGACGGTGCGACTGCGGCGACGCCGTGGCAGCGGCGGGCATGGCCGAACGCCAGAGCGCTACCATGATCGCCCGATATCTCAGGCCAACGCTACCTCCGGCGACGCAACGCCCGGCCACCCGCCGAACGGCGACGATGCTGGCGACCCCGGCCCGCATTCGGTACCTTAGGTCACCCAGCCAAAACCGTCCGTTGCCACTGGACGGTGCCGGTCACCCCCGACGAGCGAGACCGTCATGGGACTGTCATGCTGTCGCGGCATATCGGTCATATCGATTCGGCACCGTAGCGCCTGCGGTACACGTCGGCGGGCGCCATGCCTGGAGCCCCCGTGTGCCTTTTGCTGCGTGGCCCCCAGAACGAAGGAGCACTGATCCGTGGACGTCGAACGCACCGCGCTGCCCGGAATCGGCCTGCGGCACGAGTTCGTCACCGTGAAGGGTCAGCACGCCGCGGTGGTGTCGCACGTGTCGGGTCGCCGGGACATCGTGCTGTACAGCATCGACGACCCGGACACGGTGGTGTCGACGCTGTCGCTGAGCACCGACGAGGCCAACGGCGTGGCGGAACTGCTGGGCACCGCCCGGATCGTCGAGCGGCTGGCCGACCTGCAGCGGCAGGTGACCGGGCTGAAGACGGTGCAGGTGCCGATCACCGCCGGGTCGCCGTACGACGGGCGGTCGATGGGCGCCACGCAGGCGCGGACCCGCACGGGCGCGTCGATCGTGGCGGTGATCCGGGCCGGACAGATCCTGGCCAGCCCACGTCCGGACTTCGTATTCATACCCGGGGACCTGGTCGTGGTGGTCGGCACGGCCGAGGGTACCGCCGCCGTCGCTTCGATCCTCGACAACGGCTGAGCGCATGCACGGTGCTACTGCGTTGATCGAAATCGGGGCGGTCATCCTCAGCCTGGGTCTGCTCGGTGCGGTCTCCGCCCGCTTCGGGATCTCGCCGATCCCGCTGTACCTGCTGGCGGGGCTCGCGTTCGGCAAGGGCGGCATCCTGCCGCTGGCCACGAGCGAGGAGTTCACCGCGACCGGCGCCGAGATCGGCGTGATCCTGCTGCTGTTCACGCTGGGCCTGGAGTACACCGCGCCGGAACTGGTCGGCACGCTGCGGCACAACGCCGTCGCGGGCGTGGTTGACCTGGTGCTCAACGCCGCGCCGGGGGTGGCCACGGCGCTGCTGCTGGGCTGGGGTCCGGTCGCGGCGGTCGCGCTCGGCGGCGTGACGTATGTGACCTCGTCCGGCATCACCGCGAAGGTGCTCGCCGACCTGCAGTGGCTCGGTAACCGCGAGGTCCCGGTCGTGCTGTCGCTGCTGGTGTTCGAGGACCTCACCATGGCGGTCTACCTGCCGATCCTCACCGCCCTGCTGGCCGGGGTGGGCCTGGTCGCCGGCCTCACCACGCTGGCCATCGCGGCCGCGACGATCACCGTGATCCTCGTCATCGCGCTGCGGTTCGGCCGCTACGTCGAGAAGTTCGTCGCCTCGCCCAACGAAGAGGTCCTGCTGCTCAAGGCCCTGGGGCTGACGGTGCTGGTCGCCGGCGTCGCGCAGCTGCTGCAGGTCTCCGCCGCGGTCGGCGCCTTCCTGGTCGGCATCGCGCTGTCCGGGCCGCTGGCCCACACGGCCCGGGAGCTGCTCAGCCCGCTGCGGGACCTGTTCGCCGCCGTGTTCTTCGTCTTCTTCGGCCTGCACACCGACCCCGGCTCCCTGCCGCCGATGCTGGGCGTGGCGGTGCTGCTCGCCTTCGTCAGCATCCTTACGAAGATCGCGACCGGCTGGTGGGCGGCCCGCCGGGCCGGCGTCAGCTCCCTGGGCCGCGCCCGCGCCGGCCTCGCGCTGACCCCGCGCGGCGAGTTCAACATCGTCATCGCCGGGCTGGCGGTGGCCGCCGGCCTCAACAAACAGATCGGCCCGCTCGCCGCCGCCTATGTGCTGGTGCTCGCGGTGGCCGGCCCGATCCTGGCCCGGTCGCTGGAGCCGCTCAACCGGTGGCGCAACCGCCGCCGCGGCACACCGGCGGCCGACGCTCCGCCGCCCGCCGCCCCTGGTGCCGCTGCCGCTGCCGATGCCGGTCCCGACGAGCTCCGCATGCCCGTGTAATGCCCTCGCCAACTCACCCCCAGAGGTACGTCGTGGAAACCGTGTCCGTGCCGGCCGACGACACCACGCGGCCCGGCGACCAGCCGGCGCCGCTGGATGTGACGATCGTGCTGCCGTGCTTCAACGAGGCCGCGCATGTCCGGGCCGAACTGGACCGGATCTGCGCGGCGATGGACCACGCCGGCTACCGGTACGAGGTCCTCGCGATCGACGACGCGTCCACCGACGCCACGCTGGACGTGCTGCACCTGGCGCAGCTGTCGCTGCCGCAGGTGCAGGTGATCGCGCTGGAGCGCAACGGTGGCGCCGGAACCGTGCGGCGGCTCGGCTCGCGGATGGCCCGCGGCGAGATCGTGGTGTGGACCGACGCGGACATGACGTACCCGAACGAGCGCATCCCGGAGCTGGTGCAACGGTTGCGCGACAATCCGGGCATCGACCAGGTGGTCGGGGCCCGCACGTCGGAGCAGGGCAGCCACCGCCTGCTGCGGATTCCGGCGAAGTGGACGATCCGCAAGATCGCCGAGTGGCTCGTCGGGCAGCGCATCCCGGACCTCAACTCGGGCCTGCGCGCGTTCCGGCGCAGCGTCGCAGCCCCGTACCTGCGGCTGCTGCCGCCCGGCTTCTCCTGCGTCACCACGATCACCCTGGCGTTCCTGTCCAACCAGCACCCCGTCGCTTACGTGCCGATCGACTACGCCAAGCGGGCCGGCCGGTCGAAGTTCCGGTTCGTCAGCGACGCCTACCGGTACCTGCTGCAGGTGCTGCGGATGGTGATGTACTTCAACCCGCTCAAGGCGCTGATGCCGCCGGCGCTGATGCTGATCGGGGCGGGCGTGGCGAAGAGCGTGTTCGACGTGGCGGTACACCCGGTGCGGCTGGCCACCAACACGGTGATGCTGTTCCTGACCGGGCTGATCATCGGCTCAATGGCGCTGCTCGCCGATCTCATCGTGCGGTCCCGCCCCGACGTGTGACGCGGCGAGCCGGGCCGCGGCGATGAGGCCCGGCCCGGTGTTCGGCGCGGCCCGCTGCGCCCACCGGAACGGGGCGGTGCCCCACCGGTGCAGCAGGCCGCGCAGCGGCGCGGAGGGCTGCAGCAGCCGCCCCGAGGCCGCGCTGCGCTGCGGCGCGGTCGCGTCGCCGACGGAGCGCAGCCGCCGGCGGGCCAGCCGGTTGCGGGCGGCCTCGAGCAGGTATCCGAGCGGCATGCCGTAGTGGCACAGGCGCACGTCGGTCAGGCCCGCGCCGGTCAGCAGCGCGTGCAGCGCCGCCGGGTCGTAGCGGCGGAAGTGCCCGACGAGCTCGTCGGCGGGGCCGTAGCGGTGCTGGTAGGCGGGCACCGACAGCAGCAGCCAGCCGCCGGGGCGCAGCCGGGCGGCCCAGGCGGCCAGCGCGGCGGCGTCGTCCTCGAGGTGCTCGAGCACCTCGAACGCGCAGACGACGTCGAAGCGGGCCGCGGGCAGCTCCTCCAGGCGGATGTTGGCGACCCTGGCGACCCCGCCCGCGCCGGCGAGGCGCAGGCGCTGCTCGGCGACGGCGAACGACGCCGGATCGGGTTCGATCCCGACGTAGTCGTAGCGCTGAGCGAGGCGGGCGCCGAAGCCGCCCTGGCCGCAGCCGATCTCCAGCACGTCACGCACGCCGGCCGGGAAGAGCCGCGACACGACGTCGAGGCGCAGCCAGGCGTTGAGCGACAGCGGGGCCAGCCGGTCCAGCCTCGCGCCGGCCCGCGGGCTCGCCGCGGCCACCATCGGCTCGCCGGTCACCGCGGCACCCCCGCCGTCCCGGCCGCCGGGGTGGCGGCGGCGCCGCGACGGCTCTCCTCGAGTCGCCGCCACAGCGGCAACGCGACCCGAGCCGCGGTGAAGTCGTCCTCGGCCAGCCGGCGGGCGGCGCCGCGGAGGCGGTCCAGCTCGGCACGGTCGGCGGCGAGGCGGTCCAGCGCCGCCGCGAGGGCGGCGGGGTCGCCGGGCGGCACGAACAGCGCGGCGCCGCCGAGGGCCCGCCGCTGCGGTGCGGTGTCGGCGGTGACGATCGCGCAGCCGGCCGCGGCGCCCTGGAAGACCTTGTTGGGCACGACCCGCCGGGCCTTCGCGCCGCCGCCGAAGATGCCCAGGCACACGTCGTGGCCGGCGACGAGCCCCGGCAGCTCACTGGCGTCGGCCCACGGCACCCACCGCACCGCCGCGCCGTCGGCGGCGCGCCGGGTGGCGTCCTCGTCCTGACCGTGGCCGATCATCGTGAAGCGCACCGGCCGGTCGGCGAGCAGCCGGGCGGCCGCGCCGATCGCCGGCGCCCCCTGCAGGGGCGTGTAGAGGCCGAAGAACACCACCCGCAGCGGGCCCGGCGGCGCGGGCGGCGTGGCGGCTCCCGCGTCGAACCACGCGTCGGGCGCGCCGACCGGGCACACCACGGCCCGCTCCCGCACGTGCTGCGGCAGGGCGTCGCGCTGCTCGTCGGTGTCGACGACGATCACGTCGGCGCGGGCGAGCGCGGCGCGGTCGACGGCGGCCAGCAGCCGGTGCCGCAGCCGGCCGCCGAGGCGCCGGTCGGCCGCGGTGTCCGCCGCGCCGGCCATGTGGTCCAGCACGACCGGGGTGCGGCCGAACAACAGGCGAGCCAGGTGTACGTCGAACAGGCCCAGGTAGCCCACGACGACCGCGTCCACCGGGGTCCCGCCGCGCCGCGGGCGCACGGCACGGGCCGCCCGGGCGAGGGTCCACCAGCGCCGGGCGATGCGCGCCACCAGCGGCACCGCCCGCCAGGGCCGGCGTACGGCCGCCACGCGTGCCGCGGTGCCGACGCCCAGCGGCGCGTTGCACTCCAGCACCGTGGCGCCGTTCGCCCGTAACCCCTGGGCCAGCACCAGCACCCGCGGGTGCGTGGCGGTGTCGTAGGTGCCGAAGAACACGACGCGCATGCCGCCCACCGTATCCGTCCCTCCGCGCTGGTCGACATGGCGTACCGATAGGCTCGGCCGATGCCCCGCCCGTCGCCGACACCCGCGCCACCGACGGCGGGTCAGCCGGCGGCCGCGGGCCGCTCGCAGGATCGGGCGCCGGTGAGGCTGGCCCAGGTCGTCGTCAAGGCCGTCGTACGGCTTGCCAAGGCCGTCGCCGGCAGCCGGTGGACGAGATGGGCCTTCCTGGCCGCCGCCGTGGTCGGCGGCGGTCTCGCCCTCGCGCCGCACCGTCACGCCGTCGCCGCGGCGGCCCGGGACATCGGCGCCGTCGCGGTCCTCGGCGGCGGGGTCGCCGCGGTGGCCGGGCTGCTGGCCACGATGCAGGTCTGGCGGGTCGTCCTGGCCGGGCTCGGCAGCGACCTGCCACCCCTCGCCGCGGCGAAGGTCTTCTTCGTCGGGCAGCTCGGCAAGTACGTGCCCGGATCGGTGTGGCCGATCCTGGCCCAGATGGAGCTCGCCCACGCCCACCGGGTGCCCCGGCACCGCACCGGCACCGCCGCGCTGCTGACCATGGTTGTCTCGCTGGGCGCCGGCCTGCTGACCGCGGCCGCGACGCTGCCCCCGGCGCTGGCCGGTGCCGACCGGCGGTACCTGTGGCTGCTCGCCGGGGTGCCGGTCGTCGCCCTCGTGCTGCACCCGGCCTGCCTGCGGGCCGCCCTGGCCGTCGCGCTGCGGGTGACCCGGCGGCCGCCGCCGGACCGGCCGCTGCCCGCGCGGGCCGTGCTGGCCGCCACCGGGTGGGCGGTCGTGTCGTGGCTGCTGTTCGGGGTGCACATCTGGCTGCTGGTCGTACCGCTGACCCGGCACCCCGGCCCGGCCGCCGCCGTGTCGGTCGGCGGCTTCGCGCTCGCCTGGTGCCTGGGCTTCCTGCTGGTCGTGGCGCCGGCCGGGGCGGGCGCCCGCGACGTGGTCCTCATCGCGCTGCTGGCCACCCAGCTCGGTACCGATGAGGCGGCCGCGGTGGCCCTGCTGTCCCGGGCGGTCATGACCGTCGCCGACCTCGTGCTGGCCGGGGGCGCCGCCGCGGCGGCCCGCCGTCGGCGCGTCCGGCCCGTCGACGGACCCCAGCCTTTCGAACAGCCAAGGCCCGACGCCGCCGGCTGAACCGGTCACGGCCGCACCACCCAGCACTCCAGGCGCCGCGTATCGGTGCCGGTCGGCCGCGCCACCAGCTGGTGCTGGTCCTCATGCTCCTCCAGGTACACCACCTGCTCCAGCGGCAGCCCGTACGGCAGCAGCGGCAGCGTCGAGGAGGACAGCAGCACCGGGTCCCGGCCGCTCGCCCGCACCGCCGCCACCGTGGTCTGCATGCGCTCGACGGTCGGATCCTCCAGCGCCGCGACCGGCACGCCGCACTGGTTGCGCACGGTCGGCGCCCACTGCGTGTCGATCATGATCACGGAGTCCGTGGGGCGCAGCGCCTCGCACACCGCGGCCGCCGCCTCGGGCTCGCCCAGCTCGGTGCGCAGCGGCGCGAGCTGTGCGGTGACCACCACGCCGGGCACCAGCGCCAGCATCAGCACCGCGGGCAGCAGGGCCCGCTTCGGCCAGGGCACCGCCGACCGGGCCCCGGCCGAGGCGCCGAGCCGCCACGACCGCGCGCCGCGAGCGACGGCCAGGGTGGCGAACAGGACGACGGCGGGGATCACCTCGACCACCAGCCGCCGGTCCGCCCACGGATGATCCGGGGTGATCGCCGGGCGCAGCAGCGTCGCCACGCCCGACCCGGCGTACACCAGCAGCACCGGCAGCAGGCGCCAGTCCCGGCCGCGCGCGACACCCGCCGCCGCGACCATCACGCCGGTCCACGCCAGCACGAGCGCCGGCCAGCCGACATACCACGACACCCAGGACAGGCTCTGCTCGGCGTAGCCGCGGGTGCCGTCGTGCGGCAGCCCGTACTGCTCCTGGTGCGACGCGACATACTCCATCGTCGACGGTGCGGTGATCGAGTGATCGACGTACAGCAGCGGCCGCGCCGCCAGGAGCACGCCCCCGATGATCACCGCCGTCACCGCCGCGGCGGCCAGCAGGCGGCGCCGGTGCGGGTCCAGCGGCACGCCCCGGCGCCGCAGCAGCAGCGCACCGGCCACCGTCCCGACGGCCATGACCACCAGCAGCGCGATCATGAGCCGGACGGAGGACCAGTTCACCATCACGTACGGCAACGTCACGTACCGGCAGTCGAGGAACCCGAGCCCGCCGCCGACCGCCGTGCCGAGCAGGAACGGCCCGACCCCCGGCCGGCGGCGCAGCCACCACCAGCCCACCGCGGGCAGCACCAGCGCGAAGTCCACCGCCATGTCCAGCCGGACCAGCTCGCCGCCGGACAGCACCAGCCCGGCCAGGCCGAGCAGCACCCCGGCCGCTCGCCGCCGCGCGGAGCCGCGCCCGGCGGCGCGGGCACCCTCGCCGATCGACCAGCCGTCGGCGAGCAGGCTGAGGCCGCCGGCGAGCATCAGGCACGCCAGCGGCTCCGAGTAGGTCGTCTGGCTCACCCGCAGCATCGGCCACGCCAGCGCCAGCAGCGCCGCTGCCAGCAGCGCCCACCGTGGCCCGCACAGCCGCGCCGCCAGCCCCGCCACCGCCAGCACGGCCAGTCCGCCGACCAGCCCCGGCAGCACGAACATGCCGGTCCAGCCGCCGATCCAGTACCCGGCCGCCAGCAGCGTCGGCCAGCCCGTCATGAACTGCGGCACGATCAGCCCGTCCTGGACGTAGAACCCGGGGTGGGCGTAGGTGACCGTGTCGGCGGCGGAGCCGAACGCCTCCACCGGCACCGGCGTCGTCAGCCCCGGGTGCCCGCTCAGCCACAGCCCGACCTGCGCGTACGTGCCGGCGTCGCGGTGCAGTACCGCCTGCTCGCTGTGCGTCACGATCGCCAGCGCCGCGAACGCGGTCGCGACCAGCAGCGTGCCGATCACCGCCCACCACGGCGCCGGGCGTGCCCGCACGGCGGCGAGGCTCGGCAGCGCCCACCGCACCAGCAGCAGCATCGCCAGTCCCGCCGCGGGCAGCACCGTCCAGGGGTGGAAGCCGCCGAGCGCCGCTAGCGGTACCGCCACCAGCAGCCAGCCGGCCAGCGCCAGCACCGGCAGGATCGAGGCCGCCAGCAGCACCCGGCCGGCCCGCTCGCTCGGCGCGCGCAACGCCCGCAGCCATCGCCCCGCACCCGGGACGGGCGCGTGCCGGAACACGCCCACCAGCTTCCGGTGCGACACGGCCAGCTGGCCACCGGCCTCGTCCACCGCGGCCGCGCCGCCCGCGCTCATCGCACCGCTCCGTTCTCCTCGACTTCCGCGCTCAACAACGCGCCGCTCCGTTTTCCTCGCCGCCCACACTCAACACGCCGGTCCGTGTCCGTCGCACCCTTCCGCGCTCCTCACCGCCCGTGCTCATCCCGCCCCCACGTGTCCGCCGCGCCGACCCGCGCTCCTCGCCGCCCGTGCTGGGCGTTGCCGAGACGCCGAGCAGCGCGTCGGCGACGCTGACGTGCACGCCCACCGACCCCGACGGCAGCGCCCGCAGCGCCGCGGCCACCGCCGCCGACGGGGCGGCGATGCGCACGAACCCGGCGCGCTCGCCGGCCACCTGCGCGGCCACCTGCACCATGGTCGCGGCGACGGCGTCCATCGCCCGCACCGCGTGGGTCTCCAGCACGATTCTCGGCGGCCGGGCCGCCAGGGACCGCGCCAGGTTCACCTGCACGCTCAGCGCGGTCAGGGCCACGAACTGCCCGACCAGGCGCAGGAGTACGAACCCCTCGTGCTCCTCGCGATGCACCCGCAGGCGGGGCGCCACCGGCCGGACCTGCCCCTCGGCCACCGGCTCCTCCAGCGGCTCCTGATCGCTCACGCGGACCACCCCGAGGTCCACAACGCGGCGGCCCGGCGCGCCCAGCCGCGGCGCCGGGATACGCGGTCGGCGCCGCCGGCGGCGGCCCGGCGAACGCCGGTGGCACCCGGCGCCCGGACCCACGGCGGACGGGCTCGACGCTGCCCGGGCAGACACCGGTCGGTCCTCGCCGAGGTCGGCGGCGACTCCGGGCACCTCGGGAGCGCGGGCCGGTTGCGGCCGTCGGGCACCATCAACGCGCAGCAGAGCCCGAACGCGAGCAGCGTCACGACCAGCAGTACCGGATCATGGGCCATGACGCTCGCCGGGACACCACACCCGCCGGCGACCGTCGCCCACGTCACCAGGCGGACCTGCCACCGGCGCACCGGCTCGTGACGGGACAAGGCCCGCGCAAGCGCCGGATCCTCGTCGGCGAGTTGCCGCTCCAACTGCCCCAGGCGCCACTGTTCATCGTCGCTGAGCACGCCGTCATCCGTTCACCGCCGCCACCGGGACAATGGGACATTGTCGGCGCGAAGTACGACGAACCTGCTGAGAGGATATGACAAAGCCGCGACAGCGCCGCGACCCACGGCGCCTCGACGCCTCGACGCCTCCGCAGGACGGTCCAACCCGGATCGTCCATCCGCACGAACCCGGAAGTGATCGGCGGACCGGGCAGCATGCGGCGCCGATCGTCGCACTCGGCGCAGCCTGACCGCCGGGCGACGTGCGTCTGCCGGAAAGGCACGGCGCGCCTGTTCCGCGCGGGCCGGAAATCGTGGTGGGCTGCGGAAGGGGGCCGGCACGGCGGCAAGTGGCATCCACCGGAGCCACCGTCCTCCGCAGCACGGCAGCCGCCGGCCGGCCCATACGCACCTCACCGCCCGGCCACGCACCTCGGCGACCGCCAGTCGCTGCCGGGCCGCCCGTCCGCCGGCCCCGGCGCCGGGAGGCCACCTGGCGAGAAGCGACGAAATCGGGACCTTAGGCCTGGCGGGACGTGACATCGGGCGGGTAAGAAGGAGTACATGATCCGGGTGTTCCTGCTCGACGACCACGAGGTGGTCCGTTTCGGCCTGCGCGAGATGCTCGAGCGTGAGGGCGACATCGAGGTCGTCGGCGAGTCTGGCTCGGCGGTCGAGGCCACGCACCGCATTCCGGCGCTGCGGCCGCACGTCGCCGTCCTCGACGGGCGGCTGCCCGACGGCAGCGGCATCGACGTGTGCCGCGAGGTCCGGTCGGTCGACCCGTCGATCAACGCGCTCATCCTCACGTCGTACGATGACGACGAGGCGCTGTTCGCGGCGATCATGGCGGGCGCGTCGGGGTATGTGCTCAAGCAGATCCACGGCACCGACCTGGTCGACGCCGTGCGCCGGGTCGCGGCCGGGCAGTCGCTGCTCGACCCCGCCGTCACCGCCCGGGTGCTGGAGCGCATCCGGCGGGGCCCGGAGCAGCCCGACGAGTTCAAGGACCTCACCGACCAGGAGCGCAAGATCCTCCTGCTGGTGGCGGAGGGGCTGACCAACCGGGAGATCGCCGAGCGGATGTTCCTGGCCGAGAAGACCGTCAAGAACTACGTCTCCAGCCTCCTGGCCAAGCTGGGCCTGGAGCGGCGCACGCAGGCGGCGGTGTTGGCGTCGCGGCTGTTACAAAAGAAGCCGTAGTACAAAAGAAGCCGTGACGCTGCCGCTGCCGGAACTGTCCCGGATCGACCTCGACGCCCTGCTGCAGGAACTGCTCGCCCGCGTCGGCGAGGTGATGACCAGCCGGGAGCGGCTGCGGGCCCTGCTCGACGCCGTCGTCGGCATCGGTTCCAACCTCGACCTGCACAGCACCCTGGAGCGCATCGTCGAGGCCGCCTGCCGGCTCGCCGATGCGCGCTACGGCGCGCTGGGCGTCATCGGCGCGGACCGGATGCTGGTCGAGTTCATCAACTACGGCGTCACCGCCGAGCAGCGCGCCGAGATCGGTGACCT
Source organism: Dactylosporangium sp. NPDC048998 (assembly GCF_043197855.1). NCBI lineage: Bacteria > Bacillati > Actinomycetota > Actinomycetes > Micromonosporales > Micromonosporaceae > Dactylosporangium > Dactylosporangium sp. NPDC048998. Next base: position 94,860 of record NZ_JBICTV010000027.1, read on the forward strand.
GCCCCGCGGCCACGGCGTGCTCGGCCTGCTCATCGACGAGCCCCGGCCGATCCGGCTGGAGGACATCACCAAGCACCCGCGCGCCTACGGGTTCCCGCCCAACCACCCGCCGATGCACAGCTTTCTCGGGGTTCCGGTGCGCATCCGGGACCAGGTGTTCGGGAATCTGTACCTCGCGGAGAAGCGCGGCGGCGAGCAGTTCACCCAGGACGACGAGGACCTCGTGGCGGCGCTGTCGGTGGCGGCCGGCGCGGCGATCGACAACGCCCGCCTCTACGCGCAGGCCGAGCGGCGGCAGCGCTGGCTGGTCGCCGCGGCCGAGATCACCTCGGTGCTGCTGGGCGAGGTCCGCCGCACCGAGGCCCTCGCGCTCGTGGCGACCCGGGCCCGCGAGGTCGCCGGCGCCGAGCTGGCCATGGTCCTGCTCTCGGGCGACGACGGCGAGCGGCTCACCGTCGAGGTCGCCGCCGGCGGCCCGGACGGCGCCGCCGGCTGGTCGATCCCGGTCGCCGGCAGCGAGTTCGCCGAGGTCCTCCAGGACCGGCACGTCGCCGTCATCACCGACCTCGGCACCGCCGCCAACTGGCCGATCCTGTTGCCCACCGGCACCGCTCTGCTCGTGCCGCTCGCCGTCGGCGGCGTGGCCCTCGGCGCGCTGGTGGTCGCGTTCGGCAAGGACGGCACCCCGATCACGGAGGGCATGGAGCTCGCCATGGTCGAGACGTTCGCCGGCCAGGCCGCCCTGGCCCTGGAGCGGGCCCGGGCCCAGGACGAGCGCGAGATGCTCGCCGTGGTCGGCGACCGCGAGCGGATCGCCCGCGACCTGCACGACGTGGTCATCCAGCGGCTCTTCGCCGCCGGCATGCAGCTGCAGGCCGCCGCCTACCGCGCCGGCCAGGACGACGTGCGCGAGCGCATCGGCCGCGTCACCGAAGACCTCGACACGACGATCCGGGACATCCGCGGCGCGATCTTCGAGCTGCGCGGCGCGGCACAGCACAGCCTGCGCAAGGAGATCCGCGACCTGCTCGAGGAGGCCGCGCCGGCCCTCGGCTTCCGCCCCGTCCTGCACATCGACGGGCCGATCGACACGGCGGTGCCCGACACCGCCCGCACGGCCCTGATGGCCGTACTGCGGGAGTCGCTGAGCAACGTCGCCAAGCACGCCCACGCCGCCGCGGCCCGCGTGACGATCACGGCCGGCGGCGGGGGGCTCGACCTCGTCGTCGAGGACGACGGCCGCGGCCCGGCCAAGAGTCTCGACGGGGGTAGGGCGGGCGGCAACGGCCTGCCGAACATGCGCGCCCGCGCCGCCGATCTCGGCGGCGACTGCACTGTCGGGCCGGCCGCCGGCGGCGGCACCCGTGTGGCCTGGCGCGTGCCGATCTGAGGCCGGCGGTGCCCGCGTCGCGGTTCTGACAAAACGAGCGGTTTCGGGCCCAACGCGGGACCTTCGCCCCTGAACGGGGCCGGGTAGAGGCGGCACGGTAGTGGGAGTCAGCCATCCCGTCTGCCGAGGAGCACGCCATGGTTGCGATCCATTACACCGACGCCGGGGCAGCGGTGCGGCTCGGCGAGGTCTCCCGGGCCCTGACGCGGGCGGCCCTGGCCGCCATGGAGGCGCCGTCGTTCCACAACACCCAGCCGTGGCGGTGGCACATCGACGGCGAACGCGCGGAGCTGGCCGCGGACCACCGGCGCCGGCTGCCGGAAGATCCGGACGAGCGGCAGGTGACCATCAGCTGCGGCGCGGCCCTGCATCACGCGCTCGTCGTGCTCGCCGCCGACGGCATCGGGGTCGAGGTCATCCGCTCCGCGCAGCCGCGCATCCCGGGTCCGGTGGCGGTCCTTCGGTACACCGGTCCGGCCGCCCGGGAGCCGCGCGCGGAACGGCTGCGCCGCGCCATCGCGGTGCGCCGCACCGACCAGCGCAGCTTCGCCGACGAGCCGGTCCCCGACGAGACGGTACGCCTGCTGCAGGGCGTCGCCGAGGACGCCGGCGCGCACCTGCACCTGCTCGCCGGACCGCAGGCGGCCGACCGGCTCGCCGTCGTCACCACCGCCGGCGACCGGCCGCACGACTGGCTGGTCGCCGGCGAGGCGCTCTCGGCGGTGATCCTCAACGCCACCGCCGAAGGGCTGGCGACCTCCGCGGAGGCCTGCCCGCCGGCGGCCGTCCCGCCCTGGCTGCGGCGAAGCCTGCCGCCCGGCGCCGGCTGTCCGGCCGCCCTGGTCCGCTTCGGCGTGGCCGGCCGGATCGGCGCCGTGCCGGGGCCGCCGCTACGCCCCGCCGCCGAGGTCATCGAGGTGGTCGCCCGAACCGCGTCCTGATACCGGATGCCGCATCGGCCGTCGCCGCCCGGAACGGGACTTTCGGCACTGGCCCGGCGGTCCGCCGCGGTCGCACAGTGGTGCGGTCCGCGCACCGCAGGAGGGGGCATCGCCATGTCGGACACGCGTACCGTGGCCCGCGTCGTCGAGGTACTGCCACGTGGCCCGGTGCAGGCCGAAGCGCTCGAGTCGGCCCGGGCGATGTTCGCCGCGGTGGCGGCCCGCCACGACGTGGCCGGCGGCGTCCGCGTCCGGCTGGCGGCGGCCACCTGCGCGGGCGGCCCGATGCTCGTCCAGGTCAACCTGCGGGTGTTCGGCGCGCCCGCGCGCATCCAGGTGCCCGGGTCCTCCCCCGCGGCGGCGCTGGCCGCCGGCACGGTGCGGCTGGAACGCCAGATCCGGCGGCTGACCACGGCCTGGGAGGCGTGGCCGTGGCCCGACCCCGAACGCCGCCCGCTCGCCGTGCCCGGCCCGGCGCACATCACCCGCCGCAAGCCGGTGCGGCTGCACCGGCGCAGCAGCTGCCAGGCCGGGGCGTACCTCGCCGCGATGGACTACGACGCGTACCTGTTCACCGACGCCGAGACCGGCGAGGACGCGCTCGTGCACCGCGCCGGGCCGACCGGGGTGCAGCTGTCCCGGCAGCGCAGCATGCACCCGCCCACCGTGCACGGCGCCCCAGTGCCGACCGTCAACCCGCGCCACACCCCCGTGCTGACCGCTGACGAGGCCGTTGCCCACCTGGCGGAGGGCTGGCTGCCGTTCCTGTTCTTCACCGAGGCGCGGACCGGCCGCGGCAACCTGGTGTACCGCCGCTACGACGGCGGCGCCGGCCTGGTCACCCCGGCCGGGTAGGCACCGCCGCGCCCCCGGCGCCGGACGATTGTCGGGTCCTACGGCCCTTCCGCGTGGCATGCGCGCGCGCAACGCTGAAGGTGACCCGCAGCGAGGGCGAGCACGCGAGGAGGCGAGATGACCGCCATCCACCGCCCGGTGATCGTGGGCGTCGACGGTTCGGAGGCCAGCCTCGGCGCGGTCCGCTGGGCCGCGGACGAAGCGGTACGCCTTCGGCAGCCGCTGCAGATCACCCACGCCCTGGGCGCACCGGACCCGTTCGAGCAGGCGCCCGACGAACACGAACTGGCGTCGCGGGCCGCGGTCGAGGCCCGCGGCTGGCAGCCCGGCCTGCACGTCACCACCTGCACCTGGCACGGCGGGCCGGCCCGGCTGCTCGTCGAGCAGTCCCGCCATGCCAGCCTCGTGGTGGTGGCCAGCCGCGGCACCGGCGGCTTCCACGCGCTGCCGGTCGGCTCCGTCGGCGTGCAGCTGGCCGCGCACGCGCACTGCCCGGTGCTCGTGGTCCATAGCGGGGAGCGATGGGCCGGTCCGTCCGGCGCGCTCCCCCGGTACCGGCCGGTCCTGGTGGGTACCGACGGCTCGGCCCACGCGCAGGCGGCCATCGAGCTCGCGTTCGCGGAGGCGGCCTCGCGGGACGTGGACCTGACCGCTGTCCGGGCCTGGCAGGAGGCCCGAGACCATCGAGATCACCGGGGCCGCGCCGCGCGCCGCGACCACCTCGCCGACGACGTGCAGCGGGCGCTGGCCGCCGAGCTGGAGCCGTGGCGGGCGAAGTACCCCGCCGTGCGGGTCGAGCTGCGCAGCGTCCACGGCGCGGCGGTGCCGGTGCTCATCGAGGAGGCGCGCGACGCGCTCATGGTCGTGCTGGGCCCCCGCGGCACGGGCGGTTTCGGCTCGCTCCGGCTCGGATCCGTGACGCAGCAGGTGCTCGATCACGCATCGGTACCGGTCCTGGTCGCCCGTCGCTGAGCCCGGTCCGCGTCGCTGTGTGATGATGTCCGGGTGATCGACGACGTTCTGGCTGGTCAGCTCGACTACTACCGGCGCCGGGCGGGCGAGTACGACGTGACGGCGTACGGCGACGTCGCGGCGGCGCGTGAGCGCATCGCGCGACTGGTGGCGCAGATGCGGCCGACCGGGCGCGTGCTGGAGATCGCATGCGGGACCGGCCTGTGGACGGAGGCGCTGGCGGCGCTGGCCGACACGGTGACGGCGATCGACGCGGCCCCCGAGGCGGTGGAGATCGCTCGCGATCGGGTGGGTTCGGCGAACGTCAGCTTCGAGGTTGCCGACGTGTTCTCGTGGAAGCCGGACGCCCGGTTCGACGTGGTCTTCTTCTCGGCGTGGCTGTCACATGTGCCGACGAGCCTGGTCGAACAGTTCTGGCACTCGCTGCGGGGCCTGCTGGCCGAGGACGGCCGGGTACTGTTCATCGACGAGCACGTCGACGTACGCGACAAAGAGGCCTATGTCCCGGGCCGGGACGAGATCGTCGAGCGGCGGCTGCGGGACGGCAGCACGTTCCGCGTGGTCAAGAACTTCGTGGACCCGGACCGGCTGGAACTCCAGCTGCGCCGGCTGGGCTGGGATTGCACGATTCGCCGCGACGGCGGCGACTGGGTCTCCGGCGAGGCGCGTCCCGCGAGGTAGCGCGGATCCCCCGCTAGGGCGTCGCTTGCAGCACGGCGGCGCCGTGGAAGCGCTCCGCGGCCAGGTCGGCCACGGCCTTGTCCGCCTCGGCCAGGGGATAGCCGGTGACGGTCACCCGCAGCCGGTGCCGCTGTGCGAGGTCGAGGAACTGGCGGCCGTCCTCGCGGGTGTTCGCCGTCACGCTGCACAGCCGCCGCTCCTCGAAGAGGTGCTCGGCGTAGTGCAGCGGCGGGATGTCGGTCAGGTGGATCCCGGCGATCGCCAGCGTGCCGCCGCGGTCCAGCGCGGCGAGCGCCGGGGGCACCAGGGTGCCCACCGGGGCGAACAGGATCGCGGCGTCGAGCGGCTCGGGCGGTGGCCCGTCGGCCGAGGCCGACGCGGCGCCGAGGGACAGCGCCAGCTCCCGGGCGGCCCGGGAGCGCGTGACCACGTGGACGGTGGCGCCCTCGGCGATCGCGACCTGCGCGGCGAGATGCGCCGACGCGCCGAACCCGTAGACGCCCAGCCGGCCGCCCGGCGGCAGCTCGCAGCGGCGCAGCGCCCGGTAGCCGATGATCCCGGCGCACAGCAGCGGGGCGACCTCGTCGTCGGCGTAGCCGTCCGGCAGCCGGTACACGTAGGCGGCGGGGGCGACGCAGAACTCCGCGTACCCGCCGTCGGCGTCCCACCCGGTGTACCGCGAGTTGGGGCACAGGTTCTCCGCGCCCCGCCGGCAGTACCGGCAGATGCCGCACGTCCGGCGCAGCCAGGCCACCCCGACCCGGTCACCCACCGCCGGATCGGACACGCTCGCGCCCAGCCGCTCCACCGTGCCGACCACCTCGTGGCCGGGCACGGTGCCCGGCCGGTGCGGCGGCAGGTCGCCCTCGGCCAGGTGGAGGTCGGTGCGGCAGACCGCGCACGCGCGCACCCGGATCAGTACCTCGTCGTCGGCCGGCTCCGGGATCGGCAGCGTCACACGGCGCAACGGACGGGTCGCGATCGGACCGGGCCGGTCGACCTGCCAGGCGATCATCGTCTCCATCCGCCTATTCTTCCGCCGGTCCCCAGCCGGCGTCCCCGGATCGGGCGCGCTTGGCGGTCGTTCACCGCCGGGCCGCGACCGCCCGTTTGGCGGCGACGAAGGCGCGCAGGCGGTCGATCGGCCAGGTGTTGACGACGTCGTCGGCGGTGAGCCAGCCGCGCTGGGCGGTGCCGATGCCGTAGCGCAGGTGATCCAGGTGTACCGGTGCGTGCGCGTCGGTGTCGACGGCGAACTTGGCGCCGAGGCGCCGGGCGCGCAGGATGAGCTCGTCGGGCAGGTCCAGCCGGTCGGGGAAGCCGTTGATCTCCAGCACCGTGCCGGTGCGGGCCGCGGCGGCGAACACCGTGTCCCAGTCCGCGTCCAGGGGCGGCCGCTTGCCGATCAGGCGGGTCGTCGGGTGGCCGAGGATCGTGACGAAGGGATTCTCGCAGGCGCGCACGAGCCGCCGGGTGAGCTCGGCGGCCGGCTGCGTGAAGTGCGAGTGCACCGAGGCCACGCACAGGTCGAACCCGCTGAGGAACGTGTCGTCCCAGTCCAGCTCGCCGTCCGGGCCGATGTTGAGCTCCGTGCCGTGCAGCAGCACCGGCCCGTCCGGCGAGGCCAGCTCGTGCAGCCGTTCGCGCTGGGCGAGCATCTTCTCGTCGGTCATGCGCTGCATGGGCATGTTCTTCGCGTGGTCGGTGACCGCGTAGTACTCGTAGCCCCGCTCCCGGGCCGCGGCGACCATGTCGGACAGCGGTGCGACACCGTCGGTGAGGTCGGTGTGGGTATGCAGGTCGCCGCGGATGTCGGCGGCGGTCACCAGGTCCGGCAGTGTGCCTTCCCGGGACGCCGCGATCTCGCCCCGGTCCTCCCGGAGCGGGGGCGGGATCCACTGCAGGCCGAGCCGCGCGTACACCTCCTCCTCGGACCGCGCCGCGACGAGGCAGCCGTCCACGATGCGGAACAGCCCGTACTCGGAGAGTTTGAACCCGGCGCGGGCGGCGATCTCGCGCAGGCGCACGTTGTGGGGTTTGGACCCGGTGAAGTACTGCAGCGCCGCGCCCCACGACACGGCCTCGACCACCCGCAGGTCCACCTGCAGGTCGCCGCGGAGCCGCACCGACGACTTCGTCGTTCCGCAGGCCAGCACGTCGACGACCTCCGGCAGCCGGGTGAAGGCGTCCATTAGCAGACCCGGCTCCACCGCGGCGGCGAGGATGTCGACGTCGCCGATGGTCTCGCGGAACCGGCGCAGCGAGCCGGCCCAGGTGCACCGCAGGCACCCCGGCACGCCGCACAGCGCGCCGACGATCTGCTCCGCGGCGTCCGTCGCCGCCGAGATGAGGGTGCGCCCGTGGCTGCGCTCCAGCACCTCGATGCCGTGCAGGATGTTCTCGGCCGCCCTCGCCCCGAAGCCCCGGCGGCCGCTGAGCCGGCCGGCGAGGATCGCGTCGCGCAGCCCGTCGATGGAGGCGACGCCCAGCTCCTCGTGCAGCTGCAGGGCTCGTTTCGGCCCCAGCGTCGGGATCCGGGTCAGCTCCAGGACGCCGTACGGCACCTTCGCCCGCAGCGCGTCCACCGCGGCGATGTGGCCGGTGTGCAGATACTCGACGACCTTGCCGGCGATCGACGCGCCGACGTTGGGAATCTGCCGCAGCCCGTCGGCGTCCAGGGCGGCGATGTCGACCGGATGACCGGCGACGGCCCGGGCCGCCTTCTCGTACACGCGAGCCTTGAACGCGTCGTCTCCGCCGGTCACCGCGATCAGGTCGGCGTACTCCTGCAGCAGCGCCGCGACGGTGTCGTTCGTCCGCGCCATCAGCCCAGCGTAGGCAGCCGGATTTCGTGGTCGCCAGGCCCGGCCGGTCCGAGCCGGCGGGTCCGCCACGGTGTCAGCCGTCGGCCGACGCCTCGACCTCGACGATGTCGGCGCCGGGCCGGCGCGGGCTCGCCGGGGGTGGCGCCAGGTCGCCGGCCACGCCGACCCGCAGTACGAGATGCGGCTGCCCAGGCGGGTGCAGGAGGCCGCGGAGCAGCACCCGGGCCCCCGGGACCTCGATGACGTCGCTCATCGGCGAGACCGTGAGCCCGTGCCCGGTCGCGCTCAGCCAGACGGCGCTGACCGCCTGGCCCGCCGAGAGCCAGTCCCCTGGCTCGTCCCGGTCTGTCGCCAGCGCGAGGTACTCGGCGAGCCGGTCGTCTCCGGGGCCGGGCGCCAGCTTCGCCGCGGCGCCCATGCCGAAGTCCCTCTGTGGCACCGGCCGCGGGACCGGTGCCACGACGGTCTCCGGCGCGATCCCGTCGACGGCGCCCGGGCCGCGCGAGGTCCACCGCCGCAGCTCGGCGACGTGTCCCCGGCTCGCGCCCTCGATCCTGCGCGCGCCCTGCGCGGCGTATCGCAGGTACGCGATCTCGTCGCGCACGAGGGCGTGCAGCCGCGCGCCCTCGGCTTCGGCCGCCGCGCGCAGCGCCGCGACGACCGCGGCCGGCACCGGCGCGCGGCCGCCGACGGGGCGGCGGTCCGTGTGGCGCCGCCGCATGTTGCGGTATGCCAGTACGCTGCCGCGGTCGGCCGGGCGGGCCCGGAAGTCCACGATCCGGGCGAGCAGCCACGGCTGGTCCGGGTCGGGCCAGCGGTACACCCGGCCCTCGTAGCCGGCGTACGCCAGGGCGACGCGGGCATGGTGCAGGGCCGCGCCGCAGCTGACGATCAGCAACCGCCCGAACGGGTCGATCGCGTGCAGCTGGCGGGCCGGATCCGCGTACAGGTCGAGCGCGTCCGCCCGGACCCGCCACCGCCACGGCTGCGTGTTGAGAATCGACGGCGCGAGCCCGGCATCCTCCGCCGCCCGGTGCAGCACCGCCGTGATCGGCGGCCGGTCGTTCATCGTTTCCACGTCCCCGATTTGTTTCGGTTTGTTCCGGCCGCTCAGGTGGGGGAATCCCCCGCGCGTGCCGCCTCGATCCTGCAGTCGGAGCCGGGGTACACCAGCGCCTCGTGCTGGGTGTCCAGCCAGCGGACGACATATGGCGGTGTGCCGTCGTCCCTCCTGACCGCGGTGATGACGCCGATGCGCCGGTGGTCACCGACGCGCTTGCCCTCTTCGATGATGCGGTCGCCTACGTGCGCTCTCATCGGCCGTCCCTTTCCCCGTCTTCCCCGTCGTACCACCCGATCGTCGTACCCGTCGCAACGCTTCCCCGGCCGGCGCGTCCTATGCCGCCGCGGCACCGGTCTCTGGGGCCGGCGGCGTGCGCGGCCGGCACGCCGGGACTTTCGGCCCTGCGACCGGGGCGCGGGCGCGAGGGACCATTGGGCAATGGAGTACCCGTTCGGCACGGGAGGAGACGATGTCGTCATGGCCACCGTGAAACGCTGGGCGGTCGTCGTGCTCATCGACGAGCGCGACGGGCACACGCATGCGGAGGCGCGCCTGCACAGCGGCGAGAGCGCCCGGCTCACCGGCGTCGGGGACGCCAGGCTGAATCCGGCGGACACCGACGTCCCGGCGATCGGCGACGAGCTCGCCGCGGCGCGGGCGCTGTCGGACCTGGGCCACCAGCTGCTGGTGACCACCGCCGCCGACCTTCGGGCCGTCGTCGGGCACCCCGTGCGCGTCAGCGTGTGAAGGTCGGCACCGGCGGTCCCGATCACCGCCGGTGCCAGCAGTTGGCGGCGCGGCGGCGACGCCCGCTGCGCCGCGCGGGACGGAGGATTCCCGATGGCGTACGAATTCGGGCCGGTCGTTGTCGGCGTCGACGGATCGGCACACAGCATCGGCGCGCTGCACTGGGGCGCCGACGAGGCCTGCCGGTGGACGCGCATGCTCCTGGCCGTGGCCGTGCTGCCTGAGGGTGGTGCGGCCGGGCGGGCGCGGCCGGACATCGCGGCGGACGCCGCGGCCGAGGCCCGGCGATGGCGGGTCGGCGTGGCGGCCGAGGCCGACACCCGCTACGGCTCCCCGGTCGCGGTCCTGCGCGAACTCGCGGCCGGGGCGCGCCTCGTCGTGATCGGTGGGCGCGGCGCCGGCGGGGACGGCGACAAGCCACTGGGCTCCGTCAGCCAGGCGCTCGGCACCCGGGCGGACGCCCCGGTGCTGATCGTCCACGACGCCCGGAGGTGGGCCGACCCCGACGCGACGCTGCCCCGCTGCGGGCCGGTCGTCGTCGGGTTCGACGGCTCGGACCCGGCCCGGCGCGCGCTACGCCTGGCCTTCGAGGAGGCGTCCGCCCGTTGCAGCCGGCTCGTCATCGTGCAGGCGTGGCCGCACCCGCGGCTGTGGCATCCGGGGTCGGTCCGCGGCGCCGACCTCAGCGCCGACGACACCGTCGTCCGGGAGGCGCTGCAGGACGCAGCCGCGCCCTGGTGCGCCAAGTACCCGCTGCTCGACGTCGAGGTGCGTAGCGAGCCGGGCGACCCGGTGCAGGCGCTCGCCGTGGTGTCGCAGTGGGCGGGCCTGCTCGTCCTCGGCACCCGCTGCCCGGGCGACCGCGTCCAGCCGCCGAACCCTTCGGTGACGCACCGGGTCCTGCAGGTCGCCGCCTGTCCCGTCCTCATCGCCCACGGCCCAAGCCGGGCTCCCGCCGAGCCGGTCGTCAGCTCCGCCGCGACCACCACGTGAGGCGGCCCTGCCCGCCGCGACCGGCGCCGCCTAGCGTGGTTAGAAGCCGTGTCCGGCGGGGAGGGATGCCGGGAGGTGAGTCCGATGGCCGCAGCCATTGTCGTCGTCGCGCTCTTGGTGAGCACGTGCGTCACGCTGATCGTCCTGCACACCGTGGCGATCCGCCGGCGAGGATCGGCCGGCGACGGGTCCCGCCTGCGGTTCGCCGTGTGGCTCCTGGCCACGGCCGCGCATCGGCGCTACCGGGCCGAGCGCCGCGCCACGCGGGCGCTGCTGGCGGGCCGGCTCGACCGGGCCGAGTACCGCGCCCAGGTGGCCGCGATGGCGGAGCGGGAGGACGCCGAACGGCCGCTCGACGTGCCACGGATGCGGCGGTGACCCTCCCGGCGTCCCGGATCGGCCTGTCCACCATGACGCGGCGGGGTGCGCGGTCACCCGGCGGGGGTGACCTGGGCCCGGCCCGCGGGTGACGTTCGGCCCGTGTGCGCGCGAGCGAGCCGGTCCAGGGTGGGAAGTGTGGGGCCGGCATGCCCCGCGGGGCTGAGGAGGAAGCCATGACGTACCGCATCGCCATCAACGGGTTCGGCCGCATCGGCCGGGACTTCGTCCGGTGTCTCGTCGAGCGGGACCTGTTCGGCCGGGCGATCACCGTCGTCGCGATCAACGACCTGTTCGACACGGGCACGCTCGCGCACCTGCTGCAGCACGATTCCACGTTCGGCCGGCTGCGCGCGACGGTCGACGTCGACCCGTCCGGCGGCGGCATGACCGTCGGCGGCCAGTTCGTCGACGTGCTGCGCCAGCGCGACCCGGCGTTCCTGCCGTGGGCCGACCTCGACGTCGACCTCGTCATCGAATCGACCGGGCGGTTCCGCAGCCGCGACGACGCGGCGGTGCACCTCAAGTCCGGCGCCCGGAAGGTGCTCATCTCGGCGCCCGGCAAGGACGTCGACGCGACGCTCGTGCTCGGCGTCAACGGCGAGTCGTACGATCCGCGGGCGCACGAGGTCGTCTCCGCGGCGTCGTGCACCACCAACTGCGCCGCCCCGATGGCCCAGGTGCTGCACAACGCGTTCGGCATCGAGCAGGGCTACCTGACCACCGTGCACGCCTACACCAACGACCAGGTCGTGCTCGACGCGCCGCACAAGGACCTGCGCCGGGCCCGCACCGCCGCCACGAACATCATCCCCACCAGCACCGGGGCGGCGAAGGCGATCGGCCTGGTGCTGCCGGAGCTGGCCGGGCGGCTCGGCGGCGTCGCGCTGCGGGTGCCGGTCGAGAACGGCTCGATGACCGACCTGACCGTGCGGCTGTCCCAGGCGGCGACCGTCGAGCAGGTCAACGCGGCGTTCGCCGCGGCGGCGGCCGGCCCGCTCAAGGGGATCCTGCGCTACAGCGAGGCGCCGCTGGTGTCCCGCGACATCATCGGCGACCCGGCCTCGTGTGTCTTCGACGCCGGCCTCACCGCCGCCGACGGCCACCTGGTCAAGGTCTTCGGCTGGTACGACAACGAGTGGGGCTACACCAACCGGCTCGTCGACCTCGCGCTGGTCTTCTCCGGAGCCGACCGGTAGCCGACGTCAGGACGGTCCGCACCCCCGGGTGCGGACCGTCGTCGTTGTTCGGGGCGGGATGTCAGTAGGCCACCAGCCCGGCGTCGCGGAACCGGCCCCGGACCCGCTCGATCAGGTCCCGGTCCGGCGGCGCCGTGTCGCGTAGCGGGAACGGGATGCCGAGCCGGTCGTACTTGGCCGCGCCGAGCCGGTGGAACGGCAGCACGTCGACGCGCTCCACGTTGCCGAGGCCCGCGGCGAACCCGGCGACCCCGTCGACGTCGGCCGGGTCGTCGGTGACGCCGGGGACGAGGACGTATCGGACCCACACGGGGGTGCCGCGGGCGGCCAGCCGGCGGGCGAAGTCCAGGGTGGGCCTGACCTCGCCGCCGGTGAGCCGGCGGTAGTGGGCCGGGTCCCAGGACTTGATGTCCAGCAGCACGAGGTCGGTCAGGTCGAGCAGGTCCTCGCCGGCCCGGGCGCCCAGCGCGCCCGAGGTGTCCAGGGCGGTGTGCAGGCCGAGCTCCTTCGCGCCGGCGAACAGCGCGCGGGTGAAGGCCGGCTGCAGCAGCGGCTCGCCGCCGCTGACGGTCATCCCGCCGCCGGTGGTGCGGGCGAAGGCGGCGAAGCCCCTGGCCGTTTCCAGGACCGCGGCGGCCGTGGTCGCGGTGCCGTCGCGCATGTGCCAGGTGTCCGGGTTCTGGCAGTACAGGCAGCGCAGCGGGCAGCCGCTCAGGAACGCGACGAAGCGGGTGCCCGGGCCGTCCACGCCCGTGGAGACGTCCCACGAGTGCAGCCGCCCGGGCACCTCGAGGTCGATCATCGCGCGCCGTGGAAGGTGCGGTTGATGACGTCGCGCTGCTGCTCCGGGGTGAGCTTGACGAAGTTGACCGCGTAGCCGGAGACGCGGATGGTCAGCTGCGGGTAGCGCTCCGGATGCGCCATCGCGTCCACCAGCGTCGCCCGGTCGAGCACGTTGACGTTGAGGTGGAAGCCGCCGGCCGACGTGTAGGCGTCGAGGATCCCGGCCAGGTTGCCGATCCGCTCCTCGTCGCCGCGGCCCAGGCCGTCGGGCGTGACGGTGCTGGTGAGCGAGATGCCGTCGCGCGCGGCGGCGTACGGCAGCTTCGCCACCGACAGCGCCGAGGCGACCATGCCGTGCACGTCGCGGCCGTTCATCGGGTTGGCGCCCGGCGCGAACGGCTCGCCGGCGCGGCGGCCGTCGGGGGTGTTGCCGGTGTGCTTGCCGTACACCACGTTCGAGGTGATGGTGAGCACCGACTGGGTGTGGATCGCCTCGCGGTAGGCCGGGTTGCCGCGCAGCTTGTCCATGAACGCCTCGACGAGCCACACCGCGATCCGGTCGGCGCGGTCGTCGCCGTTGCCGTAGGCCGGGTACTCCCCCTCGACGCGGTAGTCCACGACGAGCCCGGTGTCGTCGCGCACGGGCCGGACGGTGGCGTAGCGGATCGCGGACAGGCTGTCGGCGGCCACCGAGAGCCCGGCGATGCCGCAGGCGAGGAAGCGGCGCACCGGGTAGTCGTGCAGCGCCATCTCGATGCGCTCGTAGGCGTACTTGTCGTGCATGTAGTGGATGATGTTCAGCGCGTCGACGTAGGTGCGGGCCAGCCAGTCCAGGGTGCGGTCGAACGCGGCCATCACCTCGTCGTAGTCCAGCACGTCACCGCGTATCGGCTCGGTGCTCGGCGCCACCTGCACGCCGGTCATCTCGTCGCGGCCGCCGTTGACGGCGTACAGCAGGGCCTTGGCCACGTTGACCCGGGCGCCGAAGAACTGCATGTCCTTGCCGGTGCGCATCGCCGAGACGCAGCACGCGATCGCGGTGTCGTCGTCGCCGTAGCCGCGCAGCAGGTCGTCGTTCTCGTACTGGATCGCGCTGGTGTCCAGCGACACCTTGGCGCAGAAGCGCTTGAACGGCTCCGGCAGCGCCGGGGACCACAGCACGGTCAGGTTCGGCTCGGGTGCCGGGCCGAGGTTGTACAGCGTCTGCAGGTAACGGAACGAGGTCCGGGTCACCAGGGTCCGCCCGTCAGTGCCCTCACTGCCCATCCCGCCGATCGCCTCGGTGACCCAGGTCGGGTCGCCGGAGAACAGCTGGTCGTACTCGGGCGTGCGCAGGAACCGGATGATGCGCAGCTTGATGACGAAGTCGTCGACGAGCTCCTGCGCCTCGGTCTCGGTGAGCGTGCCGTCGGCGAGGTCGCGCTCGAGGTACACGTCGAGGAACGTCGAGGTGCGCCCGAGCGACATCGCCGCGCCGTTCTGCTCCTTGGCGGCGGCGAGGTAGGCGAAGTACAGCCACTGCACCGCCTCGCGCGCGGTCCGCGCCGGCCCGGAGATGTCGTACCCGTAGGAGGCGGCCATCGCCTTGAGCTCGTCGAGGGCGCGCAGCTGCTCGGCGAGCTCCTCGCGGTCGCGCACCACGTCGGGGGTCGCGGCGTGCTCGTCCAGCGACGCCTTGTCCCGGCGCTTGGCGGCGATGAGGAAGTCCACGCCGTAGAGCGGGACCCGCCGGTAGTCGCCGATGATGCGGCCGCGGCCGTACGCGTCGGGCAGCCCGGTGATGACGCCGGCCTTGCGCGCCGCCAGGATCTGCGGCGTGTAGGCGTCGAAGACCGCGTCGTTGTGGGTCTTGCGGTACCGCGTGAAGACCTCCTTGACGCTCGCGTCCAGCTCGTAGCCGTAGGCGCGCAGCCCGTTCTCGACCATCCGCAGGCCGCCGAAGGGCATGATGGCCCGCCGCAGCGGCGCGTCGGTCTGCAGGCCGACGATCAGCTCGCGGTCGCGGTCGATGTAGCCGGGCGCGTGCGCGGTGATCGAGGCCGGCGTGCGCGCGTCAACGTCGTAGATGCCGCGCTCGCGCTCGGCCGGGAACATCTCGGTCAGCAGGCCCCAGACGTGCCGGGTCCGCTCGGTCGGGCCGGCGAGGAAGGCCCCGTCACCCTCGTACGGCAGGACGTTGGCGCGCACGAAGCCGGCGACGTCGACCTCGTCGCGCCACCGCCCGCCGCCGAAGCCGCGCCAGGCGGCGAGTCCGGTGCCGGCGGGGACGCTGGTGGTGGTCATCGTTCCTCCCGAGTCGGTCTGAGGCGGTTCGCTTCCCCTACAGCGTCGCCGCTGCCGCGCGGTTCAGGCAGGGCCCGAAGTCCCGGGCGCGGGGGGCCGTCCGCGCCTGCCCGCGCCCCGCCGCGGTGCCTACGCTGGGCGTGAGACCGGAGGAGGTGCGTCGCTCGTGTTGGACGAGTTGATCGGATCGGAAGGGGCAGCGGCCGTCGTGACCATCGGTGCCGACACCGGCCTGCAGCAGGTGGTGGACGCCGTCGAGAGCGCCGGCGCCCGGGCGGTGGCCGTGGTGGACGCATCGGGGCGCTTCCTCGGCGTCGTCGACCGCGACACCTACCCGCAGCTGTTCGAGGCCGACGGGCCGCGCGTGGCCGGCACGCCCCGCCAGCGACGCCGCCGAGACCGCATGGCCGGCGCCACCGCACGGGACCTCATGACGCCGGCCGGCACCGAGCCCTCCGCCTGGTTTCGGTCCAGCGCCTGACCGGCCCGTCGCCGCGGGTCGATCGACCCTGCCGCGACGGCCCGGCCCGCGCCTAGCGTCGGTCCGGACCCTGGAGGTGCGCGATGACCAAGTACGTGTACGACTTCGCCGAGGGCAACAAGGGGCTCAAGGACCTGCTCGGCGGCAAGGGCGGCAACCTGGCCGAGATGGCCAACCTCGGCCTGCCGGTCCCGCCCGGCTTCACGATCACCACCGACGCGTGCCGGGCCTATCTGCGCACCGGCAAGGAGCCGTACGGCCTGGCCGACGAGATCGCCCTGCACCTGGAGCGCCTGGAGCGGCAGGCCGGCCGCAGGCTCGGCGACGCGGGCGATCCGCTGCTCGTGTCCGTGCGCTCCGGGGCGAAGTTCTCGATGCCCGGCATGATGGAGACCGTCCTCAACGTCGGCCTCACCGACGCCACGCTCCCCGGGTTGGCGGCGCGGGCGGGCGACGAGCGCTTCGCGTGGGACTCCTACCGGCGGCTCGTCCAGATGTTCGGCAAGACCGTCCGCGGGGTCCCGGGCGAGGCGTTCGACCGGGCGCTGGACGAGGCGAAGGCGCTGGCGGGCACCGGCGACGATCTCGGGCTGGGCACGGACGCGCTGCGGGCGCTCGTCGACCGGTACAAGGCCATCTTCCGGGAGCACACCGGGGACGACTTCCCGCAGGATGCGCGCGTGCAGCTCGAGCAGGCGGTGCGGGCCGTGTTCGGCTCGTGGAACGCCGAGCGGGCCGTGCTGTACCGCCGGCAGGAGCACATCCCGGCCGACCTCGGCACCGCCGTCAACGTGGTCACCATGGTCTTCGGCAACCTCGGCCCCGACTCCGGCACCGGCGTGGCCTTCACCCGCGACCCGGCCACCGGCGCCCCCGGCGTCTACGGCGACTACCTCGCCAACGCCCAGGGCGAGGACGTCGTGGCGGGCATTCGCAACACCGTGCCGCTGCAGGAGCTGGAGCGCATCGACAAGGCGAGCTACGACGAGCTGCTGGCGATCATGGCGCGGCTGGAGGCGCACTACAAGGACCTGTGCGACATCGAGTTCACCATCGAGCGCGGCAAGCTGTGGATGCTGCAGACCCGGGTCGGCAAGCGCACCGCCGCCGCGGCCTTCGTGATCGCGGCGCAGCTCGTCGACGACGGCGTGATCGACCTCGACGAGGCCCTCACCCGGGTCAACGGCGCGCAGCTGGCCCAGCTGATGTTCCCCGCGTTCGACCTGTCCGCCGGGCCGCGGCGGATCGGCTCCGGCATCGCCGCCTCGCCGGGCGCCGCCGTCGGCGCCGCCGTCTTCGACGCCCACCGCGCCGCGGAGCTGGCCGGGACCGGCACGCCGGTGATCCTGGTGCGGCGCGAGACCAACCCCGACGACCTGCCCGGCATGATCGCCGCCCAGGGCATCCTGACCAGCCGGGGCGGCAAGACCTCGCACGCCGCCGTGGTCGCCCGGGGCATGGGCAAGACCTGCGTGTGCGGCGCCGACACGCTCGACGTCGACGTCCACACGGGACAGTTCACCGTGGACGGTCAGGTGGTGCGCGAGGGCGACGTCATCTCGATCGACGGCAGCTCCGGGGCGGTCTACCTCGGCGAGGTGCCCGTCCAGCCCTCGCCCGTGGTCCGGTATTTCGAGGGTGCGCTCTCCCCCGGCGCCGACCAGCTCGTCCGCGCCGTCGACCGGATCCTCACCCACGCCGACAAGCGCCGCCGCCTCGCCGTGCGCGCCAACGCCGACACCGCCGAGGACGCCGCCCGCGCGCGGCGCTTCGGCGCCCAGGGCATCGGCCTGTGCCGCACCGAGCACATGTTCCTCGGCGAGCGCCGCGCGCTGGTCGAGCGGCTGATCCTGGCCCGCACGGCCGAGCAGCGCGACGCCGCGCTGGCCGAGCTGCTGCCGCTGCAGCGCGCCGACTTCACCGGCCTGTTCCGCGAGATGGCGGGGCTGCCGGTGACGGTGCGGCTCATCGACCCGCCGCTGCACGAGTTCCTGCCGCCCCTGGAGGACCTCGCGGTGCGGGTCGCCCGGGCCGAGGAGCGCGGCGAGGACCCCGGCCACGACCGGGAGTTGCTCGACGCGGTGCACCGCATGCACGAGGAGAACCCGATGCTGGGCCTGCGCGGCGTGCGTCTCGGCCTGGTCGTGCCGGGGCTGTTCGCCATGCAGGTCCGGGCGATCGCCGAGGCCGCGGCGCGGGTCCCCGGCGCGTGCGCCGAGATCATGGTGCCGCTCGTCGGCGCGGTGCAGGAGCTGGAGGCGGTGCGCGCGGAGGCGCAGGGGCTGCTGCGCGAGCTCGGCGTCGACGCCCGCATCGGCACGATGATCGAGGTGCCGCGCGCCGCGCTCACCGCCGGCGAGATCGCCCGCGCCGCCGACTTCTTCTCGTTCGGTACCAACGACCTGACCCAGATGGGCTGGGGCTTCTCCCGCGACGACGTCGAGGGCGCGTTCTTCACCCGCTACCTCGAGCTGGGCATCTTCGGCGTGTCGCCGTTCGAGTCCATCGACCGCGACGGGGTCGGCCGGCTGATCCGCATCGCCGTCGCCGAGGGCCGCGCCGCGCGCCCGGACCTGCACATCGGCGTCTGCGGCGAGCACGGCGGCGACCCGGACTCGATCCGGTTCTTCCACGACGCCGGCCTGGACTACGTGTCGTGCTCCCCGTTCCGGGTCCCCGTGGCCCGGCTCGAGGCCGGCCGCAGCGCCGTCACCGCCACCGGCTCGGACACCCGCTGAGGCTCGGCGGGCTCAGCGGGCTCGGCCGGCTCCGGGACGTAGGTCCCGGCTGGTGGCGCCCATGTTCCCTGTCCCGCCGGCACCGCTGGATCCAGGCTGAAGTGAGGAAACCATCGGAGGAGGATGCGATGAACGCGACCGTGAGCGAGCACCGGATCGTCGTCGGCTACGACGGGTCCGACGAGGCGCGGTGGGCGGTCGACTGGGCCGCCGCCGAGGCCGAGCGCACGAACAGCCAGCTGCAGGTCGTCAACGCCTACCAGATCGCCTGGCCGGGCGCCTACTACATCGCCGTCGCGGAGCAGATCACGGCCGCGCGGGAGGCCGCCGAAGAGCTCGTCGCCGAGATCGTCACGCGGGTCCGCGAGCGCGGCACCGGCATCGACGTCTTCGGCGTCTCCGTCGATGCGCCGCCCGCGTCCACGCTGCTGGACCTCGGCGACGCCGGCGCCCGGATGATCGTCGTGGGCAACCGCGGGGCCGGCGGGCTGACCAATCTGCTCATGGGGTCCGTCAGCCAGCAGGTGGCCACCCACTCCCGGGTCCCCGTCGTCGTGGTCCGCGGCCGCTCCGCCGCCGTCGACGGCCCGGTCGTGGTCGGCGCGGACGGCTCGGCGTCCAGCGATGCCGCGCTGGCACTCGCCTTCGAGGCCGCCCGGGCGCGCGGCGCCGAGGTGGTCGCCATCCGCGCCCACGTCACGCCGGCCCAGCCCGCGCTGCCCCTGCGCGACATCGAGGCGCAGGAGCGGGCCGCGCTGGACGCCTCGCTGGCCGGGTGGAGGGAGAAGTACCCGGACGTCAAGGTCGAGGCCCTCGTCGCCGCCGGCCGCGCGGCCAAGGTGCTCGTCGGCGTCTCGCACACCGCCCAGCTCGTCGTCGTCGGCAGCCGCGGCCACGGCGGCTTCGCCGGCCTGCTGCTCGGCTCCGTCGGCCAGCAGCTCATGCACCACGCGGAGTGCCCGGTGCTCATCGCGCACGAGCGTAAGGCCTCGTGAGCGGCCCGGCCCATCGCACTGGGATCGCACGATGACCAGCGAGATCGCGCGCGACGCGGCCGTGCCCGCCGCGCGCGATCCGCGCGAGCCGGTCTGGGCGGCGGATGATGCCTGGCGGCCCGCCCGAATCAACAGCCGTCGGCGGTCGCCTGGTCGAACTCGTGGGCACGAAGGGCCGGCGGCATCGGGGCCCGGCCCGGCCGCCGGCGCTCAACCAGGACAGGACCTCGCCGACGGCCCGGCTCCCCCGGCGCGAACGCGATCCGGGCGCGCCGGCCGCCAGGCCCGCACGGCGAGCGCGAACGCGGCGAGCAGCACGCCGGCGCCGGCCTGGCCCGCGGCTACCTGCACGCGCCGGGCCTCACCGCGTCCCGGTTCGTGGCCGACCCGGCCGTCGCGCAGCTCACGAACGCGTTCACGTACCACAAGGGCGAACGGATCCGCATCGTGGCTGCGTCCGTCTCCAGTGGACGGTACGGCGGCACGCCCGGCCGGATCTTCATCCGCGAGGGCGACGCCGTCGTCATCGTCGCGGGAGCCGACGCCCGCCGCGGCAACAGCCATGGGCTGGCCGTCGAGCGGGTGCGTACGGCCGACGGCGCCGAACCGCCCGCCGTCGACTACTTCTGGACGATGGGCGGCTATCTCACCAGCCGGCCGATGCCTGCCGGGGAGGAGGCTTAGGTCCGTGCGGACGGGTCGGAAGACCCTGGAGCCGGACCGGGCGGTGGAGATCAAATGATCTCGGGCGGCCGGATCCGCGCCGCCGGGGCTGCGAAAGGACGACGACGATGTCCCGCACTCACGACGAGGTCGAGGTCAACGTGCAACTGCAGGACGGCATGGAGCAGCAGCTGCAGCGGTACGCCCAGGAGAAGGTCACCGCGGTGCTCGGGCACACGGCGCGGCCGGTCCTGTTCGCGCGGGTCCGGCTGGACCGGATCGGCAACCCCGCCGCGCTGCGGCCGGTGACGGCGCGGGCGGAGGTCGACCTCAACGGCCACGTCCTGCACGCCGAGGCGTGCGCCGACACGCCCTACGAGGCGCTGGACCTGCTCCAGGACCGGCTGCAGGCCCGGCTGGACCGGCACAACACACACGCGCACGCCCACCGGTAACTGCAAACGGCGGGGGGGGGGGGGGGGGGGGGGGGGGCCCCCCCCCCCCCCCCGCCGCCCCCCCCCCCCCCCCCACCCCACCCCCCCCCCCCCCAACAAAAAAACCCCCCCCCCCCCCCCCCCCCCCCCCCCCCAC
>NZ_JBICTV010000028.1:0-110098 GCF_043197855.1 Dactylosporangium sp. NPDC048998
ACCGTCCTCACCGAGCGCCTGCGGCGGCATCTGCAAGAGGCCAAAGCGTGGGATGGACGGTGGGACGGACCCGAGTCATGCCGGCCGGTGCGCCGGTTCGCCCAACTGACCGCGGCAGACCTCTGCATCACGGTGACCAGCGATCCGGCCGGCACCGTCGACCACCCGGCCATCGGCGTGGAACTGTCCATGTCGAAGATCGGCCGCGCACCGTGAATGTGTGGTTAGTTAGCTCGACCTGAAGTGCGTCACGAACTGCACGTTCCGCGTCCGCAACATGACCGCAGTCCCTTGCGCGCCAACGACTTCCTGTCACCGCCATCGTGGCGCCCAGGCGTGTCCGGCCACGCCGGACACGCCGACTGCCGTCGATCTACCGTTTCAGGTCGAAGTAACCATTGCGGATGATCTTGCCGAGTCCGGACTTGCCTTGCGGCAAGTCGTGGCCGATGGCGGTTGCACACAGGCCGCCTGCGAGCGCCCGAGCACACCGACACGGTTCCGCGGAGGAAATATCGCTGCGTGGCGTGCGGCATCGATCCGCACAGCTGGCACACGGATCTGCCGACGAGCGCGTTCCTGGCCATCGCCATGGTGACGTGCCGCCCCGACAGCCACGGCCCGCAACGGCCTGGCGGGCACGACGTTCAGGGTGCGGCCACGGCGCCACATGGTTGCCGCCGGCCGCACGGAGCCGGAGCCCCGGGTCGCTGCGGCGCTATACGGACTCCCGCGCTTTGCGCCACGACCGCACGCGCCTGACGAGCGCGATGACTGCGAGCACGGCCAGAGCGGCCAGCGCGATGCGGATGGTCCAGACCAGCCACGGCGTCACCGTCGCTGCGCCCGGGATCGCCACGGCCGCCTGGTGCTTCGCGGAGTCGGCGATCGTCACCTCGTGCGAACCGTCAGGCAGCGGGTACGGCGGGATCACCTGCCAGGTCGACGGGACGTCGACGCCGTAGACCTCGCCGGTGAACCGGATGCCCAGTCGGGTCCAGTGTCCGGTGCACCGGCTGTACCGCTGCATCGTTGTGTGGTCGTCGTAGGTGTCGTAGCAGTGATCGACGGTGGCCTCCGTCGAGTCGCCCGGTGCGATACCGGTGACGGCCAGCAGCGCGAACACCGCCAGCACAGCAACGACCAGCCTCTTCAACATCGGCACAGGTTATCGAAAATGATCTGCTTGTCTAGAGCCCGCGAGCGTTTGGGTTCCACGCAGCGAATCTGCCGACATGTATCTTGCGGTGCCGACAACGCGTAGCTACTCTTCGATCACTGACACGGGGAGGGCCTTTGAGCCGCAGGACAGTGACTGCCTGCCATTCAGCATGACCACAATGGACGCTACGACTCACGGGCGCAGGCCCTGAGGCGGCGTCCGGGCCGGTGTGCTCGGCACTAAATGCTCGGTTCGGAGGAGCCTGTCGCCATCGTTGGCGCGGGCTCCTCCGGCCCATTCCTCGTTCTCGCCCGGCAGTCGGCCGAGGCGAAAGCTGTCACACGGCAAGTTTCAAGGGTAGGGCTGCGGTGCGCCAACACCGCAGCCCTTGCACCCAGTTGGCTCCAAGGGTTGGGAGGACTCGTGGGTACAGGATCGATGCTACCGCCACCAACGACGCGCGGACGCGTGAGGCAGGCAAATCAGGCGGGGCGCCTCTGGCGTAGGGCCGCGTTGGCCGTGGTGGTCGCCTTGGCGACCGGATTCGGCGTGGTGCACGCCGCCGCACCGGCTTTGGCGGTCACCACACGCATGACGATCGGGAACGGCTCCGGAAGCTGCCCGTTGGGCTACGTCTGCCTGTGGACGCTGGACAACTACACAGGGACGGGCTACGCGTTCTACAACAGCGAAACCGACTACAGCACGCTGCCCGCCCCGTTCAACAACATCCAGGACAACTCCTGGTCGTTCTACAACAACGGGCAGACGTCCGACATCACGTTCTATCGCGACTACGGATACGGCGGCGACTGGTTCGTGGTGTGCAAGCAGACCGGGATACCGAGCCTGCCGTCCAACAGTACGCTGCCGACTTGGACCAACGAGCCCGGCCGCGGCTGGCGCGACCACGTCTCGAGCCACCGATTCGGAGCGTACTGCTGATGCGAACCGGACGAATTGCCAAAACCGCCACCGTATTCACGATCGCCTCCGCCGCGGTGCTCTTCGGGACGCCAGCAATGGCCGAGCCCAGCCCGGACCCGACGAGTACTCCCACGTCGAACACGCCGTTGGTCAACGACGTCGACCGGGCGAGGGAGTCCCTCGACTACCTCATGAACAAGTACGGGGTCACGCAGGACGAGGCAATGCGGCGCCTCCGGCTGCAGGAACGATCGCCGGAGATCATCAAGAAGGTCCGTGACCAGGTCGGCGACGAACTGCTCGACTTCCACATCGACCAGGCAAACGGCGGCAAGCTGGTGTTCCTCACGAGCAAGCCGGATGCGGGCGCCAAGGCACTGGCCTCAGTGTCGACCGACGCGGCTGAGGCCAGATTCGTGCAGAGTAAGCACACCGCGAAGCAGCTGGAAGCAGCCCGGCTGGCGACGGAGAAGAAGCTGGCCGGCAAGGCCGACGTCACCGTGTTCGCCGACAAACGCACGGAGACGATCAACGTCAAGTATTCGGGGACCAACGCCCAGGTCGCGGTCGAGGTCCGCACACTCGCGGGTAACGTCGCCGGCGAAGCGGTCCAAGTCAACGTCGATACCTCCGGGCCGGCACCGGCAGGTGAACAGAAGGCGTGCTACCTGCTGTCGTGTGACCCTCCGGCGCGGGGTGGCATCCGGATGCACGTCCGGCGCGACGGCGGTGACTTCGGCAGCTGCACGGTCGGCTACAACGTGCGTGGCAGCAACGGCTGGGCCTACGTCCTGACGGCCGGGCACTGCGTGGCGGATACCACGAGGCGTCAGTACACGTACCACAACGGACTGCCGTTCACCTGGGAGAAGGCCGCAGACGGCCAGGACGAACACAACGCGAACGCCCCGGCGGACACCAGGTACTACTCCAACGCGCCGTCCGGGAACTTCTACGACTGGGCGCTGCTGCCATATCAGACCGACGGCATCAACTGGAGCGGCTACTGGCTCAGGGGTCAGCACAACCTCGTGGCCTCCAGCTGCACCACATCGCCCAGTCCCTGCTACAGCGGCAACCCGTACGCCATTCTGGCGACCCAGAGCTGGTGGGACATGTCGGCAGGAACGATCGTGTGTGCCACCGGTACAGGAACGGGCACCGTCTACTCCGAGAACGTGGGGTACCAGTACGGCACCCGCTGCGGCGAGATCGCCAGCGTGTTCATGCTGAACTACGTCGGCGACGGCGGCGGTCGTGGCATCAAGGTCAACATCTGCAGCCGCAAGGGCGATAGCGGCGGCCCGTTGTTCAGCCAGCTGCAGGGCAAGGCGTACGGCATTCTTTCCGGCGGCCCGGCCGGGAACGGCTCCTGCGTCGCCAACGAGTACAGCGTGTACGCGTCGGTTGAACAGGTGCTCAGCAACGCACAGACCAAGACCGGTCTCACGTTCAACGTCATCAACACGTCGAACGGGTGACCAGGCGCCACCTGCTGCCCGCAAAGTCGCGGGACGGCGCATCGTAAGTGCGGATACGTGGGCGGCACCGGCATTGCGGTGCCGCTCACCTCGCAGGAGCCCGGCCGTTGGACCGCAGCGGGTGCTATCGCACGACGGTCGGCGGGCCGACCAGGGCGTTCTGCGGCAACTCCTCCATCGTGTCGAAGTGCGCGGCGCCCGGGATCTGCTGGGCCAGGCAGCACGCCTCGTCTGGACCGCGGCGCTGACCGGCTTCAGTGCGAAGATGAGCGCCGGCCAGGCCGCCCGGCTCGCCGCCGACCCGGCAGTCGCCTACGTCGAGCAGGACCAGGTGGTGACCATTCAGGGCACCCAGACCGGCGCGACCTGGGGGTTGGACCGGATCGACCAGCGCAACCTACCGCTGAACGGTAGCTACACCTACCCGAACACGGCATCGACAGTGCGGGCGTACATCCACCAGCGGCGTGGTGGGCAGCCCCGGCTCCGGCTCGCCGAACCGGCTGCTCTTCGTCGTCAACTGATTCCCGCCGCTGCCCGGTGGACCCGCCATGGTCCGTCGGGCAGCGGCCGTCGTGGGGCTCAGCGGCGAGCCGGTCTCCTCGGCGCCTCGGCTCGCTCTGTGTCAGGCGGGCTTGGCGTTGGCGGTTAGGAAGGCGGCGATGGCCGCGGACGCCTCGGCGGAGCCGTCGGAGCCCTCCGTCACGAGCCCCCTGCCGTGCCCCCGCCCCGGAATTACGCTCAGCGTGCGGCGCTCACCCGGGGTGGCGTCGTACATCGCCCGTGCGTCATCGGCGGCCCTGCTGTCGTCCTTCGCCACCAGATACAGCACGGGCACCGTCAGTCGTGGCGCGGCCTGCACGGCGTTCTCGTGCATGTACTCGGCGACACCCGACACGCTGACCACACCGGCGGCGGGCGGCATGAGGCGGGCAGCTGCGACCAGCACTGCGGTGCCGCCACGCGACGCGCCGATCAGGACCACGCCGACAGCGCCCTGTTCGCGAGCGTAGGCCGCGGCCGCCTCGACATCGCCGGAGGGCGTGAAGGTGCCGGTGATGCCGCGGACCGAGCGGCCCTCGCCATTGAAGTCGAACGCGAGCACCCGGTAGCCGGCAGCCGCCTGCTGTTTCGCCCACCCGAGCCACGAGCACGCATCGGCGCCGGACTGCGGCGCGAGGACGAGGGCGACCTTGGCGCGGGCGTCGCCGAGCAGGTACCCGGCGAGGTACCCGCCCTGGCTTGCGAACGTCACCTGTTTGTCGTTGAGCTCAGGATCGGCGCACCAACCGTTCGTCGGGCTGGGCGCCGCCACGACCGGCGCGCCCTTCGATGCGTCGGCGGGGGTGGACGCGCTATCCCCGGCGCAGCCGGTGAGCAGGAGGGCGCAGGCAGCGAGCAGGACGATCCGCATACCACGCTGACCTCCGGCGGGCCGCCGCGGTTGCGTACGGTCTCCGGAGTTTCAGAGGCCGGACTCCAGGAGTTGCTGGAGTTGCTTCGCGCGCTCGTCGTAGTACTCGACGTTGGACTCGGCACGGTGGTCGACGGTCAGCACGCCGCCGGCGAACGTGAAGCCGCTGTTGCTGTAGTACTGCCCCGAGTTCTTGACGACGATCTTCTCGAGCCCGGCCTTCAGGGCATCCTTGCCGAGGTCGTCGATGGTGATCGCGCCCAGCGCCTCGGCCAGCGGCCGGAAATACACCTTGGTGAAGAACGCGGAGTAGTCGCCGGCGTAACCGTCGACCGCCAGCTCGTCCCACGCGACCTCGACCGGCACCTCGAAGCAGGCGGCCTGATCGATCTTGCGCTTCCACTCCGGGAACTCGTCGGTGCGATACGTCTGTGCCGCTCGCCGTTCCGCCAGACCCATGGTCATCCTCCTCGTGTCGAGTGTTGTCAAAGTACGGCGTTGCACAGGCGCGCGATCTCGGTGTCGAGACCACGCTGGAGGGCGGTGGTCAGGTCGGCGACGACGACCAACCCGTCCGGCGCCCGCTGCATCGACAGCGGTTCCGGCCCGGTGCTCGACCCGCACGGTAGTGACAGCGGTCCACGGCGGCACAGCCTACCGGGCCGAGCGGAGGGACTTTCAGGTGTCGATGCGGTTCGTTCACTGACCGGTCGCTGCGCGTACAGGTCGTGTGGGTTAGCTGTCGATCATGACTGCAGGGCTCGGGCGGACCACGGCCGAGCCGTCGCCGCCTGAAGCCGTTGCCCCGGGGCCGCCCGGCCCGGCTTCGCGGGCGCGCCGGCGGCGGGCGTGGCGGGAAGCCGCCGTGTTCGTGGCGCTGGCCGTGCCCAACATCGCGCTCATCGTGATGTTCACCTACCGGCCGTTGTTCCTCAACGTCTATTACTCCACATTGGACTGGACGCTGGGGGCGCCGACGGCGCGGGCGGTCGGGTTCGGCAACTACGTCCAGTTCTTCAGCTCGTCGCAGGCGGGGCAGGTCTTCCTCACCACGGCCGTGTTCACCGTTGCCACCGTCGCGCTGTCGATGGGGCTGGGGCTGCTGGTGGCGCTCGGGCTCAACCGGAAGGTGCGCGGCGCCGGGCTCGCCCAGGCGACGGTGTTCTCGCCGTTCGTGCTGTCCGGGGTGGGCGTCGGGCTGGCGTGGCAGTACATCTTCGACCCGACGGTCGGGGCGCTCGGCGCGATCCTGCGCGGCATCGGCCTGCAGAGCCCGCAGTGGTTCAACGACGACTCGCTCAGCCTGGTCATGGTGGTCCTCGTCTACGTGTGGAAGAACCTCGGCTACGCCGCGGTGATCTACCTGGCCGGGCTGCAGTCGATCTCCTCCGACATCCTCGAGGCGGCCGCGATCGACGGGGCCGGCGCCGGCCGGAAGTTCTTCTCCGTCGTGTGGCCGCTGCTGTCGCCGACCACGTTCTTCCTGATGGTGACGAGCATCCTGAACTCACTGCAGGCGTTCGACCTGATCCGGGTGATGACGCCGCTCGGCCGCGGCACCACGACGCTGATCTACGACGCCTACCTGCGCGCGTTCGGCGGGTACAACCAGGCCGGCTACTCGGCGATGCTCTCCACGGTCCTGTTCGTGCTGCTGGTCGCGCTGACCCTGGTCCAGCTGGTCGTCCTCGAGCGGCGGGTGCACTACCGATGACCGTTGCCACCCCTGCGCGGCCGCGGGCGCTCTCGCGCCGGAACCTGGTCGCCACGCTCGCCACCGGGTATCTGCCGATCCTCCTGTCGGTGCTCGTCGTGATCCTTCCGCTCGGGTACCTGCTGTTGTCCTCCCTCAAGGGCCCGGCCGACGTCATCACGCAGAAGCTTGTGGTACTGCCGAACCCGCTGCACCCGGAGAACTACAGCGACGCCGCGCGGGTCGTGCCGTTCCCGCGGCTGTTCCTCAACTCGGCGATCGTCACCGTCGTCGGGGCCGGCATCAAGGTGCTGCTGGCCATCTTCACCGCGTACGCGCTGGTGTTCGTCCGGTTCCCGGGCCGGCGCTTGGTGTTCTGGGCGGTGCTCGCGACGCTGATGGTGCCGCCGCAGGTGAGCGTGGTGCCCAACTTCACCTTCATCAGCAGCTTGGGCGGGCAGGACACGTACTGGGGCATCATCCTGCCGGGGCTCGGCAGCGGCTTCGGCACGTTCCTGCTGCGGCAGAGCTTCCTCACCCTGCCCACCGACGTCCTGGATGCGGCGGAGGTCGACGGCGCCGGGCACTGGCGGCGGCTGTGGCACATGGTGGTACCGATGGCGGCCCCCAGCATTGCCACCGTCGCGCTGGTCAACATCGTCTTCGAGTGGAACGACTATCTGTGGCCACTCGTGATCGTCTCGGACCCCCACATGATGACGCTGCCGGTCGGCCTGACGCTGCTGCAGAACAGCGAGAGCTCGGCCGCCTCCTACGGCATCGTCATGGCCGGCACCGTCATGGTCCTGCTTCCCGTGCTTGTCGTGTTCGCCGCGCTCCAGCGGCACATCGTCACCGGCTTGACACACGGCGGTGTCAAGGGGTGATCAATCGATCAACCAGGAGGTACAGCGTGTCCTTCTCCCAGCCTGCCGAGTTCAACCGGCGGCGGTTCCTCGGCCTCGCGGCCGGCGGCCTGTCCGCGGCGGCCCTGGCCGCGTGCGGCGGGGGTCCGTCGACGTCGTCGGACGCACCGTCCACCAAACCCGACCAGCTCGACTTCACCGGCGTCAAGCCGGCGAGCGACATCACCTTCTGGTCGTCGAACCCCGGGTCGTCGCAGCAGGTGACGCAGGAGATCATCGACGCGTTCCACAAGAGCCAGTCCGACATCAAGGTCCAGCTGGTGACCGCCGGCTCGACGTACGAGGAAATCGCGCAGAAGTTCCAGGCCGCGCAGGCCGGCGGCACGCTGCCCGACCTGGTCGTGCTCTCCGACGTGTGGTGGTTCCGCTACTTCCTGCAGGACTCGATCATCCCGCTCGACTCGCTGTTCAAGGCGCTGAACTGGGACACCAGCGACTACCGCGAGCAGCTGCTGACCGACTACAAGTACGACGGCTCGATCTGGGCCGTGCCGTGGGCCCGCTCCACGCCGCTGTTCTACTGGAACAAGGCGCACTGGGCGGCCGCCGGCCTGCCCGACCGGGCGCCGAAGACCTGGGACGAGTTCGCCGAGTGGGCGCCGAAGTTGCAGTCGGCCAACCCCGGCCTGCAGCACGCGTTCCAGCTGCCAGCGCTGGCCGGGTACGCCGGCTGGAGCTTCCAGAACAACCTGTGGGGCGCCGGCGGCGGGTGGTCGGCCAAGGAGAGCTTCGACGTCACCTGCGACAAGCCCGCGGCGGTCGCGGGTCTGCAGTTCCTCGCCGACGCGGTGTACAAGGACAAGTGGTCGGGCGTGGCCGGCAAGGACTCCACCCAGGACCTCTCCGCCGGCGCGGTCAGCGCGACCGTCGGCTCGACGGGCAGCCTGGTCGGCATCCTCAAGGTCGCCAAGTTCGACGTCGGGGCGGGCTTCCTGCCCGGCGGCCCGAAGGAGACCTCGCCGGTGTGCCCCACGGGCGGTGCGGGCGTCGGCAT
Organism: Dactylosporangium sp. NPDC048998; assembly: GCF_043197855.1. Lineage (NCBI taxonomy): Bacteria > Bacillati > Actinomycetota > Actinomycetes > Micromonosporales > Micromonosporaceae > Dactylosporangium > Dactylosporangium sp. NPDC048998. Next base: position 8,598 of record NZ_JBICTV010000028.1, read on the forward strand.
CCCGAAGAAGATCAAGCCCGAGAACCAGGTCGCGGCGGCCACCTTCATCAAGTTCCTGACCTCGCCCGAGAACACGCTGAAGTTCTCGCAGGCGACCGGGTACATGCCGGTTCGCAAGTCGGCCGACGCGTCCTCGATCATCGCGAAGACGCCGCAGGCCAAGGTCGCGATCGACCAGCTCGCCGTGACCCGCAACCAGGACTGGGCCCGCGTGTTCCTGCCGGGCGCCGACCAGGAGATGGCGAACGCCTGCGCCAACATCCTCACCAAGAACGGTGACGTCCAGGCCGAGATGACCAAGCTCAAGTCGACCCTCGAGGGCATCTACACCTCGCAGGTCAAGCCGCACCTCAAGTAACTCGTCCGAAGCTGGCGGCCGGCACGTGGTGCCGGCCGCTCGCTGTACCGGCCGGGGAACGGCTCAGTAGCCGGACGGAAGGCGCGGCGTGTAGTGCTCCTCCAGGGCGGCGACCTCCTCGCCGGTGAGCTCCAGCTCGAGGGCAGCCGCCGCGTCGTTCAGGTGGTGCGGCTTGGTCGGGCCGATGATCGGGGCGTCCACCTCGGGGTTGCGCAGCACCCAGGCGAGTGCGACCTGGGCCATCGGCACGCCGCGGGCCTCGGCGACGCGCCCGACGGCGTCGACGATCGGGCGGTTCTCGTCGCCCTCGTAGCGGGCATGGAGCGGATCGATCTCGGCCCGGCGGGTGGTCTGCTCCTGCCACGGCCGGGCCAGACGGCCCTTGGCCAGCGGACTCCACGGCAGCGACCCGACGCCCTGGTCGGCGAGCAGGCCGAACATCTCCCGCTCCTCCTCCCGCTGCAGCAGGCTGTACTGGTTCTGCATCGACACGAACCGGGTCCAGCCGCCGAGATCGGCCGCGTGCTGCAGCTTCGCGAACTGCCACGCCCACATCGAGGACGCCCCGATGTAGCGGACCTTGCCGGCCCGGATCACGTCGTGCAACGCCTCCATCGTCTCCTCGACCGGCGTGTGCGGGTCGAAGCGGTGGATCTGGTACAGATCCACGTAGTCGGTGCCGAGCCGGGTCAGCGACGCGTCGAGCTGCTCGAGGATGGCCTTGCGCGACAGCCCCGATCCGCCCGGCCCGTCGTGCATCGGGAAGAACACCTTCGTCGCCAGCACGATGGACTCGCGGCCGGCGTACTCGCGGATCGCCCGGCCGACGATCTCCTCCGAGCTGCCGTCGCTGTACGCGTTGGCCGTGTCCCAGAACGTGACGCCGAGCTCAACGGCCTGCCGGAAGACCGGCCCGGCGGCGTCGCCGTCGAGCGTCCACTGGTTGGTGCCGCGGTCCGGCTCACCGAAGCTCATGCAACCGAGCGCGATCCGGCTGACCTTCAGGCCGGAGCTGCCCAATCGGGTGTAGTCCATGATCTAACCCTAGGTGAGTGGTGGATCAGAGCTTGGCCCCCGAGCCTTCAGAGGAAGCCAAACAGCGTCCGAACCTTTGTCCGGACGCTGTTTCCGCCTACCCCGTATTACACGTCGGCTCTACACATCCGAGCGCACGACCTGGTAACCGGTGAGTGGGTTGGCGCAGACGGCGTACAGGCTGATGGTGCGGTAGACGCTGTCGCTGTTGCGCAGGGCGGTCATCCACAGGGACTGGCTGTCGGCGACGCCGGGCGCAGACTCCTGGATGCGGGTCTTGAAGTCGGCACTGCCCGAGCCGACGACTGCCGCACCTCCACTGAGCACCACCGAGCCCACCGGACACCGCGCGGTGTCGCGGACGAACCCGCCGGGGGCCAGGGTGACATCCTTGTGCATGACCTGATAGCCGGCCGGGGCGTTGGCGCAGACGGCGAACAGCCTGATCACATGGGAGACGGTGTCGTTGTTGCGCAGTGCGGTCAGCCACAGGGACTGGCTGCCGCTTGTGCCCGGTGAGGACTCCTGGACGATGCGATCGACGGAGGCCGGTTGGTTGGAGCTGTAGGGAGTGTCGGCGGCACCACCGCCGAGCGCCACCGTTCCCGCCGGGCAGGTTGCGGTGTCACGCAGAAACCCGCCCGCGGCCACGGTGACGTCCTTGGAGGCGACCTGGTAGCCGGCGACGCTATTGACACAGACGCTGAACAGGCCGATCTGGTGGGAGACACCGTCGGCGTTGCGGATAGTGGTCGCCCACAAGCCAGCCGCCGAGTTCGTGGTGTAGTCGAAGTGCGCCCTTACCTCGGACCCCTCAATGCGCGTGTTGAAGTCGCCGGTGCCCTCACCGACCACCGAGGCACCACCGCCAGTCACCTGCTGGCCCGCCGCGCACCAGCGCCCGCCGTTGATGATCCCGCCCGAGGTCATGGCCTGGGCCGGGGCTGCGGGTAGGAGCGCGACGAGGGCGGTCCCACTCGCGAGCGCGAGCGCGACCTGGCCGGCCCTGCGCAGGAGTGACGTCCTGGGCGAAGAGGACATCGTGCGGTCGTGAAGCGCGTAGCTCTTTCCCTCTGACACTGGCTCTCTTCTCTGTTGGTGGCCGTCACGGCCAGTCGGTGTCGCTGACCGTTGGGCGACCGACGCATCAGCCGACCGCTGTGCCGCAGCGCAAAACCTAGCCACTGCGGTCGCCCGGCTCACGGGAAAGTCAACCTTCGGTCACCCACTCCGCGCCGCGCGCCACGCGGCTCCGGATCCTGCCGCGACGCATCCGGATAAAAGGAAAGACTCTTTACAGTGGGCTGAATTTGCGATATGAAAAAAGCCCCCAAGAGATCAGGGTCGATGTCCCGCCCACTCCCTCACCCTGGAGCATCACCATGGACAGATCACGATCGGCGCGCCTGCGCCGAGTGCTCGTCGCGGCAGCCGCTGCCGTCCTCGGCACCTTCATCCTCATCCCGGGGACCGCGGTCGCCGCGGGCACCGGCGCGATCACCGGCTACGGCGGCAAGTGTGTCGATGTCGCCGGCGCCAACACCGCGAACGGCACCAAGGTCCAGCTGTGGACGTGCAACGGCACCAACGCGCAGAGCTGGACCGTGGGCACCGACGGCACGATCCGGGCCCTCGGCAAGTGCCTTGACGTCTCCGGCGGATCGACGGCCGACGGGGCCAAGGTCCAGCTGTGGGACTGCAACGGCACCGGCGCCCAGCAGTGGGTCGCCAACGCTGCCCGCGACATCGTCAACCCCCAGGCCAACAAGTGCCTCGACGCCACCGGCCCCAGCTCGGCCGACGGAACGCCGCTACAGATCTGGTCCTGCGGCGGTGGCGCCAACCAGAAGTGGACGGTCCCGAGCGGCGGCAGTGGTGGCGGCGGGTCGAGCTTCGTGGTCAGCGAGGCCCAGTTCAACCAGATGTTCCCGAGCCGGAACTCGTTCTACACCTACGCCGGGCTGACCGACGCGATGAAGAAGTACCCCGCGTTCGCCACGACCGGCAGCGACACGGTCAAGCGGCAGGAGGCCGCGGCGTTCCTGGCCAACGTCAGCCACGAAACCGGCGGTCTGGTGTACATCAACGAAATCAACACCGCGAACTACCCGCACTACTGCGACTGGAGCCAGCCCTACGGGTGCCCCGCCGGCCAGGCCGCGTACTACGGCCGCGGCCCGATCCAGCTGAGCTGGAACTTCAACTACAAGGCGGCGGGCGACGCGCTCGGCGTCGACCTGTTGAACAACCCGAACCTCGTCGCGACGAACGCGTCGATCTCGTGGCAGACCGGGCTGTGGTACTGGATGACCGGCACCGGCGGCGCGGGCACGACGTCGCACAACGCGATGGTGAACGGGCAGGGCTTCGGCACCACGATCCGGGCGATCAACAGCATCGAGTGCAACGGCGGGAACACCGCACAGATGCAGAGCCGGGTGAATCTCTACAACCAGTTCGTCGGCATTCTGGGTGTGCCCGCGGGCGGCAATCTGACCTGCTGACGCGGACGAGCACGGTCATCGACGGACCGGTCACGCCCATAGCGCGACCGGTCCGTTGGCCGGCGCCGGCTATGCCGTGGATGGCACTGTGGGAGAGTCCGGCGCCTTCTCCCGGGCGGCAAGCGGTCCCTGCAGGCTGAACATGGTCACGGTGGCGCCGGTCGCCAGCGCGGCGAGGACCAGCCAAGGTATGGCCGGGCCGCGGGCGTAGAGCGCGGTGAAAAACGTCGGCGCCAGGATGTTGGCGAAGGCGAAGCAGTATTGGTACACGGCGAGATAGCGACCCCGCTGTGCGGGCGGGGCGGCCGCGGCCGACAGCGCGTTGGACAGCGGCGCGTGAATCAGGTCAGCCGCCGCGAAGAACACCATCCCAAGCAGCAGGTAGGGCACCAGGGCCACCCCGGGCACGCGAATCGCCGCCGCGTAGGCCAGTGCCCACAACACCCAGAACGCTCCGGCAAGGGCCAGACCCTGCGGACGGGACAGGGGCCGGACCAGCCGCACCGCTAGGCGCTGCCCGGACGCGAGCAGGACCGTGTTGGCGGTCAGGAGCGGCCCGACCAGCCAATGCGGCGCGGGCAGCGCGTCGACCAGGTAGACCGGCACGGCCACGCCGACGAAGATGCTGCACAGGGCGAACACCGTGTTGACACCGATGAGCAGCAGATAGGGCCGGTCGCGCAGCAGCGCGCGGTAGCCGCCCGAAACCGGCTCTGCGGCCGGCGTCGGCGCGTCGCGCGGCACGAGCAGCAGCAACAGCGCCGAGACCAGGAACGTCGCCGCGTTGAGGTAGACGATTGGCCGGTACCAGCCGTACGTCACCGCGAGACCGCCGAGGAGCGCGCCGCCGCCGATCGCCGCCATCTGGATCATGCCCGCGGCCGCGTATCGCCGGTCGGCGTGCCGGCTGTCCTCGCCGGGCGAAGCGAGGCCGGCCACCACGGAGAAGAACGAGGACCAGAACAGCCGCTGACCGACCGCCGCGACCATGGCCACGACCAGGACCGAGACGGGATCGTGCACCCACCCGAACGCCGCGAACGCCGCACCCTGCATCAGCTGGGCGATTATGACGCGGTCGAGCGGCCGGTAGCGCTCTGCGAAGTGCCCGACGATCAGCGGCACCGGCAGGGAGGCAATCGCGGCGGCGCTCAGCAGCGGGCCGACCATGCTCAGCCGCAGCCCGGTGACGTTGGTGAAGTAGAGGATGGAGACGGGCAGAAAGACGCCGCTGCCGAGCATGTCGACGGCGAGGGCACAGCCGAGCGGGAACAGTCGTCGGCGGTCAGACACCGAACGTGTCTAGCAGACCCGTCACGATGATTCGATCCAATTCACCGACATCACCTCCAGGACACGGATTGGCTGGTCGCCGTCGCGCAGCCGGGTGCCGCCGCGGCCGTTCGCCGCCGCGACGACCTCCGCCATGATCGACAGGGCGGTCTCGGCGAGCGAGGCGCCGCCGAGGTCCAGCCCGGCCGGGCCGACGAGCCGGTCCAGCCGAGGCGTGCCCTCCAGCCGCCGCAGTCGCTGGGCGTGGGTGGCCCGGCTGCCCAGCGCCGCCACGTAGCCCGCGCCGCCGGCCAGCGCCGCCCGGATGGCGGCGTCGTCGATGCGCGGATCGTGGGTGAGCGCCACCACCGCGTCCTCGGGCCGCGGCCGGTGGACCGCGAGCCAGGCGTCCGGCCACGCCTGCTCCACGACGGCCGTGGGAGGCACGGCGCCCGATCGCACGTGGTCGGGGCGCGGGTCCAGCACCACCACCGCCCAGTCCAGCAGGTGCGCCAGCCGGGCCACGGTGGCGGCGAGGTCCGTGGCCCCCGCGAGGATCAGGCGGCGCCGGGGCGGCAACCACTCCACGAACGCTCCGTCCTCCCCGCCGAGCCGGTCGGTGGTGGCGGCCACCGACCAGCGGTACGGCGGGTGCGACTCGACCCGGACGGCGAGCGGCCGGTCCTCCCGCAGCGCCGCCAGGATGGCGCCGTGCACCGGCTCGGGCGGCGCGCCGGCGATGAGGACCTCGAGCGTGGCTGCGCAGGCCGGCGCGTCCTCCCACGGCAGCAGCTGCTCGCCCGGCGACACGCAGAGCACGTGCGCCGCCGCCCCGCCGAGCACTTCCCGGGCGGCCTCGACCACGATGGCCTCCACGCACCCTCCGGACACCGAGCCGCGCCAGGTGCCGTCGGCGCAAACCGCCATGGTGGCGCCCAGCGGCCGGGACCCTGGGCCGTCCCGCCCGATCAGGCGGGCGAGCACGACCCGGTGACCGGCCCGGCGCTGGGCGTCGACGTACGGCCACACCTCACGCAACACGAGACGGAGGCTCCAGCACCCGGTCGAGGCGGATCGGCAGGGTCCGGTGGCGTTTGCCGGTGGCGTGCCAGACGGCGTTGGCGATCGCGGCCGCCGTGGCGGCCGTGCCGATCTCGCCGAGGCCGTTGATGCCGACCGGGTCCTCGGGGTCGTAGTCGGGCACGAAGTCGGCCTCGACGTCGGGCACGTCCGCGTGCGCGGCGATGTGGTACCCCGCGAAGTCGCTGTTGACGTCCCGGGCGCTGCGCGGATCCCGGACGTTCTCCTCGTGCAGGGCCATGGACAGGCCCATGATCATGGCACCGCTCAGCTGGCTGCGGGCCAGCAGCGGGTTGACCACCCGCCCCACGGCGAACATGCCGAGCAGGCGGCGCACCCGCACCTCGCCCGTGGCCGGGTCGACGGTGACCTCCGCGAACACGGCGCTGAAGGTCTGCCGCTCCCGGAGCGGCTGGTAGTTGATGAGCGTGGTGGTGTCGACGGTCGCGCTCACCGGCCGGGCCGGGTCGGCCAGCTTCTCGCGCAGCCGGCGCGCGGCCTCCAGGATGGCGAACGACCAGGACGTCGTGCCCCGGGATCCGCCGGCACCCCAGGCCATGCCCAGATCGCTGTCCGCCATCTTGATCCGGATCAGGTCCACGCCGACGCCGAGCGCGTCGGCGGCGAGCGCGATCAGCGCGGTCCGCGCCCCCGTGCCGATGTCGGTGGCGCCGATGCCGACCGTGAACGTCCCGTCCGCCTCCGCGGTGATCGTCGCGCTGGACGGGAACGTCCCGGCGCTGAACGAGGCGGTGGCCACGCCGGAGCCGACGAGCAGGCTTTCCTCGCGCCGCATTCGGGGCCGGTGGTCGCGGCCTCCCCAGCCGAACCGCCGGGCCCCCTCGCGCAGGCACTCGACCGACCGGCGGCTGCTGAACGGGTGCCCGGTCACGGGATTGGCGTCGGGCTGGTTGCGCAGCCGGAACTCGACGGGGTCCATGCCGAGCCGCTCCGCCACCTCGTCCATCGCCGACTCGAGGGCGAACGACCCGGGCGTCGCGCCGGGGCCGCGCATCGTCTCCGGCGGCAGCAGGTCGAGCGGCACCACGCTCAGGTGTGTACGGATCGCCGACGACGCGTACTGGACGTGGGACTGATCGATGCACCACTCGATGTACTCGGCCAGCGGCGACACCGAGTAGACCGCATCGTGGTACAGCGCCCGCAGGTGCCCGTCGGCGTCCGCGCCGATACGCATCCGCTGCTGCGTGCTCGGCCGCGCCGATGTCGACAGGAACACCTGCTCGCGGGTGAGCACGACGCGCACCGGACGGTCGAAGGTGAGGCTCGCCATGATCGCGAAGACGAGCTGCGGACCGCACCCGGTCTTGGCGCCGAAGCCGCCGCCCACATGCTCGGCCCGGATGTGGACCCGTTCGCGGTCGATCTGGAACAGCGAGGACACCACCTGCGACACGCTGAACGGCCCCTGGTTGGAGTCGATGGCGTAGATGTCGCCGTCCTCCCACCAGGCGGTCGCCGCGTGCGGCTCCATGGCGCTGTGGCTCTCCTCCGGCGTGCGGTACACCTCGTCGACCACCACCGCGGACGCCGCCAGCTCGGCCTCCAGGTCACCGGTGTCCGCCTCGGGGCCGAACGCCTGGGACGCCGGCCGTTTGGCCGGGTGGTCCACGGAGAACGTGGTGTCGTGGGGCTGCTCGTGGTAGGTCACCTTCAGCGCCGCGGCGGCGGCGCGCGCCTGCTCCATGGTTTCGGCCACCACGAGCGCGATCGGCCGGCCCGCGTACGGGATCGCGTCGCTCTGCAGGTACTGCAGGCTGCCGTCCGGCCCGAAGTAGTTGCCGGCGTCCGGGTTGAGCCGCGGGGCGTTGTTGTGGTCGAGCACGCCCAGGACGCCGGGCATGCCCAGCGTCTCCTTGGCGTCGATCTCGGCGATGTGGCCCTTGGAGATGGCCGCGGCCACGATCCAGCCCCAGACCATGCCGGGCCGCCGCTCGTCCGCCGCATAGCGGGCGGCGCCGGTCACCTTCAGCGGGCCCTCGACACGGGGCCGCGCAGTCCCCACCGCTCGCATCATCAGTACTGCCTCCCTTCGGCAAGCTCGGTCAGCACGGCCTCGATGAGGTTGCGCGCCAGGGCGACCTTGTATCCGTTGTGCTGCAGCGGCTGCGCCGCGGCGAGCTCGGCCTCGGCGGCGGCCCGGAACCGCTCCGCGGTGGCCGGGCCGTGCACCAGGGCCGCCTCGGCGGTCCGGGCGCGCCACGGCCGGGGCGCAACCGCGCCGAGCGCGATCCGCACGTCCTGTATTAGGCCGTCGCGGACCTCCAGCGCCGCCGCGATCGACACGGTGGCGAAGGCGTACGACGCCCGCTCGCGCACCTTGCGGTATCGCGAGTGCCGGGCGACGGCGGCCGGCGGCAGCGCGATCCCGGTGATCAGCGCGCCCCGGGGCAGCGCCGTCTCCCGATCCGGCCGGTCGCCCACCGGCAGATAGAACTCCGAGAGCGGGATCTCGCCGGTGCCGTCGAGCGTCACGTACTGCACCACCGCGTCGAACGCGGCCAGCGGCACCGCCATGTCCGACGCGTGCGTGGCCACGCAGTGCTCGCTCCAGGCGAGGATGGCGTGGTTGTGGTGCACGCCGTCGATCGCGCCGCACCCGATGCCGGGCACCCGCTTGTTGCACGGCTCGGTCACGTCGGCGAAGTAGGAACACCGGGTGCGCTGCAGCAGGTTGCCGCCGGCCGTGGCCATGTTGCGCAGCTGGCCCGACGCCCCGGCCAGGATGGCCTGCGTCAGCGCCGGATAGCGGCGGCGCACCTCGGGATGGGCGGCGGCGTCGCTGTTGGTCGTGGTCGCGCCGATGACGAGACCGCCGTCGTCGGTCTCACGTACGCCGTCGAGCGGTAACTGCCGCACGTCCACGAGCCGGGTCGGCGTCTCGACCTCATTCTTCATGAGGTCGACGAGGTTGGTGCCGCCGCCCAGGAAACGCGCGCCGGACTCCTCGGCGACCAGGGTGAGCGCGTCGCGCACCTCGGTCGCGCGGTGGTAGGCGAACTCCCTCATCGCGCCGCCGCCGTTTCCAGCACCGCGCGCACGATGTTCGGGTACGCCCCGCACCGGCACAGGTTGCCGCTCATCCGCTCGCGCACCTCGGGCGGGTCCAGGCGCGGTGCCGGGCGGTCCGGGGACACGTCGGCGGTGGCCGCGCTGGGCCACCCGGCCTCGTGCTCGGCCAGCATGCCGACGGCCGAGCAGATCTGCCCCGGCGTGCAGAACCCGCACTGAAAGCCGTCGAGCCGGACGAACGCCTCCTGGATCGGGGCCAGCTCACCCTCGGGGGCCAGGCCCTCGATCGTCGTGATCGAGGCGCCCTGTGCGGCGACCGCGAGCGTCAGGCAGGACACCACCCGGCGCCCGTCGAGCAGGACCGTGCAGGCCCCGCACTGCCCGTGGTCGCAACCCTTCTTCGGTCCCGTACAGCCGATGTCCTCGCGCAGCGCGTCGAGCAGCGTCCGGCGATTGTCCACCGCAAATCGATGGGTCACGTCGTTGACGTGCAGCGCGATCTCGCCGCCGGTGTCGTCGATCATCCCGTTTCCTCTCACCACCGTAGGTCGATGTGTGCGGTGCCGCTCGGCGCCGACTGCCGCCCGGCCGGTCGCACTTCGACTCTCGATGCCACGCGTTGGGGTTACATCTGTCATCCGACTCAACGGCGCGCTTGCGGGAAACCGGCCGCGTCGAAATCAGTACGATCGGGCAAGAGTTCGCGAGCTTTCCATAACTCGGTCAGGCCGGCCGGGGCGGCGACGCGAGCGGGCGCGGACGCCCGAAACATGGAACTTTCACGCCACGGTGGCGCCGGTCCCGGTGTTGTCACGCACGCCGGCGTTTCCGCCGGTTGGCAAGGGAAGCCCGCTCTTGACATCGACTGGCGTAGATGATTCGGTCGTACCGAAAACGCTTTCATAGTTTTCGGAGTTTTTCGGACCATCGGTGACGTGGCCAGCACGGGAAGGGCGGCGAGCCATGAGGCGACCATGGGTCATCGCGTCGGCGGCGGCCGTACTGGCCGCCGCCGGCGCGCTCGCCGCCGCCCTGGCGACCGGCCCCGTCACCGCCACAGGCCCGGCCACGCCGACGGGTGAACCGCGACCGAGCGGTGCCGGCACGGGCCGGGAACCGGCGGCGGCCGCCTCGTGGGAGCCGGCCACCGCCGCCTCGGGCTCCGCCGCGCCGGTGCCCGGCACCCGTGGCGACGGGTACGCCCGCGACGTGACCGCCGGGGCGGCGTGCTCGCCGGCCGGCGCGGTGGGCTTCAGCGCGCAGGCGAGGCTGCTGCAGTGCGCGCCGGGCACCGCCGATCCGCAGCCACGGTGGCGCGAACCCTGACCCCTGACCAGTTCGATCGGCCACTCAGCACCCCGAGGAGAACCATGTCCAGCCGACGACGCCAGCTCCTGGCCACGGCCGCCGTCACGGCCACCGTCCTCACGACCGCCTGGGTCACCGTGACCGCGCACGCCGCGGCGGCGGGTTGCCGGGTGTCGTACACCGTCAGCTCACAATGGAACACCGGGTTCACTGCCGACGTCAGCATCACCAACCTGGGCGACCCGATCAACGGCTGGACCCTGCGCTGGTCGTACACCGCCGGGCAGGCGGTGACCCAGGCTTGGAACGCGTCGGTGACGCAGAGCGGCACCGCGGTGAGCGCCGTCGACGCCGGCTACAACGCCTCGATCGCGACCAACGGCAGTGTCAGCTTCGGGTTCAACGGGTCCTGGACCGGGTCCGCCAACCCGCCGCCCGCCACCTTCACCCTCAACGGGGTGACCTGTACCGGCGGCGTGAGCACGCCCAGTTCGCCGGCGATCTCGCCGTCGCGGAGCACGAGCCCCAGCGCCTCGGCGAGCCCGCGCCCGAGCACAAGCCCGAGCACAAGCCCGAGCGCGAGCACGAGTCCCGGCGGGGGCACGACCAGCCCGCCGCCGACGGTCCCGGGGACCCCGGGTGCCTGGGCCGCGGTGCCGGTCAACCCGTTCAACCACGGCGCGGGCACGTTCATGTGGCTGCTGACCGACGGCAGCATCCTGTCCAACGGCGCCGACCTGCACCAGTGGGTGAAGCTGGTGCCCGACCAGTTCGGCGACTACACCAAGGGCACCTGGGTCCAGCTGGCCACCTCGCCCTACGGCGTGGGCGCCGCGCAGGAGCAGATCCTGCCGGACGGTCGGTTCTACCAGGCCGGCGGTGAGTACGTGTATCAGTGGCCGTCGGGCAGTTCCTCGAACGACCACAACGGCGTCCAGCTGTACGATCCCGTCACCAACACGTGGACGCTGGGCCAGTCCGGGCTCTACGGCAACCTCTGGGACACCGGCACCGCCCACCTCAAGGACGGGCGGATCGTCGCCAGCGACCAGCGCAGCGCCCGCACGCAGATCTTCAACCCGGCCACCAGCAGCTGGACCGCGGCCGCGAACCGGCCGGCACCGGCGGCGGAGGACGGTTGGGTGCCGCTGCCCGACGGGTCGATCGTGTCGATCAGCAACGGCGGCACCTACCGCTACGACCCGGCCGGCAACGTCTGGTACACCGGGGCCCGGCCACCCGCCTCGTACGCCAACGGCACCGTCGACACGTCGACGGTCACGCTGATGTACGACGGCCGGATCCTCGCCATGGGGCACAACACATCGGTCATCTACACTCCCGGCGCCAAGCCGTCCGACCCGGGCAGCTGGGCGCAGGGACCGGCGATCCCCCAGGGATCGTTCGTGGACGACGTGTACGCCACGCCCGAAGGCAACGGCAAGGTCATCTTCGACTCGGTCCGCTGCTCATGGCTCACCAACGAGTGCGGCTCCGCGTCGGGCGCGCTGGTCAACGAGTTCGACCCGGCCACCAACACAATGACCACGATCAGCCAGCCGAACGACCCGGCCGGCGCCCCGGTCAACTTCATCAACCTGCCCAACGGTCAGGTGCTGGCCGCCGCGGGAAGCCGCAACTGGGTGTACACCCCGATCGGCGCCCCGAAGGACGCTTGGCGCCCGACGGTCACCTCGGTGTCCGGCAGCGGTACGACCTTCCACCTCAACGGCACGCAGCTGTCCGGGTTGGTCAGCCTCGGCGAGGACGACTACCAGAACCCCCAGAACTACCCCATCGTGTACCTCAAGGACAGCGCCGGCCACGTGTACTACACGAGGACGTCGAACTTCAGCTCGATGATCACCAGCAAGCCCGGCGAGGCGCAGAGCACGGACTTCGCCGTGCCGGCCAGCATCCCCCACGGCAAGTACACCCTGTACGTGTCCGCGTGCGGCGTCTCCTCCGCGGGGTACGCCTTCACCTACTGACACCTGCCGAACCTGTGCGCAACCGTCGAATCCTGATCGCCGCCGCGACCGCCGTCCTGGCCGTCGCGGCGGCGCTCGCCGTGCACCTGCTGCCGGGCCACGCCGGCGGCCAGCCGAGACAGCCCATGGACACCGACCGGGCGCAGGAGCTGACCGAGGAGTACCGGCGCGACACGGTCGCCCGGATACCCGCGAGGCTCAGCTACGCCGGGGCGGTGCGCGGCTATGTCGCATGTCCCGAGCAGCCCGGCCGCTACGAGCTCTCGTCGCGGTTCGACCTGCGACCCGATTCGGGCCCGACCGTCGCCTTCACCGCGCTGCGAGAACACTGGAAGCGGCAGGGCTACCGGGTGCTCAACGACGCCGCCGCGACGAACGGGCAGCTGCTCGTGGAGAACCCAGCCGACGGGTTCCGCCTCGGCGTGAGCCAGCGCGCCACGCGGTACATCCGGGTCGCCATCTCCTCGCCATGCCTGAAACTGGCCGCGCCGCCGGTGCCGCCCGTGCTGGCACAGGACCTGGCCACCGCGCTCGGCGGCTACGAGGAGTACGCGGCCGCGCGCCTCGCCGAGCTCGCCAGCGACGTGACCGCGCTGCGCGCCGCCGTCAGTGGCGGGGACATCGTCAAGGCCCGCACCGCATGGCTGACCGCCCGGCTGCGATGGGCCCGCGTCGGCGCCGCCTACGGCACCTTCGCCGACCTCGCCGACGCCATCGGCGGCCTGCCGCAGGGGCTGCCCGGCGGCACCGGCGACCCGGACTTCACCGGGCTGCACCGCATCGAGTACGGCCTGTGGCACGGCGAAGACCCGGCGCGCCTGCTCGACGTCGTCGACCGCCTGGCCGCCGACGTGAGCCGGCTGCGCGACACGCTCCACGAGGTCCTGCCCGCCCCGGCCGACCTTCCGCTGCGCGCGCACGAGATCCTCGAGGACGCCCTCCGCGACGACCTCACCGGGCTGACCGACTTCGGCGGCGGCGCCGGCCTGGCGGCGACGTGGGCCGGTGTGGACGCCACCGAGGCCCTGCTCGACCTGCTCGCTCCCTTGCTCGACGCCCGGCGGCCGGATCTGCTGCCGGCCATCCGCGCCGGCCTGGACGCGGTGCGGCAGGCGCTGCAGGCGGCCCGCAGCGGCGACGCCTGGCCCGCGCCGGACACGCTCGCGCCGGCCGGCCGCCGCCGCATCGACGCCGCGCTCGGCGGCGCGCTGGAAACCCTGGCCCGGGTGCCTGGCCTACTGGAGGTCGTCGGTTCATGACACACCACTGGAACGTCAACCGGCGCGAGGCCATCAAGCGGCTGACCGCCGGCGCGGTCGGCGCGGCCATGGTCGCCGGGCTGAGCGGCGCCGAGCGGCAAGCGCCCGCGCGGACCGGCGCCGCCGCCGATGGTCCGCCCGCCTTCTACGGACCGCACCAGGCCGGCATCTTCACCCCGGCGCAACGCTCCGCGGTGTTCGCCGCATTCGACGTGACAGCCGGATCCGTGGGTGTACTGCGGGAAGCGCTGCGGGCCCTCACCGCGCGCGCGGCCGTCCTCACCACCGGCGGGCGCCCGGCCGACGGCGAGCCCGGCGCCCCGCCGGCCGACAGCGACGTCCTCGGTCCCGAGCCGCCCACGGACGGCCTCACCATCACCGTGTCGGTCGGCGCCTCGCTGTTCGACGACCGCTTCGGCCTGGCCGCCCGCAGACCCGCCCGGCTGGCCACCATGCCCGTGTTCCCGAACGACGCCCTGGAGCCGGGCCGCTGCCACGGCGACCTCATGCTGCAGATCTGCGCCGACAACCCGGACACCGTCCACCATGCCCTGCGCGACATCACCCGCCACACCCGCGGCGCCCTGCAGCCGCGCTACCGCCAGTCCGGGTTCATCAGCCCCCCGCGCCCCTCGGGCGTGCCGCGCAACCTGATGGGCTTCAAGGACGGGACCGCCAACCCGACCGAGGCCGACGGCGCCGAACTGGTCTGGGTGGGGCCGGGCCAGGGCGAGCCCGACTGGGCCGCCGGCGGTACGTACCAGGTGGTGCGCCTTATCCGGATGCTCACCGAGTTCTGGGACCGCATCACCCTCGCCGAACAGGAGGCCATCTTCGGACGGCGGCGCGACAGCGGCGCCCCGCTCGACGGCGTCGCCGAGACCGACATCCCGGACTACGAACGCGACCCGGCCGGCGTGCTCATCCCGCTCGACGCGCACATCCGGCTGGCCAACCCGCGCACCGCCGAGAGCGCACCCAGCCGCATTCTGCGCCGCGGCTACAACTACGATGGCGGCCTGCTACCCAACGGCAACCTCGACGCCGGTCTCATCTTCTGCTGCTACCAGCAGGACATTCCGCGCCAGTTCGAAGCGGTCCAGCGCCGGCTGGAGAACGACCCGCTCAACGACTACGTCCAGCCGTTCGGCGGCGGCTACTTCTTCGCCCTGCCGGGCGTGCGCCCAGGCGAGGACTTCTTCGCCCGGGCACTGTTGCAGTAGCCCTTACGGGCTGCCGGGCGCCCCGGCCCCGGCCGGCGGCGTGGCCATCGTGAACAGAACGAAGCCGATCTTCCCCGCATATTGATCGCCCAAACGCGACCGCGCTTCAGGCTGGCAATTCTGCGACCATGGATGATGATCAGCACGGCTTCGAGCGGCTCTTCCGTGAGGTCAAGCACCTAATCCTGAAATAAAGGGCAGCAGGCCTTCGACGGACGCCTGTCCGCAGCCGCAAGTAGACATCAACAAATTCGATTACACCGTTAGGTTGACAGAACCTTCGGCGTAGCGTAATACTCGCCATTAATCCGTTGAAGCGGAACAAGGAGGCTTCAAATGGTCAAGTCCCGCCTGCTTCTTGTCCTTGCGCTAGTCGCGGGAGCGGTGACCGGCATGCTGGGCGGAGGCGCCAGCAGTCGTGCCTCGGAACTCGACGGCGCGGGCCTCCACTGTGCGGCGATGAAGCTCCGCCATGGCCTCTACACCGAAGGTTGTGCCGCTGTCGGTTCGGTTCAGGACTACACCTACATCGTCGGAGAAGGCGAGGCGAGCGCGTACAGGGTCGTCAACAAGCATCGGGTCCCCGCTCGCGAGGTGCTGGTCCGAATCGCGATATCAGAGATCTACGTCAACGGCTATCTCGGCGACAGCCGTGGGTGCGCTTGCTCGCCCGCGCCGTACGTCCAGAACTCCACTCGCTTCGCCGAACCTAGGTCGCGGCTCAGTGGAAACACGGCCCAGGCCGTCGTGATGTACGAGGTGTGGTCGGCACGGGAAACACCGTGGGTGCTGTT
Organism: Dactylosporangium sp. NPDC048998; assembly: GCF_043197855.1. Classification (NCBI taxonomy): domain Bacteria; kingdom Bacillati; phylum Actinomycetota; class Actinomycetes; order Micromonosporales; family Micromonosporaceae; genus Dactylosporangium; species Dactylosporangium sp. NPDC048998. The sequence goes on from NZ_JBICTV010000028.1 coordinate 24,455, forward strand.
GGACACGTACACCGTTATGAGCAACGTGGTGGTTATACCCGACATCGGTGCGTAAAGGCCCCGTTCCGCGCCGTCGGGTCGGCGGCCGAACACAAGATCGCCGCAGAAGCTGTGCGACGACCACGAAACGGAACTCCTGGCAGGGGCACGGGCGTGGCGCGCCAAGGTTGCCGCAGCTAATTCCGAAATCAAGGTGGAGTCGCCCGAATATAGATGGTCGACGATGACTGGGTCGGGTTGGGCTCTCGGGGTGTAGGTCAGGGCAGCCAACAGTACAGACGATCATTGTGTGCTGCGGCGATCCGGGCGAGGCGGGTCAGGTTGTGCAGGATCTGGGTTGCCGTCGTCATGTCGAGGATGTCGTCTCGAGCTGCAAACGTTTGGACCCAGTGGTCAGCGACATCAGCGATCTCAGCCTGATTGGCGATGGCAAGGCCGTGGTGCAGCGCTGTCGACGCCACGAAGACTACGGGACCTCCATTGCAGGGATCGGCGACGACGCGCGGCTCACCAGAATGCAGCAACTCTCGGACGTCGCGACCGGTGAAGGCGCTCTCCCAGTCCACCATCGCGTATATGACGTCGAAGATTTCGCAGCGAATCTGGTCCAGGGTGTCGGCGGGGCCGAAGTCGACGACGGCGGCCGCCTTCTGATCATCCGATGCCGCGAAGAAGGCCAGGAAATCCTCCACCGGAGCGGGTTGCGCGCTTCCACCGGGCGCGGTCATGACCATGGTCAGGGCGTCCTTGACTCGTTTGTACGACGTGAGGACCCTTTCGCCGCTCCAAGACTCTCGTACGGCAGCGCGGGCTGTTGCGTAGATGTCCGGCGATGAAAGAGGGCGGTTCGGGCTGGTCGGTGCGCCCACGGGCGTGGAGGCGGCCGCTCGGCACAGCGTAGCCGTCGAGGCGTGGCTGGCCGACCATCCTGGCCAGCAGGGTGTCCGTGACCGAAGCAACCCGTTCGAGGTCTCGTTCCGTCCCGCGGTTAGAGGCAACGGAGGGAACGGCGTGCAGCGAAACGATGAGGCGGCGTACCGCGAGTACGTCACGCTGAGGATGGATGTCCTGCGGCGGACGGCGTACCTGCTGTGCCATGACTGGCACACCGCGGACGACCTGGTGGCCACGACGCTGGCGAAGCTCTACGACAAGTGGCGGCGGGCCCAGCAGGCCGACAACGTCGACGCCTACGTACGGGCGATGCTGGTCAACGTCTATCTGGACGAACGACGGCGACCATGGCGGCGTGAGGTGTCGACGGATCGGCTGCCCGATGTGGCCGAGGTCGCGCCACCGTCACCGGGCGAAGACGGGGAACTGCTGGCGCTGGTTCGTACGCTGCCGAAGAAGCGGCGCGCCGTGCTCGTCCTGCGTTTCTACCTCGACCACTCGGTCGAGGAGACCGCGGAGATGCTCGGCATCTCCACCGGCACCGTCAAGAGCCAGACCGCGCGTGGGCTGGAGACGTTGCGAGCGGCCATCTCCAACGTGTCAGGGGTGCAATGATGAAGACAGAGTTCGATGATGCGATCGGCGTCGTGCCGCCTTCGCCGATCGACGTGGACCGGCTGATCGTCCGGGGGCGCCGCCGCGCGGTGGTCCGGCGGCTGGCCGTGGCGGGTGCGGGCGGCGGGGCTGCGGCCGTGGCCGTCGGCGTGGCCGTCGCCTTCGGCGGTTCCCCCGGCGGGGGTGGCGCCTCAGTCGTCGCGGACAAGCCGACCATGGCCCCGACGGTGGCCGCATCGGCGTCGGCGGCCGGCACGCCCTTGCCCACCAGCACCGGGTCGACGCCGGCAAGCGTTGCCCGGGACACCGAGAACCGGCTGTCCCAAGTCGTCAAAGATGTGGTCCGGCAGAAAGCGCCCGGGTACACGCTGTCGGCGGGCGCGGACGGCCCGGCATTCAAGATGAAATATCTGTACTACCCGGGCAACGACAGCTACTACGGCTCGGCAAACCTGCACGGCCCGACCGGCGACGGCAACGTGGCGATCAACGTGGGCCGCCGGAACACGCAATACAACCCGATGAACCCGTGCACCGCCGCGGAAACCGGCGAATGCACGGACACGACCGAGGCGGACGGGACGCACGTGCTGCGCCGGGTCATCCACGAAAACGGCATCTCGGACAACTACGTGATCGTGGACCGCCCGGACGGCATCACCATCATGATCGTCGCCGCGAACCAGGGCGGCCAGACCGACACCGCCCCAGGCAAGCAGCCCGACCCGGTACTGCCCTTCGACCAGCTGGTGTCGATCGCGCTCGACCCACGGCTGACCGTGTAGCGCGCCGCGCTCCGCGTCACGAAACGCCGGCCCGTCCGGGCCGGCGTTTCTCTTTGGAGAACAGGTCTTCGTCGCGTAGAGGGCGGATCGGGCTGCCTCGCTAATCAGCGTCGCGGGAGGCGGCCAGCGGCAAAGACGCCAATTCATCAGATCCCTTCCGTGGATACCCCGGCCTTCAGGTCGGGGAGGAAACGGAACCCCTGCGGAGCAGGGCAGAGATAGCCGATTCGCCGCCAGGGCGGATCGGCGTCCACCGGCGTGTCACCGCAAGGTTCACAAATAGAACGGCCAAGATGTGTGGCATGTCCAGGACGGTGAAGCGGGCGTTCAAGTACCGCTGCTACCCGACCGGCGCGCAGGCCGCTGAGCTGGCGCGGACGTTCGGGTGTGTCCGGAAGGTCTACAACCTGGCCCTGGCCGCCCGCACCGAGGCGTGGACGTTGCGGCGGGAGCGGGTCGGCTACAACGCGACCTCGGCGATGCTGACCGCGTGGAAGCAGACCGAGGAGCTGGCGTTCCTCAACGACGTCTCGTCCGTGCCGTTGCAGCAGGCGTTGCGGCATCTGCAGGCTGGGTTCGTGAACTTTTTCGCCGGCCGGGCCCGGTACCCGAGGTTCAAGTCGAAGAAGAAGTCTCGGCGGTCGGCGGAGTACACCACCAGCGTGTTCCGGTTCCGTGACGGCAGGCTGACCCTGGCGAAGATGGCCGGGCCGCTGGACATCGTGTGGTCCCGGCCGCTGCCGGAGGGGGCGTCGCCGTCGACGGTGACCGTGTCGCAGGACGCGGCCGGGCGCTGGTTCGTGTCCCTGCTCTGCCAGGACGTGATCCCCGACGCCCCGGCAGCGGCTGCTGCGGTCGGGGTCGATGCCGGGCTGGACAGCCTGCTCACCCTCTCCACCGGGGAGAAGATCCCCAACCTGCGGCACGAGCGCCGCGACCGGGCACGGCTGGCCCGCGCGCAGCGGAACCTGGCCCGCAAGGAGAAGGGCTCCAGCAACCGGGTGAAGGCTCGGGTCAGGGTCGCCCGCGTCCATGCCCGGATCGCCGACCGGCGTCGCGACCATCTGCACAAGCTGAGCACTCGGCTCGTTCGTGAAAATCAAACGATCGTGATCGAGGACCTGACCGTCCGCAACATGGTCCGCAACCACACCCTGGCCCGTGCCATCTCGGATGCGGCGTGGCGGCAGTTCCGGACCATGCTGGAGTACAAGGCCATCTGGTACGGCCGTGAGGTGATCGCGGTCGACCGCTGGTACCCGTCCTCCAAACTCTGCTCGGCCTGCGGCGCAATGGCCGAGCACATGCCGCTGCACGTGCGGAAGTGGACGTGCCGGTGTGGCACCGTCCACGACCGGGATGTGAACGCGGCACGCAACATTTTGGCCGCCGGGCTGGCGGTGTCTGCCTGTGGAGCTGGTGTAAGACCTCAACGGGAGTCCTCCCGGACGGGGCAATCGGCGGTGAAGCAGGAAACCCCTGGGGCGACCCAGGGAATCCGCTCCCTTTAGGGAGGGGAGGATGTCAACAATGCCGGCCAAACGCACGCCGATGCCATCCGGGGCCGACCATTGCCCCGCCGGGCTCCCCACCGCCAGTATCTCGAGCTCAAAGCTCCCGTCCACGACGGTCAGGGTGTTGACGGCGTGTTCTTGGCGGACGGTGCAGTCCCGGCATCGCCATACCGACACCCACAGGTCTGTCGGTCCCCGCATGTCGACCTCAAGAACCGGCCCGTCACCCCGCGCAGCGACCACGGCGTAGCCCGGAATCACCGGCAGCACCCGCGGCGCCGACGCGTAGGTGGCCTTGCGCCACCGGTACTGAGAGGCGTCGTCGTAGGCGATCATCAGCGGTGCGGCTGCGACGACGATGACAGCCGCGAGCAGGCGTACCTTCCGCGACGCTCCCCTGCCGAACCCGACGCCGGCCGCGCCGTTCGTCATGACCGTTGTGCGAGCAACATCGACGTCCGGTGACGACGCGTGTCATGCCGCCAGGACGGCGGCGAGGTCGGCGAGCTGAAGCGCGCGGGACGGGTGGCGGCGCAGGTACTCGGCGGTCGCCCAGGCGCGTAGGGACTCACGTTCCTCGATGACAGCGAGGCACGCGGCGTTTTCGCGCAGGGCGCCGCTGTGAGTCTCCTCGCGCAGCCATACTTGGAGGGCGTCGTCAGGCCGGCCGCGCAAGCTGCGCACTGCGAACCGGGCGTTACCCAGGCGCTTCACGATCAGGCCGGGGTCGGGCGGGCCCTCCAGGCCTAGCCAGATGAACGCCCTGATCGCGGCCGAGCGGCGCCGGTCCTCCAGCTGCTCGCAGGTCGGATCCTCGTCCACCGCGCCAGTCTGGCACGGTTCAGCGCGGGTGTTCGCGGTCGCGGGTAACCGGATGGGTGGGACGCAACCCCGAGAAACTCCGTCGCTGGACGACGGGCTGGCGCGCCTCTTCGCGTTGCGTGCCGCCCACGATCGCATCAGAACGTTCCGTGCGCATTACGTGGAAACCTGCGCTTCATCGCCATCCGCTCCTCTGGACATTCCCTACCGAATCCCCGATACCGGCGAGAGATCTTTACGAACCTCGATCTCTCCATCTACCCTTTGGACAGGGTTCCGGCGACGTCGACGACGCCTATTGACGTTGACAACGGCCGATACCGAGAGTATTCGCGCAGCGCGTCGAGGATCGCGCCGTATGCCATGGGCTTTGTTCGAGATGGCCGCAGCCGACATTCCAGTGCGAGGACGCGATGAGCGACAGTGCGATAGTGCAGCCCGAGGTGCGTGAGTATCCGTTCGAGGTCTTTCGCGGCGACCTGCCCGACGAACTGCTGCGCATGGTCGAGCACGAGAAGGTGAGCCGGGTTCGGCTGCCCGACGGCAGGCTGGTCTGGCTGGTGCTCGGCTACGACGAGGTGAGCACCGTGATGACCGATGTCCGGTTCCGGCGCAGCGGCGGTGCCTACGACACCGGATCCGATGCCGAGGCCGGTTGCCCGGTGCGCGATCTGAGCATGGACGGCACGGCCCACACCGACCTGCGACGTCTGGCCGCACGCGCGTTCACCGCTCGGCGGATCGACTCCTACCGGCCGCGCATCCAGGCGATCACCGACGAGTTGCTGGACGAGATGGAGCGGCGGGGCAGCCCCGGAGACCTCGTGGCCAACCTCGTGGTGCCGTTGCCCGCGATCGTCATCTGCGAGCTGCTGGGGGTGCCGGCCGCCGATCGCGAGCGATTCGCCGAGTGGGACGGGGCGCTCATGGCCGTGGACACCCACGCCGCGACCGAGACCGCGGAGGCCACCATCGCGATGCGCGCCTACCTTCGGGAACGGCTCGCCGAGAAGCGGGCGGTGCCCGGTCCGGACCTGCTGTCGGCGTGGGCCGAGGCTCAGGCCGACGATGCCTCCCTGACCGACGAGGAGATCATCGGGCTGGCCGTCACCGTGCTCGTCGGCGGCCGGGAGATCGGCTCGATCAGTGCGGGGATGCGGGCGCTGTTCCAGCATCCCGACGTGATGGATCGGCTGCGGGCCGAGCCCGCTCTCCTGCCCGCCGCGGTCGACGAGCTGCTGCGGTACACCTCGCTCAGCCCGACCTTCCTCGAGCAGACGGTCGTGGCGCCCGTCGAGCTCGGGGGCGTCGCGCTCCAGGCGGGCGACGTGGTGATGCCGTTGCCGTGGGCGGCGAACCGCGACCCCGCGAGGTTCGCGCAACCGGGCGACCTGAACATCGACCGGTCCCCGAACCCGCACATCACCTTCGGGGTCGGTCCGCACTTCTGCCTGGGGGCCGCGCTGGGGCGGGTCGAGATCGAGACGGCGATCGGAACGCTGCTGCGGCGCTTCCCGAACCTGCGGCCGGGTGTTCCGATCGACGAGCTCCCGTGGCGGCACGAGCGGATCAACTGCGGGCTGTCCGCATTCCCGATCGCGTGGTGAGTCGAGCGTTCTCCTGCGCCGGAACCCGGCGTCCTCTTGGGATGGGGGCAACATGACGGCCGACAGTCCGGTCGAGCGGCTGCGGGACCTGGTGGACCTCGGTGCCCCGTTCGCCGTCCGCGTCGCCGCCACACTGCGGCTGCCGGACCGGATCGCGGGCGGCCAGCACACGCTCGCCGAACTGGCGTCGGCGACGGAAACCAACGCCGATGCACTCGGTCAACTCCTCCGGTACCTCGTCCGCAGGGGCGTGTTCACGCAGTCGGCGCCGGACCACTTCGAGCTGACCGACATTGGCCGGCTTCTCTGCGACAGCGGTCCGCTTGGACGACGGCAGTGGCTCGACCTCGACGGGCTCGGATTCCGCATGGACATGGCCTACGCCGGGTTGCTGCACGCCGTGCGCACCGGCGAGCCCGGCTACGCCGCCGTGCACGGGCGCACCCTGTGGGAGGAGACGGACGCGAACCCGGCCCACCGCCGCTACTTCGACGAGCTGATGCGCGCCGAGCAGCGACGTACCGCGCCCGAGGTCGCCCGCCTGTACGACTGGTCGGGGGTCACCGACGTCATGGATGTCGGCGGGGGCAACGGTGGGCTGCTCGCCGAGGTGCTCGCCAAGCACGGCCACCTGCGCGGGGTACTGCTCGATCGGCCCGCGTCGGCGCCGGCGGCCGCGGCGACATTCGCCGAGATGGGGGTGAGCGAGCGGGCGAGCTTCAGGGCCGCGAGCTTCTTCGAACCGCTGCCGTGCACCGCGGACGTCGTGGTGGTCTCCCGTGTGCTGTCCGACTGGGCCGACGAGCCGGCCCGCGCCATCCTCGGCCACTGCGCCGCGGCAGCGGGACCCACCGGACGGGTGCTCGTCGTCGAGGTGCTCCGGACCGGACCGGAGGTGCGCGAACAGCATCCGCACTACGACCTGAACATGCTCGTCACCGTCGGCGGTCGGGAACGGGGTGTCACCGACGTCGAGCGGCTCGCCCGCCCGGTCGGTCTCGCGGTCGCCCGGACGCTGCACGGCGAGGGTGGGCTGGTGCTGTTCGAGTGCGCGGCGGAATGACCGGGTCCGGCCGGTCGGCCCATCCACCTGCGGACCCCCGCCGGGCCCGGCCGCCCCGGCCGGGCCCGCCCGATCTGCGGTCCCTCGGCGCGGCGCCGATCGGCCCGCCCCGTCCGACGAAGCGGAGGTGCCCACCATGACCATGCTCGCCCACGCGGACCCGCACGGCGACTCCCGCCGTCCGGAGGAGCCCCGATTCGAGCGCAAGCTCCGGGATGAGATGGAGCGGCGCTGGCCGGCCGGTGCCGACGAGCTGAGCGCTCTGGGGCGCTACGCGTTGCTGCCGCCGGGGAAGCTGCTGCGCCCACTGCTGACCCTCGCCTGCGCCGAGGCCGTGGGCGGTGCACCTGACGACGTCGTGCCGGCGGCGCTCGCCCTGGAGTACCTGCACGTCGCGACGCTGGTGCACGATGACATCATCGACGCCGACGATGTCCGGCGATCGCGCCCGGCGCTGCACGTCGCGCACGGCGTGCCCGATGCCATCGTCACCGGTGACCACCTGATCTTCGCCGCGTTCGCGGCGATCGGCGAGTGCCGGCCGGCTGGGGTGACGGCCGAGGCCGGGACGGCCGCCGTCATGGCGCTGGCCACCGCGGGATCGGACCTGTGCCGGGGTCAGGTGCTGGAGGCTCGCCTGGTCGGGGATCCGGCGGCCGGCGTCGAGGCGTACCTGACGGTGGCCACGCTGAAGACCGGCGCGCTGTTCCGTGCGGCCTGCCGGATCGGGGCGCTGCTCGGCGGAGCGGACGCCGAGCAGGCCGAGCGGCTCGGGGAGTACGGCGAGCTGCTCGGTATCGCCTTCCAGATCCGCGACGACGTGCTCGCGTGCACGCTCGGCCCCGAGGCCACGGGCAAGCCCTCGACCAGCGACTTGGCGAACGGCCGGCCGACCCTGCCGGTGCTGCTCGCCTACGAGGCCGGCGATCGGGCCACCCGCCGCCGGCTCGCGGCCGCGCTGGCCCGGCGTTCGGCCGGTCCGGGCGAGCTCGCGGAGTTCCGTGCGATGCTCGTCGCCACCGGCGGGCTGGACCTGGCCCGGGCGCGCGCCACCGGTTACGGGGAGCAGGCGCTCGCACGGTTGAGCACGCTCGAGGCGTCGGCGAGCCGGGACCTGCTGGCGTCGGCCGCCACGTGGGCGGCGGGTGTCGGCCAGTGACGGTCACGGTCGGCGGGCGGCTCCGGACCGCCGTGCTCGCCCACGTTCAGACCTGGCGCCCGTACACCGTGTGGTACGTCGGGCTGCTCGGGCTGGCCGGCGCGGGTCTCGCCGGCGAGCGCCGGCTGCTCTGGCTGGTCGTCGCGTGGGCCATACCCACGTTGGGCTGGCTCGGCGGGCACTATCTCAGCGACTGGTTCGACCGGGACCTCGACGCCGTCAGCAAGCCGCACCGACCGATCCCGTCCGGCCGCCTCGCCGCGCGAACGGCGCTCGGGTGGGGTACCACAGCGATGCTCGCCGTCGCGGTGCTGGCCGTCATCAGCGGATGGCCGACCGCGGTCGTGGCCGCGTGCGCGGTCGTCGCCGTCGTCGCCTACGGGCTCTTCCTCAAGGCGGTCGGGCTGGGGGGCAACCTCGTCCGCGGCCTGCTCGGGGCGCTCACGCTGCTCTTCGGCGCCGCCGTCGTCCCGATGTTCGACCGGCGGGTCCTGGTGTTCGCGCTCGCGTTCTGGCTGCACGACTGCGCGTCGAACCTGGTCGGCACCCTGCGCGACGTAGCGGGTGACGCCGCCGGCGGATATCGGACGCTCCCGGTGCGGCACGGGACCCCGACCGCGGTGTGGACCGCGGTCGCGTTCTACGCCGCGGCCATCGTCGCGGCCGTCATCGGTGCGGTCGCCTTCGGTGGCGGTGCAGGGCCGGGACATCTGGTGCCGCTGGCCGCCGTCGCGGTCGTCGGCGTGGTCGCACTCGCACCGCTGGTGCCCAGGCGCAGAGCCCTCCCGGTGCGGGTCGCCCTGCGCGCCCACGAGGTGCTGGTCCTGGAACGGCTGGGGCTGGCCGCCACCGTCGTCGGGCTCGGTCTCGGGGTGGCTACCGCCGTGGCGCTGCTCGTCCCGATGGCCGCGCTGACCTGGTGGACCCAGCGCCGGATGCGGACGTGGTACGAGCTGGGCCCGGCCGAAAGGCCCGCGGAGAGGATGGCCGATGCCTGACGTGCGGTTCGAGCCGGTGCGCGAGGACCACCCCGGACAGCGCCTCGAACGCGTTCGGAGCGCCATCGCCGCTGGCGCCGAGGAGCTGTTCCGCCGGCAGCGAGCCGACGGGGCGTTCGGTGACGACCCGCCCGCCTCGGTACTGGGCACCGCGGGCGCGATCACCGCACTGCGGGCCGCGGACCCGTCCGGCTCGGCCGAGCTGGTCGCGACCGGTGCGGCGTGGCTGCGCGGTGTCCAGCACGACGACGGCGGCTGGGGTGGCGTCGTCGGTGCCGGCAGCGAGGCGGTGGCGACCTCGGTCGCGGTGGCCGCTCTGCAGATCGTCGCGCCGGACACGAGCGCCGCCGCGATCGAGGCCGGACGAGCCGCTCTGGCCGCGCTCGGCGGGGTCGAGGCGGTGACCGACCCGGCGGTCGCGCACCTGTGCGCGCAGTTCCAGGTGCTCGCCGGGTTCGCACCGGCGGGAGGCCTGCGCCGCCTTCCGCTCGAGGTGGTACTGGCCGATTCGGTGCGCCGGCGGCGGATCTCCTTCCGGACCGCACCGTTCGTCGGGCTGGCCCTGATGCAGGCCACGATCGACCCGCCCGGCCCGGTGCGCAGGCTGACCAACCGGGCGGCCGTGCCCGCCGCGCTGCGCCTGCTCGCCGCGGTGCACGACCACGAGCGCCGCAGCGGCGCGTTCAGCGAGGACCCATGGCCGGCCGCGCTGGTGTGTCTCGGCCTCGCGCACGCCGGGCTGGCCCCGGACATCGTCACGGCGATCGTCGGTTTCCTGCGCCGGTCGGTGCGGGAGGACGGATCCTGGGACGCCGTGTCCAACCTGGACCTGACCCGTTCGGCGTTCGCGTCGACCGGGCTGATCGCCGCCGGATACGGCGCTGACCCGCGGCTGGCCCGCACCCGTGACTTCTTCCACCGCACCCGGCAGCAGGACGCCTTCACGGTCCTGGACTGTCCCGCCGGCGGGTGGAGCTTCTCCGACGCGCACGGCTGGCCGGTCACGCTGGAGTCCGCGGAGATCCTGACCGCGCTGGCCGGCTTCCCGGACCGTGACCGCGACGCGGTGCTGCGCAGCGGGCTCGAGTGGCTGATCGGTCGCCAGGACACCCGGGGCTCGTGGAGCCTGTGGGTCCGTGACACCAAGCTGTCCAACGACGGTCCCTGCCCGGCCATCACCAGCCAGGGCATCGTCGCGCTGCTCGAGTCCGGCCGGGCGGCCGACGACGCTCCGGTGCGGGCGGCGCTTGACTGGCTGGAGACCCGGCAGGCGCCCGACGGCACGTTCGAGAATCTGTGGTACCGCGACCACACCTCGGGTACGGCGATGGTGCTCGGGGCGTTCGCCATGGCCGGTCGCGGCGGCGGCCGCGTGGCGGCGGCCGCCGTCCGCTGGCTGTTGTCCACCCAGTGCGCGGACGGCTCCTGGGGTGCGGGCGATGGTTCGGCGGGCACCGTGGAGGAGACCGCGTGGACGCTGCCGGCCCTGCTCGCCGCCGGCGTCCCCGCCGAATCCACCCCGATCCGGCGGGGCGTCGACTGGCTGCTGGACGCCCAGCGTCCGAACGGCGACTGGCCGGCGAGCCGTGTCTGCGCCTACATCCGCCATCACATGTACTACCCGAACGGCGCGATCACCCGCGGTCTTGCGTTGCGCGCCCTCGCCGCGGCGGCAGGGGGCCAGGCGTGACCTCAGTACTGCTCGCGTGCGTTGACCCGCGACGGCCAGTACCGCTGGCCGGGTGCCGGACGGTAGGTGGGCCAACGGGCGGGATCGCCCTGCGGCTCGTCCTCGAAGACCGTGACCCGCTGGCCGACCCTGCGTTCGTGGTAGTCGTTGAGCGCATAGTGCTGGGTGACGCGATTGTCCCAGACCGCGATATCGCCGATACGCCATTGGTGGCGGCACGTCAGTTCCGGACGCTCGGCGAAGGCGAAGAGGTATTCGAGCAGTGCGTCGCTCTCGCCGCGGCTCAGTTGCGGGATATGCGAGGTGAACAATCTGTTGACATACAATGCCTTGCGTCCGGTCTCCGGGTGGATGCGGACCACCGGGTGCTCGGCCCGCCTGGTGGTTTCGTTGCCGGGTTGGCTGTGGACCGCGCTCAGCCCGTCGAGCAGTTCGCGGATCGGCGCGGACAGCTGCTCGTAGGCCAGGTACTGGTTGCTCCACATGGTGTCGCCGCCCCGGCTGGGCACGCGGACGAGACGGAGCACCGAGGCCAGCGGCGGATGCTGGTTGTAGGTGATGTCGGTGTGCCAGACGTCGACCTTGCCGCCGTGCTCGGAGTCGATGACGACGATCTTCGGGTGCCCGTCGAGCCGTTGCAGATGGGAGTGCGGCTCGACGCGGCCGAGGCGATCACCGAAGGCGATGTGTGCCTCCGGGGAGATGTGTTCCTGGCCGGAGATGAAGATCACGAGATGATCGAGCAGCGCCTGCTTGATCTCGTGGAACACCTCGTCGGTGAGATGCTCGAGGTCGACTCCGCCGACCGTGGCGCCGAGGGCGCCGGCGCTGGGTTCGACGACGATCTTCGGGGCGGCAGAAGCATGCATGGCGCGCGTTCCGTCCTCGGTTGTGGCGTGGGTCGGGTTGGTCAACATCAATACCTTGCACGCTGCCCCGGCCGCAAGGAGGAGCATTCTGTGCGCAGTTTCGCGCATTGCGGAAGGGGAGACCTGTGGATGTGACCGGGGACGTGCCGGCCGTGGACCTTTCGATGAACGAGTCCCCGTTCCCGCCGATTCCTGCCGTGCTCGCCGCGGTGCGGTCCGCCGCGTCCCGGCTGCAGCGCTATCCCGACTTCCGGTCGGCCGAGCTCGTCGCGGCGCTGGCGAAGCATCTCGACGTGCCGGACGGGCAGCTGGTCCTCGGGCCCGGGTCCGCCGGGCTCACGCAGCTGGTGATCCAGGCGCTCGATCCCGGTCGCACGGAGATCGTGCACCCGGCGCTGTCGTTCGAGGGCTACCCGCTGATGGCGGCCAACCTGCGCAACCGGTCGGTACCGGTACCGCTGGACGGTCTCGCCCACGACCTGGACGCGATGGCCGCGGCGGTCACGGAGCGGACCCGATGCGTGCTGCTGTGCAACCCGAACAACCCGACCGGCGCCGCGCTCACCCATGCCGAGATCACCGACTTCCTGGCCAGGATCCCCGCCGAGGTCGTCGTGATCATCGACGAGGCCTACCGGGAGTACGTAACCGCCGAGGATTACGCCGACGGCCTGGCCCTGCACCGTACGCACGAGAACGTCTGCGTCGTGCGCACCTTCTCCAAGGCCTACGGGTTGGCCGCGTTGCGGGTGGGGTACGCCGTGGTCCCGGCCCGGATCGCCGGGCCGGCCCGGATGGCGGGCGTGCTGTTCTACCCCGGCGGGCTCGCGCAGGTCGCGGCGCTCGCCTGTCTCGAGCCCGAGGCGATCGACCAGTACGCCCGCCGTTGCGCGGAACTTGTCGGCGTCCGCGACCAGCTGGCCGCCAAGCTCGTCGCGGCCGGCCTCCCGGTCGCACCGAGCGAGACCAACTTCCTCTGGCTCCCGCTCGGCGCCGACAGCGCCCGCTTCGCGCGCAGCTGCGAGGCTGCCGGGATTCTCGTCCGGGCGTTCCCCGAGGTCGGCGTGCGGGTCACGGTCGGCGACGAGGAGAGCAACGACCGGCTGCTCGCCGTGGCGGGGGCCAGATGAGGGTCCTCGTCGTCACCTGGGGCTGGCGCTCGCACCTCAACCACCTCGTTCCGCACGCCTGGGCGCTGCGCGCGGCGGGCCACGACGTGCGGGTCGCCTGCCCCGCCGACCTCACCGAGGCCGTCACCGGGGTCGGGCTGTCGGCCGTGCCGGTCGGGGAGCGGCTCGACTTCGCGACGGTGGCCACCGGCCAGATCGCCCGCATCCGCGACGAACCCGGCGACAGCGGCGGGCCGGAGCGCGGACCGGCGGGCGACTCGCTGCCCCGCTCGGTCACCGTCGGCGGTGTCGCCCACACCTACGCCGCGACCATGCTGCCCGACCTCGTCGCGTTCGGCCGTTGGTTCCGGCCCGACCTCGTGCTGCACGAGCAGAACAACCTCGGTGCCGCGGTGGCCGCCGCCGCGCTGGGCGCGCCCTCCGTGCGCGTGCTGTGGGGTCCGGACTTCGCCCTGCCGATGGACCGCGACGCCGTACTCGGTCCGCTCGCCGAGCCCTACGGCGTCGCGCCGTCGGAGGTCCCGCTGACCGGCACGCTCACCCTGGACCCGTGCCCGCCGCCGATGCAGGTGCCGCTCACCGGGCCGCACCGGCCGGTCCGGTTCGTGCCCTACAACGGCGTCGCGGTGCTGCCCCGATGGCTGCGCGGGCCCGCCGGCCGGCCGCGGGTCGCCCTCTCCCAGGGGACGCTGATGCCGCGGCTCGGGTTCGGCGCGTTCGACGTGCGCGCCACCGTTGCCGCGCTCGCCGACGTGGACGCCGAGTTCGTGCTGACCGTCGAGCCGGAACCGGGCCAGGTGTTGCCGTCGAACGTGCGTCCGGCGCCGGGACTCGCCCACCACCTGCTCCTGCCGACCTGCGCGGCGGTCGTGCACCAGGGCGGTGCCGGTACCACGATGACGGCCGTCGCGTGCGGGGTGCCGCAGCTCGTCCTGCCGCGCGTGGGCGATCAGCACTTCAACGCGGAGCGGGTCGTCGTCGCCGGGGCGGGCGCGGCGCTCCAGGCCGAGCGGGCCCGGCCCGACGCGATCAGGGACGCGGTGATCGGGCTGATCGGCGACGCTCGCTGGCAGGCGGCGGCCACGCAGCTGCGGCAACGCAACGACGCCCGTCCCGCGCCGGCCGAGGTCGTCGGGCACCTGACGCGCCTCGCCGGCACAGCACCGGTACGACGACTGGAGAGGGCCCATGATTGAACCAATTCCGTTCCCGCTGCCCGAACCGCCCTCGCTCTACCAGCCGCTCCCGCAGCTCGTCGAGCTGCAGCGCGACCGGCCGGTCGTGGAGATGCGGATGGCCGACGGCACGCCGGCGTGGCTCGTGTCGCGCTACGCCGACGTACACACGGTGCTCACCGACTACCGGCGGTTCAGCCGGGAGATCAACCAGGCCTCGCAGACTCCCGTCGCGGAGCTGGGCGGCCTGGAGACCGAGTCCCTGATGGGCATGGACCCCCCGAAGCACACAAGGATGCGCCGCCTCGTCGCGCACGCGTTCACCCCCCGCCGGGTGGAGCGGATCCGCCCCGCGGTCCGGGCGATGGTCGATGAGCTGCTCTCCCGCATGATGACGATGCCGCGTCCGGTGGATCTCGTCGAGAACTTCTCGACGCCGATCCCGATCTGGGTGATCAGCGAGCTGCTGGGGATCGCCGTGGAGGACCGCGGCAAGTGTAAAGAGTGGTCCGACATCATGGTCGGCGACTGGAACCGCGACCCCGCACGGACGAAGGCCGCGGTCGACGGGTTCGCCGGCCTGATCGACTCGCGTCGCTCGAAACCGGGTGACGACCTGATCAGCGAGCTGATCGTCGCCCAGGAGGTACACGGACACCTCACCGAGCGCGAGATGCTCATGGTGTGCATCGGCCTGCTCATCGGCGGCCACGAGACGACGACCAATCAGATCAACCTGTTCCTCATGGCGCTGATGCATTTCCGCGACCTCTGGGACAGGGTCGTCGCGAACCCGCAGGACATCCCGAAGACGGTGGAGGAGCTCTCCCGCTACATGCAGATCGGCGTCACGGGGGTGATGCTGCCCCGGGTCGCCAAGCAGGACGTGAAGCTCAGCGGGGTGACGATCCCGGCGGGCGGCGTAGTGCTGCTGGCCTTCATGGTGGCCAACCGCGACCCCGAGGTGTTCACCGACCCGCACCGGATGGACGTGGACCGGGCGACCAACCCGCACCTGGGCTTCGGCATCGGCATACATCACTGCATTGGCGTACACCTGGCCAGGATGGAGCTGCAAGAGTCGCTGGCCGGGATCGTGCGCTGGATGCCCGAGGTCCGGATGGCGATCCCCGAGTCGGAGGTCAAACTCGTCGAGGGCCTGGTGGTGCGCCAGGTCCAGGCGCTGCCGCTCACATGGTGACCCCGCGGGAGGAGCTGATCCGGCGCATCCTCAACTGGAGCCGGGCGCGCGACGACGTACGTGCGGTCGTGCTGTTCGGCTCGCTCGCCCAGCCGGATGCGCGCGTGGACGACATGTCCGACGTCGACATCGAGCTCACCTTTGCCGTCGTGACGCCCGAGCTACTCGCCGGGTCGTGGTGGCGGGACTTCGGCGTGGTGTGGACCGCGTACTCACTCGACCCGCTGCCGGTGTGGAGCCTCGTCTACGAGGGCGGGCTCACCGTCGACCTCAGCGTGGTCGATCCCAGCCGGATCGCCGGCATGGTGTCCGCCGGGAAGCTGAGCCGGGTGTGGGAGCGCGGCTACCGGGTGCTGCTGGACCGCGACGGCAGCACCCGCGGGCTGCCCGCGCCCAGCGGCGCGATGCCCGAACCGGGGCGGCTCACCCACGACGAATTCCGCAGGCTGGTCGACGGGTTCTGGGTCGAGGTGCTGCGGGTGCCGAAGTACATCGCCCGCGGCGAACTTTGGGCGGTGAAGTCCCGGGACTGGACGGCGAAGACCCGACTGCTGCGCATGCTGGAATGGCACGCGATCGTGCTCGGCGGGCATCGCGTCGACGGCCACGGACTGGGGCGCGGCATGCCGGGCTGGCTGCCTGCGGACCTGTGGCACGCCGTTCACGGCGTGTTCGGCCGGTTCGACGCAGCCGACGCCCTGCACGCGTACCAGGCCTCGGTCGAGGTCTTCGCCCGCGCCGCGGGTGACGTGGCCGCGGCGCTCGGGTTCAGCTACCCCACGGACCGCGACCGACTGCTCCGCGATTTCGCCGAGGACCTGATCCGGAAGGTCGACGCCGACGCGGTCACGGCAGGAACTGGCGCGTCATGATGGGCGGGAGGGCCGTCGTCATCGGTGGCAGCCTGGCGGGCATGGCCGCGGCGCGCGCACTCGCCGACCACTTCGGCAGCGTCGTCGTCATCGAGCGCGACGAGCTCGTCGACGACACTGAACCCCGCCGGGGCGTGCCCCAGGGCGGACACGGGCACGTGCTGCTGGTCGCCGGGCAGCGGGCCCTGGACGCGCTGTTCCCCGGCCTCATGGCCGAGCTGGTCGCGGGGGGCGCGGTCGAGTTCGATCCCGGCATGGGCCTGTCCTTCTCCCGCTTCGGCGCGATCTGGCCGCGGGTCCATACCGAGCTGCGGCTCGTGACGGCGAGCAGGCCCATGCTCGAACGCGCCGTCCGGCGCCGGGTGCAGGCGCTCGCCGGCGTCGAGGTACGCACTGGGGTCGCCGTGTCCGCCCTCGTCGGCGACGGTGAGCGGATCACCGGCGTCCGGCTCGACGACGACACGGTGCTGGACGCCGACGTGGTGGTCGACTGCAGCGGCCGCGGCGGCCGATCCCAGCAGTGGCTGCGGGATCTGGGCCACCCGGAGCCACGCGTCACCGAGATGAAGATCGGCGTCGGCTATGCGACCCGGCTGTACCGTCGCAAGCCCACCGACCTCGGCGACGCGCAGGCCGCGTTCGCCCTGCCTGATCCGCCCACCGAGCTGCGCGCCGGGCTGGCCCTGCCCATCGAGGGCGATCGGTGGGTCGTGTCGCTGGGCGGCTGGCACAACGCCTTCCCGCGCGACGAGGCGGCGTTCGCCGCGCACGCCGCATCCCTGCCGCATCCGGGCCTCGCGGGCATCGTGGCGGACGGCGAGGTCCTCAGCGACCTCACCCTGTGCACGCTCCCCGTCAGCAGGCGCCGCCATTTCGAGGAGCTGCGCGGAGTCCCGGCGGGTTATCTCGCGCTCGGTGACGCCGTGTGCAGCTTCAACCCGATCTACGGCCAGGGGATGACCTGCGCGGCCGTCGAGGCGGTCGAGCTGGGCGGCCTGCTGGAGCGCCACTCCGCGGTGACGGCGGCGCTGAGTCTCGAGTACCACCGGCGGGCGGCTCGGATCGTGGCGACGCCGTGGCGGTTCGCCTCCGGTGGCGACTTCGCCTACCCGCAGACCGAGGGCGCCCGGCCACGCGGGGTCGCACTGCTCAACGCCTACGCCCGGCGGGTACAGCTCGCATCCATGGTGAACCCGGACGTCCGGCGGGTGTTCACCTCGGTCCAGCACCTGATCATGGACCCGGCCGCGCTGACCGCCCCGGCGATGGTGGCGAGGGTCCTGCGCTCCGGACGCCGCGCCGCCCGGCGTGACCGGGTCGGCGCGGCGCCCCCGGTGGGTGGCGGGGGAGGAGGAGCACGGTGACGGCCGACGAGCGCCTTCGGGACTATCCCTTTGAGCCGTTCCGGGGGAGGCTGCCGGACGAGGTGCTCCGCATGGTGGTGACCGAGCCGGTCAGCCGCGTGCGGCTCCCCGACGGCAGGCCCTGCTGGCTGGTGCTCGGCTACGAGCCGGTGTGCACGGTGCTGGCCGACCCGCGGTTCGCCCGCTACGGCAACGGACCGTCCGGGACCGCCGCCGCATGCCCACACGGCGATCGTGGACCACGCACGCTGCGCAGCGACGGACCGGACCACGCGTCGCTGCGCAGGGCGGCCTCGCGCGCGTTCGGTCCACGGGCCGTGGAGGGCCACCGCCCGCGGGTGCAGGAGATCACCGACCGGCTGCTCGACACGATGGCCGCGCAGGGGAGGGCGGCCGACCTGATGACGGCGCTGGTGAAGCCCCTGCCCGTGCTGGTGATCTGCGAGATGCTCGGCGTGCCCGCCGCGGACGAGACCCGCTTCGCCGCATGGGCGTCGGCGATCCTGTCCGTGACGGCGTTCGACTCCCGTGCCGGCCGGGACGCACAGGCGGCACTGGACGGGTACTTCGCCGATCTGGTGAGCGCGAGACGCGCCGCCCCCGGCGGTGACCTCGTCTCGACGTGGCTCGCGACCCAGGCCGAGACCGGGCTCACCGACCCGGAGATCGCCGACCTCGCCGTCACGGTGCTGCGCGGCGGAAGGGAGATCAACTCGATCGCCGCCGGGCTCCGCACCCTGTTCGAGCACCCTGACCAGCTGGCAGCACTTCGCGCGGACCCGACGCGGCTGCCGACCGCGGTCGAGGAGATGCTGCGCTACTCGGTGCACAGCAACATGTTCCGGGTGCAGACGGCGATCGAGGACGTCGAGCTGGCCGGTGTCCGGATCAGCGCCGGGGACTCCGTGATGGCGCTGCCCGCGGCGGCGAACCGGGATCCGCGCCATTTCGCCGATCCCGACGTGTTCGACATCGGCCGCACGCCCAACCCGCACCTGTCACAGGGACACGGCGCGCACTTCTGCCTCGGCGGAGCGCTCGGGCGGATGCAGATCGAGGTGGCGATCGGGAGCCTGCTGCGCAGATTCCCCGAGCTGGCGCCCGCAGTACCGGTCACGGACATCGCGTGGCGCAACGAGCGGTTCAACGCCGGGATGGAGGAGTTCCCGGTCACGTGGTGACAGCGTCGGGGCTCAGCGCCGCATCTCGCGTGATGAGCAACGGCGGGTGTTCATCGGATTCCTTCCGTGGATACCCCGGCCTTCAGGTCGGGGAGGAAACGGAACCCCTGCGGAGCAGGGCAGAGATAGCCGATTCGCCGCCAGGGCGGATCGGCGTCCACCGGCGTGTCACCGCAAGGCTCACAAATAGAACGGCCAAGATGTGTGGCATGTCCAGGACGGTGAAGCGGGCGTTCAAGTACCGCTGCTACCCGACCGGCGCGCAGGCCGCTGAGCTGGCGCGGACGTTCGGGTGTGTCCGGAAGGTCTACAACCTGGCCCTCGCGGCGCGCACCGAGGCGTGGACGCTGCGGCGGGAGCGGGTCGGCTACAACGCGACCTCGGCGATGCTGACCGCGTGGAAGCAGACCGAGGAGCTGGCGTTCCTCAACGACGTCTCGTCCGTGCCGTTGCAGCAGGCGTTGCGGCACCTGCAGGCTGGGTTTGCGAACTTTTTCGCCGGCCGCGCCCGGTACCCGAGCTTCAAGTCGAAGAAGAAGTCTCGGCGGTCGGCGGAGTACACGACCAGCGCGTTCCGGTTCCGTGACGGCAGGCTCACGTTGGCGAAGATGGCCGGGCCGCTGGACATCGTGTGGTCCCGGCCGCTGCCGGAGGGGGCGGCGCCGTCGACGGTGACCGTGTCGCAGGACGCGGCCGGGCGCTGGTTCGTGTCCCTGCTCTGCCAGGACGTGATCCCCGACGCCCCGGCAGCGGCTGCTGCGGTCGGGGTCGATGCCGGGCTGGACAGCCTGCTCACCCTCTCCACCGGGGAGAAGATCCCCAACCTGCGGCACGAGCGCGCCGACCGGGCACGGCTGGCCCGCGCGCAGCGGAACCTGGCCCGCAAGGAGAAGGGTTCCGCGAATCGGGCGAAGGCCCGGGTCAAGGTCGCCCGCGTCCATGCCCGGATCGCCGACCGGCGTCGCGACCATCTGCACAAGCTGAGCACTCGGCTCGTTCGTGAAAATCAAACGATCGTGATCGAGGACCTGACCGTCCGCAACATGGTCCGCAACCACACCCTGGCCCGTGCCATCTCGGACGCGGCGTGGCGGCAGTTCCGGACCATGCTGGAGTACAAGGCCATCTGGTACGGCCGTGAGGTGATCGCGGTCGACCGCTGGTTCCCGTCCTCCAAACTGTGCTCGGCCTGCGGCGCGCTGGCCGAGCAGCTGCCGCTGCACGTGCGGTCGTGGATGTGCCGGTGTGGCACCGTCCACGATCGGGATGTGAACGCGGCGCGCAACATTTTGGCCGCCGGGCTGGCGGTGTCGGCCTGTGGAGCTGGTGTAAGACCTCAACGGGAGTCCTCCCGGACGCGGCGACCGGCGGTGAAGCAGGAAACCCCTGGGGCGACCCAGGCAATCCCCTCCCTCTAGGGAGGGGAGGATGTCAACCCTGCCGTGTCGTCAGGCGTAGACGACGAGGTCGGGCAGCATCGTGTGGATCTGGCCGCTGGCGTCGTCGAGGCCGAGATCGTCGAACACGAGCGCGAGGACGAGGTCGTCGGCGTTCCAGACGCACGCGGTCGTCGGGGCGGCGGGGTCCCCGACCGGGGAGCAGGCGGCGACGCCGCCGATGATGCCCGGGTCGGCTGGCTTCTGTGTGGGCGTGGTGGTGGTGTTGGCCAGTTGCATGGCCAGGCCCATGGCCAGGCTGGCGGCTTGGGAGTACTCCCGGCCATTGCCGTACTCGGTACTGCTGCCGCCCGCGAGGAGGGCGGTGTGCCCGGCCTGGTCGCGGTAGATGGCGCCGAACGTCTCCTTGAGGCCCTTGTCGGACAGACCTTTGGCCAGCATGTCGGTCTGGCCGGCGTCGTCCGCCTTGCGCCAGCCGCCGACGGTGTCCGATGCGGTGAACCGTAGGTGCTTCGGCCCGCCGTCGGCCGTTGCAGTCGGCGTGGCCCGCTCGGCGGCCGCCGGGGCCGTACCGCCGCGGGTGGCGAAGTACACCGCCGTCGCCGCACCGGCCAGAACCACCAGGCCGAGCGCCGCCCCGACGACGGCGATGATCAGCGCGGTCCGCCGCCTCGGGGGTGGTGGCGGGAAGGCGGCCGGGGATCCGGGCCATCCTGGATTGCCCGGGTACGCCGGGTGCCCGGGGAGCGGCTGATCCAACGCCTGCGCCGGGAAGGGACTGGTCATGCGGCACTCCTCAGGGCCGGTACCCGCAGCGCGGCGGACGCACCGGGAAGTAGGCTAGAGCATCTACGGCAAATATCAAGATCCAGAAATGCGGGTGCGACGCGCAACGTGGCTCGGTTTCTCGAGCACGTCAGCGGGTGCGCGGCTTGCCGAGATGAGCGCGCATCCGCATCGCCGGTCAAGCCTGAGGGTGACCGGTCGGAAGCTGGCTAAGGTGGCGCTCCACAACGGCAAGCGCGTCCTCGTGTGACAGCGCACCGATCAGCACCGGCAGTCGCAATCCGTCGAGCAGTGCGGCGAGCCGCCTTGCTTCGGCTGGTGCGTCGGTTGACCCCTCGACGTTCCGGAGCAATGTGCACAGCGTGTCAACGAAGCCGTCGAAGGCGGGCTTGAGGGCGGCGGCGAGTGCGGGTTCGACGGCCGCCCGGGATAGGAAGGCGATCGCCACCAGGACGTCGGATCGGCTGGGTTCGTCGTGGGGGAGGTACTCGGCGGCCACGGCCCGCAGTACCGCCGCGGGCTCACCGGTGGCCTCGCAGGCGAGCCGCCTACGGACCCGTTCGGTGAAGCGTTCGTGCACGCCCAGGCTCAGCCAGTGCTCCAGCGCGAACAGCAGCATCTCGTCCTTGGTGGCGAAGTAGTGCTGAACGGCGCCCATCGACACGCCGGCCTCGTGCGCTACTTCGCGCAGGGAGACGGCATCGAGGCCTTGTGTGCCGGCGATACGCAGCAGCGCCTCGACGATGTGCCGGCGGCGCTGGTCGTGGTCGACCTTGCGGGGCATGGGTAGAACCATCCTTCACCGTTTACAATGCACTTGCATTACAAACATATCGCGGGAGGCCACGGTGACCGTGCAGATGACGCACAACGGCGAGGTCCAGATCGCGTACGAGACCTTCGGCCCACCCGCCGGTGAACCGCTGCTGCTCATCATGGGCCTGGACTTCCAGATGGTGTACTGGCCGGACGGATTCTGCCAGGCGCTGGCCGAACGGGGCTTCCACGTCGCCCGCTTCGACAACCGGGATGCCGGGTTGTCCACGCACTTCTCCTCGCCCAAGCAGGAGAACCCGTTCAGGGTGCTGTTTCGCGGCAGTGCCCGGCCGGTGTACACCGGATCTGACATGGTCGACGACGGCCTGGCCGTCATGGATGCCCTCGGCTGGGACAACGCCCACCTGTGCGGCGCCTCGATGGGCAGCGGACTCGCACTTGCCGCCGCGGTCCTGCACCCGCAGCGGGTGCGCACGGTGACCACGTTCGCGGGCGGACCCCTGGGGAAGATCAACGTGCTGCGCTACGTGCAGTTCGGCGTGTTCCCCCGCTTCGCCCGGATCAAGCACCCCGACACCGACGAGGGGGCGATCCGCACCCTGGTCGACATGATCCGCCTGCTGTCATCGCCGAACCATCCGTTCGACGAGCAGTGGGCCCGATCCGCGGCCGAGATCAGCCACGCACGATCCCCACGGGACCCCGGCACGACCCAGCGGCAGACCGCCGCCGGACACAACCTCGGCGACGTGGCCCGCCGACTGGGCGAGATCACCGCACCGACCCTGATCATCAACGGCGCCGACGACCCGCTCATCCGACCGTCCGCGGGAACCGCACTGGCCCGCCGCATCCCCGGCGCGCGGGCGGTCGTCTACCCCCGCGTCGGGCACCTCTTGCCCGAACACGCGTGGACCACGATGGCCGACGCCGTGGCGGCACAGGCAGGCGGGTGATCGAAGGCCCGCGGTCACCGCCACCCAGCACAAAGCCGCCGAAGCCACCGCCCGACTCCGGCCACCACCGGTCCGATCGGACCCAGCCCGAAACCACAGGTCAAACCCGACACAGACCACGGAACGCACACCGACGCGCCTGACGGTCAGCGAGCGGGACCGGCGTGAGTTCGAGGCGCGGTTCGATCCGCCGTGCCGGGAGGGCGAGGAGCGGATTCCTCCGGCAGCGAGCCCAGCAGTGTGAGGGCATCGGCGCTCGGCGAGCCCGGTTCGGCGTGGTAGACGACGAGCAGTTGCCCGGTGGCGCCGGTGACGGCGAACTTCTCATAGTGCAGTTCGAGGTCGCCGACGATCGGGTGGCGCATGCGGTGTAGGCCGCCGCCCGGATGCGGCTTGGCGTCGTGGCGCGACCAGAGTCGGCGAAACAGGTCGCTCTTCACCGACAGTTCGCCGACCAGGTCGGTCAGGCGCGGGTCGTCGACGTCCGGGCCGACCATCACCCGCAAGGCGGCGACCAGACTGCTGACCCGGTTCTGCCAGCCGGGCAGAAACTCCTGCACGGCAGGGTCGAGCAGCACCGAGCGAAGAATGTTGCTACCCGGGGTGAAGATTGGCGACAACGCCACGGCGAGACGGTTGGCCGCCAGGACGTCCTGGAGCGGACCCTGCACGTAAGCCGGGGTGTTGTGCCAGGCGTCGAGCAGAGGTTGCACGCCTGGTCGGATCCGCTCGGGGCGCCGCCGCCGAGGCGCCTCCGCAGCGCCGAGCGCGTGCAGGTGCGCGGTGGCGTCCTCGTCGAGGCTGAGCGCGCGGGCGATCGCATCGAGCACCTGAGGTGAGGGACGCCGGTCGCGGCCTTGCTCGAGCCGCGTGTAGTACTCGGTGCTGATCCCGGCGAGCATGGCCAGTTCGTCCCGTCGCAGCCCCGGCACCCGCCGATGGCCGTTGTCGAGCAGCCCGACATCCTCGGGCCGGATCAGCTCGCGCCGGGCCCGCAGGTACTCCCCGATCAGGTTCACGCTCCCGACCATAAGCCGGTTCGGGTCCCCTCTGGGTAGCCCTGGCAGCACCCGTCTCACCAGGGGAATGGTTGATTTGCCAGGATTCGGCGCACGCTACCGGCATGACTTCACGGACTTGGCTTATCACCGGCGCCAATAGCGGTTTCGGCCGGCACCTCAGCGAGCAGATCCTGTCCCGCGGCGACCGAGTCGTCGGCACCTTCCGCGCTCTCGGCAGCGTCGACGATCTGTCGGCCCGCTGGCTGGACGCCTTCCGCGCGGCCCACCTCGACGTCACCGACCCGGCCGAGATCACCGCGGTGGTCGACGAGGCCTGGGCCGCCCTGGGCCGGATCGACGTCGTGGTCAGCAATGCCGGGTACGGCCTGATGGGCGCGGCCGAGGAGTTGACCGACGAGCAGGTAGTGCACCAGGTCGCGACCAACCTGACCGGCTCGATTCGGCTGATCCGGGCCGCGCTGCCGCACCTGCGCCGGCAGGGCGGCGGCCGGATCCTGCAACTCTCCTCGGTCGGCGGCCAGGCGGCATGGCCGGGCGGGTCCCTCTACCACGCCACGAAGTGGGGCGTGGAAGGTTTCGCGGATGCGTTGGCGGGCGAGGTGGCCCCGTTCGGCATCGGCGTCACCATCGTCGAACCGGGCGGCGCCCGTACCAACTTCCGCTACGGCGGTTCAGTGCTGGCCGACCGCATCAAGGCCTACGACGGCACACCCGCCGCAGGAATCCGCCGCATCCTCACCGAACGCACGACCGAAGGCATAGGCGACCCGGCCCTGATGGCCACCGCGATGATCGCCAGCGTCGACCAGGACCCGGCACCCCGCCGCTTGGTCCTGGGCAGCGACGCCTACCAGGCCATCGAAAACGCCCTGACCGCCCGGCTGGCCGACGTCCGTACCCAGCGCGAGTCGGCGGAGGCGACGGACGCCCCGCTGGAGGGCGTGATCACAGGCGGCCCGACCGACCTGGACGGTTAAGGGCAACGGCGGGCCGCTGGCCCGCGACCTGTCCGTGCCGTCGCAGCCCTCGTCCGACCGGACGGGATGTCCTCAGTACGTCAGTGCCGCCACGATCACGTCGGCCAGGCGGCCGGCCTGACTGCCCGACTCGTCGAGGTCCGGTCCGCAGCACCGCTGGATCGGGTGCGCGCTCGTGCCGCCGGCTAGGTGCCGAGACGCTGAGCGCCTTGACGATGGGCACAACGTCTTCGACCGGCCGGTCTACTCGGTCCAGGTAGCAGAGCTGAGCACATCACGCACGCCCGGTAGTATTCGCGCTCAGTGGATTTCCCTCGGATTGCGCCTGCCATCGCCCTCCGGCTTTCCTCCGCGACGTGCATACTTCCAGGCACCAGGAGCACTTGATCAGCTGAACGCTATGCCCCCGTGCGGGCGCAGGTGTGCGGCCGCCCGGCGTCACCGCTCGCACACGCCGATTCAGCCACCTTGTCGATCAAGACCGCCCATCAAAGGAGCCCGATCCGGTGACGACGACAGCTTTCGACGATCATGAGCGGTCGCAGTGGGCGGGCCGGGCGGCGGCATACCAGGACAGCTTGGCTTCCTTGTGCGCCCAACCCGCCGAGGTCCTGTTGGACGCCGCCGACGTCAAGGCATGCACCCGGCTGCTCGACGCCGGCACCGGCACCGGCACCGTCGCTGCCCTGGCATGCTCGCGCGCCGCACAGGTCACGGCCATCGACGCCGAGCCCAGCATGCTCGCGCTGGCACGCCGACACGCTCCTGACGCCGACGTCCGCCACGCGATCCTGCCCGACCTGCCCTTCACCAACGACTCCTTCGACGCAGCCGTGGCCAACTTCGTCATCAACCACGTCGGCGATCCCGCAGCCACCCTTGTCGAACTGCAGCGCGTCGTGCGCCCCGGCGGCCGCATCGCCGTGACGATCTGGCCGTACCCGCCACCACCGGCCCAGCAGCTCTGGGGCCGGATCTTCGACGCCGCCGGCGTCGAGCGCCCACCCGATTTGCCCAGGCTCGCACCCGCCAAGGACTTCTCCAGAACCCGCGACGGACTGTCCGAACTGCTGCATCGCACCGGGCTCGACGACGTGCGCTGTGACACGATCACCTGGATCCACCGGACCGACCCCGAGGCATGGTGGAACGGACCGGCCAACGGCATCGGCACAACGGGAGCGCTCCTACAACGTCAGGATCCGAGCACAATTGAGCGCATCCGGTATCAGTACGAACAGCACAGCACCGCCTACCGCGACCCCGACGGCGACCTCGCACTGCCCACCGCCGCCCTGCTCGCCTCCGGCTCCGTGATCTGACGGACGCGCGTGGGCAGACAGGCATCCGCCCGCCGCTCGCCGAGAGACCAGGTGCGGCACCGGCAGGCCGCTGACGAGGTGCCTGTGATCAGGTCCTTTTCCAGCGGGCCCCCGGCCCGAACCCGCCGTGCCTGCTTTCCGGGCAACGGGCTCTTCCAGTGACCATCTCGTGGGCGCCATGGCGCCCACGACGGACGACGGCGCCTGTCTGCTCGGCGAAGTTGGCCGATGCTGTTTAAACGAGTGTTCGGTCGCTGCTGCGTGGGTCTTCGACCCGGCGGTTGCGGTAGATCTCGCCCCGGTTGGCCTCGGCACGCCATGGGCGGGCAAGGTCGAGCGCGATGTGGAACTCGGGCGCATCGCGATCGAGGACGACGGTGGCCAGATGCGCCGGGGCGGCGACGGCGGTCAACTCGCTTCCGTCGGGACCGATGATCGCCGAAGGCATCAGATCGGCGCTTTGCGCAGGAACCGACAGACTGAGCCAGTAGTTCTGGATCGCGGCGTGCGCCTGGGCTTTACGGAAAAAGATCTTGTCGACCGGCCAAGCGGACAGCAGCAGACAGTCCACGCCGAGGCGGTCGTACTCGGCGAACAGTTGCGGGAAGTTGACCTCGATGCAGATGGCCAAGCCGAATCGGTAGCCGTCGACGTCGAAGACGATCGGCTCGAAGCCGGGGCTGTAGAAGCGGGTGATCTCGGTGTTGGAGCAGAAGCGCTTGTCGTAGCGGGTGACGACCTCGCCCTGGTCGGAGATCACATAGAGGCTGTTGTGCGGGCGATTCGGCAGCGTGAGCGGATGCGCCGAACCCAGCACGACCCACATCCTGAGTTCGGCGGCCAGGTCTGTTACGGCGTTGAGTTCGTCGCGGACGGCGTCCCAGTCGACGTCGTCCCAGTTGGCGATCTGTTCCTTGGCATACCCGGACAGGAATCCCTCGGGGAACTGGATGAGTCGGACGTCCGCTGCGGCGGCTTCACGCATCAACTCGCGGACGATGCGGCCGTTCTCGCAAGCGTCGGCCGTTCCGGCGGGTTGAGTGGTGGCGATCTTCAGCGTCATCGCGGCATCCTTCCATGCTTTCCGCTCGGTGCGCTGCCGCGAGGTTCCCCGCTGCCTTGTCGACACAGACATCATTCGGGCCTTGTGGCGGGCGCTGGCCTGGGCTTTGTTTGCGAGGTCGGGTCCCACCTCGATCGGGTGTTTCGATGTTCGCGAGTTTCGGACCCACCCCACGTGATGGAAGCATCGGCGGCGCCAACGACAAGTGTCCGTTGCCAGCGAAGTTGAACTCTTTGCCACTACATCTGGTTCGGATGAGGTTTCTGCCACTACAGTTGGTCCGCCCTGATGATCGAGTCTGGAGTGGACGGTGGCGTTGGCCCGGCCTGTGGCGGCGGAACCTGGCCGCCAGGAGTTGGTGGTGGAGTTCGCCGGGGATGCTGGCCGACGGCGTGAGCCGTTACGGGGCTGCCAGGCGATGGCATTCGAGGATGTCGAGCCGGTACGGCGTTTCCGCTGGTCGAAAGGGCGACGGGAGTTCGCTGGGTGGTGGTGGTCGGCTACAACTGGCCGGCATGTGGGGTACGAGTCCTGGCTTGAGCGCGACAATGTGATGCTGCTGGACTTCGACCGGCGGGTGGTAGGGATGGCGTCGCAGCCGTTCTGGCTGCACTGGTCAGACGGGACGCGGGCGCGCCGGCATGCGCCGGACTATTTCGTGCGGCAGGTGGACGGGACCGGCGTGGTGATCGACGTGCGGCCGGATGAGCGGATCGAGGAGGCCGACGAGCAGGCGTTTGCTGCGACTGCCAGGGCGTGCGCGCAGGTGGAGTGGGAGTTTCGGCGGCTCGGGGTTCCACCGGTGGTGTTGGCGAGCAACGTGCGCTGGTTGTCGCGTTATCGGCATCCGCGGTGCGGTCAGGACGTCGATGTGGCGCAGCGGCTGGGTCAGGTGTGTCAGCGTCCGCGGCCACTGTTCGAGGCGGCTGCGCAGGTGGGTGACCGGCTGGCGGTGTTGCCGGTGTTGTTCCACCTGTTGTGGCGGCAGATGCTGCAGGTCGAGTTGGCCGGCGAGTTGTTGCACGCGGGCAGCCTGGTCAGTGTTGGCCCTGCCGGGGCTTGGCGGTGAGTGGGCGGGGGCGGCTGGGCCCTGGTGATCGGGTCCGGGTCGACGGCACGCTGTTGACGGTGGTCGGGGTCGCGGGGCCGGCGGTCCGGCTGGCTGATGTCGATGGCACGGTGAGCACGGTGCCGCTGGCGGTGCTGCAGGCATCGCCGGGTTTCACGGTGATCGGTGCGGGAGCACCGTTGGCGGTGCCGGCGACCGGAACGTTGGAGGGTGTCCCGGCCGCTGCGGTCGAGCAGGCGCGCTGGTGGGAGCAGCACATCCTGGAGGTGCTGCACGGCCGTCGTTGTGACGACGAGGGCGGGCAGTCGCGGCCGGAGTATGACCCGGCAGAGCGGTCGCTGGCCGGTCGGGAGCGGTCGAAGGTTGCCGAGCTGAACGCGGCCGGTGTCGCGGTGACGCTCAGCACGGTCCGTCGGCATCGGCTGCGCTATCAGGAACAGGGGTTGTTCGGTCTGGTCGACCAGCGGGTGGCGCGCCGCACGCCGAGGTTCGGCAGGGTGGACGAGGCGGTGGTCGAAGCGATGCGCGCGGCGATCGCCGAGACCACGGACGCGTCTTCGCGCACGGCCGGGTTCGTGTTGTGGCGCACCGAGCAGTTGCTGGCGGCCCGGGGTGATGCGGTGCCCGTGCCGTCGCAGCGCACGCTCTACCGGCTGTTCGACAAGCTCGCGGCGGGCAAACACGTGACTGGATCGGCAACGACCCGCCGGTCGTTGGCCAACCGGCCGGACGGACCGTTCGGGCAAGTGACGGCGTCCGCGCCGGGTGAGCTGATGCAGATCGACTCGACGCCGCTGGACGTGCTGGTCCTGCTGGATGACGGGGTGGTCGGCCGGCTGGAGCTGACCGGGATGATCGACGTCGCGACCCGCACTGTCACCGCCGCGGTGCTACGGCCGACGACCAAGGCGGTCGACGCGTCGGTGTTGTTGGCCCGCACAGTGACCCCGGAACCGATGCGCCCGGGCTGGGTGGACGCGCTGCGGATGTCGCGCTCGGTGTTGCCGCACCAGCGGCTGTTGAGCATCGATGAGCGCCTTGAGCACGCGGCGGCCCGGCCCGTGATCGTCCCCGAGACGATCGTGTGTGACCACGGCAAGGTATTCGTGTCGCACAACTTCCGGGCGTCCTGCCGGTTCCTGGGGATCAACTTCCAACCAGGACATGAGGCAACCCCCACCGACAAACCGCACATCGAGCGGATGCTGGGATCGGTCGCCACCGGGTTCGCGCAGTTCGTCGCCGGCTACACGGGCGCGAACACCGAACGCCGGGGCCGCAAGGTGCAGGATGGTCCGTTGTGGTCGATGCTTGAGCTGCAGGAGTTACTCGATGAGTGGATCGTCGCGAAGTGGCAGAACCGCCCGCATGACGGGCTGCGGGATCCGGCCAGCCCAGGCCGGGCGTTCACCCCGAACGAGAAGTACGCCGCGCTGATCGAGGCGGCCGGCTACGTGCCGGTCGCGTTGTCCGGCACCGACTACATCGAACTGCTACCGGCCCGCTGGCAGGCGATCAACGCCTACGGCATCCGGATCAACCACCGCACCTACGACGCCGAAGCCCTCAACCCGCTGCGCGGGCAACCGTCCGGGGTGACCGCGAAGAAGGAACGATGGCAGATCCACTACGACCCATACGACGTGTCCCGGGTCTGGGTCCGGGATCCGGCCGGCGGCTGGATCCGTGCGCTCTGGAAACACCTGGACCGGGTGCCGACCCCGTTCGGGGAACTGGCCTGGGATCACGTCCGCAAGGGCCTCCCGGAGGCCACCGAGGCCGAAATCGCCGACGCGGTCAAAGCCTTGTTGCAGCGCGCGCACCAGGGACCGGCGGCACATGCGGCTACCGCCAAGAAGACCGCCCGGCGCGACAAACGGGTCGCCGCCCGCACCCGGGCCGCCGCCGCGGCGATGCCGGCCGCGTCCGTTCCCGCCGACGAACCCGGCGAGGACCAGCAGACCGCGACAGCACGGCAGGAGACACGCCTGGCGAAGGTGATCCCGCTGCCGCTGTTCGACCCGTTCGCCGAGGCCGATAAGCCGTGGTGACCCCAGCGGCGGCCACCGCCGAGCACGGTCCTCACGCTCGGGGCGGGCCACATCACCTGACCACTCTGCAGGGCTGGCGGCAGTTCACTACCGCACCGGTCGCCCTGCCTCCGGCGATCAGCCAACAGCGGTGGTCGGCCCTGTCCGAGGCGGACCAGGCCCGCCACGACGAGGACCGCCTCGACTACCACACCCGCATGGCCGTGGTTGCCACATCCGCCCTGCAACAGGTGATCCACGCCGGCCGCCGGCTGACCCTGCTCAACCGGCACGCGATCAGCGCCCGCCGCGGCCTGATCCTGTCCGGCCCGGCCGGCACCGGCAAGACCACCGCGATCACCCAGTTCGGCAAGGCCCACGAAGCGATCGACCGCCGCCGCCACCCCGGACTGCACGACCGGATCCCGGTCATCTACGTCACCGTTCCACCGGCCGCCACTCCGCGGATGGTCGCCGTCGAGTTCGCCCGGTTCCTCGGCCTGCCCTTGACCACCCGGGCGAACATCACCGACGTCATCGAGGCCGTCTGCGGTGTTGCCCTGGACACCCACGTCAGCGTGGTATGCATCGACGAAATACATAACCTGCAACTGGCCACCCGCAACGGCGCCGAAGTCTCCGACACCCTCAAATACTTCTCCGAACGGATCTCAGCCACCTTCATCTACGCGGGCATCGACGTCGAACGGCAAGGACTGTTTACCGGGACCCGCGGCCGGCAGATCGCCGGCCGGTTCTCGCTGATCCGCACCACCGCGTTCCCCTACGCCGACGAGTGGCAAGGGCTCGTCGCGTCGCTGGAAGCCGCGCTACGGCTACGCCGGCACCGCCCCGGCAGTCTGCCCGAGTTGGACCGCTACCTGCACGACCGCACCGCCGGAATGATCGGCAGCCTCTCGCACCTGATCCGCGGCGCCGCCGTTGACGCCATCCTCACCGGCACCGAAGCGATCACCAAGACCGTCCTCGACCTTGTCGAACTCGACCACGCCGCCGACAGCCAACACACCACCAAACGCCGCCGCCGATGACCGGAACCGACCTACCACGGCCGCTGCCGATCCGGCCACGACCGCGCACCGCCGAAACGACGGCCTCCTACCTGCGCAGGCTCGCCCACGCCAACCACCTCCGCCCCAAGGTCCTGGACCGCTACCTGCGCGGCGGACAACCCGACGGCCCGATCCGGCTCGACTGGTTCGCGGCCCTCGCTGGCCGACACCCCAACGACCTGGCCAAAGCCCTCGCCGAGCACCGCAGCGAACATCTCCCCGGACCCATGCCAGATTCATCGGGCGAATCGCTCCGGCAGCGACAGGCCCGCATAGCGCTGTTCACCGCGATCCGCCGTGACGCCACCAACAACCCCGCGCTCTCGCTGCGGTTTCTGGCCGAACGTCACGGCGTTCACCGTCGCACCGTCCGAACAGCGCTCCGGACGCCGACCCCACCGCCCCGCAAACCGACAGCCCGGCGAGGATCACGACTTGACCGGCACCAGGCAATCATCGACACCATGCTCACCGAGCCGCCGCCGGGACACCAGCGAACCACGATCCAGCAGGTCCACGACCACCTCACCAATACCCTGCAGCTCAACGTCTCCTTCTCCGCCGTGAGCGCCTACGTCCGCAGCCGGCGCAAGCACCTGGACCAGATCGGGAAACCCGGTCGTCACCCGTCGGCCCGCTGAACCAGGATGACCAGTTCCGCCGGACCTTGACGTGCTTCGCCCAGCGCGACCTCCACGTGACGGCGACATACCAGCCTGCCGACCGGTCTGGCCGTTCCAGTTCGCCGAGTCGGCGCCGTACCTGTTGCTCGCTGGCCTGCTGACGGCGTCCTGTTTCCGGCGGCTACGCCACGTGGCCGGCTGAGCGCGACCGGGCGGGCGATCGCCGGGCTCCACCCGGCCATCGGGGCGTAGCTCGGTCCAGCGTTTCTCTCACCCTGCGCCCGGCCCGGCCGCCGGGTGGCCGCGGTCCGCGGACGCTCGCCGTGCGCGGTCGCCAATCCTGGCGCTTTCGCCCTCGTCGCCAGCCGGGAGCGGCATGGCGAGCGGGGCAAGGCGCGGCAGGCCGAGCACGACGGCGGCATCTCTATAGTCGCCAGCGCCGTAGACACGCGCTATCATACTCAGTATGATACGGGTCATGATTTCGAGTGTGGTGATCTCGTGAGCATTCGGCACGCGCTGCTGGCGCTGCTCAGCGAGGGCCCGAAGTACGGTCTGCAGCTGCGCGAGGAATTCGAGGCGCGGACCGGCGAGGTGTGGCCGCTCAACGTCGGGCAGGTCTACACGACGCTGCAGCGGCTCGAGCGGGATGGGCTCGTCGAGTCCGACGACGACGCCGAGCCGGGCCCGCAGAAGGGCTTCCGGATCACGGCGGACGGTGCGGAAGAGCTCGCCGGCTGGCTGCGGACCCCGCCCGACCTGAGCTCGCCACCCCGGGACGAGCTGGTCATCAAGGTCCTGATCGCAGTACGCCTGCCCGGAGCCGACGTGCACGAGGTCATCCAGAGCCATCGGCGGTACCTCATCGAGCTCATGCAGCAATGGACCCGCCTCAAGGAGGAGGAGGCCCACCTGGACCTCGGCCTCGCCCTGGTGGTCGACGCCGAGCTGTTCCGGCTCGACTCGGTCGTGCAGTGGCTCGACAGCGCCGACGGCCGGCTGAAGCGGGCCGCGCTCGATCCGCCGGCCCCAGCGCCGGCCGTCGCACCGCTGCTGCGGCGCCGCGCGGGGGTGCGCCGATGACCGGGGTGCTGGAACTGCGCGGGGTCTCCAAGACCTATCTCGACGGCGCCGACGAGGTGCACGCCCTGCGGGAGGTCCACCTCACCGTCGAGCCGGGCAGCATGGTCGCCGTCATGGGCCCCAGCGGCTCGGGCAAGAGCACGCTGCTCACCATCGCCGGTGCGCTGGAGACGCCGACCGCCGGCGAGGTGATCGTCGCGGGGCAGCCGCTCTCGGCAATGTCCCGCGACGACCGGGCCCGGCTGCGGCGGCGGGCCATCGGCTACGTCTTCCAGGACTTCAACCTGCTGCCCGGCCTCACCGCCGCCGAGAACGTGGCCCTGCCGCTCGAGCTCGACGGCACCGGTGCCCGCCAGGCCCGTGCGGCCGGGCTGCGCGCCCTCGCCGAGCTCGGCCTGGCCGAGCGCGCCACCCGGTTCCCCGACCAGCTCTCCGGCGGCGAGCGGCAGCGGGTCGCGATCGCCCGCGCCGTCGTCGGGGACCGCCGGCTCCTGCTGGCCGACGAGCCGACCGGCGCCCTCGACTCGGCCAACGGCGAGGCCGTCATGCGGCTGATCCTGGCCGCTTGCAAGCGTGGCCTGGCCGCGGTCGTGGTGACCCACGACGCGCAGCTGGCGTCCTGGGCCGACCGGGTCGTGTTCATCCGCGACGGCCACATCGTCGACCGCACCGGCCCCCGACCGGGCCCCGACTCGCTGCTGGCCGAGGAGGCCACCCGATGACACTGGCCGTGCAGGACAAGCCGGTCGAGCTCGGCGCGGGCCACGGCGGCATGCCGGCCCGGCGCGCGGTGGTCCGCTGGGCCTGGCGGCTGTTCCGGCGCGAGTGGCGCCAGCAGAGCATCGTGCTCGGCCTGCTCCTGGTGGCCGTGGCGGCCACCGTCGTCGGGCTCGGCGCGGTGGCCAGTGCCCCGTCCCAGGCGGCCGTCTTCGGCACCGCCGACCACCTGGTGACCCTCGGCAGCACCGGCACCCAGCTGGACACCGACCTCGCCACGCTGCGCAGCTCCTTCGGCGCCATCGACGTGATCGAGCACACGAAGCAGCGGATCGCGGTGCCCGGCTCCGCCAACGGCGTCGACCTGCGCACCCAGAACCCCGGCGGCCCCTACGGCAGCCCGATGCTCCGGCTCAACCAGGGCCGCTACCCGCACGGCCCGGGCGAGCTCGCTGTCACCGATCGCACCGCCACGCTCTTCGGCCTGCACGTCGGCGGCACCTGGACCCAGGCCGGCACCACCTGGACCATCGTCGGCCTGGTCGAGAACCCGCTCAACCTGGCCGACCTGTTCGCCCTCGCCGCACCCGGCCAGATCGAGGCCGACCACGTCGACGTGCTCCTCCGAGCCCCCGACCGCGTCTTCCGCAACCAGCCCCGCCCGGACGGCGCCAACGTTCAGGTCCGCTCGCCCGAGACCGACGCGGCGGCCGGCGTCGGGGTGCTCGCCCTGGCGACCATCGGGCTGGTCTTCGTCGGCCTGCTGGCGGTCGCCGGCTTCACCGTCATGGCCCAGCGGCGGCTCCGCGCGCTCGGCATGCTCGGCGCCATCGGCGCCAGCCACCGCCACATCCGGCTCGTCCTGCTCGCCAACGGGGCAGTCATCGGCGGCGTCGGAGCTCTGGCCGGAGCCGCGGTCGGCGTCGCCGCCTGGGTCCTGCTCGGCCCTCAGCTGGAGCCTCTGCTCGGCCACCGCGTCGACCGGTTCGGGCTACCCTGGACGCCGGTGCTGATCGCCATGGGGCTGGCCACCCTGACCGCGCTCCTCGCCGCCTGGTGGCCGGCCCGCGCCGCCGCCAGGATGCCGGTCGTCGCCGCACTGTCCGCGCGGCCGGCACCGCCGCGCCCGGCCCACCGCTTCGCCCTCGTCGGGGCCGGGCTGCTCGTCCTCGGCCTCGGCGCGCTGGTCCTGGCGAGGCAAAGCCGGCCGCCCTACATCGTCGCCGGGGTGCTCGCCACCGCGATCGCGCTGCTCCTGCTCGCTCCCGTCGGGGTCGCGATCATCGGGCGGATCGCCCGCCACGCACCCCTCCCGGCGCGGCTGGCGATGCGGGACCTGTCGCGGTACCGCGCCCGCTCCAGCGCCGCCCTCGCGGCGATCGGGCTGGCGATCGGCATCTCGGCGGTCGTCGCCCTGTCCGGCGGCGTCACCGTCGCGAAGGCGGCCGTTCCCGGCAGCGGCAACCTGCCCACCGACCAGATCCTGGTCTGGCTGTCGCCGGACGGCCTGAACGGGACGATCCCAGAGCTCACCGCAGCGCAGGCCGACACCATGCGCAAGCAGGTCGACGCCATCGCCGCCGACCTCCAGGCCACCTCCGTGCTCCCGCTTACTGGCGGCATCTCACCGGACGCCCCGATGGAGCATGGCGGCAAACCGGCGGTCATCCTGGCCCGGCCACACCCGACCGGCAACGGCGGCGCCTCCTACAGCAGCAGCGACGCCATCCCGCTGTTCATCGCCACGCCGGAGCTGCTGACCTACTACGGCATCGACCCGGCCGGCATCGCCGCCGGCACCGAGGTGATCACCGGGCGCCCGGACGTCAACGGCTACGACGTCATCCCGATCCGCAAGCGCGACTTCCACCCGAAGGCCCAGCACGTCCCGCTGCCCACCACCTACACCTCACTGCCGAACACGCTGCTCACCGACCACGCCGTGACCACCCTCGGGCTCACACCGGGCCCGGTCGGCTGGCTCGTCAAGGCACCGCGGCCGCTGACCACCGCGCAGCTCGACAAGGCCCAGCAGCAGGCCGTCGCGGCCGGGCTCAACATCGAGAGCCGCCCGACCGGCGCGGACCAGACCCGGCTGGCCGCCTGGTTCACCGCCGCGGGCATCGCGGTCGGCCTCGGCGTGCTCGCCATGACCGTCGGGCTGATCCGCAGCGAGACCGCCCGCGACCTGCGCACGCTCACTGCGGCCGGCGCGCCCCGCCGCACCCGCCGGGCCCTCACCGCCGCCACTGCCGGGGCGCTCGCGCTGACAGGGGCGGTCATCGGCACGGCCGGCGCCTACCTGGCGATGCTGGCCTGGTACGCCCGCGAGCTACACTGGCTGGCCGACCCGCCGCTGGCCAACCTGGCCGCGATCCTGGCCGGGCTGCCGGTCATCGCCTACGCCGGCGGCTGGCTGCTGGCCGGACGGGAGGCACGGACGATCGCCCGCCAGGCCCTGGACTGACTGTTGCTCGGCCCGCCGTGTCGCCCGGGTCGGCGGCATAACCGAGTTCGCGCACATCGCGATCCGGACGGCGGCGGGCCGGCTCGTCGCACGATCACGAGCCCTCCTCGACGCGCCCGGCCGGCTTCGTCTGACATGAGCGTCTCTTCACAAGCGGGCCCGCGCCGCATCGGTGAGCCAGGCAAGCCCCGGTCATCTGGAGCCCTGTTCGGGCCGGCGCCCTGGCGACCGCCGGTCGGCGACCGCACCGGCGATTCGGTCGAGCTCGTCGGCACTGCAGAGGCCGCTCGCGTCCTCGGCTATCCCGGGCCGCCGATCGCAAAGCGAACACCGGCTCAGCACCTGCCGCGACCAAATGACCGACCCGGCGCCGCACCCCGACATCCCCACCCAAGCCGAGCGCCAGGCGCTCAACGCCGCCCTGCACACCGCTGGTGCCGAAACCGGTTTCTGGGACAACCACGGCCGCCCCGCACCCTGACCCGACGACATCGAGGACCGGACACCCGACATCCACCAATCCCGGACCCCCGCCCCAGGGCAAACGCCTTTCTGAGCATCCCCGCCAAGTCCGCAGCCAGTCCCATTCCATGAGCCCAGGCCAGGGGAATTACGTGAGCGTCCACACCCAGGAATGGACCGGAACCGAGGACCACTGGCTCGGCGGCACCGCCACCATGTGGTGGAGCCACGCCGACGCGGCCACCTACCGTCACTGGATCACCCAGGCCGGCCTGACCATCGACTCCGAACAGTTCGTGCCCGAAGGAGACAGCGGCCACCAACTCTTCTGGGCCCACCGACCCGAAGATTCGGGCCAACTTCACTGACAAAAGGCCCGAACAAACGACGACTTGACCTCGAAGCCGTCACGACGCCATTGACATCGAATCTGATCCGACCTGCTCACAGAGGCCGAAGAGGACCAACTTCAGTGGCAGCGGACAACAAGCTCGCCCAGATCGACAACGGGACCCGGAACGAACCCGCCGCTCTCGGAATGCCGCCTCGCCCGGCAGATTTGTGACGTCAATCGGACGAAACGCCGAAGCCGCCCCGGATTCGGCCGTGCCGCTAGCATCGGATCCCGTGATCATATGGATGAACGGCACCCACGGCGCAGGCAAGACAACGACCAGTGCACTCGTGCAGCAACTGATCCCGGATTCACGGGTGTTCGACGCCGAGAAGGTCGGCGAGACGCTCATGGACATCACGCCGGGGCTGCCCGAGACGGACAACTTCCAGCACTGGCCGCCGTGGCGGCCGCTCGTCGTCGAGACCGCCCGCCGCGTTCTCGACTACACCGGCGGCACTCTGGTGATCCCCATGACCGTCCTGGTCGAGCAGTACTGGCGCGAGATCAGCGCGGGCCTCGACCAGCATGCCATCCCGGTTAGGCACTTCGTCCTCCACGCCGACCAAGACACCCTCCGCGGGCGCATCGAGAGGGAACACCCCGTCCCCTCGCCGTTCCGCCTCAAATACCTCGAGCCCTACGCCGAGGCGGCCCGCACGTGGCTACACGCCGAGGCCGAGGTCGTCGATACCACGCACCTCACACCCGCCCAGGCTGCCCTGCAGATCGCAGAAGCCGTCAAGACCGGACTACCTCGTGATTGATGATCATCATTAGCTCAGGAGTCGATCCCTTCTACTGCCAGCCCGGCCTGCAGGGCGCTCACGAGAAGGGCGGAGTCGGCTGGTTCCGCCGCAACCACCTCGTCCCCGTCCCTTCTCTGAACTTGCGCGTGAGTGGTCACCGAGCCCTGAACGTCAGTGTTTGCGGTGGAGTTCGTGGTAGGCGCGAAAGTCGAAGAAGCGCAGACCGTCGACCACGGCTCCGGATTCGATTTCCTGCAGGGTCCAGGGATGGGCGGAGTAGTCGTCAATCGCCACGCCTCCGCGCTCAAGCAGCAGCGCGACCAGTTGGTGAACCTCTGCCGTGCCGTCGATGCGACCAGAGATGTCGATCTGGACCGCCCAGGTGGGGTGGTGTCCGACGGTCGCTTCGAGGACCGCCACGTCGTCTGGGTCCCAGTCGGCGAAGAGGTGGCCGGTCTGCCCATCGTCGATGTTGATGTAGAGGTTGCCAGCCAGAGTCCACGGATCGCGCTGCTGCGGCAGGTGCCGATCAAGTGAGGCGACGGTGTCGGCTCGTTCACCTGCAGGGAACACGAACACGCTGCGCATGAGTGGAGCGTATGTGGTGTGGTTTTCCGGCGACCTTGGATATTCGCGGCTGTCTGGCTTCGTCCGTGAGAACGGGACCCGTTTGTCGGTGAGCTCGGGTCCCACCAGCCGACGTCCGTTCTTGTGCGGCACGCCAAGGTCGATGCTGCCTACGCCGCGCAGGCGGTCAGGCAGGCCGATGCCTGGCAGCAGGCGCTCACCGCCGGGCGCAACCCGCGGCTGCCGGGTCTGGCGGACGCACCCGCGTCCACGCAGTTGAGCGCGGTGACGTCGCTGCGCAACCGGCTGCGGTTCACCGCGTCGAACGCCGCCGCGCCGGCGACCATCACAGCGTATAACCCGAACGACCCGAACACGTTCGCGATCCGTGGGAGCCGGGGTTCCCGTGGCCTGTACTGGTCGGGCATGGTCCTGATCTACGAGGCGCAGTACTGCACGAGCACGTGTCAGGTGACGGATCGGTACACGGCGAACGTCACGGTGAACCCGGGGGCCACCACGAAGCGGTTCAACGGCAGCAACCTGTATTTCCCCGATTCCGGGAACTTCCAGAACAAGCACTTCAAGATGTGGTCGGTGTGCCAGGGCTCCGTTTGTGGCTCGGCGGACACGGGCAATCTGCCGAACGCGAGCGTCGACTACCTGAGCGGCTACGGCGACCGGCACGGGAAGGTGCTGACCAGTGCCGTGACGCTGTGGGTGTACTTCGCGCCGCGGTCGGCGTACGAGTCGGGATGGCGCGAAGACGCACGACGCGGACTGCGAAGCGGTCGGTGTCGACAATGCGTGTCGGTATAGTTACTGACCATGGCCGACGACGGGCAGGTCACGCGGTCGGATGTGCTGCCGGTGACGGTCGCCGAGTTCGATCGGTTGTTGCTGGCTGATGAGCGGACCGTGGTCGCGATGGCGGCGGCTCGCGTCCTGCCCACGGCACTCGTCTTTCAGTTTCTGATCCGGCTCAAGGACAACGACGGCGGCACGAATCCGAACCTGGCGTTCGACCTTCCGCATCTGCTACGTCCTGGGGATCTGCGGCTCGGCGTTCGGGCGCAGACAGCGTCCGGTGTGATGGACGTTCCGGTGCATGTGGCCGGGGGCGGTGGCGGAGACGGGAGCTTCGAGTTCAAGATGTGGTTCGAACTCCCGGACGGTGCAACGGCCCTGCAACTGTGGTCTGAGTGGCCGGAACGGGACCTGCCGGAGCGCGGTACCGACCTGGACCCGGACCTCATCCGCCAAGCGGCGGCCCGCTGCGCGCCGCTGTGGTAGGCGCCTACAACAGCTGGGTCGGCGAGCGCACCGTCTACGCCGCCTTCCCCGGCAAGGCCGACCTCTTCCGGCACGTGCTCGACGTGGCCACCGTCGGCGACGAGCGGCCCGTCGCGGTGGCAGACCGGCCGGAGATCCGGGACGCCTTCGACGAGACCGACCCGCGCGCGGCGATCGGCCGGGCGATCGACTACACGGTGGCGCTGTTCGAGCGGGCCGGCGACCTCATCATGGTCACCGTGCAGGCCGCCGACGCCGGGTCGCGCGCCACCCGGCAACTCTGGCTCACCCTGACGCAGGCCCTGCACAACGAGGGCGCGCTGCGGGCCGGCCTGAGCGCGCAGACGGCCACGGACATCCTCTACGCGCTGGCCTCACCGCACACCCATCAGCTCCTGCGGCGGCACTGCCGGTGGAGCCTGCAGCAGTACCGCACGTGGCTGACCGGCGCCGCGACCCAGCAACTGCTGGGCGGAGCGTAGGGGCGCTACGACCGTCGCACCGGTGACGCGGACGCTCACTTCACGGTCGTGGACCGGGCATCAGAAAGCCGCCGCGAATGTGGAGCACGATCATGCCCGCGTCCGTGCCGAGTACCAGCTTCGGATCGAAGTCGAAGTAGACGATGTTGCCAGCGACTATCTCCTCTTGGCTGCCATGCTCGCTCGTGACCCGACCCGTTCCGTGGGTCACGAAGAGGCCCTCGCCGTCGTCGTCGCCCTTGGTGAGGACGAGTTCAGCTCCTGGTTCCAAGGTGAGCGAGCGGATCGAGACGCCCACGGGAAGATGGATGAACTCTGCGACGCTCACGCCGGCGACGCCCGGGACGCCTCGCATACGGTCGGTCATTCGCACGACTCTGGCCACCGCGCGATCATAGGGAAAAGCCAGGCCGCCGGTATCACCGGCAGCGCAAGCCCGGCCGACGGACTTCCCGTTTTCGGACAAGCCCTGCCAATCATCCCGTACCGTATCGATCATGACCGAGCCGTTCACGACGAGCACCGGACCCGCCGTCCTCGACGACCTTCGCGCGCGGCTGCGGGCGACGCGGTGGCCGGACGCGCCCGAGGACGCAGGCTGGTCGCAGGGCGCCGACGTGGCGTACCTACGCAACCTCGCCGCCTACTGGGCCGACGGCTTCGACTGGCCGGCGCAGGAGGCGGCGCTGAACCGACTGCCCCGCTACCGGACCACGCTCGGCGGGCACCGCGTCCACTTCGTCCACGCCCGCGCCAACGCGCCGGCCGGAAGGGCGCTGCCGCTGATCCTGAGCCACGGCTGGCCAGACTCCTTCTGGCGGTACACCAAAGTCATCTCGCTGCTGACGGACCCCGCCGCGCACGGAGGAGACCCCGCCGACGCCTTCGACGTCGTCGTGCCGGACATGCCCGGCTACGGCTACTCCGACCGGCCTGTCGGGACGCCGCCGGACACCATCGCGGTCGCCGGGCTGTGGGCCGAGCTCATGGGCCGCCTCGGCTACGAGCGCTTCGGTGCGGCCGGCGGTGATATCGGCAGCGGGGTGAGCCGCTACCTCGCCCTTGACCACCCCGGCCGGGTCGTGGCCGTGCACCGCATGGATGCGGGCCTGCCCGTCTACCTCGGCGACCGCGCCGACCTCGCGCCCGAGGAGCGCGACTTTCTCGACGGCGCCGCTGGCTGGGCCGCGGCCGAGGGTGCCTACGCCGCCATGCACCGCACCAAGCCGCAGACCGCCGCCGTCGGGCTCAACGACTCGCCGGCCGGGCTCGTCGCCTGGATCGTGGAGAAGCTGCGCGCGTGGAGCGACTGCGGCGGCGACGTGGAACGAGCGTTCACCCGCGACGAGATTCTCACCAACGTCACCATCTACTGGCTCACCGGAACGATCGGATCGGCGATGCGGATGTACCGCGTGAACGGTGCCATCCCGCCCGCGCAGCATGCCCGCCGGGTCGAGGTGCCGTCTGGCTTCTCGCTGTTCCCCGCCGACCTTGTCCGGCCGCCGCGGGCCTGGCTCGACCGGATCGCCAATACGGTGCGGGTGAGCGAGCACGCAGGCGGCGGGCACTTCGCCCCGTTC
The DNA here is from genome assembly GCF_043197855.1 of Dactylosporangium sp. NPDC048998. Taxonomy (NCBI): domain Bacteria; kingdom Bacillati; phylum Actinomycetota; class Actinomycetes; order Micromonosporales; family Micromonosporaceae; genus Dactylosporangium; species Dactylosporangium sp. NPDC048998. The sequence continues at coordinate 66,286 of NZ_JBICTV010000028.1, forward strand.
GAGCAGCCGCACGTGTACGCCGAGGAACTGCGCGAGTTCTTCCGGCCCTACCGTCCCTAGGGAATGCCTGAGCCGATGCAGGCCCGCATATGCCGCGCCCCGCAGCCTCGGGCCAGGGGTAGCGGGGCGCGGCGGAGGGGCCGGTCAGCTGACGCCGGTGACGGCCTTGACCAGGTTGATGCCGAAGTAGATCACGAATGCGACGGCGACCGCCCACATCAGCGGGTGGATCTGGCGGGCCTTGCCCTGCGCGACCCGGATCACCACCCAACTGACGAAGCCGGCGCCGATGCCGTTGGTGATCGAGTAGGTGAACGGCATGAGGGTCATTGTCAGAAAGGCCGGAACGGCGACACCCACGTCGGTGAAGTCGATGTCCTTGACCTGGCGAATCATCAGCGCGCCGACGACCACCAGGGCCGGGCCGGCGGCCTCGCTCGGCACCAGCGTCACCAGCGGGGTGAGTAGCAGCGCGCCGAGGAAGAGCACGCCGGTGACCACGCTGGTCAGGCCGGTGCGGCCACCGTCCGCGATGCCGGAGGAGGACTCCACGTAGGTGGTGGCGGAGGAGGCGCTGCCCGCGCCGCCGGCGACCGCGGCGACACCGTCGACGAAGAGCACCTTGCCCAGCCGGGGCATGTCGGTGCCGTCCTCAGTGGCCAGGTTGGCCTGCTTGGCCAGGCCGACGGTGGTGCCCATCACGTCGAAGAAGTCGGCCAGGACGAGGGTGAAGACCAGCAGCAGCGCGGTCATCACGCCGGCGTGCGCGAACGCGCTGAACGACACGTTGCCGAGCAGGTGCAGGTCGGGCTTCTGGACCAGCGGGTCCGGCAGGGTCGGGACGTTGAGCCGCCACCCGTCCGGATTGGGCTTGCCGTCGACGAGGGCCGGGCCGGGCTTGGTGAACGCGTTGACGATCACGGCGACGGCCGTGGTGGCCACGATGCCGATCAGGACGCCGGCCTTCACCTTGCGGGCGGCCAGGATGCCGGTGACCAGCAGGCCGACCACGAAGACGACCGTGGGCCAGCCGTGCAGCGTGCCGTTGCTGCCCGAGCCGAGCTGCAGCGGTACGCCGGTGCCGGCCCGGACCAGACCGCCGTCGACGAAGCCGATCAGCGCGATGAACAGGCCGATACCGGCGGCGATGGCCGCCTTCAGCTCGGCGGGGATGGCCCTGAAGACGGCCTTCCGGAAGCCGGTCAGCACCAGCACGGTGATGATCAGACCCTCGATCACCACCAGACCCATCGCCTCGGCCCAGGTCATCTGGGAGGCCACGGCGTACGCGACGAAAGCGTTCAGGCCCAGACCGGTCGCCACGGCGAACGGGACCCGGCCGACGACACCCATCATGATCGTCATGACCGCGGCGACGAGCGCGGTGACCCCGGCGACCGGCGCAATGCCGAGCAGGTTGCCGTCCTTGTCCGGGGCGGTGCCGATGATCAGCGGGTTGAGCACGACGATGTACGCCATCGTCGCGAACGTGGTGAGCCCGGCAAGCATCTCGCGCTTGACCGTCGAGCCCCTGCGGGTGATCTCGAAGTATCGGTCGAGGCGGCCACGTGCGGCGGGTTCCGCCGGCTCGACCGGGGCAGCAGGATCGTTCGTAGTCACGCTCATGGCGTGGCTTGCTCCGTTCCGGGTTGGCCCGCCGGTCGCGCCGGTCGGGCGTTGGGGTTGCAGCCGCTCCGATTCGGTTGGCCCGGAGAACGTCGCAACGGCTGGGCTCCACGGATCCCGTGAAGCACTTCGAAGGCGCACCCCGGTCGGAGCACGACTTCGCAGCGCCACTTTAACTGCCGGTTAACAGCGATTGACCTGCCCCTGTGCGTCGCCCTGAGGCGAGGTGGGCAAGGTCACGTCCCGGCCCCGTGGTGGGCGAGCTAGTCGGCGTTCATCGCCTCGGCCTGCCGCCGGTGCCGGGGGCGGACCGCTGCCCCGGGCTGCAGGGCGAGGCCGAGGACGCACGGGCCTCTATATTGGCGCGATGCTCGTGGGACTCGATGAGATCGACTGGTCGGCGTGCGAGGGGCCTACGGCCCGGCCACAGAGGCGCCGGACATCCTGCGGGCGATGGCTGACCCGGATCTGGAGGCCGCCGACGAGGGCCGGGACGGTTTCTACTCGTCGATCTGGCATCAGGGCAGCGTTTATCCAGTGACCGTGGTGGCCGTACCGTTCCTGGTCGAGCTGGATATCCCGCGCAGGGCCGGGCACTCCGTTGCCCGATCTCGTGTCCGCTGCGGTGGTTGACTACCTGGAATCACGGACGGTGCGAACGCGTTGGGTGTATAGCGGCCGTGGCGGCGCGAGCGAGGGCCGCGACGGACGGGGATGTGCTATGCGCGGGCCAGGCGAGCATGAGGACGACCGGCTGAACGTCCGTCATCGGAACCGCGGTGAGATCGTCGCGTAGCGGCGTCGTCAGTACGCGGGGGAGCACGGCGACTTTGCGCCCGAGGGCGATCAGGTGCATCAGTGCGCTGAGGCTCTTCATCGCGCTGGGATCGCCTGGCTTGCGGTGCAGGTTTTCGCCCGCCAGGTCGGCCATTTGCAGGCTCGCCCGTCGTGCGAGTGGGTGGGACCTGGGTAGCACAGCGACCGGTGCCTCTGTCAGCAGTGTTTCGGTGTCCAGCCCACGTAACTCGTCGGGCGGCGCGTACAGCAGCGCTGCATCCGCCCGTCCTTCGCGCAGCATACTGGCGCTGTCGGCGTCGAAGACCACCTCGACCGGCAGTACCTCTGACTCGCGTTCGTACGCGGCGAGGATAGTCGGGAGCAGACCCCCGTCACCGCCGGGCTTCATGGCCAGTATCAGGCGCGGCTCGGGGATGCCGGCCCGCTGCGTACGCAGCGCCGCGGCGGATACCGCGTCCAGCGCGACGCGTGCCTCGCGGGTCAGGACCCGGCCGGCCTCGGTCAGCGTGACCGCGCGGCTGGTCCGCTCGAACAGGGTGACGCCCAGCCTGCGTTCCAGTTGTCGGATCGTCTTGGACACTGCCGGCTGCGCGATGCCCAGTCGGGTCGCGGCGCGGCCGAAGTGCAGCTCGTCGGCAACCGCCAAGAAGTACGCCAGTTCCCGTGTCTCCAACGGCTCCATTCCTTCAGGTTATCGATCGTTGCCCTTTCGGTCTTGGACGTATTGCGCACACCGGTGATGAGGTGAGGCCATCCCGCCACGTTGCCGGTGGGGCGAATCCCTCGTCCAAGGAGATCACCATGCCCGCAATCGCGCTCGTTGCCGCCGGGGCTCGCCTCGGCTTGTCTCTCGGGAGGATCTTCGGCGGTCACGGCTTCGATATCGCGCTGATCGCCCGCTCGAAAGAGCGACTCGCTGAGCTCACCGAGAAACTGGCGACCGAAGGTGTCAAGGCGGCCGGCTTTCCCGCCGATGTCACCGACCGTTCCGCATTGGCCGCCGCCCTGGACAGCGCCGCGGGACGGTTCGGCGGAATCGACGTGCTGCACTACTCCGCCCCAGCCGCAGGAAACAGCGAGGCTGCGCGCAGCACCGCAGCCCTGGACGTCACCGTGAACAACCTCGGGCCGCAGATCGAAAGCATCTGCTACGGCGCGATCACCGCGACACGTACAGTGCTGCCAGCAATGCTGGCCGCCGGCACCGGAACACTGCTGTACACCACCGGCGCGTCGTCGGTCACACCTGCGCCGGTGTTCGTCAGCGCCGGTATGGCGGGCGCGGCCCTACGCAAATGGGCCCTCACCCTCAACGGCGCACTGGCCGACAAGGGAATCTACGCCGGCCATGTCGCGATCGGCGTATGGATCGCCGGCACGCCGGGCGCCCCAGAAGGCGCCCCGCTCAAGCAACCCGACGACATCGCACGCCTCTACTGGGACCTGCACACCAGCCGCGAGCCCGCCGATCACCTCATCTCCACCTGAGCGGTCGGTCCACATAGCCCCGACGTTGTGCCGATGAAAGAGGTCGCCAGGTTTGATCGCCGTGGCGACATCGACGCGAGATGTGCGGTCGGAGTATTGACCGTTCGCGTCACTGCCGGTACTTATGGTTGCGGCGACGACAGGAGCATGTCCCATCGTGACCACGTAACAGCAGCAGGAGTACGAACGCAAACTCGTACATGTTGACCTAAGTGGTTTTGGCGGACCCGTAACCGGGATCAGCCTCCCCATCCACGAGCAGATGCTGGCCACTGAGTTTCTGGACAGCGTCTGGATCAACCTTGCAGACGAGGTAGACGCGTTCACCTACGGCATCAACTGGGTGCTACGCGACCGCGCCTCCGGCAAGGTAGTATACCCAGAGTTTACTGGAAGCCGCGTGCAACAGATGGAGCTGCACGCCGCCGACGCGCGTACGGTCTCTGACATTGGCGTACGTCCCGGGACCAGATATTGGCCGTCAATCGCATGCTTCGACAGCCCGTATTCGATGACGCGACAACCCGCCCGATGTACCGCCGCCGAATTGCGGCGAGCGTGCGAATGTCTGGGCGGGACTACTTCGGTTGCGGCTGCGGCGCGTACTGCTGACAGGCCACGAGGGCCGGTCCCAGCGACGGGTTGTCGCGCATGCCCTCCGGCATGTCGATGACACCGTCGGTACCCGGATCCGGGTAGTTCGGCATGCCGTGCTCGCGTACGCACTGTGCGTACTGTCGCAGCCTTGCCATCTCGGCGGCCGTTGGCTCTCGCTTGACCCGCGATGCCCGCAGTGCCTGCCTGAGGGGGTCTTCGCAGGCCGGGACGTTCACGGTGGCCGGGTCCACCGGGACGGACCAATCGCCGTGCGAGTCCTGCACCGGGTCCGGGAATTCGGGGTGCCCGTTGCTGCGCACGCACTGCACGTAGGTGACCCAGGCCGCGTGCGAATCAGCGGCGGACGCGGTCGGAGTTGGTTCGGCGGTATTGGCCGAACCGCCATCGCACGCGGCGATCGCGAGGATCGCCCCTGCCAGCACAGTGAGCAGTCGAGCGCCTTCCGATCCGTGCGGATTCATAGCGTCATGCTGTGCCCGAGGGTTGCGGTTGACTTCCCCCAAACGGGGCAGGCGCTCGCTGGAATTTGGGGGACCATCGATGATGATCTCGCGGTCCCTCCTAGCCTCCCAGCTGCGCTGGGGATACAACAAGGCGAACTGCTTGATGAGCGGATACCCGCTGTGACTGCGCGTCGAGCGAACGGCCCATGCTGTGCCCTCTGCCGGAGCGACGGCGACCGGCCGTAGTCTGCTGTGATCATCTGCGCTGGAGGCGAGGATCTTTGGGCGCGAAGACCCGACCCCGCGCAGGCCATTGACCTCGTGCGTGAGTTGCATCCCGGCTACGGCGTAACACCGATCGGCGACGGCTCGCTCCTGGCGATGATTGGACATCCGGATCAGCCGCCGTCAGGGCGCGCAGGAGACACTGGTCCTGTCGATCGTGGCACGATCCAAACGTGACGGATCCAGCTCGCGAGCTCGCCGATCTCCGCGCCTGGCTTACGGTGGCGCTTCGCCTGGCGCAGCGGGAACTCGGGCCCGAGGGCCTCACGATCCTCAGCGTGCCGTCCGATCGCGAGTTGATCGATGAGGTCAGACGGCTGCGGCGACTGGCCGATCAGGCGAGTTCGGCGAAGCCGCCGGTCGAGTGACATCCGCTAATGCCGCGATGAACTCACTACGGACTGTTGCGACGAGTTGAGGATGCCGGCTCGCGGACATGACCGATGAGCGCGAACTGCTCCAGCTGTCGGCATAGCCGGTAACGTGCCCATTCACTAGGAAGGGTCGCAGATGGACGCGCTGATCGGTCGCAGGCTTGTGAAGGTCGTGCGGCTGGCCTGGCATTGGGCGGACGAACCCGACGATCTCAGTGTTGGGCCGGTGCAGCTTGTGTTCGATGACGGTCGAGGCCTCTTACTCGCCGGCCGGAGCGACTGGACCCTCGAGCTCGTGGAGACCTACCCGGGCGACGACAGATGGCTCGCCCCCTACGACTACGACTACGACGGTGGGCGTTGGTTGTCGCGGGACGCCTCGACGGAACCACCGTTTGCCTCAGTCATCGCGAGGCCCCTCAATGAACTGAGGCCGATTCGCAACGGGGTCAACGAGGTGATTGGACTCAGGCTGGACCTCGATGGCCAAATACTGACGCTCAAGACGTGGCAGGGAGAGGTCAAAACCTGACTGGCCAGGGTATCCGCACATGCCGCCGACCCGCGAGCGCAAGGTCGGCGAACTCCGTCACGCCGCGCGACGAGCGTCGGGGTCAGGCCGGTGCGGTGAACTGCCGATGAGCGCGCATCCGATCTTGGTGGATCAACGCGGAAATCGGTTGCCGCGGCCGCGCTGTCCGGCTTCGTCTGGCGTGGCCACGTGGGTGTGATCGGCACGTAGAGAGAGGTGAATGCAGCATAGACATCGTCGAGCTGGTCTTGACCCGTGCGGCTGCTGATCCCCGCCGTCCGCGGTGTGATCCTGACCGGTTCGCGCGCCCGTGGCGTGGCCACCCCGCGATCCGACTGCGACGTGACGATCGTGGTTGCTTCAATCAACTTTACCGGGTGGTCAAGAGTCACCGGGACGGCTCTGCGGAGGCCGCATACCTGGACGAGGTTGAGAGCGTGCCCTGGCTGCTGGAGACCGTTTTCGCGTTGCACGGGCGGCTTCGGCCCTACAACAAGTACCTCCAATGGGAACTGGACAACTTCCCGCTGCCGGACTCCTGGAACACCGCCCTCGCGCCGGCGCGAGTCGTCGCCCGGTCACTTGCGCTGTTTCCTGCGGTCGAAGCCTTGGTCCGTCGCCACGGACACGCGGACGTGCTCGACGCCTGGGGCAGCGATATCGAACTCATCCGTTCATTCGCAGAGGGAGCTGGTTCCGAGCCGCTTGAGGTGACTCGGGCAGCTCGGAAGTCCCGCTGATCTGCCGCGATCCAGGCGCTACGCACTGTCACCGCCGTACGGCTTGTTAGTGCTTGGTCGTGTCGCGATGTCACGCTGCGGCCGGACTGCCAGAATTGTGATTGAGGAGCCGGTACGCGGGTGAGGAGAGGTCATGAGCGACTGGAACGAAAAGATCATCGTTGAGTTTCGCGCCAATGGTGGGCAGGTGGGTGGTCAGTTCGCCGGCGCGCCGCTGCTGCTGTTGCACACGGTCGGCGCCAAGAGCGGCCAGCCTCGCGTGAACCCGGTGATGTACCAGACGGTGGACGGCGGCTACGCCGTGTTCGCGTCCAAGGGCGGTGCGCCCACCGATCCCGACTGGTACTTCAACCTGCTCGCTCATCCGCAGGTCCAAGCGGAGATCGGTACGGGCAAGGTCGAGTTGGTCGCCAGAGTTGCCGTAGGGGACGAGCGGGAGCGGATCTGGAGCGCGCAGAAGGCGGCGTATCCAGGCTTTGCCGACTACGAGCGGAAGACCACCCGCCAGATCCCGGTCGTCGTACTGGAACCTGCGCCGTAGGCCGTCACCTCGCCTATACGACGCGAACCGTGAGGTTTCTCCGACGGCGTCGAGCCGGGATACTGCAGTGCATGAGGTTCGCCGGTGTGCGGCGGATGGTGCGGGGCTGGTGGGCGCGAGCTCGCGGGTGGTGGCTGATCAGCGGGGCGGCGGCCGTGGCTGCACTGGTCTCCGCTGCCGGCCACCGGTATAGCGGGCTCGGCGCTTCGCTCGTCGTGGCCGTGGTCGGTGCGATTGCCGGCGTCGTCGCGGATCGGGGCCGGACGCGGCTGGCGTCGGGTGCGGCAGGGGCCGGGCTTGGTACCACTGTCCCGGCCATCGCCCGTGTGGACCGGTTGACCGACCCCATCCGGATGGGCGTGCACCGCGCTGAGGCGCTCGACAGCACGCCGGATCGCGTGCCGCCGTTTGTGCCGCGGGATCGCCTGCCTCAGGTGGAGGCGGCGCTTCGGGAGGGCGGGTTCCTGCTCGTCACGGGCGACTCGACGGCCGGCAAGACTCGTCTGGTGTTCGAGGCGATGCGCCGGACTCTGCCCGGCCATGTGTGTGTAGACCCGCGAGGCCCGGACGGGCTCGCCGCAGCGGTCACTGCGGCGAGACGGCATCGACCGAGTGTGCTGTGGCTGGATGACCTGGAGCGCTACCTCGGCCAGGGCGGGCTGACCCAGACAGTGGTCGGCGACCTGCTGGACGTCCCAGGCGACGTAGTCATCCTCGCCACGATCCGCGCTCACGAGCGCGACGCGCTGAGCCATCGGTACGATGCGGAACGGCCCACGACGGAACGGCCAATGGCCCGTGCCGGGCGCGAGGTCCTGGCCGCCGTCACGCACGAGGTGCGCCTGGAGCGGCTATGGAGCCACGACGAGCTCACCCGGGCGGGAGAGTTCCGCCACGACCCGCGGATCGCGCGCGCCCTGGACGGAGCCCATCGGCACGGTGTGGCCGAGCGGCTGGCAGCCGGCCCGCGCCTGCTCGATGCACTGCACGACGCGTGGGCGGTCGGTCCTCGTACCCGTGCCGCAGCGCTGGTCACCGCCGCGGTCGACGTACGGCGTACCGGCTACCACCGGCCATTCCCCCTCGACCGGCTCCGGGCGCTGCATGAGCATTACCTGCTGGAACTCGGGGGTCCGGCGCTACGGCCCGGGCCCTGGCAGGCTGCTCTGGACTGGGCCACCCAGCCGCTGTACGGCACGAGCAGCCTCCTCGAACCGGCATCCGGCGCGGGCTATCTCGCCTTCGATTATCTCGTCGATGCCGCCGCGCGAGATCCGGACGCGCGGCCTGTCCCGGAGTACACCTGGCTGGCGGTGATGGATCACGCGGAGCCGAGGGACCTCGTCGAGGTCGTGTGGCAGGCTTCGTACGCCGGGTTGCCGGACCTTGCGGTGCCGGCGTTCGACAAGGCGCTCGCGGCCCGGGCCTACGACGCAGCGGCGGCCATCGCGTACTGCCTGGGCGAGGCGGGCCGGGAGGACGAGGCGGTCGCGCGGTTCGAGGCGGTCCTGGCAGCAGCGCGGGAGGACGCGTCTGCCGACCCGTTGCGGCTGCTGCAGATGCGGCTCGACTTGGCGTGGCAGCTGGGCGAGAAGGTCGCTGGACAGGGCCAGCCGGAGCGAGCACTGCAACTGCTGCGAGACGCGGCCCGGGAGGCCGAGACGTTGCTCGGCTCCGATCATGCCACGACGCTGGACGCGCAGCGACTTCTCGCCCGTCAGCTGGGCGCAGTCGGCGAGCCGGAAGCGGCGCTCGCGCTCGCCGCCGACGTGGCGGGGCGCGCCCGCGAGCAGCTCGGCACGCGGCATCACGACTACTGGTCGGCGCGATTTGAGGTCGCGATCTGGACCAGCGAGGTGCATGGTCCGGGGGCCGGCTCGGCGGTGTTCCAGAAGCTCGCCGTCGATGCGGAGGCGTGCGACCCGGTGCCGTGGGCGCTGCTCGCCGACTGCTGGTGGAACCTGGCTGGCTGCCTCCTCGACACCGGCGAGCCGACCGCCGCCCGCGATGCGGCCCGGCGGGCGGTCGAGGCGTCGGCCAGGACATACGGACCGGCGCACGTACGGACATTGCGCAAACGCGAGACGCTCGTCGACGCTGTCGGTGTCTCAGGTGACGCAGTACTCGCCGGGCAGTTGGCCGCCGAACTGCTGGCCGACTCGATTCACGCGCTGGGCGAGACGCACCCGATCACCCTGGCGGCTCGCGCCACCACCGAGCGGTGGCCATAACCAGCCACGAGGTCGCCGCGCTGCCGAATTGAGTAGCCGTGCCAAACTCGACACGATCACTGGTGAAGGGCGTAGTGGATGCCGGACGTGAGCGTGAACGACGTCGTTGAGGTGCGGGTGCCGGTGCAGATCGACTCGATCGTGGATCTGGCGCCGGTCGCCAATGACCGAACGTGGCTTGTCCTCGACCAGACGGGCCGCATCGGGCGATGGAACATCCAAACCGGCGCATACGAGCATCTGGCGCATTCAACCGTACCGAATGAAGAAGGCCGGGCGCCGTGGAACGGCCGCAGTGTACGACGGCGGCTGCACACGTGCGTCGATGCAACGTTCGCCGCGGTGGTCAACGACTACGCCCGCTTCGGTGAGGTGATCGATCTGAGATCCGGCCGGGTCACCATGACGCTGGACAACCACGGTTACCACGAGGAGACCGTACCGTTCTCGCTGGCCTTCACCCGCCATGTCGGACAGATTGTGGTCATCCACCGCACCGAGTGGAACCGCCTGGACGCGTCCATCGCCGCCACCGGTCAATCGTTGACCGATCGGTCGCCGACCTTCCACGGACAGGACGAACCGCGGCCCGAACACTACCTCGACTACTTTCATGGAGCCCTGTATCTCAGTCCCGACGGCCAGCGAATTCTCGACGACGGTTGGATCTGGCATCCGGTCGGCTTTCCCGCTGTCTGGAGCGTCGAGCGGTGGCTCACCGACAACGTGTGGGAATCGGAGGACGGCCCGAGCCGGACTGATGTCTGCGGCCGCGAGTACTACTGGGACCAGGCGATGACCTGGATCGACTCCGTTCGGGTCGCCGTCGAGGGCGTCGGCGACGACGCCGACGACATCCAGCCGGGCGCCCGGATCTTCGACACCACCCGCCTTGGTTCAGGCGGGCAATGGCGGTTACCAACCGCGGTCGAGCTCGGCAGCTTCCCCGCAGCGACCGGGCGGTTCTTCAGCGATGGTATCCACTTGTTCACCTCCGACGCCGTTGGGCTGCACATCTGGAATCTCGCCGACGGCACCCGCCTGACCACCTTGCACGGCTTCTCGCCGACGCATCACCACCGAAGCGGCCGCCAACTGCTGCAACTTGCCGACACGACCGTGCGGATCTGGACCTACTGACAACGAAGCCCCCGCCTCATGAGGGCCCGGTGCACCGACGAGCCCTGGCCCGGTCGATGACGAGACCTTATGGGCACCGGCGCCGACGCGGTCGTCGACGGCGAGCTCAAGTTGCGCGGGCCGCGGGCGCTGCGGGTGGTGGACGCGCCGGTTATGCCCGCGTCAATCGCGGCCACACCCAGGTCGGGTCCCGCCGGGCTACGGCGCGAGCAGGCGGTCGATGGCGGCCTTGATCTCCTCGGGGGTCACCCCGCGCTCGCCCATGAGATGCTCGAACAGGCTCGACGCGAACGGCGCGAGCAGGAGATGCGCCAGGACCGCCGGATCCGAGCCGGGGTTGATCTCCTGTAGCAGCACCGATACGTGGGTGTGCATGGTGAGGTAGGCGCCGCTGTGATAGCGGGCCTTCGACGAGGCGGCCTCGGCCGCGCTGATGATCGTGCGCTGCTCGACGATCCGGTCGGCGACCGCGTGGAGGAAGGCGCGCAGCCGGTCGGCCGGCGGGGCGCCCGGTCCGAGCGGCGGCGGGCCGGTCAGGAACGCCTCCTGGAAGCGCCGCTCGCCCTCGTCGAGCAGGGCGAACAGGAGCTGGCTCACATCGCCGAAGCGCCGGTAGACGGTGCCGACGCCTATCCCGGCCGCGTGCGCCACCGCGTTCATGGTGACCGCCTCCGGCCCCTCCTGGACGACCAACCGGGCCGCCGCGTCGAGGATCTTCCGCCGGTTGCGGGCCGCGTCCGAGCGTTCCAGCGGGGGTTGACCGGTCACGGGGAGCTCGGCGGGGGCCATAGCCTGAGGTTACCGGATGATGATCCACTTTGGGGGTTGCGAAACGGATTCCTATCCGATTTACTGGGTGCTGAGCGAAACGGATAGGTATCCGATTCATTCCCGGGAAGGGGCTTCGCCATGCGTGCCAAAATCGCGGTCATCTACTACTCCTCGACCGGGAACGTCCACGAGCTCGCCAAGGCGGCCGCCGAAGGCGCGGAGAAGGTCGGCGCCGAGGTCCGGCTACGACGGGTTCCCGAGCTCGCCCCCGACTCGGCCATCGACGCCAATCCCGCCTGGCGAGCGCACGTCACGGCCACGCAGGACGTCGAGGTCGCCACGCTCGACGACCTGGTCTGGGCGGACGGTTACGCGTTCGGTTCGCCGACCCGCTACGGCAACATCGCGTCGCAGCTGAAGCAGTTCATCGACACCACTGGCAGCCTGTGGCAGGCCGGCGCCATGGCGAACAAGCCGGCCACCGGCTTCACCAGCGCGTACAACATGCACGGCGGCAACGAGTCGACGCTGCTCGCCCTGTACAACACCTTCCACCACTGGGGCTCGATCATCGTGGCGCCCGGCTACGCCGACCCGGTCGTCTACCCGGCGGGCGGAAACCCTTACGGCACCTCGCACCCGGGCGGCGGCACCCCATCGGAGGAGACCCTCGCCGCAGCCCGCTACCAGGGGGAACGGCTGGCGACCATCACCGCCCGCCTGCTCGCCGGCGCGGCACAGGCGGCCTAACCAGCTGCCGCCGACGGCGCGCAATGCCGTCGAGAAATCCGCCTGCCTGGTTGGCGAGATCGGACCATACTGCGTCTGGACCGGTGGCAGAGCCGGGTTATCGCAGCGCCCAGAGTCGAAGGCCGGGCACGCACGGGCGGCTCGAAGGTGCGTGGGGCCGCTGGCGTGCCATGCCCCACCGGGGGTTCAAATCCCCTCCGGTCCGACAGCATCCTGATCTGCTTGACCCGCTAGGGGTTTCGTCGAGCGTCACGGGATGTTCACACCTTGCCGGTCGCGCGACATACTCGTCTTCATCGATATTGTTGATGGTCGCCGGCTCTGGCGGCGACGAGTATGGATCCACGAAAGGCAAGCGTTGGAACACGTGTCATCGCCATCAGTTGCCCCGTTCGCCAGGCGTCGTCGTACCGTGTCATGGGTCGTGGCCGTGCTGGCCGTGCTCGGGGTCATGCTGCGCGCGACGGCGGCCTTCGCCGATTCGCTGCCCAATCTGCCGCAGAACGCGGGAGGGTACGAGCAGTCGTTCTCACCCGCGTACGACTACGACACCGATGGCTGCTACGCCGTCGCGGCCATCAGCCCCACCGGCACGCTCAACCCGGGACTCAACCCCACCGGGGCCCTCAACGGCAACTGCCGGGATCAGTCCGATCTGGACAGATCGCAGACGTATGCCCGGTCGAAGTGCAACAACGGCTGGTGTGCGATCGTCTACGCCAGCTACTTCGAGAAGGACCAGGCCCTGCCCGGCGTCAGCCTCGGCGGCCACCGGCACGACTGGGAGCACGTCATCTCCTGGGTCAACCAGGCGAGCAACCAGGTCGAGTACGTGACCACGACGCAGCACAGCAGCCAGGTGACGTACCCGCGCTCGCAGGTGCGGTTCGACGGAACCCATCCCAAGACCGTCTACCACAAGGACGGTGCGTCGACCCACTTCTTCCGGCTCGCCAACGCCAACGACGAGCCGCCGGAAAACCACTACCACAACTGGCGCTATCCGCCGTTGGTGGACTGGAACGGATGGCCCAGCACGGCGCTGCGTGACCGGCTGATGACCGCCGACTTCGGTTCGGCAACGATCAAGATCAAGGACGGCTCGTTCGAGTCGCTGCTCGCCGCGTCCAAGCCCGCCGGGATTCCGTTCAACCCACAGGGCTGACCAGCGCGACGGCCGGAGGACCGCCGGTTGCGCGCGATCCTCCGGCCGTCGCGCTCAGCCGGCGGGCTACCGCGATCAGATCTTCGCGGTGCCGTTGCCCTTGAGCGACTTGGTGATCGGCTTGCTGGATTCCACCAGCACGTAGCAGCGAGCGATCCGATCGCCATAGACCCAGGCCTTGTCGTCGCCGAGCCACCAGCCCATCCAGAAAGCCTTCATGCGCTCGAGTTGGGTCTCAGTGGTGCCGGTGTACTTCGCGACCATGGTGAAGCATCCGTCACCGACCGCGCTGCGGCCCTTGTCGAGCGTGTCCGGGTATTCACGGGTGGTGCTGTGAAAGGTTCCGGCGTATTCCGCGTCATGCGGGGCCGAACACGGCACGGCCTGCAGGTCGTCCCAGTCGTCGCCGTGCAGGACCATCTTGCCGCAGCCGCGGGCCAGCGGGCGGTCGCCGCGCAATGCGTCTTTGAGGCTCGTGTTGCGCTCGGTGACGATGTCCATGTCACTTTTGATCTCGGCGAGGTCACAGCGCAGGTACCGCGCGCCGCCGCGCCACTGGCTGGTCGTCGGGGGCATGACCATCAGGTCGAGCAGGCCGTTGTGCCAGTCGTCGCCGACGAACTGGCTGGCTTGGGTGCTGCAGGTGGCGAACGCTTCGCCCAAGGCCTCGCCCTTCGGCGGCTCGCTCGCGTCGGCGAGGGAGCCGGTGATCGCCCCGACGTAGACCGTCTCGCTCACATGCGGCTCGGTGCAGCCGACCGGCTTGCCGTACGCGACCGGGCTACGCATGTCGGTGGTGCGCACCGAGGTGCTCGTGTAGCAGGCACCCGCCACCGGGACCGGCACCTTGGCGGCCGGCAGCATCGCCCAGTCGTTGACGAGGTCGCCGTCCGTGCCGGCTGGCGCGCCACAACCCGCCAGCAGCGCCACCACCACCGCGGACATCGCGGACATGAGACAGCGACGGTTCATGAGCCGATCCTCCCCGTGTGACGTGCCGCAGCAGTGTGTCAACGCTCGAGCCCCCTTGGCAACCCGTCTTGCGGGCAGCCCGCCACCGACGCCATCACGTCATGCCCACCACCATTCCGATACGGTCTCTGGACCGGTTCGCGAGTTGGGCCGCAGGTCCGCGCGGAGCGGTCGCGGCAGGCCTGCGCGAGGCGAACGAACGGGGGAGGCTGAGACGATGGCGGCGGGTAAGGGGCCCAAGCCGGTCGTGGTCGAAGGGCTGGTCTGCGAGGAGCGGACCGTCATGGTGTGGCAGAACGGGGAGCGGGATGCGTGGTGGTCGCGGGCCACGGCGCTCGACCACGGACTGGAGAAGCCCGACTGGGTCAAGGCGGCGACCGGCGCGGACCGGCTCTCCGATCTGACCCTGGCGCAGGTGTCATGGCTGTTCGCGAAGGGACCCGAGGCGTCGGCGCGGGCGCTGCTCGCGGCGCCGCTGCCGCTGCTGCGGCACCGGCAACGGATCGATGTGGGCCGGGTCGCGGTCGCGCGGTTCGAACTGGACGCGCTGGAGCTCGCACTCAGCGAGGCGGGTGTGAGCGCCGACCGTCTGGGGGTGCTGATGCTGCCGTTCCGGGGGCCGGAGCCGGCCGCACTGGTCGCGGGATGGCTGCGGCACCTCGGGTCCGCGCGGCTGTGGGCGCGACTATGGCTGCACCGGCACGCCGAGACCGCAGCGCGGGCGCTGATCCCGGGCGCGCTCGGGCGCCCGGGCAAGCCGCGACAGAATGCCGACGACGCGCTGCGCTATCTGGCCGCCATCGGCCACGGGCCGATCATTGTCAAGATCGCTGACGAGTACGGGGTCGCCGCCCTGCTCGAACCCGCCGCCGGCCGTGAGCTACCGGCCGGCGGGCCGAATTGGCGACCGGCGGATGACCTGCTCACGCCCGTACCCTCGGTGTTTCCGGACGCGGCGCACGCCGCGCGGAAAGTGAAGGCACCGGAGTGGGCCCGACCTGAGCGGCTGCCGGAGATCCGGCTGGCCGGGGGCGGGACGATGCCGCAGGACGAGGTCGCTCGGTTGGTCGGTGCGCTGACCCGGTCACGCCTGGCGGAGGCGCCGGAACCGGCGCCCGGGGATCCCGCACCGCACGACAGCGGTCTGCCGCTGGCCGTCGAGTCGTCGGCGGCCGCGCAGCCGCTGGTAGACGCGGCCGATCCGGAGTCGGAGAGGCTGATCGCGGGCTGCGACAGACAAAGCCTGGCGGCATTCGGGCGGGCGCTGCTGCAGGAGTGGCTGACCGACAAGATGCCGGCGTCGGAGGCGTGGGTGGTGCTGGCGCAAGCGCACGTCGGCGACGACGCCACGATGGACACGCTCGCGCCGCTGGTGCGGTCGTGGCCGGCGAAAAGCCGGTACGCGCGGGCGATCGACGGATTCGCGGTGCTGGCCACGGTGGGCACGGACGTGGCGCTGCGGCACCTACTGGCGATCGAGGAGGGCATGTCGGGCGGGCCGACGAACGAACGGGTCATGGTCTACCTCACGCAGGCCGCCGCGCGGCGCGGACTGTCCGTGACGCAGCTGGCGGACCGCCTGGCGGTCACGCACGGGCTGGACACCGGGGTCACGCTGGACTACGGCCCGCGCGCGTTCACGGTGGTCACGGACCATCACCTCACCGCCTACGCCATGGACGCGGACGGGCGGCGTCTGACGAGGCCGCCCAAGCCGGGCGTCAAGGACACCAATCCCGAGGCGTACCAGCAATTCCTGCGGTTGAAACAGGATCTGCGAGCGACCGTGGTGGCACAGATCGTGCGCCTGGAGCAGGACATGCTCGCGCATCGGCTCCGGCCGGCGCGGGACATCTCGGCAGTCCTGCTGCCGCACCCGATCCTGGGCCCGATCGCACGGCGGCTGTTGTGGGGCGAGTACGACCCGGGGAAATGCCTGGTCCGGGCGCTACGGATCGCGGAGGACGGCAGCTTCGCGGACATTCACGACACGACCGCGATCGTCGACGGGGACGCGCCGCTCGGCATCGTGCACCCGGCGGAGCTCGGCGGGGACCTCGCCGACTGGGCGCAGATCTTCGCCGACTACGAGATTCTGCCGCCATTCCCGCAGGTGCACCGACCGGCGGTGGCGCTGACCGAGGCCGAGCGCGCGGCGACGAGCCTGGCGGGGATTCGGACCGGTGGCGACGGACCAGGTCGTAGGGCTGCTGCGCGGACGGTGGCAGGGGAACGGGTACGACCAGTCGAGCCGTCTGCACACCCAGCTGGCGCACGAACTGCCCGGCGGGCTGACGTTGCTGGTCGAGCTGGATCCGGGCGTAGCGACGTTGACCTACAACGCGGTCGCCGACCAGCGGATCACCGAGATCTGGGCGGATGACGTGTGGTCGGATCACTGGCAGGTCGCGCGGCGTACCCCCATGGGGGTTTGTGATCCGGCCGCCCTGTCGGAGTTGCTGGTCAAGCTCTATGCGCTCAAAAGCTGAGCAGCTCGAGGACCGGAGGATGCGCTGACTCTTCCGGATGGCTTCCGGAAGAGTAGTGGTCCTTTCACCGAAGCCGCGCGATCATGATCCGCTAAGACTGGGCGCTTGATCAGGCATAACTCCCTTCTGAGGGAGCCCTTACGTTTCGTAGATCTTCCGGGAATTGTTGACGCCTCCGTCGTGGCGGACGATACTGTCCCATCGACGGATTTCGACGTCATCGAGCCGTCACGCATGGCACGGCGCCGTGCCTGGTGGCCGCAACCCTGGCCGCCGTATGCCCCACCGGGTCATGCCCCGCCGCCTGGCGTCCCGCCAGCCGTCCCAGGAGGAAACGCCCACATGACCGACGCCTCAACCCGTCCGAAACGCCGCCGATCCAGCCGTGCCCGGCTACTGTTCGGCGGCGCCTGCGCCACGGCCATGCTCGTGGCCGCGGCCCTGCTGCCCGGCGTCGCCCGCGCCGATGCCAACCTGACCATCACCTCGAACGCGACGGGCACCCACAACGGCTTCTTCTACTCGTACTGGAAGGACAGCGGCAACGTCACCATGACCCTGGGCGCCGCCGGCAATTACAGCGTCCAGTGGAGCAACATGAACAACATGGTGGTCGGCAAGGGTTGGAATCCCGGCTCCAGCACCCACACCGTGAACTACTCGGGCACCTTCAGCCCGAACGGCAACGGGTACCTGTCGCTGTACGGCTGGACGACCAACCCGCTGATCGAGTACTACGTCGTGGAGAACTTCGGCTCGTACAACCCGAGTTCGGGCGCCACCCGGCTGGGTTCCGTCACCTCGGACGGCAGCACCTACGACATCTACCGCACCCAACGCGTCAACCAGCCCTCCATCCAGGGCACCGCGACGTTCTACCAGTACTGGAGCGTCCGGCAGTCGCACCGCAGCAGCGGCACCATCACCGTCGCCAACCACTTCAACGCATGGCGCAGCCTGGGCCTGACCCTCGGCACCATGAACTACCAGATCATGGCCACCGAGGGCTACCAGAGCAGCGGTAGCTCCAACATCACCGTCAGCGAAGGCACCGGCGGCCCCACCACCGCGCCGCCGACGACCGTGCCGCCGACGACCGTGCCCCCGACCACCACGCCCCCGACCACCACGCCGCCGGCGGGCGGTAGCGGCTGCCGCGCCACCTACTCGGTGTCCAGCAGTTGGCAGGGCGGCTTCAATGCCGACGTGGCCGTGACCAACACCGGATCGTCCACGCTCAACGGTTGGACCGTGCGCATGACCCTGCCGAGCGGGCAGACCATCGCCAGCCTGTGGAGCGGCGTGAACAGCGGTACGAGCGGGGCGGTCACGGTCAAGAACGCCTCGTACAACGGCACCCTCGCGGGCGGCGCCTCAACCTCGTTCGGGTACACCGGCGCCGGCGACGGTTCGCTGACGCCCAGCAACATCAGTTGCACCAGCCCCTGACCCCGCACACCATCGCCACTCCAGATCGGGCCGGCTCGGGATACCCCGGGCCGGCCCGCGCTCGATTCGGGTTGCCGGCGTGATGCTGTCAGTACTGCTAGCGTGCTCCCGGGAGGGTAAGAGATGCGACGCTACGGCTCCGTGATCCGGCTGCGGCCCGAGCACCGGGACACGTATCTGCAACTTCACGCCGCGGTCTGGCCCGCCGTCGAGCGGACGCTGCACGAGGCCAACATCCGCAACTACACCATCTTCCTGCACGGCGACCTGCTGTTCGGCTACTACGAGTACGTCGGCGGGGACCACGACGCCGACCAGGCGCGTATCGCCGCCGACCCGCAGACGCGGGAGTGGTGGAAGCTCACCGATCCCTGCCAGGAGTCCCTCGCCGAGCCCGGCACCGGGCACTGGTGGGCGCCGATGCGCGAGGTCTGGCACCTCACCGAGGAGCCCGCGTGAGCAGGTCCTCGTGGGACGGCGGCCCGGTCCTCCCGGCACATCCGACGTAGGATCCCGTTGTGCAGGTGCGTTTCGCTCGGCAGACGGCCCGGCTCGACGAGGTGGTGGCGTTCTACCGTGACCGGCTGGGCCTGCCCGAGATCGGGCGCTCCGCCGGCCACGACGGCTACGACGGCGTCATGCTCGACCTGCCCGGCACCGGCGCGCACCTGGAGTTCACCGCCACCGCCCACCTGGCGCCGCCGGCGGCGCACGAGGAGCAGTTGATCGTGCTGTACCTGGGCGACCGCGCCGCCGTCGAGGCCCTCGTCGCCCGCTCGGGCGCGACCCCGGTCCCCAGCGCCAACCCCTACTGGGACCGGGTCGGCGTCACCGTCGCCGACCCGGACGGCTTCCGGGTCGTGCTCGTCGCCGGCGCGTGGGATGCCGCGGACTGAGCGCCGCGGACGGCGAATTCCGGTTGCGATTACAGGTCGTTGCCGGCGTACGACAGGTTGAAGCTCTTGTTGACCAGGGGGAAGTCCGGCACGATGGTGCCCGCGAGGGCCACCGGGAGCGCGGGCCAGTTGAAGAACGAGGGGTCGACGACCTTGACCCTGGTCAGCCGCTCATCGGCGCCGATCTCGACGCGGTGCACGATGGTGCCGCGCCAGCCCTCCACGATGCCCACCCCGGACGCGGCGGGGCCGGCCGAGGGCATGTGGTCGGTGCCGGGCCAGGTGGCGACGGTGCCGGGGGTGACGGTGCGGACCAGGACGCCCAGCGCGGCGAGGGAGGCGTCGATCTCGGCGGCGCGTTGCTGGAAGCGGGCCAGGACGTCACCGGTGCCGTGGGTGGCGACGGTGAACAGGTCGCTCATGCGCAGGCCCTCGTCGTCGAGGACGCCGGCGGGGTGGTCGAGGCGGGCGTCGGTGCCGAGACCGCTGGCGCGGGCGACGTAGCCGAGCGCGCCGAGATCGCGGGCCTGCTCGACGGTGAGGACCGCGGTTCCGGTGAAGCGTTCGGCCACGAGCGAATTGCCCAGCGCGAGGTCGACGACCTCGCGGATGTCGGCGCCGATGGCGGCCAGCCGGTCGGGGGAGGGGACCTCGCGGAGGGCGGCGCCGCCGGGCCGGACCCCGCCGCGCAGCAGCCGGTGGCCGGTGGTGTCCCGGTTGAGGCGCAGCAGGGTTTCCTTGATGCGCAGCGCGTGGGCGTTGAGCACGCCGTGGCCGACGTCGTTGCACAGGGCGCCGATGTCGCCGACATGGTTGTAGAGGCGTTCCAGTTCGAGCAGGATCGCGCGCATCCGCCGCGCCTCGAACGGCACCTCGAACTGCCGGGCGTCCTCGAGGGCGAGGCAGTAGGCCAGCGCGTGGCCGACGGCGGTGTCGCCGGAGATGCGTTCCGCCAGGGGCAGGCCGGCCTGGACGTCGCGGCCCTCGAACAGTTTCTCGACGCCCTTGTGGACGTACCACAGGCGGGCCTTCAGCTTGAGAATGGTTTCCCCGACGACCGAGAACCGGAAGTGGCCGGGCTCGATCAGCCCGGCGTGGACCGGCCCGACCGGGATCTCGTACACCCCCGGACCCTGCACGGTGAGGAACGGGAACGGCTCGTCGGTGTCGCCGAACCGGGGCGGGGGGCCGGCGTCGCGGCGCATCGGGTACCAGCCGGAGGGCCAGTGCGGGTGGCGGACGAGCCGGCGGGGCAGCGGGTGGTCGACGGGCCGGATGCCGTACAGGTCGTGCATCTCGCGTTCGAAGCGGCCGGCCGGGAACGACAGCCCGGCCAGGGTCGGCACGGCCGGGGCCGCGGGGTCGACGGGCAGGTGGAGTTCCACTCGCCGGTCCGGGTCGGCCGCGACGTACAGGTAGACGACGCGCATCGTGCCCCGATCGGGTCCGGGGTCGTGGTGGGCGGCGACGAGGGCCAGCCGGAAGCCCCTGCGTTGCAGGGTGCCGGCGTGTTCGGCCAGGGTGGCGGCGGTGGTCGCGACGGCGACCCGGTGGTGGCCGGTCATGATCCTCCTGCCACGACGGTTGCGGCGGCGTGCAGCAGGTCGGTGACCGGCCCGAGGGTCACGCCGAGGGCGGCCACCCCGAGCAGGCCGGCGATCAGGGGCAGCGCGGCGGCGACGGTGAACGGTACGGCCGGCTCACCGGTGGCGGCTTCTTGCGGGGGTGGGCCCAGCAGCATCCGCCCGGTGTGCGCGGCGATGGCGGCGAAGGCGGCCAGGGTCAGGGCGAACGCGGCGGCGGTCGCCCACGTCAGTCCGGCGGTCGCGCCGGCGCGGGCGATACCGAGCTCGCTGGCGAAGAGCGCGGCCGGGGGGAAGCCGAGCAGGGCGAGGACGGCGAGGCCGAACAGCCCGGCCAGCAACGGCATGCGCGTGGCGAGAGCGCGGACGTCGGTGATCCGGCTGCTGTGGTGCCGGTGCAGGATGTGCCCGCAGGACAGGAAGGCGACGGTCTTGGCCAGGCCGTGCCCGGCCATGTGCAGCAGCAGCGCGGCGACCGCGAGGCGGCTGCCGATCGCCGCGGCCAGGGCGATCAGGCCCATGTGCTCCATCGACGAGTAGGCCAGCATGCGCTTGTAGTCGCGCTGCCCGATCAGCAGGATCGCGGCGAGGGCGAGGGTGGCCAGCGCCATGATCAGCAGCAGGGTGCGCAGGTATCCGCCGCCGAGCGCGGGATCGGCGATGGCCTTGACCCGCAGCACGGCGTAGAGAGCGACCGGGAGCAGCACGCCGGACATGAGCGCCGACACCGGCGCGGGGGCCTGCGAGTGGGCGTCGGGCAGCCAGGCGTGCAGCGGGATGAGGCCGGCCTTGGCGCCGAAGCCCACGACCGCGAGGCCGACGGCGATGCGGGTGACCGCCGGGTCCAGCTCGCCGGCATGCCCGGTGAGCGCGGCCCAGTCCAGCGCGTCCTCGCCGGAGAGGCCGGCGTGCTTGGCGGCGGAGTACAGCAGCACCAGGCCGAGGAACGCGATGGCGATGGCGGCGGAGCAGATGACCACGTACTTCCAGGCCGCCTCCAGGGCGGGCCGGTCGCGATGGTGGCCGACCAGGAACGCGGTGACGATGGTGGTGGCCTCGACCGCGACCCACAGCACGCCGAGGTTGCCGGCCAGCACCGCGGTGGCCATCGCGGCGATGAACAGGTGCAGCAGGATGCCGTACCAGCGCGCTCGGCGCCGGCCGACCTGCCCGGCGGCGAGGTAGGCCGGGGAGGCCCAGCAGGCCAGCAGGGCGACCGCGCCGACCCCGAGCAGCATCCACGCGGAGAGGGCATCGGCGCGGATCAGGCCGCCTGCCGTGCGGACCTGCCCCTCCCGGGTGACGGTGGCGGCCAGGGCGATCGCGTCGGCCGCCAGGAGGGCCGTGGTGGCGATGCCCGCCCAGGCGGTGCTGCGGCCGCGCCAGCCGGCGGCGGCGAAGAGCAGGGCGGCCACGAGCGGCAGCAGGATCGGGGCGAGGAGCAGCAGCGTGGGCATCAGTCGTGCAACTCCCGCAGCTCGTCCAGGTCGCTGGTGCCGAACGTGGCCCGCAGCCGGGTGGTCAGGACCTGCAGCACGAGGACCACCAGCAGCAGGTCGAAGGAGACGCCGAGCTCCACGATCAGCGGGACGCCGGCGGCGGCCAGGAACGCGGTGGCGGTGATCCCGTTGTCCAGCAACAGGAACCCCACCACCTGCGACACCGCCCGGCGGCGGGTGACCAGCGCGAAGAACCCGATCAGCACCACCGCCACCGCGGCCGGCAGGATCGTGGTGGCCGCCGACGGTGCCAGCGCGACGAGCGGCCGGGTGACCGCGTACGCGAGCAGGGTCAGGACGGCCGCCGCGAGCAGGGACGCTGCCGTGTTGACCACGGGCCGGGTCTCGCGGGTCTCGGCCGCCGTGCCGCCCAGGGCCCGCCGGGCCAGATACGGCAGGACACCGGCCCGCAGCAGGCCCAGGCCGACGGCGACCAGGATCAGCTCCAGGCTGCGCTGGTGGACGCCCATGATCGCGACGATCGCGGCCAGCGCGGCGCCCTGGAGCCCGAACAGCCGGATCATGGGGGCGAGCTGGTGGCGCCACAGCACGCCGATCGCGGAGAGCAGGAACAGGCCGGCGGCCAGGTCGAGCAACAGTGGATAGCTGGTGTCGGTCATGTTCGGCCCCGGGAACTCAGGCGAGGAAGAAGGAGGAGGCGACGGCGAGCAGGGCGAGCACGAACGAGCCGGCGAGCAGCTCCGGCACGCGGAACAGGCGCAGCTTGGCGATGAACACCTCGGCCGCACCCAGCCCCGCACCCAGCACCGCCACCTTCGCCACGAAGGCCAGCAGGGCGAGCGGAAGCGCGGCCAAGCCCGCCAGGCCGGCACCGGCGATGCCCCACGGCGCGAACAGGGAGGCCAGCAGGCCGAGCAGGACGGTGAGGCGCATCGAGGACGCCCACTCGACCAGGGCCAGGTCGGCGCCGGCGTACTCCAGCACCATCGCCTCGTGGATCATGGTGAGCTCCAGATGCGTGGCGGGGTTGTCCACCGGCAGCCGCCCGGTCTCCGCCACCACCACGATCGCGAGGGCGGCGGCGGCCAGGAGGCTGGCCGGTGAGGCGACCGTCAGCGGAGCGTGCAGCGTGGCGCCGACGATCTCGGCCAGGTTGGTGGAGCCCACCCGCGCGGACAGCGCGAAGACCGAGACCAGGATCGTCGGCTCCACCAGCGCCAGGATCGTGATCTCCCGGCTGGCGCCCATGCCGCCGAAGGCGGTGCCGGTGTCCAGTGCGGCCAGGGCGAGCGTGACGGTACCCAGGGCGAGCAGCCCGACCACGACGAACAGGTCCGCGATCGAATCCAGCGGCGAGGCGGTGCTCAGCAGCGGAACCACCGCGGCCAGCACCAGCGAGGTCCCCGTCAACAGCAGGGGCGCGAGCCGGAAGGCCCAGCCGGTGCCGGTCGGGGTCGCCGGCGCCCGGCGCAGCAGCTTGCGTAGGTCCCGCCACGGCTGGGTGACGCCGGCGCCGGCGCGCCCCTCCAGCCGGGCGCGGACCTGGCGCATCACGCCGATCAGCAGCGGCCCGCCGGCCGCCACCACGACGACCTGCGCTGCGGCGGCGATCGACGCGGACACGGTGCTCGCCGTCGTCATCGGGTCACCGCCAGCACCAGCAGCAGGCCGATCACGCCGAAGAACCCGTAGGCCAGGTAGCGATGCACGCTGCCGTTGGCCAGCACCGGTCCCAGCCGGCCCAGTCGGCGCGCGGCCGCGACGATCGGGGCGTAGACGGCGTGCTCCACCCGGTCCGGCACCCGGGCCTGGTAGGCCACCCGCGCGACAAGGTATGCCGATTCGGCGTGCGGGGTCACGTCGACGTCGGTCTCCGGTGCGAGGACGTCGTCGAACACCCGCTGCATCGGCTCGGCGAACGAGGTTGCGGTGTACTGCATCCGGGCGGTGGGCGCTCCGGCGCCGCAGTCCCACAGCGGCACCGCCCGGCGCCGGGCGACCCGTATGGTCACCAGCCGCACCAGGACGGCCGTCACGGCCACGGCGGCCACCAGGGCCACCGCGATCAGCAGCGGCGACATGGTGCTGGCGACCCCGGCCAGGTGCACGCTCACCCCACCACCGACCGCGGCCGCGGGGACGTGCAGTGCCGCGCCGGCGGCCCGGGAGAGCACCCCACCCAGCGCCGTGGGGGCCAGCGCTAGGCCGGCGCAGGCCGCCGCCAGGGCGCCCATCGCGGCGAGCATCGACGGCGGGGGCTCCGCCGCCGAGGCTGCCGCGTCGCTGCGGGGGCGGGCGAAGAACCCGACCCCCAGCGCCTTGACGAAGGTGGCGACCGCCAGCCCGGCGGTCAGCGCCACCGCCGCTACCGCGAGGGGCATCGCGACCGCGGTGACCACGCCTCCGGCCGGCAGCGCGTGGACCAGCGACTGCAGCAGCAGCCACTCGGAGACGAAGCCGTTGCCCGGCGGCAGCGCCGCCGCCCCCAGCGCGCCGACGGCGAACAGCGCCGTGGTGACGGGCATGCGTGGGCGCAGCCCGCCCAGGGCGTCCAGGTCGCGGCTGCCGGTGGCGCGCAGCACCGACCCGGCGGCGGTGAACAGCAGCGCCTTGAACCCGGCGTGGTTGAGCACGTGCAGCAGGGCCGCGCTCATGGCCAGGGCGGCGAGGGCGGGCGCGTCGGCGGTGTGGAAGATGCCGGCGGCGCCCAGGCCGAGGAAGACCAGGCCCATGTTCTCCACCGTCGAGTAGGCCAGCAGGCGTTTGAGGTCGGCCGCGACGGCGGCCTGCAGGATGCCGTAGAGCGCCGACACGACGCCCAGCGCGAGGACGAGCAGCCACCACCAGCGGGCGCCCCCGCCCAGCAGGTCGAAGCCGACCCGGACCACCCCGTACACGCCGAGGTTGACCATCGCGGCGGACAGCATCGCCGAGACCGGGCTCGGGGCTTCGGCGTGCGCGCGGGGCAGCCACACGTGCAGCGGTACCAGGCCGGACTTCGACCCGAACCCGGTGAGCACCAGCACGAACACCACGCCGCGCACGCCCGGCGACAGGTGGGCGGCGCGCAGGTCGGCGAACGAGTCGCCGCCCGCGTGGGCGGCGTACAGCACCAGGCCGAGCAGGATCGCCACGAACCCGAGGTGGGTCAGGACGGCGTACCACCGGCCGGCCTCGGCCACCGCCGGGCGCGCCCGGTGCTCGGCCAGCACCAGCACGAGCGAGGTGGCCGCCATCAACTCCCACAGCACCAGCAGCGTCGGCACGCTCGCGGCGGCCGGCACGAGCAGCAGCGCCAGGGCGAACACCGGCAGTGCCGACTGCACCGCACGCCCGCTCGGGCCGTGACCGTGGCCGGCGTAGCCGATGCCGTACAGCGCCGTGACCGCCAGCACGCCGCCGGTCACGGCGATGAACCAGCCGCCGAGCGGGTCGAGCCCGAGCTGCACCCCGGTGAGGGGCAGCAGGCCGGGCAGCCGGGCCGTGAACGCCTGGCCGCGAAGCGCGGCCACGCCGGCGACGAGGCCGGCCAGCCCGATCCCCGCCGTCGCGGCGCCGACGAGCCCGGGGCGGGCCCGCGCAGGAGCGCACAGCGCGGCGAGGACACCGGCCGCCGCCAGGACGCACCCGGCGGCCAGCGCGGAGGCGATCACGTTCACCGGCCGGTCAACCCGCGCAGCGCGGCCACGATCGCATCCGGCTCCGGCGGGCACCCGGGGACCCGCACGTCGACCGGCACCACGTCGGCCACCCCGCCCTGCACGCCGTAGCCGCCGGCGAACTCGCCCGCGTCGATCGCACAGTCCCCGACCGCCACCACGATCCGCGGCTCGGACACCGTGTCGAGGGTGCGCCGCAACGGCGTCGCCATGTTGCGCGTCACCGGCCCAGTCACCAGTAGCGCGTCGGCGTGCCGCGGCGAGGCGACCAGCCGGGCGCCGTAGCGCTCGGCGTCGTACACCGGCCCGAACGCCGAGGAGATCTCGACCTCGCAGCCGTTGCACGAGCCGGCGTCCACGTGCCGGACCTGCACCGATCCGGCCAGGAAGGCGGCCTTCGGGCAGGAGAGCCCGGCCGGGCGGGGCCCGGCGGGCTCGGCCACCCGCCCGGTCCGGCGGATCTTGCGCCAGAGGTTGAACGCGGCCATGGTCGTTTGTCGCTCCAGGGGGAGGGGAGGTCCGCGGTACTAGGTTATTAATCAGATGCGCAGTTTAGCAATTTCGCAAGCCGCTGCGTCGCCGGCTCGTCCGCCGTCAGTGGCGTGGGTCACGGTTTGACGGCGACGATCCGCGGGCGCTGGTCGCGCCAGCCGGGCAGCCACTCGACGTCGCGGAAGCCGGCCCGGGAGATCGCGCGACGGTACTGCCTGTTGGTGAACAGGGTCATGACGTGCTCCTCGGTCCAGTGCCGGATACCGACGCCGGGTTCGCCGAGCATGTAGTGCATGGTCATGGTCGAGGTGGTGCCGGACTGGTGCGAGTAGCACATTCTCGTGACGTGCCGATGGCCGTCACCCGCCACGCCCGGGTGCACCGTGCCGGGAGTCCACTGGTCCGGCGTGTACCAGGGTTCGAGCAGCACCACGCCCCCCGGTTCGAGGTGTGCCGCCAGGCGCTCGAGGGTCTGGTGCAGTTCGTCGACCGACTGCGCGTAGCCGATGGCGGAGAACAGGCAGGTGACCGCGCTGAACGTGCGGCCCAGCTGGAAGTCGCGCATGTCCCCGGCGTGCACGGCGACTCCGGTGAGCCGCTGGACGGCGGCCTGACGCATCGCGTCGGAGACCTCGAGTCCTTCGACGTGAGCGAACACCTTGCGCAGGTGGGACAGGTGCAGGCCGGTGCCGCAGGCCACGTCGAGCAGGCTGTCGGCGGTGGGATTGCGCCGGCGGATCAGCGCCGCGACCTCGTGGGCCTCCGCCCGGTAGTCCTTGCCGGCCGCGGTCACGTAGATGAGCTCGTACGCGGTGGCGAGGTCCTGCTCACTGGGCGCCGGCATCACCTGCCGGGCGGCGTCGGTTGTGGACCCGGCCGCGCGGCCGACCTTGAGGATCCTGGGTATCAACGCGG
Source organism: Dactylosporangium sp. NPDC048998 (assembly GCF_043197855.1). Lineage (NCBI taxonomy): Bacteria > Bacillati > Actinomycetota > Actinomycetes > Micromonosporales > Micromonosporaceae > Dactylosporangium > Dactylosporangium sp. NPDC048998. Next base: position 93,703 of record NZ_JBICTV010000028.1, read on the forward strand.
CGGCGCGGCTATCGGTCCACAGGCTTCTGCGCGCGCAGGTCGTCGAGCAGCTCGGCCCGCGACGCGATGACCTCGGTCAATATGGTGCGGGCGACCGCGAGGAGCTCGGCGACGCGCGGGCTGACCAGGGAGTAGAAGACGGCCGAGCCTTCCTTGCGGGTCACCACCAGGTTCATCTTGCGCAGCACCGACAGTTGCTGCGACAGGTGCGCGGCCTCCAGGCCGACCTCCGGCAGCATCTCCGACACCGAGTGCTCGCGCTCGGACAGCAGCTCCAGGACCCGGATGCGGGCGGGATGAGCCAGGGCCTTGAAGAATTCAGCCTTCGCCTGATACAGCGGCTTGCTCACCGGCCCACCCCCTCACCTGCGCGAAACCGTACCCTGAGCCCACCGTGTTCCGATCATCGGCCGCGGTGCCGCCCATCATTGTGCGACCTTATAAGTTGCTAAAGTCGGCAAGCGTTTGGGGTGGCCTAGAGCTCGTGGGCGGTGCCCTCCGCGACCGCGCGGAGCTTGTCGGGGTTGGCGACGTTGTGGATGGCGGCGATGCGGCCGTCCTCGGCGACGTCGAACGTGACCGTGGCGATCACGCGGTCCGGGCCGCTGAACACGACGCCCGGAGCACCGTTGAGCTCCACCAGGGCGGCGCGCATGTCCGCGGGGGCGACGCCCTGGTACGTGACGGTGCCGATGGCCGCGAACCACGCCGCGACCGTCACGGCGCCGGTGATCGGGCGAATCGCCTGGCGTACCTTGCCTCCGCCGTCGGTCCACAGCGTGACCTCGGGGGAGAGCAGCTCCATGAGGGCGTTGACGTCGCCGCCCGTCGCCGCGGCCAGAAACCGCTCGGTGACCGCGCGCTGCCGTGAGCGGTCCGCGGCGAAGCGGGGCCGGCGGGCGCGGACGTGCTCGCGGGCGCGGTGGGCGGCCTGGCGTACGGCGGTCTCCGAGCGCTCGACCGCCGTCGCGATCTCGGCGTGGCTGAAGTCGAACACCTCCTTGAGCACGAACACCGCGCGCTCCAGCGGGCTGAGCGTCTCCAGCACCACCAGCATCGCCATCGACACCGAGTCGGCGCCGGCGACAGTGTCGGCGGTGTCCGCGCTGGTGAGGATCGGCTCGGGCAGCCACGGCCCGACGTACGTCTCGCGCCGGTGCCGGGCGGCGCGCAGCCGCTGCAGGGCCTCGTTGGAGGCGATCCGCACGAGGTAGGCCCTCGGGTCGGCCACCTGCGACCGGTCGGCGGCCGACCAGCGGATCCAGGTGTCCTGGACCGCATCCTCGGCGTCGGTGGCCGAGCCGAGGATGCGGTACGCCACGGAGAACAGCAGGTTGCGGTGCTCGGAGAACACACGCTGGTCCGGGTGCGTCACCGGGCCGCCCGGGTGCGGGTGAAGCGGCCGCCGCGGGGCCAGAACGCGCCCGAGGCGGGCATCTTCTTCATGCGGGCGAAGGTCGGCCAGGGCGCGGCGGTCACCGTCTCCTTGTACCGCACCGCGAGCCGCCCCGTCAGATAGATGCGCCGCGGGCTGTCGTCGGGGTGCGTGAACTGCACCACCGCATCGTTGCGGCCGAGGCTGACCGGCGTGTGGTAGTACCCGAACCGGAACGGCTTGGGCTCCTTGCCCTCCAGGGCCCGCAGGATCGACAGCGCCGCGTGCACACCCGTGGGCATGCCGCCCTGGCAGGTGCCGTGCATGATGCCGAAGCCCTGCCGGATCGCGGCCGCGTCGCCCACGGCGTACACCTGCGGATGCGAGACCGAGCGCAGCGCCGGGTCGGTGACGATCCGGCCGCGGCCGTCGACGCGCAGCCCGGCCGCGGCGGCGAGCGGCGACACCCGCGTGCCGCTCGTCCACAGCACCGTGCCGGCGGCGACGGTCTCCCCGCCGGCCAGCTCGACGGCGTCGGGCAGCACCTTCACCACCTCGACCCCGCCGCGCACCCGGACGCCCAGCCGCCCCAGCGCGGCGCGCAGGTAGGCCGCGACCTTCGGGTGCATGCTCGCACCGGGCTCGTCCCGCCCGAGCAGCACAACGTCGAGCCCCGGATGCCGTTCGGCGATCTCCGCGGCCGACTCGATGCCGGTCAGCCCGCTGCCGGCGACCACCACCGTGCCGCCGTCGCCGAGGCGGGCCAGGCGGTCGGCGAGGAGTTCCGCGTCCTGGGCGCTGTTCAGGGTGTACGCGTAGTCGTCCACGCCCGGCACCGCCGAGGTGTCGGCCTCGCTGCCGAGCGCGTACACCATCGTGTCGTAGCGCAGCACCCGCGCGTCGTCGACCCGCACGGTCCGCGCGTCCGCGTCGATCGCCGTGACCCAGCCGCGCACGAACGCCGCACCGGTGCCCTGCAGCAGCTGCGGGATGCTGAACTCGGCGAGGTGCTGCCCGGTGCCGGTCATGTGCAGGCGCATCCGTTCGGTGAAGCGCTCGTGCGGGTTGACCACCGTCACCCGTACGCCTTCGCGCCGCCCGGCCCGGGCCGCGAGCTGGATCGCCGCGGACATCCCCGCATAGCCCGCCCCGAGGACCAGGATTTCGTGGGTACCCATGGTGCCGTCCTCCGTCATGTGTGTTGCCGACACACACGCAGATGCGGCCCGGCACCCGGGCGTGACACGGTTGAGCTGTGACGGGCGACACGCCGCCGCTCGTTCAGCGCGCGGCCGGTGCCCAGGGGCCGACGCCGCCGATGTGCTCGACGGAGTACCGCACGATGTAGCCGGGCCCGCGCGGCGCCGGAAACTCGGTGGCCGGCGTGACGTACACCTTCGCCAGGCGGTTGAGCAGGTCCCACGCCGCGTCGCTGGCCTCGACGACGGCGTGTGTGCGCAGCGCGGCGTAGTCGTTCAAGAACTTGCCCGGCACGCGCGGGGCGTCGAACGACAGCACCACGCGCGGGTCGCGTTCGATGTTGCGCAGCTTCCGGTAGTACCCGAGGTGGCCGCTGACGAGGTCGTCGCCGTCCAGCCCGATCCAGACGACCGTCACGTGCGGGCTGCCGTCGGGGTTGACGGTGCTCACGTGGGTCATCGGGCCGGACGCGACCAGGTCGCGCAGCGATCCGGGCAGGGCCGTCATGGCGCGATCGTCTCCGTCACGCGCGCATGGTATCGGCGGTCCGGGTGAGCGGGGGCGGAATCGGCGTTCCCGGACGTGCGCAGCCCGCGGCGGCTCATTTCCGCAGCGCGCCGGGCATCTCGCCGCGGACCGGCGCCCGCGAGCCGCGGCCGTCCATCGACGGAAGAGATGCTTGTGGAGGCTTTTTCTATGGCTTAGCGTAAGCCGCATACAAATGGACGCACGCCCCGTCCGAAAGGAACGCCCCGCCATGAGACGTCGTCCCCTCCTCGCGGCCGCCCTCGCCGCCGCGCTCGCCCTCGCCGGCTGCTCGGCCTCCGCCGACCCCAAAGCCGGCCCCAAGCAGCTCACGGTCTGGATCATGGGCGACAGCTCCGCCCACTTCGAGGAGCTCGTCAAACCGTTCACCGACAAGACCGGCATCACCGTCGACACCGTCGCGATCCCGTGGGACTCGATCGACCAGAAGTTCACCACCGCCGTCGCGTCGGGCAAGGGGCCCGACGTGCTGCAGATCGGGCTGTCCAAGCTGCGCACGTTCGCGAGCTCCGGCGCGCTGCTCACGTTCGACGACCAGATCCTCGCGGCCCACCCGAACCTGGCCGCGGACCGGTTCCTCGACGGCGTCGCCGGCAAGTCCGCGGCGATCGGCGGCAAGGTCGTCAGCGCCCCCTGGATCAGCGACACCAGGGTGCTCTTCTACCGCACCGACATCCTGCAGGCCAACGGCATCAGCGAGCCACCGTCCACCTGGGACGAACTGCGCGCCGACGCCAAAACGCTCGCCGGGCGCGGCAAGGGCCAGTACGGCTACTACATCCCGCAGTGGGACAGCGCCCTGCCGGTCATCATGACCTGGAGCCAGGGCGGCCAGATCGTGGACAGCGCGGGCAAGATCTCGTTCGACACCCCGCAGTTCGGCAAGGCCGTCGACCTCTACACCGGGCTCTACGCCGACAAGAGCGTGCCCACCAACGCCGACTTCGACCAGGTGCAGGGCTTCACGTCGGGCGTCGCGCCGATGCTCGTGTCCGGCCCGTACCTCGCCGGCGCCGTCACCTCCGCCGCGCCCGAGCTCAAGGGCAAATGGGCCGTGGCCCCGATCCCGAGCGGCAGCACCAACGCGTCGCTGCTGGCCGGGTCGAGCCTCGGCGTGTGGGGCAGCACCGGCAACCGCGACGGCGCGCTCCAGCTGCTCGACTACCTGTCGGAGCCGCAGACCCAGCTCACGTGGTACAAGCTCGACGGCCAGCTGCCGACGGTCAAGGCCGCGCTCGGCGACCCGTCGCTCACCGCCGACCCGTTCGTGACGGTGTACGCCAAACAGCTCGCCGGCGCGAAGCTGCTGCCGCTCGTGCCGAACTGGGACGGCGAGACGGGCAAGGCGCTGCTCGACGCGCTCAACTCGATCGTCCTCACCGGCGCCAACCGCGACACCGCCCTCAAAGGCCTCTACAGCGCGACGAACGGCACCTCCGTCGACTGAAGCACCGTGGGCGGGCCCAACCGCCCGCCCACCCCAACGGAGGGAACCGCCGTGAAACCCCGTCTCGCGCCGTACGGCTTCATCTCCCCGGCGATGGTGCTGCTGCTGGCCTTCGGCGTCCTGCCGATCCTGGTCGCGCTCGGCGTCAGCCTCACCGACCTCAACCTCGCCGGCCTCGGCGACCGCTCCCGGATCGGCTTCGCCGGCCTCGCCAACTACCGGCGGCTGTTCGCCGACCACGAGTTCTGGCAGGCGCTCACCAACACCGGCATCTTCGTCGTCATCGGCGTGCCGTCGGTCGTGGTGCTGTCGCTCGCGGTCGCGCTGCTGCTGAACCGCTCGGACAACCGGTACTTCCGGGCGCTGCGCAGCTTCTACTTCGTGCCCGCCATCACCGCGGTCGTGGCCGTCTCGCTCGTCTGGGGGTACCTCTACAACACCCAGTTCGGCCTGCTCAACCACCTGCTGTCGGTGGCCGGCCTGCCCGAGGTGCGGTGGCTGAGCGACCCGCTGTGGGTGAAGTTCTCGGTCGTGCTCGTCGCCGTCTGGCGCGGCACCGGCCTGAACATCATCATCTTCCTGGCCGCCCTGCAGAGCGTGCCGAAGGAGTACCTCGAGGCCGCGTCCCTCGACGGCGCCGGCGAGCTGCGCAAGACGGTCTCGATCGTCGTGCCGCTGCTGCGCTTCGCGATCCTGTTCGTCACGGTCACGACCGCCATCGCCTGGCTGCAGTTCTTCGACGAGCCGTTCGTGCTCACCAAGGGCGGCCCGCTCGGCGAGTCGACGAGCATCTCGCTGTTCCTGTACCAGAAGGGCTTCTCCGTCAGCCAGTTCGGCTACGCCAGCGCCGGGTCGGTGGTCCTGTTCGTCGTCATCGCGGCGGTCACGCTGCTGCAACTGCGGGTGGTGCGCGCCGATGCCGAAGCGTAGGAACCTCACCGTCGTCGTCGGCGGAGTGCTTGGCGTCGGTGCCCTCGTCACCGCGTTCCCGTTCGTGTGGATGGTGTTCGGGTCGGTGAAGCCGCGCAGCGAGTCCGTCGCCTATCCGCCGAAGGTTCTGCCGCGGCAGCCGACGCTGGAGTACTTCCGGCAGCTGTTCGAGGAGCTCGACTTCGGCCGGTACCTCGCCAACACCGTCGCCGTCGTCCTCGTCGGGATGGCCGGCGTGCTGCTCATGGCGATGGCCGGCTACGGGTTCGCGAAGTTCCGCTTCCGCGGCCGGGAGCCGCTGTTCTTCCTGGTGCTCGTCACGATGATGATCCCCGTCCAGGTGACCATGGTCCCGACGTACCTCATCCTGAACGGCCTCGGGCTCACCAACACGCTGCTGGGCATCGCGCTGCCCGGCCTGGTCTCGGGGTTCAGCGTGTTCCTGTTCCGCCAGTTCATGTCCACGATCCCGACGGAGATGCTGGAGGCGGCCCGCATCGACGGCGCCGGGGAGGTGCGGATCTTCCTGCGCATCGTCCTGCCGCTGTCCCGGCCGATCCTCGCGGTGCAGGCCGTGCTCGCCTTCATCGCCGGGTGGAACAGCTTCCTGTGGCCGCTCATCGTCGCCGACGACCAACGGCTCTACACCCTCTCCGTCGGGGTGTCGTTGCTGAACCGGCAGATCGCCACCAACCCGTCCCTGCAGATGGCCGCCGCGACCCTCATGGTCGTGCCGGTCCTCGCCGTGTTCGTCGTCCTGCAGCGGTTCGTCGTGCAGGGCTTCACCATGTCCGGCCTCAAATGAGTAAAGGCGTTCACTTCATGCGCAAGCGACTCTCCGGCTTCGTCCGCGCCGGCGGCGCCCAGCTGCTCGACGGCGCGGGCCACCCGCTGCTGCTGCGGGGCATCGGCCTCGGCAACTGGCTGCTGCCCGAGGGGTACATGTGGCGGTTCGGGGACGAGCTGAGCTCGCCGCGGCAGATCGAGCGGCACGTCGAGCGGCTCGTCGGGCCGGGCCGGGCGAGCGAGTTCTGGGCCCGGTTCCGCGCCACGTTCGTCACCGAGGCCGACATCGCCGAGATCGCCGCGCTGGGCTACGACCACGTCCGGCTGCCGCTGAACTCCCGCGTCCTCGTCGACGACGCCGGCCGCTTCCTGCCGGAGGGATTCGCGCACGTGGACGCCCTGCTGGACTGGTGCGAGCGGCACGACCTGTGGGTGCTGCTCGACCTGCACGGCGCGCCCGGCGGGCAGACCGGCACCAACATCGACGACTCGCCCAACGGCCGGCCCGAGCTGTTCATGGACGAGCGGTACCGTCGGCTGACCGTCGAGCTGTGGCGGGAGATCGCCCGGCGGTACCGTCACCGCACCGTCGTGCTGGGCTACGACCTGCTCAACGAACCCCTGCCGAACGAGTGGCAGCACGTCTACGCCGCAGAGCTCGTCGACCTGTACCGGGAGCTGACCGCCGCGATCCGGGCCGTCGACCCGGACCACCTGCTGGTCTACGAGGGCTCGCACTGGGCGACCAACTGGTCGATCTTCACGGAGGTGCTCGACCCCAACTCGGCCCTGCAGTTCCACCGCTACTGGTGCTCGCCCGACCGTTCGAGCATCCAGCCCTACCTCGACGCCCGGTACCGCCTCGGCCTGCCCATCTACATGGGCGAGGGCGGCGAGAACACGCCGGAGTGGATCTACACCGCGCACCGCCTCTACGAGCAGCACGGCATCGGCTGGAACTTCTGGCCGTGGAAGAAGCTCGACACCCGCACCTCGCCGCTGTCGGCGCGGCGGCCCGACGGCTGGGAGCTCATCGCGGACCCGGCCTCCGGCGTCGACGCCGCCACAGCATGGCGGATCCTGCAGCGGTACCTCGACGCCGTCGCACTGCCGGCCTGCGAGCGACGCCCGGACGTCGTCAACGCGATGTTCGGCCGCGCGCCGCTGAGCGTGCCCGGCTGGGGCTACATCGACCAGCGGGCCCGGTTCCGGGACCGCTTCGGCGAGTTCGACACCACGCGCGTGTGGCACCACCCGGCGGGCGAGCCCTACACGGCCGGGGAGACCGCGCCGATCAGCGTGGCGGCGGGCGAGGAACTGCACTTCCCGCTGGAGCACCGGCCCTCCGGATGGCGGGTGGACGGCGACGGCTCGTTCGAGGTGCACTGGCACGGCGACCGCATCGTCGCCCGCGCGACCACCGCCGCCCGGCTGCGCGCGATCGAACTGACCGTGGACTGACACCGAGTATGATCAAGCAACCATGAGCGCCGAGCCCGCCGCCGGTCGGCACACCACCAGCCTGCCCGAGGTGTCGACGGTCACCACGCTGCGGCAGCGCAACCGGGCGCTGGTGCTGCGGCACGTCATCCTCGCCCAGCAGACCACGCGAGCGGAGATCGCGCGGCACAGCGGGCTGTCGACGGCGTCGGCCGCCAACCTCGTCGCGGACCTCATCGCCGACGGCCTCGTCGAGGAGCGCGGCTCGATGTCGTCGAAGGGCGGCCGGCCGATCGCGGTCATCGCCCCGCGCGCCGAGAGCGCCGTGACGATCGGCGCCGACATCGGCGAGCGCGGCGTCGCCGTGGAGATGTTCGATCTCGCGATGCACCGCATCGACCGCGAGTTCCGCGGCGGCGCGGCCGAGGAGTCGCCGGAGAAGATCAGCGTCGACCTGCAGGACGCCCTCGAGGCCCTGCGCGAGCGCAACGCCGCGCGGTGGCCGACCCTGCTGGGCATCGGCCTGGGCCTGCCCGGCCTGGTCGAGGTCGCCGCGGACGGGCGGCAGATGCTGTACGCGCAGAGCCTGGGCTGGCCGCCGGTCCCCGTCGCCTCGCTGTGCGACGTCGGCATGCCGGTGCTGGCCGAGAACGGCGCGAAGATGCAGGCCCGCGCGGAGCTGTGGTTCGGCAACGCCCGCGGCGCCGACCATGCCCTCGTGGCCCTGCTCGGCCGCGGCGTCGGCCTCGGCGTGGTGACCGAGGGCCGGCTGCTGCAGGGCGCGCACTCCAGCGCCGGCGAGTGGGGGCACACCGTCATCGAGCGGGGCGGCCGCGTCTGCCGCTGCGGCAACCGCGGCTGCGTCGAGGCGTACCTGGGCGCCGACGCGATCCTCGACGCCTGGCGCCGTTCGGGCGGGCGGTTCGAAGGCTCGGGATGGCGCGCGATCGGCGAGCTCCTCGCGGCCGCCGCCGACGGCGACCCGGCGGCATCGGCCATCGTCGACGACGTGGTCGACTGCCTCGGCGCCGCGCTCGGCGGCATGGTCAACCTGACCGGCCCGGAGCGGATCGTGATCGGCGGCTGGGTCGGGCTGCGGCTGATGGAGTCGCTGAGCGGCCCGATCGAGGCGGCCGTCCGCCGCCACAGCCTGCCCCGGCCGGGAAGCCAGTTCCGGCTGCTGGACGCGGCGTTCGGCGGCGACGCCGTCGCGACGGGGTCCGCGCTGCTGCCCCTGGAGGCGATGATCGCCGCCGACCCGTCGCTGCAGGACCGCTCCGCCCGGTAACCGTCGTGCGCGATGAGAGCCGGCCGGGTTTGTCGGCCGAACGCGTACGCGCGCACAATGATCGGACGGACCTCGTACGCGCGAGTGAGCCTCGACCTGCGGTGCGATGCTGCAACGCCCGGCACGGAGGGAGGCGAGCGCAGTGGATTCCAGTCCCGGCGGATATCGTCCGCTTCCACCTGTTCTTGACCTTCCCCGGTTCGCTCGCGGCACCCGCTGACCAGGACTTTCGCCCGACCGCTTGATGCTGTACCCCATCGAGCCAGCTGCGCGTGCCGCCTCAATCCCGCCCGACGCGGGAAAGGGGGTGTGCGATGGCCAGGACGCACACACGCACCGCAGACGAGCAGGCGGTACTGGACCCGGTGCGCACCGGAGACATCCGGGGTGCGCTGGGCAGCATCGCGGCCGACGACACCGAAGTCCGCCGGGGTCTGTCGACCAGGGTGAAGACCCTGCTGGCGATCATCGGCCCGGGCCTGATCGTGATGGTGGGCGACAACGACGCCGGCGCGTTCGGCACCTACACCCAGGCCGGGCAGAACTACGGCACCCGGCTGCTGTGGACGCTGTTGCTGCTGGTGCCGGTGCTGTACGTCAACCAGGAGATGGTCCTGCGGCTGGGCGCGGTGACCGGAGTGGGACATGCCCGGCTCATCCTCGAACGCTACGGGCGGTTCTGGGGCGCGTTCAGCGTGATCGACCTGTTCCTGCTCAACGCGCTGACCATCGTCACGGAGTTCATCGGCATCAGCCTCGGGCTGGGCTATCTCGGTCTGCCCAAGGTCCCCGGTGTGCTGGTGGCCGCCGTGGCGGTGGTCGCCGCGGCCAGTACCGGCTCGTTCCAGCGGTTCGAACGGGCCTGCATGATCCTGGTGGCCGGTTCCCTGGCGCTGATTCCCGTGGTGGTGCTGGCCCACCCGCCGCTGGGGCAGGTCGGCCGAGACTTCGTGGTGCCGGGCATGCCGACCGGCGAACTGTCCACGGTGCTGTTGCTGATCATCGCGATCGTCGGCACCACGATCGCGCCGTGGCAGCTGTTCTTCCAGCAGTCCTACGTGATCGACAAGCGGATCACACCGCGATTCATCCGCTACGAGCAGGTCGACCTGTGGATCGGCATCGTCATCGTCGTGGTCGGCGCGGCGGCGATGATGTGCGCCGCCGCCGCCGCGTTCGGCGGCCGCCCCGAGTTCGGGCACTTCACCGACGCCGCAGGGGTCGCCGCCGGCCTGGACCGGTACGTCAGCCAGGTGGCGGGCATCCTGTTCGCGATCGCGCTGATCGACGCCTCGATCATCGGGGCGGCCGCGGTCGGCCTGGCCACCTCGTACGCCATCGGTGACGTGCTGGGGCTCAAGCACTCGCTGCATCGCACGCCGCGGCAGGCCAAGGCGTTCTACGCGGTGTTCGCCCTGCTGCTGCTGGCCTCGGCGGTCATCGTGGTCGTTCCCGGCTCCCCGCTGGGGCTGCTGACGGAGGGGGTGCAGACCCTGGCCGGGGTGCTGCTGCCCTCGGCGACGGTGTTCCTGCTGCTGCTGTGCAACGACCGGGCGGTGCTGGGCCCCTGGGTCAACCGCTGGGGCACCAACCTGTTCACCTCGGCCGTCATCGGCGTGCTGGTGACGCTGTCGATCATCTTGACCGTCAGCGTCCTGTACCCCAGGATCACCGTCACCCAGATGCTGGCCATCCTCGCCGCGGGCGCCCTGCTCGGGCTGCTCGGCGCGGCATGGCTGGTAGTGGACCGCCGCCGCCACCCCAGACCGGCCATGCCCCCGATCGACCGGTCACAGCGTGCCTCATGGCGGATGCCCCCACTGGCGCTGCTGGCACGGCCGCGCCTGTCGGCCGGACGGCGGCTGGGCCTGGTGGTGCTGCGCGGCTACCTGGTCATCGCCGTTGCGCTCGTCGCGGTCCGGGTGGCACAGCTCGCCCTGGGACACTAGAAGGTGAAACGCTGGGAAACGTCCCCAGAAAGGGGGTGACGCGGTGAATTCCGCGGCCACCACCCCGTTCGCCACCGGTCCGGCCCGGGCGCCCCGGCTGATGCTGTCACGGCTGCTGAAGACCGCCGCGATCGACGCGCGAGGCCAGCGGCTGGGACATCTCGTCGACGTCATCGTGCGGCTGCCCGCCGACGGCGGCTATCCGCCGGTCACCGGCCTGGTCGCCGAACTCGGCCGGCGGCAGGTGTTCATCCCCGCCGAGGTGGTACGCGCCTGGCAGCCCGACCGTGTCGAACTCGCCAGCGCCCGCGTCGACCTGCGCGCCTTCCAACGCCGCGAGGGGGAGGTACTGCTACGCGCCGACGTGCTGGGCCACCGGCTGCTCGACACCGCCAACGCCCGGCTGGTCCACGCCCACGACGTCGAACTGACCGCCGGCCCGGCCGGCGGGTGGGTGCTGTCCGGCGTCGACGTCCACCGCCTGCGCTGGCTGCACCGCCCCGGCCACCACCCGCACCACCCGTTCCGCGACTGGCTCGCGTTCGAGCCGCTCATCGGCCACCAGCCATCCCTGCGTGTTCGCCACCCGCTGGCCCGGCTGCGCCGCCTCAAACCCGCCGAACTGGCCGACCTGCTGGAAGACGCCTCCGCCCCGGAGCAACGGGAGATCCTCACCCAGGTGCACGCCGACCCCGAACTGGAGGCCGACGTCTTCGAAGAACTCGACGACGACCAGCAAAGCCACCTGCTCGCCGACCGCAGCGACGCCGAGGTCGCCGATGTGATCGCCCACATGCGCGCCGACGAAGCCGCCGACGCCATCGCCGGACTGCCGCACGAGCGGCGCCTGCCGGTACTCGGACTCCTACCGGACCAGCACCGCGTCAAGGTCACCACCCTGCTCGGCTACCACAACGCCACCGCCGGCGGCCTGATGGGCGTCGACGCCCTCGCCCTGCCCGGACACACCACTGTGCACGAGGCGCTCCAGGCCGTCCACCAGGCCACCACCACCCAACCCGAGGCCCTCGCCACCGTCTACACCCTCACCCCCGACGGCCGCCTGGCCGGCGCGATCGGGCTGGTCGCCCTGCTGCAGGCCGATCCGGACGCCACCCTGCACACCACCGCCGATCCGGACCCGGTCCACGTGCCGGCCCACGCCGACCAGATCGAGATCGCCACCCTGATGGCCGACTACAATCTGCCCACCCTGCCCGTCGTCGACAACGACCACCACCTTCTCGGCGTGATCACCATCGACGACGTCCTCGACGAGACCATCCCCGCCAACTGGCGTCGCCGCGAACCGGCCCCACACCACCACGGCGCCGGCGCCGCGGCCTGATCCTCACCGGCGTCGACCCGGCGCGGAAACGGGAGCACCCGGTCGTCGAGGGGATCCGTGTAACGTGCGGCTCGACGGCACGAGGGCGGATGATCGGGGACCCGGATGGACGGTTCGATCGATCGGTACCTGCGTCGCGTCGACGGGGTGGCCGCGGAGATCTGGGTGGCGCCGAGCCGCGGGCAGCTGTTCTGGCTGCGCCACGCGCCCGCGTGGTTCGCGCCGGCGGTGGAGGGCGGCAGCCCGCTGGCCCGCTGGTGGGCCATCGCCACCGTCACGCCCAGCACGAACGTCACGGTGCTGAACCTGCGGTACCAGGCGTATCTGAACCTGATTTTCCACCGGACCGCGTTGGCCAGGGTCGGGCACGCGGTCTGCATGCCGCTCATCGTGGCCTCGATGCTCGCGGCGTGCTGTGCGCTGCCGCTCGGGTCGCTGCCGGTCAATACGTCCCTGCCCGCCGCCGCGGGCCTGGCGGTGTGGTGGCTGTGGTGGGCGGTGAAGGAGCGCGATCCGCTCTGGGGTGCGAGCGGTGTGGTACTGGTCGCGGCCCTGTACGCCCTCGCCAACGCCGCGTACGAGCTGCGGCCGCATGCGATCGCCGGCTCGGCGCTCCTGGCGCAGCCGCTGGCGTGGGTGGTCCTCGGTTCGCTGCTGCAGGCCGCCTCGCACGTGCTCGAGCCGCTGCCGCCGCGGGTGACCCGGTCGCCGCGTTGGGTGCCGGTGGGGGAGTACCTGTTCGGCGCCGAGGGCGGGCACCACTCGCGTGCGACCGTGGTACGCCGGGCCGGCCACCTCGCCGCGCAGACGGTCTTCGGCACCGTCGACGAGTTGGTCGCCTCTCCTCGGCTGCTGCCGGTGCTGCTGCTGGACCTGCTCTGGCGGCTCGGGCACGCCGCCGCCCGCCGGGCCGCCTGGCGGGCGCAGGCGGCGCGGGCGATCGCCAGCGGCAACCCGGGCCTTGACTTCATCGGCATCGGCGGCGCCACGCCGCTGCGCATCCCGGCCTGACCCACCCGGACCAGGCCGGGCCAGCCCGGTTTCGGGCGTCGCTTCCGTGGTAGTTGCGTGCAGTCTCTACCGGACGTCGGGAGGATGGCCATGTCGCAGACCCGGGAGCTCCTTGACACGTTCGCCGTGAGTTTTCGCCCGGAGGTGAGCAGCGAGCGGCTGGCGGCGGTGATCGACGCCATGGTGGCGTGCGAGGAGGCCGTCACCACCTGCGCGGCCGCCATGGTCGCCGAGGATGACGTCCGCGTGCTGCAGGACGCGATCGTCCGGGACTTGAACTGCGCCGACGTAGTGGCGGCGGGCCGCCGGCTGGTCAGCCGGGGCGCCGACGCCGCGCTGCTGAGCTCGATGCTGGAGGCGTGCGTGATGGCCTGCGAGCACAGCGCCGAGCTGTGCGGCAAGCACGCCCACCACCACGACCACTGCCGGATGTGCTCGCAGGCGACGCTGCGGTGCGCGGAGGCATGCCGGGAGGTCCTGCACCGACTGCACGGGTGATTCGCCGGTGGACGACCGCGACGCCGGCGCCGCGTGGCCGCGGCCGCACCCCGGCGCCGGCTGGCGGTCGTTCGACGACCCGCGGCGGCGTTTACCGCACGACGAGCTGGAACAGCACCAGGTCGCTGATGTGGGTCTCCACCTCGAACAGGCCGGGCGTGTCGGCGCGGAACTGCACCGAGCCCGGCTGGCCGGGGGTGAGGGTGGCCTTGCGGTCGTAGCCGTGCACGTGCAGCTCGTCCTGGGCGTCCGAGGTGACCGTGATCCGGATGGTGCTGCCGCGGGCGATCTCGATCCGGCTGGTCGGCGGGCTCGCGGTGCGGTTCGTGATCGTGACGGTGAGTTCCCGGTCGACCGGGCCGGCGCCGATATCGGCCGCCGGTGCTGTCCCGGCGGCGCTGCCGGCATCGTCGCCGCGCGTGAACAGGACGACCGCGACGGTCGCCGTCAGCGCGACGACGGCGACGGCGAGCGCCCTGTACCAGGCGTCGCGAGAGCGCGTCCGGGCCGACGCCTCTGCGGCGTCGTCCGGTTTGGTGGCGGCGGTGGGTGGCACGGCGGCACTCCTTCACGAGGGAAGCGACCCGGCCCTGGGCCGGCTCACAGGTTCGTGCCGGTGCGCCGCCACCGACATCGGGGTTCCGGCCGCCGCGCCGGAAGACTGCGGGGCGAGCGTACCGGGCGGGGCGCTGCTGGAACACCGCCCGGTACGCCCGAGCTCGTCAGCGGTCAGGCATTCGCCGGCGCCGGTGAGGTCGGCACGGCGGCTTGACGTCGGCCCCGCCGGACCAGCCCGACGACGACGTCGATGACCAGAAACCCGATGAGGGTGACGCCGAAGGTGGGCAGCGCCCAGCCGATCGCCGCGGTGACCAGGACGCCGGCGATGAGCAGGGGCAGGCGCAGCCGCCGCCACGCGCCGCGGGCCGGCGGTGCGCCGAGCGGGGCGCGCCGGGCGGCGCGGGTGGGGCGGCGCTGCCACCACATGCGGTAGCCCCAGACGATGACGCACAGCAGCCCGAGTGCGAGGGCCGCGAGCAGGATCTGGTTGGCCAGGCCGAACAGGTATCCCATGTGGGCCTGGATGCCGAGCTTGGACAGCTGGGCCAGCAGCGGCCAGTCGGCGAAGTCGGAGCGGGCCGTCACCGTCGCCGTGGCGGGGTCGACGGCGATGCGGTCGAGGCCGACCGGCCAGACCCGGTCGTCCCCGGCCACGGTCCACGCCTGCCCGGCCTCGGCCGGCGGGGTGATGATGATCGGGCCGGTCATCCCGGCGCCGCGGGCGACGTGCAGTACCGTGTCGATCTGGGCCGGGTCGCCGGGCGCGGCGCCCGTCGTGCCTCCGCCGTGATGGCCCCCGGAAGCCGCCGGAGCCGCACCGGCGGCGATGGCGGTATCGAGGTCCGGCTGGTGGGCGTGCAGCTTGTCCAGGGCCAGGGTGAAGTTCTCGCCGGCCCACCGGGACCAGGTCAGGCCGGTGGCCGACAGGAAGAGCAGGCCGACGACGAGCCAGACGCCGGTGGCGGCGTGCATGCCGCGGGTGCGGCGCACGCCCTTGGCCGCGGTGAGGTCGTAGAGCAGGGTAGCCTCGGCGCGGCCGCGGCGGCGGATGCCGCGGGTGCGCCACTGGCGGTTGCACCACAGGATCAGGCCGCCGAGGACGAGGACCCACAGCCAACTGGCGGCGACCTCGGAGTACACCCGGCCGAGATCATAGAGGTGCAGGTTGCGGTGCAGATCGTCGAGCCAGGTCATGAGCGGCGTCTCGTTGTACCAGGTGGTGAGCTGCCCGCGGATCTGCCCGGTGTACGGGTCGACGTAGACGGTGTGCTGCTTCTCGCCGAGTTCGGGCAGGCTGAACACGACCCGCGTGGTCGCGTCCGGCGCCGCTGCGGGCAGCACCGACGCGAGGGTGCCGGTCGGGTGGGCGGCGACGGCGGCGGCGACCTGCTCCGACAGCGGCCTGGGCAGGCCCGGTCCGGCCTGCACGGCGTGGAGTTCCTTGTCGTACACGAGGCCGTCGAGCTGCGGGGCGAAGGCGAACAGCAGCCCGGTGACCGCGGCGACGGCCAGCAGCGGCGCGACGAGAATGCCGGCGTAGAAGTGCAGCCGGGTCAGCAGCGGCACGATCGACCACGACCATGACCACGACCGGCCCGGCGCCGAGGCGGGTGCGGCGATCGGTGGTGCCTCCGGGTCGTCGGCGGGCGGGGAGACGTCGGTGGCGACGGACATGGCGGAGACCTCCGAAGACGTATCGACGGCGCCGGATGCGGTCGCCGCTCGGCAGGTAGTCGGCGGAACCGGCCGCGGGGTTCCCGAGAACTTTCCGGCGTGTGGCAGCGACCACCCGTCGACCATCTCGCCGAGCTAGTCAGACAGACCTGGAAGGATCATCGATGCGTCGTACCGCCCTTCTTCGTGCCGGCGTCGCCGTGCTCGCCGCCGCGGCGGCCGCTCTCGCGCTGCCCGGCCCGGCGTCTGCGCACGTCACGGTCAGCTCCGCCTCGGCCGTGCAGGGCGGCTACAGCAAGGTCACCTTCCGGGTGCCGAACGAGAAGGACAACGCCAGCACCGT
>NZ_JBICTV010000029.1:0-109705 GCF_043197855.1 Dactylosporangium sp. NPDC048998
CCAGGATCAGCGGCTGGTGGAAGGTGACCTTCGACCCGACCCGGACCGGGTTGCCGGGGGTGAGCCACGGCAGCGGCACACCGGTGTACGCGCTGCTGCTGTAGTTCCAGCTCGCACCGTCGTCCAGGGTCACCGTCCGGGCGGCGTTGTCAGCGACCGCGGCCTGCGCCTCGGCGCTGCCCGGCGCACCCACGTCGGTGGGCTGACGCAGCGGCGTGTCACCCGCGGCCAGGGTGAAGGAGCCGTAGAAGTTCGCGTTGTAGTTGTCCGCCACGGTGAACGTGCCCTGGGGCGCGATCAGCTCACCCTCGTGCGCCTCCTTCTGCGCATCCGTCGCCAGATGCGACCACGGGATCAGCAGCGGCTTGACCGCGGGCAGCGCGGCGGCAAGCTTCGTCACGGCCGGGAAGGTGATCTCGGTCTCGCCCTGGAACTCCGCGACCGTCCCGGTGACCTGGACACTGTCACCGATGGCGACCTGGCCCACCGACCCCGACCCGAACACGAAGATCGCGTCGGAGGCACCCGGCGTGGCATCCTCGGCCTCGGTACCGCCGGTGCCGCCGGTCTGCAGGAAGAAGCCGTTGAACCCGCCGGTGGGGTACACGGCGGTCACGACACCCTCGGTCGTCACGGTCTTGTCCACGTACGGCGACGTGTCGGTGTTCGTGCCCTGGATCTCCGCGATCGGCAGGACCTTCGTCTCCGTCGCGACATTGAAGTCGAACGACGCCGACCCGCTCGCCCCGGAAGAGTCGGTCGCGGTGACCGTCACCGACGACACCCCGGCCGCCGTCGGAGTCCCCGAAACGACCCCGGCCGCGGAGATCACCAGACCCGCGGGCAGCCCCGCCGCCGTCCACGTGTACGGCGCGCTGCCACCCGACGCGCTGAGCGTCAACGGCGCCAGCGACGCACCGACCGCCGCGTTCTGCGTGCCCGGGTTCGTCACCGAGACGGCCACCGAGCCACCGTCGGACGCCGCGTTCTGCGGCGTCGGCGTCGCGGTACGGAAGTCAGCGGCGTTGTTGTCCGTGTCCGTACCGGCCGCGTCCCGCTGGAAACTCAAAACGACCGAGTTCCCGGCCGCGGCGGTGCCCTCCGGGGAGTTGCTGTTCCCCCAGCCGATCTTGTCGATCACCGAGACGTCGGTGGGCAGCACACCCGCGGCGCTGGCCGCGATGAACAGCGTGCCACCACCCGCACCCGGATTGATGCTCCCGCCGGTGTTCAAATCCGGCGCGGGCAGCGCATCGCCGCCGGCACCGTTACTCGGCAACTGGATCAGGAAGTGACCATGCGCGGCCACCGTCCCCGACAACGCGAACACCTGCGCACCACTCGGCACGACCGTGCTCGTCGGCGCACGGTACTGCAGCGTGTCACCGCTCAGCGAGATCGCACTCGACGTCGGGTTGTACAGCTCGACAAACTTGTTGATGTAGCTCGCACCGGACGAGCCACCGTTGACGTACGCCTCACTGATGACCAGACCCGTCCCAGCCGTATTGGCGGACGCCGAGCCGGCGAACAACGGGCTGGCTAAACCAGCTGCTGACAAGGATAAGGCGACGGTGACTCGCCCTATGAGCGCACGGGACATGGGCCCGGACCTCCAGGTGGTGGGGATTTCGGCACCGATGTTCGCGGGCCGACCTACGGAAGCTAGGCGTCCGAGATTGACCCATGGCCAAATTTCAGTTGAGCACCAGGTTAAGGCCCCAGGCAGCTTCGCGGAATTGATCTCAGCCGCAATGACCCCGCGCGACGATTTGCCCCGTTCATCCCCGGCAATCCGCTGTCGACCGCGACACCCTCGAACGGCGCGTATCCGTTGTCACACGCGGTGCTCGGTGGCGGCATCTCCACGACGAGTACTACGTCGTCTATGTCAGTGCCGCCGAAGTACGGGATGTCGCTGACACCCTGCGTGATGTGGGACGAACGTGGCTGCCGCTGTTGGGCGCAGTGATCTTTACCGCAACCTGAATCGAGGCGGGATCTTCGGCGCACGCACGCTCAGCACCTCCAGCGCACCATGTCATAGGGGCCCTTCGGGTCGCCGGACGTGGTGGACACCGGCGGCATCATGGTGCCGAACGCGGTGGTGCCGTCGGCGGAGACGCCGCCGTACACCATGAACGAACGCCCCGGGTCCAGCAGCGGCAGCGGCGTTACGGTTCCGCCGCGCCAGACCGCCGGCGTCCTCGCGTACGGATCGTCGGCACCGATCATGGCGCCGGTGGCGCTGACCCCGTACGGCGAGAAGATGCCCAGCTCTTCGAACGCGCCGGTGGCCAGGTTCCAGCGGACGTGCGCCTGCGGAGTTCCAAAATGGACATCGAGGCTGGGCGCCGGTGATGGGGCCTGCGCGCGAGGAAGGTCGCCGGCCGAACCGGCCGCCCATTGGCCGGCCATCGCGGCCACGCCGGCGGACTTGGTGGTCAGCGGGCGAGGCAGTGGGAGGAGAGCACCGGTCCGGTCGGCGTTCCACCGGTACGGCAGGGAGATGGTGAAACCGCCTCCGCTGCGCAGTACGGTGCCGAGGATCACGCCGTCGTCACCGATGGCGGCGGCGGTGTGCGGCCACAGGTCGTCCTGGCCGGTTTGGAGCAACACGTAGCCGCCGGTTGCCGGCCACAGGATCGGCAGGTCCTCGGTGCTGCCTCCGTACTTGGGAAGATCATTCCCGCTGACAGTGCCGACGATGTCGCCATGGGTGTTGATGGCCAACGCGGAGCTGTACATCGTTCCGGCCGGTCGGGGCAGCAAGCTGACCTTGCCGTCACGGAAGACCGCGGCGTGCTTGTAGCCGTCGCGGTCGGGCGCCTTGCCGATCACGACGCCTCGACTGTTGACGGCCGTCGCCGCGAACACCTTCGCGGCGGCCGGTTGCCGGAGGTCGCCGTCCGTCCACATGAGCAGGCCGACGGTGTCCGGGCCGGAGGCGTACGTGCCGACGATGTACCGGCCCGAAGGGTCGATCGCTCTCGCCATCCGCTGCGCCGGGGTCAGGCCGCCCGGCTCGGGAAGCGCCTCGGCACGGCAGTGCAGCGGCGGGGCGGTCGGTGACGGTGTCGACGGCACGACCGACGGCGACGGGTGCGTCGGCACCGGCGAGGCGTCCAGGCGCGGCACCGCGACGGCGACGCCGATCAGGACCAGCGCGGTGGCGAGCCCGGCCGTCGCGGCCAACCGGATGCGTCGGTTGCGGACCTTCCTCCGGGCGGTGACGAGCACGTCCTCGGCCAGCATGCGCGGGGGCGGGACGTCGTCCAGCGCGGCGTACCACCGCAGCTTCTCCTCAGCGCTCACAGCGACCTCCTCAGCTGCGGCTCGACACCGGCGGCCGGCGGCTCGAACGCGTCACGCAGCGTGCGCAACGCCGCCGCGGTGTGGCTCTTGACCGTGTTCTCGGACCGGCCCAGCGTCGCGGCCACGTCGGCAATCGACATGTCACACAAGAACCGCAGCACGACAACGATCCGCTGCCGCTCCGGCAGACAGCGGAGGGCCTGACGTATGGCGAGTCGCTCGTCGACCAGTCCGCCACTCTCCGCGACCTCGGTGTCCGGTGCCTCGGCCCGCAGAAAGACGCTCGCCCAGGGCCGGCGCTGGTCGGCCAGGCAGGCCCGCACGACCATCGTGTGGACGTAGGCGTCGAGGTTGTCGACCTGGCCACGCCGCGACCACCGTCGGTACAGGGTCGTCAGCGCGTTCTGCACCGCGTCTTGGGCACGGTGCTCGTCACCGAGGACGAGGTACGCAACCCGGTGCAGCCGTGGCAACCGCAACCGGACGTACTCGACGTATTCGTGCTCGTCGTCAACCTGCACCCGTGCTCCCCTCCATGGGCCCTCCGACCGGTAGATGCACGGAGGAGCCGGAAAGGGTCAGCGGCTACCGCGCCAGAAAATCGGGCCATCCATCATGCCGACCGGCTCGGTGACGTACCAATGCGGCCACACCAGCCTGGTCAGCATGCGGAATCCGGCCGGGGGCGTGGCCCTGCCTTACCAGATCCGGCACGGCGACTTCATCGCGGCCGAGGGCACGCTGCAGCCTGGGCAGTCGACGTCGGCGGTCGTGCCGTCGGACGAGATCGAGGAGGTCAGTGCCTGGGTGACGCTGTCCACCTCGCTCGGCAGCTGGGTCAACTGGTCGCAGGTCGCGTTCGGCTACTGGCAGTGGCCGGACGGCTGCCTGCCGCCCGGCCCGACGGCGAGCGACCGGATCAAACCGGGTCAGGGCCTGGTCGCGGGCACCAGCCGGGACCGGATCACCTCGCCGGACGGGCGTTTCTCACTGGTACTGCAGAGCTTCGACGGCAACCTGGTGCTCTACGAGTACGGCAAGCGGGCGCTGTGGGCGGCGGGGATGAACTCCGCCGTCAAGTACCTGTACAACACCCAGTACTCCGGGTTCGTGGCCACGTACGACTCGCACCATCAGGCCTACTGGTGGGCGGCCGACATCAACGGCCGGGCGGCCACCCTGGTGCTACAGAACGACGGCAATCTCGTGTACTACGCCGATGAAGACCACAGGGTGATCTGGGCGTCAAACACGTGCTGTCACGCACCGGCCCCGCCGTCACCCGCCGCCAGGGCGCACCAGCTCAACACCGGGCAGGCGCTCGTGCTGGGCCAGAAGATCACCTCACCGAACGGGATCTACTCGCTGGTCCTGCAAGACTTCGACGGCAACCTCGTGCTGTACAAGAACGGCAAGACGGCGCTGTGGGCCTTCGGCATGCGGGCCGACTCGTGGTTCGTCAACCAGCCTGACGGCAACCTCGTGGCCTACAAGTCCGAGGGCGGCGTCGCCTGGGCCTCCAACACCTACGGCAAGGGCGCCGGCACCCTGGTACTCCAGGACGACGGCAACCTGGTCCTCTACCGCAACACCGACCACGCCGTGCTGTGGTCGACCGGCACCTACGGCAAGTAAACGTCTGACGAACCGGTTCGCGTCCCTGACCGCCTCGCACACCGCGGCCCGCTGGCTTCCCCGGCAGGCCGCGTTTTGCGCTGCCGGCCAGTCCGGTGTGGACGGTGGCTGCTCGGCGTGTGATTTTGCCGCTCAGCGCATGCGCCGGCCGACCCGTTCGAGCCACGCATCGAGCACGTCGACGCCGTCGCCGGGCCGCTCGCGAGCATCATCGGAACACGGTCTATCCGTTCCTGACACGATCCAGGAACGATCCGGACGCGCATGCTTCGGTGACCAAGTCCCGTTGTTGCCTCGCGCGACCGCCGGCCGGTGCCGGCGCTGTGGAGAAGAGCTACGGTCTCCTGCGCGGTCGCACGCTGAAGCCCGGTTGAGGCAGCCGTCGGCTGTCTCCCCGGGCTTCGCGGGTGGTGCGGGTGTTCAGATGAGCCACCGGTTGCGCTGGACGAGGGGGAGCTTGGCCCAGCGGCGGCCGAGGCCCCAGGTGTGACCGGCGTAGGCCGTGGCCAGGACGATCAGCACCGCCGCGTAGATGACGTGGTAGTCGGTCAGCGGGTTGGTCGAACCGGTCGGGGCACCCTTGACGGTGTGCTGGGCCAGGGGGAACTCCGCCAGCCACATACCGGCCATGATCAGCGTGCCGGACGCGGCGGCGATACGCAGCCCGATCCCGGCGGTCAACGCCACGCCAATACCGAGCAGGCCGAGCATGAACAGCCAGTTGGCGTACCAGGTACCAGCGATAGTGTGGAAGAAGCCCTGCAACGGGCCCGTATCGACCGAGGCCAGAAAACCCTTGGTGGGGTTACCGCCATGGATCCAGGCCCTCGCCTCCGGGGTCGAGTAGCCCAGCCCGAAGGTCTTGTCCGCGAACGCCCACAGGAAGACGAACCCGGTGGCGTAGCGCAGCACCGCCAGTGCCTTGGCGGCCGTCTTGGTGAGCATGCTCCCCGGGGCCTCGACCCGCTCGAGGTGGTTAACCTGGTGGATGTGTGCGGTGCGCATTTCCGGCCTCCTGCCGTGCTCCCGTTGACACACCCATCGTCATCCCGAGCCCGCACCGGGCGCTCGTGCCGAACCTCCCCAACCATCCGGGACTCACGTCCCCTCATCACCAGGACCTCAGACCAACCGCACCCCACCACACCACCGAGCCGCAGCAGCAACCTCCAAGCGGGTGTGGTCCGGGCCAGCCGCGTGCGACTGATGGGCGGCAGGTGGGCACCGCACTGTCCATCATGGACACCGTGGACGAGCATCTGGACCGGCTACGCGAGCGGATCGTGGCCACCAGCCTGGCGCTGGTGTGCTGGCTCGGCATCGCGTCCTCTGCGGGGCCCGGATACTCGACCTCAGGCCGAGCCGGGGGCGATCAGGCCGGATTCGTACGCGGCGATGACGGCCTGTACCCGGTCACGCAGAGCCAGCTTGCTCAGTACGTTGCTGACATGTGTCTTCACGGTATGTTCGCTGACCACCATCGAGGCGGCGATCTCCGCGTTGGACAGGCCACGACCGAGCAGTCCCAGGGTCTCCCGCTCCCGCACGGTCAGTGCCTCCAGGCCGATCGCTGGCGACCCGTTACGCGGCCGGCGTGCCGTCAGGTCGGCGATCAGTCGCCGGGTCACGGCCGGTGCCAGCAGCGAATCCCCGGCGGCCACCACCCGGACGGCGTGCACCAGGTCGTCGCGTCGGACGTCCTTGAGCAGGAAACCGCTGGCCCCGGCGTAGAGCGCGTCGTAGACGTAATCGTCCTGGTCGAAGGTGGTCAGCATCAGGGCCCGAGTCGATGTCTCGGCGCACACCCGCCGGGCTGCTTGGATGCCGTCCATCTGCGGCATCCGAATGTCGAGCAGCACCACGTCGGGCTGGTGGCGCAGCACAGCGGCGACCGCCTCCACGCCGTCGGACGCCTCGGCCACGACCTCGAAGTCCGGCTGGGCGTCCAGGATCATCGCGAATCCGCCACGCACCAATTCCTGGTCGTCGGCGACAACGATCCGAATGCTCATCGGGCCGTCACCGGGAGGGATGCGGTCACGGTGAAGCCGTGTGTGCCGGCCCGCGCGTCCGCCCAACCGCCGCACGCCGCGGCGCGCTCACGGATGCCGATCAGCCCGCTACCGGCCCCCGCAATGCCGAGCGCGCTGTCGCCGGAACCGTCGTCGCATATCGTGATGATGAGCTCATCCCCCCAGTCGAGCGCGACCGTCACCGTACGCGCGGCCGCGTGCTTGAGCGTGTTGGTCAAGGCCTCCTGGACGATCCGGTACGCGGCCACCTCGGTGTCCGGCGGCACCGCACGCCGTGCACCGGACACCGTAAAGGACGCCGCCACCCCGGTCTCGCGCACCTGGTCGATCAGTACGGGAATGGCGGCCAGGGTCGGCTGCGGCGTACGGACCCCCGTGTCCTGATCCTCCTTCAACATGCCCAGCGTGCGGCGGAGCTGGACCATCGCGTCCCGACCGGCGCCGGCGATCGCGTCGAGCGCCTTCTCCGCCCGCTCCGGTGAGGTACGCACGACCGCCGCTCCCGCCTCCGCCTGGACGATCATCAAGCTGACCGCGTGGGCGAGCACATCATGCATGTCCCGGGCGATCCGGGCCCGCTCGGTGGCCACCGCGTGCGCCGCCTGAGCCTCCCGGTCGCGTTCGAGCTGCCCGGCGCGGTAGGCCAGCTCCCGCAGGCGCATGTCGCGGCGCCGGGCGAGCGTGCCGAGCAGCAGCGCCGCCGAGCAGGTGAGCAGTCCGATCGCTGCGGTTGTCGGGCTCTTCACGCTGGCGAGGCTGGTCACGGCGATCAGCACCATGACACAGACCTGATGCCAGCGCCGGCCGACCCACGCGATCGAGTAGATGGCCACCAGCACTCCCCAGCCGATCGGTTGGGACACCGCCCGGTCAACGCTGTTGTATGCGACGAGCGAGAGGTAGATGACGACGAGACAGACGATGGGGAACCGCCGCCGGACGACCAGTGGTAGCGCCGACCCGGCCAGCAGCACCCAGGCCCACGGCGAGTAGGGCCCGGGCTGCTGCGGCCGAGGGATCACCAGTGGGACGTACAGCACCGCGAGCACCACCAACGCCACGCCAGCGTCCGCGACGAACGGCTGCCACGACGGTGGCAGGCGCCGCCACAGCGGCAGCTCTCCGACGGTCATCAGATCGCATCCAATCCACTCCACAGATCTGCCGTCGGTACAGCCCGGTGATCCGCAGTCCTCAAGCGCCCACCGGCGCGGTCCGGGTGGTGCGCAGCACGAGTGGCAGGAAGGCGATCAGGTACAGGACGCCAGCTTCGGGAATATAGTCCAGGTTCACCCCGGCAACGGCGGTGCCCACCAGGATCAGCACAGGGGTCCACCACGGCAACGAGCGCGGCCGCACGACGGCACCCAGGGTCGTCAATGCGAGCAGCCCGACGTAAAAGAACAGCGGCACCACCGTGTAGACAACCGGAAGCACGCCGGGGATCTCCTGGAACCGTTCGAAGTTGTGGTCCTTGGTCGCCGCGTCACTGGACATGAATCCGACGACGATGTCGACGCAGATCTGCACGATGACCGCACCGAGCCCGACGAACCCGATCGCCCCGAACGCCTTCGCGGTTCTGCCCGGTACCGCGCGGCGCAGCCCGGCGAACACCCAGCCGAACATGACAAGACCGGCCAGCATCAACAGGTGCCCGAAGGTCCACACGAAGCCGGGGCCGTGCTCACTGTCCGTCAGCCGGACCACCCCGTACCCAGCCATCAGGGCGGGTGCGGCGAGGAAGGATGCCTTTGCGATATTCACGATGACTCCCGGAGACGCGGGGTGATTGACGTGTCGATCCTCTGACCTTTCCCGCCCCGGCTCATCGCCGCCGGGAGCGATCTTCAGCCATCCCTCCAACGAGCGAGCGGCTCCGCCGCGCGAGCGAGACGCCGGTGCCGGCGATCGCCCGCCTTGTGGCCGCGCATGAGGACACCGTGCGGGATGTGATCCACCGGTTCAACGAGATCCGGCTGCGGCCGCTGGACCCTAACTGGGCGGGTGGCCGTCCCCGCCGTATCAGTCCCGACGATGAGACCTACCTCGTCAAGACGGCCAAGGCCCGGCCGAAGACGCTGGGTCCTGGCCGCCCAACGCCGCGAACGAGCCCGCATCCGTATCGAACGCCAACAACGCTGGGGACGCCTACGAACGCAAGCCGCGTGACACCCAGACCCGGGTTCTTGGTCAGCGCATTAGCTCGCGTCCGGCGGCACCGCAGGCGTCTTTCCGCGCGAACGGCGCAGGGCGTAGACCAGGGCCACGGCACCAATGAGGGCCTCGGCCAACCAGATGGCGACGTTGACCGGGCGGTAGGGGTATTCGGTGAAGCCGATGTTCGGGCTCAGCTTGGCAAAGTAAACGGCGGGCTCCACGATCAGGCCGACGCCCAGTAGTACCGGGCCCAGGCGGTCGCGCCGGGCCACCCACCGGTAGCCGAGATAGCCGGCCACGGCCCCGGTCACCAGGCCGATCAGCAGCCAAGGGCGGACGCCGAACAGCAGCAGGCGCAGCCAGTGCTCGTACGCGACGCGCAGTGCGGTCGACTCCGGCGTTGACGGCGGCAGGCCCCACTTGTTTCGGGCGTCGATGCCGACCGCGAAGATGTTGTAGAAGCCGCACACCGTCACGGCTGCCGCAGCGGCGCCGGTCAGGGTGGCCGACCAAGCCTTGCGGGCCGCCCACGCGCTGGCCAGGAAGCCGATCATCAGGTACGGGGCGGCGAGGTTGCCGATCCAGAACGTACCTGGGTCCTCGGGGGCGGGAATCCGGCCGGTCAGCCAGCCATACGCGACCGCGAGGACGATGGCGATCGTGATCTTCATGATCGCCGACCATACAGGCCGCGCCACGCGTCCGGGGAACGGTGCCGTGGGGTCGCGGCACGCCAACCCGTCACACGGGGTACGACAAAACCCGGTGAACGTTGGTCAGCGCACCAGCCGTCACCCAATGGGGTGACGTGCTGCTTCCCGCCGGTCATTGACGCTGAGCACCGGGGACTTCTGGCTGCTCGGGAGGTTGCGATGGCGATGTCGGGCGTGTTCAAGCAATGCGGCTGCCGCGACACGGCGACCGGTCGCCGATTGGGCATCCGGGTGCACCCGATTGCCCGAACGGGGCCACGGCAGCTGGCACTACCGCTGCTACGTGCGGGATTTGTCCGGCCGCGCTGCCCAGGTGCGCCGCGGCGGCTTCACCTAGTTGTCAGACCTGGTCCAGCCGTTGTAACGGAACCACCACCACATCGCTCCGGCCGCGACAGCCATCGTCCCCAGGCCGAGCGCGATGAAGGTCCACACCCCGCTGAGGAGATGGTTGCCTTCCCAATCGAAGTTCATTCCGAAGAATCCGGTCAGAAAGCTCAATGGCAGGAAGATCGAGGCGATCACCGTCAGTTGCTTGGAGATCTCTCCCTGCCGGTTGGCGACCATGGAGAGATAGAGGTCGGTGCAACTTGCGACCATCTCGTGATAGGAATCCAGCTCGTCCGCGATGCGGATCAGGTGGTCGTAGACATCCCGGAAGTAGTCGTGGCTGTCAGCCTCAAGCCCGGCCAGGTCGGCGATCGCCTCGGCCTGGCGAGCGAAGACGTCTCGCATCGGCACGACGGCTTTGCGTAGCTGCATCAGTACTCGCTTGAGCCGAAAAATCTCCTCTAGCTGGCGCCGGCCGGCCCCGGCGACGATCGTGTTCTCCAGGTCGTTGATCTCCTCGTCGAGGTCGGCGAGGATCGGGAAGTAGCTGTCCGCGATGGCATCGACGACCTTGTACACGTAATACTGCTCGCTCTTGGACGCCGTCATGCGCTGGACCAGCGTCTTCAGCTGCTCCAGCGGCGGATACGGCTCGCGGTGCAGGGTGACGATGTAGTCCCCACTGATATAGCAGTGGATCTCCTCGAGGGGATGCGGGTTCTCGTCCTCCGGCTGGGATTCGACCGCGCCCTGCAGCACCAGCAGCGCCGTCTCCGCGTAAGTGTCAAGCTTCGGTCGCTGCCCGAACCGGATGCTGTCGTCCACCGCCAGCGGGTGCAGCCCCAGCACGGCGCCCAGTCGCTTGACTTGCTCGGCTGTCGGGCCGGTGACGTCCAGCCAGAAGAACTCGTGCCTATCGCACAACTCTGTGATGAGTGCATCGTCAATCGAGTCGATGATCCGCATGGCTACGCTCCACAGCTCAGCTCGCGCGGACGCCAGAGCTCAGTACAGTCCGCACCTCGGGGATTCAACGGCCACGTTACCTGCGGCAGGCGACGGCCTGTCGCCGCCGGGGCGGCGTCCCGTCGGTGGCCCGCGACCTGTGCACGCCGATCGATGTAATGCTTCCCTGCGCGTCAGGGCGGATGGCCACCAACGTCTGGCCGTCCCGCTCGACTATCCAGGACGGCTCGGACGACGCCTCCCAGGCCCTGACCGCGATCGACGGCACCACCAGCGCACCGGCCGTCACCGAGCGGCGTACGTTCACGGCCGGTCCGTCGACCAGGGCCTCGAAGCGTTCCACGCCCGGCTGGCAGCGGGCGCCCCGCCCCTGCCGCTACGACGTCGGCGGGTACGGCGGTGGAGGAGGGTTCGCACTTACCTTGGTGCGAGGTGGCACCGGCCAGTCCGGGATGAGTGTGGTGTCGCTGGTGAGCTCGAGAGCGGTGATCGTGGCCAAGTCCTGTGTCGCCTGCACGAAGCCCTCGACCCACATCAGCGTGATGGAGGTCTTGCCGTCCTTGCGGTCGTAGAGCGTCCCGGACGCATTCGGCGCAGTCTGCGGATCGTCACCATGGGCGAGCCGGTTGCGGACTGCCTTGGCGTCGCGGAGGTAGTCACTCAGCTGCTGTGTCTGGATGGTGGTCCATAGCCAGCGCCCGCCGCGGCCAGGCTCGGGCTGCGCTCGGACTCGGGCCCGCCACTGGTGGGTCACGTTGGGGACCCCGAGGTGCTGACCGATCCGCTCACGTATCCGGTCCATGGTCGCCGGTGTGCCTTGCCGGGGACCTCCGTGGGCGCCGATGAGGTCGTTGAAGAACATCTCGAACGGCCCGTACGCCTGAAGGAAAGCGCCGTACCTCATGCTCCGGTACTGAGGGTTCCGCTTCGCCTCGTCCTTGTTGGCGCGATGGATGGTGATGAAATCCACCGGGGTTACCAACCGCGCCGCCAGGTTGGCCAGCGCTTCCTGAACCGCTGTCGCGTCCACCACGGCCGAGAGCGTACTAACAGACGCTCAAGTTGACAGCCCCAAATTTATGGTGCATCCCTCCTGGGCGGAGCATCCGACAGGCTGCACGGTCATGCCCACCGATGGGGCGCTCCCGAACAGCCTCCTCCGTTCGACGGCTGCACCGGGTATACCGGCTGTGCCACTGTGACGAGGTGCTGCTGCTGGCAGGATCGGCCGAGCTGACCACGGTCATGGACGAGCTACGCAGAACACGTCTAGCCCCGTCTTTCGCACATGGTCTTGAGCGGTGGTTTATGGCCAGCGTGGCTGGGTTGGATCGACGTTGAGGAGTGCGAGGAGTTGGGCTTGCAGCCATCCGGGATGGGGGATTTTGGGTGGCTGCTGGTCGTGGGCGGGGATGAGTCGTAGGTCGTGGAGGGTTTGCAGGATGAGTCGTGCGGTGGGTCGGGTGGCTCGGTTGTCGTAGGCGTAGAACCCGACCATGTCGGTGTGGCCTTGCCGGGCGAGGTTGGTGCGGACTTCGCGTTCGATGAGGCTGAAGATGAGCAGGGCGAGGCAGATCACGGTGATGAGTGCGGTGATCCGCCGGTTGTGTTGCAGGAACATGGGCGTGACCGCGAGGGGGCCTTTGATCGTCGCGTAGCGTTGTTCCACGGCGGGTTGGGCCTTGTAGCGGCGCAGGATTTCGGCGGGGTCGGCCTCGTCGGGGTCCAGATTGGACAGCAGGGCGTACCAACCGTCGGTCGCGGCCTCGGCGGCGATGGCTGCTTCGTCGAAGTGCCAGGCGAAGACGGGTTTGCCGGTGGCGGTGTCGGTGGTGACCTGGGTGCGCAGGTAGGCGCTGATGCGGCGTTGCCGGCTGATCTGGTCGGCTTTCGCGGTGACCGCAGCGGTGTCGGGGTGATAGCGGGTGCCCGCGGTGCGCACGAGGGTGTCCAGTTCGGTGCGGGCCTTGTCGAGTTTGAGGGTTCTGGCCTTGGCGGCGGCGGTCTGGTTCGCGGTGGAGTGGACCAGGACCCGCCGCAGGTGGTGGACCGGGTCGCGTTTGCGGGGTCCGGGGATGTCCATGATGTCCTCGAGGACCCGGTAGGCGCCGCGCCGGTCGGCGGGCTTGCCCACGTCGCGTTGCGCCGTGTAGTCCACCGGCACGGCCCGGCCCGGGTCGAGCGAGGCGAACAGCCCGGCCGGGACCCGTGCCGCCCCAAGGGGCGCGATGAACGCGACTCCCGCGTCGTGCATCGCGGTGATGTTGCTGTAGGACAGCAGTTTCGAGTCCCCGACCAGCAGGAACCGGCGCTGCCCGGCGAGCGCCCGCATGTGCTGCATCGCCTCGACGACCTGGCAGACCTCCCCGGCGCCGCCGTCGTAGGCCTGATGGAAGATCGGGACACCACCGTCGGAAGCGACCGCGATCCCGGCCTGGATCTGTTTCAGGTCGCTGCGGCGGTCCTTCGGATGTCCCCACCCCGGCGCCGGGAACCCGTCGTCGACCTCGTCGTAGGCGCCGTGCAGCGACACGCTCGTCATGTCCCAGTGCAGCCGGGACACGTCGATCCCGAACGCCTCGATCGCCGCCGCACCGACCGACCCGACGATGCCGTCCAGGTGCGGCGCGATCGCATCCAATGCCCGGGCGAGGCGATCATCACCGAGCACCGCGGCCGGCAGCCCGTAGACCTCCTCGACCGCCCACGCCGCCGCCCACGCCGAGATCCCCACCATCGCGGACGGGTTCGTCAACCGGTTCGCGATCAGCACCTCGACGACCTGACCATGCGTGGCGATGGCCACGTCCCGAACCGGGCAGGCCCGGTCGATGACGCCCGCGATGTCCAGCCGGCGCGAGAACTCCGCGATCACCGGCAACGACCCCAACCGCTTCTCCAACACCGATACCACCGTGAGCTCCGCCCGCCGCCCACCCACCACACGACCCCGAGACGAACCACCAACACCCATAGACAGAGCTAACCACCCCAACCCACCAACACCGCACGCCGCCACTCACAACCATGTGCGAAAGACGGGTCTAGCGCTCCACTCGGAGGCGGACTTCCAGCACGCGTTCGCGTGGACCGTGCACCGACTGGACAGCGCCATCAACGTCCGGCTCGATGAAGACGCCATCGTCGTCAGCACAACCAGCGGTCGAGAACCGCCTCGATGCACGTGTCGTACGATCGCCGTCGATTTGTCCGCTCGACGACCTTGGCGGGAACGCTGTTGAGCGGCGGGGTCACTCGCGGGCCACGGCGTAGCCGAGGATCACTGCGGCGGAGACGACGATGTGGCCCGGGGCCAGGTCTTGGGCCGTGGTGGCGGCGGCCTCGGCGTGACCGCGGTACCGGGAGGTGCCCGGCTGTTCCGGGTCGACGTCCTCGATGTGCAGCACGGCGCCGACGCGAACGCCGGCGGCCTCGGCGTAGAGGTCGGCCTTGGCTCGGGCAGCGGTGATGGCCTTGCGTCTGGCCTCGGCCCGCAGTTCGCGCTTGGCGATGACGTCGAAGTCGACGCCCTCGATTTCGTTAGCGCCGGCCGCGACGACATCGACGAGCAACGGCTCGACGTCGTCCAACGCGCTGGACTCGACCGCGAAGGCGGCCTGACACTGGTAGCCGACGAACTTGTGGGTCCCGTTCACATACTGGGTGGCGGTCTTGAGATCCAGGCGCGAACCATCGACCGCCGCGTCGCCGATCCCGCGCTCCCGCAGTGTGCCGCGCACGGCCCGCACGGCAGCGCGGGCTGCCTCGAACGCGGCGGCCGGGGTCTGCTCCACGCGCACGATCTTGAACCGCATTCGCACGAGGTCCGGGACGGCCTTCACGCTGGCCGCACCGAACGCGGTGATCCCCCATGGACGTTCCACCATCTGCATGACCGCGATCCAAGCAGATCGCGCGCCGCTATGCTGCCCCAGCGACAGGCCTCATCAGCGGACGGCGGCGCGGTCGGGCAGGGTCCGCACGCACGGCAAACTCAGTGTGACGAGCGGATCGCGACCAGAACAGTGCACTGGGGCGGTCTGCACCGTCGGCCATTGACCTCGTATCAAGGACGGACGAGGACATCCACCGAGGTCAAATCCCTCCGCCCGGCGTGGATCTCAGCGATGTCGGCGAGGGCGTCTCGGCCGAGCATCCGGTAGGCGCGCACGAGCAGATCGAGCTCCTGCCGCCGGTACTGGTCGTGGTCGAGCCAATGCAGCTCACCGCCGATGGCCAGGGCGAGCGCGGGTCGTCCGGCGGCCAGTTCGCCCTCGGCGTCGGCGATCCAGCGCGCCCCTTGCGCCGAATCACTCTGAAGGGCCGAGAGGCGATCGTTCGATTCCGTCAGACGTGGATCCCCGCTGCCCGGTGGCAGCGCTGGGAAGAGCGAGACAGCGCCGTACGATCGTCGCGCCGACGCCCACCGCGGTTCCCCATCGGCGCTCAACGCCTCCCGATCCGCGGCGTGGAACCAGTCAAGTGCCGCGATGAGGGCCCGCATCCGCTCGGCCTGCTCACCCGTGTCGCCGTAGTCGGACAGCATCGCATCCGCCCTGCCGCGCAACACCCCCAGCAGGGTGGGCGGACCGCACGCCCAGGTCTCGGCGGAGTCCCTGGCCCAGTTGTGCGCGATCACGGACGGCAGTTCCGCCGGGTCGTCGTACCAGAGTCCGTAGTGCAGTCCGTCGGAGCCGCCCGCGAGCACGGTGACGAACTCGGCTGGGTCCCGCCGGAACCGGGCATGGAGTCGTTCGTCCAGTTCGTCGCGGGCGACCAGCCGTAAACCGTCATCGCCGAAGTATTCTGTGACACCCCACGGGCTCACCATCAAGTCGCTCAACGCCTCACGCTCGGCGTCGTTGACGCTTGCCCAGAACGCGGCGAACACGGCGAGATGGCGCGGCATCCGTAGCCCGTGTCCCCGGCGCACTCGCTCGGCGACCAGAGGAAAGCGTTCCCACATCGTCACCAGCGCCGCAGTACGCCGTTCCTCCGTCCGCGTTCGCACCGCAGCATGGTAGCGACGATGCCGACATCGACGAAGTCGATGTCGTCGCCCAACCGGACCATTCTCCGCATGATCGGAACCGCTGACCGGCGGTCACCGTTCTGGGCGCCCCGCACCCGCAACCTCGAGATCCTGTACGCCCTGGCGAGCCAGCACTGGACGCGGCCGGCGTCGACCTGGCGGTAGAGGTCGCGCGGCTGGAGCCGTCGGCCGCGAGCCGCGACCTGCGCGAGAACTGGCAGGTCGTGCGCGACCCGGCCGGCCTGCCCGTCTGCGTCGTCGTGGACCCGCCCCGGCACCGTCTCGGACGCCAACGCCTCCCACTGGGACTGAGTGTCCGAGGTGGGTCCTCCCCGAAGCGTGCCAGTCCGGGCCGGCTCTGCCCCGCGGGCGCGACCGGTCCGGCAGCGTCGTGGGGGCAGCAGCGACGACCCCGAGGAGTCACCATGTCACACCGGATCATTATCCTGACCGCGGCCGCCGCGAGCGTGCTCGCGCTGAGCGCCTGCAACAAGCCGAGCACCGGTACCACCGCCGCCGCGCCCGTTGGCTCCGCCCCTGCGGCCTTCTCCTCCGCGCCGGCGCACTCGCCCTCTGCGGCCGCCTCGCGGCCGGCCTCGACATCCGCTTCGGCCGCGCCATCCGGGTCGCGCGGGCCGGGCACACTGCCGGACATCTGCACACTGATGTCGAAGCCGGAGGTGAACGGCCTGACCGGCGAACAGGTCACGCTGATGACGGACGACGGCGGCAACTCGGGCGGCTCGCGGTACTGCCAGTGGCAGTTGTCGCAGGGCCAGCTGACCATCATGGTAAGCCTGGAAACCCGGGAGAACTTCGACGTCCGCAACCGCGAGGCCACCCCGGCTCTCGGCGTAGGCACGACGGCCTACTCGCTCAGCGGCCACCTGTACGTCTGGCAGGACGGCCTTGACGTGGACGTCTACGTCTCGTCGGAGCCGACCGACCAGGCCAACCTTCAGGTGGAACGGCGCGCGGCCGCGCAGATTCTCCCCCGGCTCCTCGCCGCCACCCGCTGACGCCGCCCTCGCCAACGTGGCCGTCCCTCGACCCGCTCGACGACTAGGACGGCAAGGAGGTCGTCGTCATCGGCCACGGCACGGGCTGCGACGTGCTCGCCGACCCGGGCGGCTGCTGAGTTCGCGGAGCGGATTCGGATCGCCGCCGAGCTGCGCGACATGGTCGCGCGCACCCTGTGGGCGCCGTTGACCGTCACCGCACTGCCCGGGCTCGAACCGGACGAGCAGCCCCGCCCGGGCTCCCGCGCCGCCCGGATGCTCATCCCCCTGGCGGCGGACGTGGTCAAGGAGATGGCCGCCGAGTACGGCGTGTGCCTGCGGCCGGTCGGGCTGCGCCGCACCGACCTGGACACCGGCAAGACCGAGATCATCGACGTGCCGTGCGGCGCCACACGGGAGGACAAGTGCCCGCCGTGCGCGAAGCGGGCTCGTCGGCTGCGCAAGGTTCAGATCCGGGAGGGCTGGCAACGCACCGACGAACCCGCCCCCGCCCCGGAACCGGCCACCGACGGGCAGCGGGCGCTGATCAGCCTCCGCGCCCACTTGGAACACGCCCGCGATCAGGCCGTGCGGGAGTCGCTGTGGGATCAGGTCGACGAGGTCGACCACGCCATCCGCGAGGTGGAAGAGACGATCGCGGCCGAAGGGCTGCGGGGCAGCGTCGCCCGGGCGCACGACAAGCCGACGGAGCCGAAGCGGCAGCGCTCCACCAAACGCCGCCAGGACGCCCCGGCCCTGCCGCGGCAGAAGGTCGACCCGCGCACGGTCGGCCGGGTCTACACCGCCCCGGACGGCACCGAATACCGGCCGTCGATGTGGCTAACCGTCACGCTCGACTCATACGGCCCCGTACGACCGGACGGCTCCCCGGTCGACCCGAGCACGTACGACTACCGCCGTGCGGCCTGGGATGCGATCGCGTTCCCGCGGCTGCTGGACCGGTTCTGGCAGAACCTGCGCCGCTGCGTCGGCTGGAACGTCCAGTACGCCGGCTGCGTCGAGCCGCAACGCCGCCTGGCCCCGCACGCGCACTTCGCCATCCGCGGCACGATCGCCCGGGCGGTGCTGCGGGAGGTAGCCGCCGCGACGTACCACCAGGAAAGGTCGACGCGCCCACCTGCCGGCCGGTCTGGGACTCCGACGCCGAGATGTGGTGCGACGCCGAGAGTGGTCAACCGCTGACCGACTGGGATGAGGCGCTGGACGCGATCGAGGACGAGCCGGCACGTGATCCGGTTCGGCGCCCAGATCCGCGCCGAGGGCGTAACCGCGGACGACAAGAACGTCGACCGCACGATCGGCTACATCACGAAGTACATCACCAAATCCGCAGCCGACTGCCACGCCGTCACCACCGACCGGCAACGCGACCACCTGGAACGCTTCTGGCGCGAACTGCGAGTCACGCCCTGCTCGGACCGATGCGCGAACTGGCTGCTCTACGGCATCCAACCGAAGAAGGCACACGCCCGTTTGCGGCCTGGCAACTGCAAGGGCCGCGTCCATCAGCGCTCCACGCTGGGCATCGGCGGGCGGCGCATCCTCGTCTCGCGGGACTGGTCGGGCAAGACCCTCGCCGATCACCGCTACGACGCCCGCGCCTGGGTCCGCGCGCTGCTCGGCGTCTCGGCCGGCGTCGACCAGGTCCCGATCGTCGGCGAGGTCCAGCCGGGCACGCCGACGCCGGTCGCCTGGGAACTCGCGCGGACCAACGACCCGGACATGCCGCCGATGCGGCATCGCCTGCTACGGGCGCTCGCCCAACGCATCCAGTGGCGCAACGCGCTGAACGCCGCACGCGATCGCGCCGCGCAGTACGACGCGACGGCAGATCTTTCGGCAACCAACGACCACGGGGAGGTGTCGCAGCGTGACTGATCGATCGTCAGCGTTTGCGCCCAAGTGGCTGTCGCCGGCTCAAGTGGCGGTGCTGCTCGGGTTCGGGATCTCGAAGGTGAAGATGAAGATCGCGACTGGCGAGCTGCGATCGGTCAAGGACGGCAAGTACCGCCGGATTCTGCCCGAGTGGGTGGACGAGTACATCCGGGACCAGATCGAGCGGCAGGAGGCGGCCTGATGGCGAGTCGTGCACGCGCCAACGGGGAGGGCTCGATCTACCCGTACCGCAACGGGTTCGCGGCGTACGTGTGGGTCACGAAGCCGGACGGCAAGCGCGGCCGGAAGTACGTCTACGGCAAGACGCGCGAAGAGGTCCACGACAAGTGGGTCAAGCTGCACGCCAAGGCGAACGACGGGCCGGTGGCGACGAAGACGCCCACGATCGGCTCGTACGCGGCGTACTGGCTGGAGGAGATCGTCAAGCCGAACCTGTCGCCCGGCACGTACGTTGCGTACGAGGTGGCCTGTCGGCTGTACATCGTCCCGGGCCTCGGCAAGAAGAAGCTCAACCTGCCGTCGCGGGACGCGCAGACCTGGATCAACGAGGTCGCCCGGACCTGCCAGTGCTGCGCCCAGGGCCGTGACGCCCGCCGGCCGAAGGGCAAGCGCCGCTGCTGCGCGCTCGGGCGGTGCTGCCGGTCCCTGCTGTCGCCGGCCTCGCTGGGACACATTCGGCGGACCCTGCGCTCGATGCTCGGCCAGGCGATCGTTGAGGACTCGGCAACTCGCAACGTGGCCAAGCACCTCCGACTGCCGGTGTCGCGGCCCGCCCGGCGCAGCTCGTGGAGCACGGATGAGGCGCGCCGGTTCCTGGAGTCCGCTCGGCAGGACGGCGATCCGCTGTACGCCGCCTACGTCCTGGTCCTGGTCCTGGGGCTCCGCAAAGGCGAGATGCTGGGCCTGACCGACGACGCGATCGACTGGGCCGGCTGGGACCGGCGCTGCAAGCCGCACCGGGTGGCGTTCTGCGTCGAGTGCGTCGCCGAGTACGAGGTGACGCTACAGATTGATCGGCAACTGCAGCGGATCGGCAACGAGCTCCTGTACCGCGAGACGAAGACGCCCCTGTCCGACGCCGGCCTCCCGTGCCGCCGATCTGTGCGGTCGCGGTTCGGCAGCGTCACCTCGACGCCGAACGGGACAGCACGGAGGCTGGCGAGCTGTGGCACGGGCTGCGGCTACTGCTCACCACCCGGTTCGGGACGCCGATCGAGCCGCGGAACTTCAATCGGTACTGGGATCGACGCCAGGGCGATTGCATCATCGATCGGTGAGGCGCTGAGCAGGGGATTCGTGCGGCGAGGGGGCCTGGTAGAGGCCGCAGAAGCGGGTGAGACCGTATCGGTGATCATGGAGTTCTCGACGCCCCGTGATCTCGCAAGGACCTCACCCGCAGATGGCATCATCCCTCATCCCCGCACTGTCTGTCACCGCGCCCGCCGCGGACTCCGGGCCTGCCCCCATCACCGATGGTGAACGCGGCGGGCTCCTGCACGCCCTGGCCGCGGTCCCGGATCCGCGTGACCCGCGCGGGATCCGGTATCCCCTCGCCGGTCTGCTCACCGTCGCGGTCTGCGCCGTCCTGGCCGGTGCGTCGTCGTTCGCCGCGATCAGCGACTGGCTGCACGACCTCGATGAACAGGCCAGAACCCGCCTCGGCTTCCACCGGATCCCGGCGGACACCACGATGTGGCGGCTGCTGACCCGCCTCGACGCCGAACTCCTCGCCGGCGTCCTGGCCGGCTGGCTGCGCACCCGCAGCCGACCGGCGACCCCGCAGCGGCCACGCCGATACCGGCAGGTCATCGCCATCGACGGCAAAGCCCTGCGCGGCGCCCACCGCCCCGACGGCGGCCACGTCCACCTGCTCTCCGCCCTGGACACCGCCACCGGCATCGTCCTGGCCCAGGTCACCATCGCCGCGAAAAGCAACGAAATCCCGGCGTGCGCGCCGCTGCTCGACGCCGTCGCCACCATGCTCGGCGACCTGACCGGAGTGATCTTCGTCGCCGACGCCCTGCACACGCAGACCGCCCACGCCACCGACGTCGCCGCCCGTGGCGCGCACCTGCTCATCCAGGTCAAAGCCAACCAGCCGACGCTGCACACGCAGCTCAAACGCCTGCCCTGGGCCCACGTCCCAGCCGGGGACCGCACCCGCGACCGCGGTCACGGCCGCCGCGAGACCCGCACCGTCAAGGCTCTCACCCTGCACACGCCCGGCGGGATCAGCTTCCCCCACGCCGAACAGGCCATCCGGATCACCCGCACCCGCATCGTCGCCGGCCGGACCAGCCGGGAAACCGCCTACCTCACCGTGTCCCTGCCCGCCGCCGACGCCCAGCCCGCCGACCTGCAGGACTGGATCCGCCGCGCCTGGCACATCGAAAACCGCCTCCACCACGTACGGGACGTCACGTTTCGTGAAGACGCACACCAAGCCCGGACCGGCACCGGACCAGCCGTCATCGCCACCCTGCGTAACACCGCGATCGGCTACCACCGCACCAACGGCGACACCAACATTGCCCGCGCCAACCGACGCGCCAACCGTCGCTCACACGACCTCATAGACGCCGTGACCAGCGGTTACCCAACAACGCAATGACCCTGGGATCGACGCTGCTACGCGGCCGGCGTCCCACGCATCACGGTCCGCGACGCGCGCCGTACCTGCGGCTCGATGCTGGCTGACCTAGACGTTCACCCGCGGGTGGCGATGCAGATCCTTCGCCACGCCAAGTTTTCGATCACGATGGAGATCTACACCCAGGTCTCGTCGAAGAAGACCCGGGACGCTCTTAAGCGTTTGGCCGCGAGCATCACCAGCCCCGCAGCCAGCTAATCTCGGCGACCTCAGCGCCAGTTGGACGAGTAAAGAAGCACCGATCGGGCGAGGCATTCCCGTTGAAGAGGATCGAAGCTGTACGAACGACTTCCTAGCCTAGGAGCCAAACTTGACGCCAGAAAATCCGGAGAGCGCCGACGTCAGGCAAGGCCTCCTCGATCTCGTCGTTAACCTGTCATCACCTCAAATCTTCTCGGGTTCAGACTTCGCTCTTTATCTTCATGTGAAGAACCCATTTGATCGTCCGGTCTGGATCCATCGCGTAGTCACCAATCTCCCAGCTTCGGTACATCAAAAGCTCGGAGACCCACCGATAATTCAGCGCATAGCAAAGGATGACGCGCAGCCCGAAGGCATTCCCGCCAAGATCGCCGCGATCTCGAAACTCATCGACGAGAAGCGAGCCGCGCTTAGAAGCCTAGAGAAGGACGGTTCGGATTCGGATGTAAGCGATCACATAATCGACCTTCGGTCGGAAATTACTCTGCTTGAAGAGCAGCGCGTAGGCATGACCTCCGAAGCGTCTTCCATCACTGTTAGCCTGCGAGACGGCTCGAGCGCCAACGTCCGCGCCGGCAACCGGCGGGTTTATGTTGCCGCGCGTGATGGTTCAATGGTAACAATTGAGGGGTCCGGCGAGCAGGGCTATGTAACCTTGCGCGGCTCACTTCCCGAAGGTTCGGCCCTAATGCCGGGATGTGAAGACGCTATGACCATCACTCTTACCACACGGCGGAGTCCATTCTTCCTTCCCGCCGAATATCGGCTAAATCTAATCGTGCATTACAGCTTCGAGCCGCCCGATTCGAAGCCCAAAATCTACTCGAACACCGTACCTTTTACCGTTGCCATCCGTACTGCGATGCTGTCGGTAATGCTGGGCTCCATTTCGGGCTCAATCGTCGGTTCGATAGGTCGACTGCTTCAGCAGGCGTCGGGAGATCTCGGCAGCCTCGATGCCACGTCAGCGCTAGTGTCGCTGGGTCTAGCTTCCATACTGAGCATGGCTGCGGCGGTGTTCTCCGCTCGGAAGTCTGAAACTCAATCGTTTGTCACAATCGAAGATTTCTGGGGCGGCGCGCTCGTTGGCTTTCTCATCGGCTACTCCGGGACCGCAGCTTTTCAAGATCTCACAGGCGTCGGTAGCCCAAGTCCGGCGTAGCCGGCGGGACTACTGCTGGCGGGACCCACCTGCGGACTCAGGCGCAGAACGAACCCACTGCTGTACTTCGCTGCTGTACGCGGCCTGAGACGGCGGAGCCGGCGCCTGGGGCACCGGCTCTGACCTGGGAAACCTGTGGGCCGCCAGGGACTCGAACCCTGAACCTACGGATTAAAAGTCCGAAGTGGACGATCAACTAGCTCAAAGCCAAGCACAGCAAGGAAAAGTCCGTGAAGGGCCCGGCGCGTCCGAGTCGATCTGACAACGTCCGTGCTGGTCAGCGGGCTCGGCTCCCCGCAAATGCCAATGCCCCCTTTGGATGGCACGCGGAAGTTCCTGAGCCGTACGGGTCCGTCCGCTCCAGGTAGCGAACATCCGAGCAACCAGCGAGCAACCGATCATGTGGAGCCCACGCCCGCGCGGACTCCGTAGTCTCGCCCACATCCGAATGTGTCGAGACAAGACGACTACGGTGGGTTACAGCCCGACCGGTGGAGGTACTTGATCAATTCACTCATCTGCTTGATATGTAGGTGATCGTGAGTCTCCTCAATCGGGGCACGCAGTGCCTCGATCACGCTACATATCACGTTTACGCGGCCCGCCAGGGCGCAGGTGATCGAAGATCACCCGCATAGTGCCGCGATCCGCGCGGGTCCGGTCCGCCGGGGTGAACCGACCGCTCAGACGCATCGATAGCATGCGGCACTTCGCGCTCGGTATCCTCGGCCCGTGCAACTGCAGCTCGGCCGAGGTGACGACTCCACTGCGGTTGTCCGGACCGAACCTGCACTGCGTACCGCAACGCCAGCTCGGTCTTGCCCACCCCGCCCAGACCGCGCACCGCCTGACCGATCACCCCACCACCGGCAGCCAACTTCCGGTCAAGATCGGTCAAGGCGTTGTCGCGGCCGACGAACATCCCCGCCACCGGCGCCGGAAGATTGTTGCGTCCCGGCCGGCGCCTCCACCGCAGCCGGTGCGGGCACCTCGGACAGCTGCACGACTGGTGTTGGTCGCGTTCGCCCCAGAGGACATGATCCCCGTGTTGAACTGGGTCGCGATCGACCTGTCGCCCTCGGCGCGCGGCCCTGCGGCCGCCAGCTCACTCACCGCTGGTGGCGCTGTTGCCGGCCGAAATGATTCCGCTATCGGTATGAACCGCCATCGGTCGCTCCCTAGCTGCCACGATACTCACCCCTGAACGTCAGTGATCAGTACCGATCTAGCATAGTTGGGCCAAACCCACAGCTCCGCCGAACAGGCAGTGCTGTACGAAGGGAATCAGCCAATTCATAGAAACACTCTATTTTACGATCAATTCGGACGCGGTGCCGTTGCTACTGATTGACGGGCGGCTTTGCATGATTTGAGGCATTTTAGGGCAGGACCATCTCCTGCGGTGCGTGAAGGCTACAGCGCGGTCGGGGGACATATCGGCCCGCAGAGGCAGGTGATCCGTCGCAACTGGCGGCTACCGAAGATGGAATGCAACCCCTGCTCGACGGAGGGTGTCTCGGCCGAATGGACCGGTTATGGGCGTCAGGTGGTGCGGCATATCAATCATGGCGGTCCGGGTGTGATATGACCTGGGAATGGTGACGCTCGGCGTCGATTTCGGGACCTCGTCCACCGTTGCGGTCGTCGGGTTGAACGACGGGCGGGTAGTGCCGTTGCTGTTCGGCGAGACGCCGCTGCTGCCCTCCGCTGTCTGCGTCATGCCGGGCGGTGGGCTGCTTGTCGGCCGCGACGCGGTGCAGGCGTCCCGCGGTCGGCCAGAGGCGTTCGAGCCGCACCCGAAGGCCCGCATCGATGACGGCGAGGTGCTGCTCGGCGAGCGAGCGGTGCGGGTCGCTGAGCTCATCGGCGCGGTGCTGCGACGGGTGCGCGACGAGGCGCTGCGGGTCGTGGGTGCCACAGTCGACCGGCTGGTCCTGACGCACCCGGCGGGCTGGGGCGCCCGCCGCCGGCAGACGCTGCGCGAGGCCGCCGCCATCGCTGGCCTACCGCCGGCGGTCCTGGTCGCCGAGCCGGTCGCCGCCGCGGCGTACTACGTGTACGCGCTCAATCGCGAGGTACCCGTGGGTCGTTGCCTGGTGGTGTATGACTTCGGGGCGGGGACGTTCGACGCGTCCGTGGTGCGGCGCACAGCCGGCGGGTTCGAGGTGCTTGCCGAGGCGGGCATCCTCGACGCTGGCGGGCTGGACGTCGACGCAGCGATCGTCGCGCACCTCGGTGCCACTTACGGCGCGGGCGCCCCCGATGGCTGGCGCCGACTCATCGCCCCGGCCATCTCGGCCGACCGGCGGCTGTCGCTGACCTTCTGGGACGACGTGCGCATCGGCAAGGAGGCGCTGTCCCGCAACGCCATGACGACGATCTTCATGCCGATCCTCGAGCTGGAGGCGGTCCTCGGGCGGGAGCAGCTGGACCACCTCGCCCGGCCGCTGCTCGAGCGCACGGTCACGGCAACCAGGCTTGCCATACGCAACGCCGGGATTCGCGCCGAGGACATCGCTGCGGTGTTCCTCGTCGGCGGCTCCAGTCGCATGCCACTGGCCGCCACGCTGTTGCACCAATCGCTGGGTGTCGCGCCAACCGTGATCGAACAGCCCGAACTCGTCGTGGCCAGCGGCACCTTGCACATCGACCGCGCCGTCGCGCTGACGGCGCAACCATCTCCGAAGGACGAGGAGTCGGCTGCGGTATCGCCGGCTGGTTCGCCACCACGTCCGGTGGCGAAGCCGCTGGCGCCGGCCGGCCCGCCGGACCCGTCCGCTCCGATGTCGCCTCTCCCGATGTCGCCGGTGTCGATGCCTCCTGTCCCCACGTCGCCCATCTCGATGCCTCCTATCCCGACGTCGCCCGTCCCGACGTCGACGGTCTCGATGCCTCTTGTCCGTAGGCCGCCCGTCTCGATGCCGCCTGCGCCGTATGCGCCGGGATCCAGGTCTGGCGACCTGGCTCGGCATCAGGGGTCGACCCAATATCAGGTATTCCCGCCTGCACAGCGGCCTGCACCGGCCGCCCCCTACCCAGCCCTCCCCGCCCACAATGACCACCGGCCGGGGGTCGTGCGCCGGGCGGTGAACGCGATGAACACCACCACAAAGGTGCTGTTGAGCGTGGGGGGTCTGATCACAGCGCTGACGGCGGTATGGGCAGTGGCGTCAGCCGTAGCCGTTTCTGGGAAGCAGAGTTCTAGCACGGCGCAGAGTCCTACCACGGCCGCGCAGAGTCCTAGCGCTGCCGTGCGAACGAGGAAGCCGAGTCCTCCGCCGCCTCACTTGGATTGGAGTGGTGCTTTTACCATAAATGCCTGTCCCACGTGTGCCGGCGGCGCGGCGGATCTTGACGCGTCCCCTCCTGTGGTCGACCCGACCGGCCGATTCGAAGGTTCCGACATTGAGACGAGCATCGGCACGCTCGAAATATATACGCTGTGGAGTCGTTGGACGGAGTCCACGCCTCCGACTGCTGTTCAATGCCTTGAAAGTATTAAATCATTCAAGGATGGCTACCCGCATGTCGAGGTTGAGCTACACACGAATCTTGGCCTTTGCGTTGAGACGACCAACCGGGGCGACAATGGGTTCAGTCTGGTGTTTCTTCGGGTTAATAAATTCGATGATGACAGTGTCACCTTCGACGCGATCCGGTGGGTGTCCTAGTGGCTTGATGTAGGACATGACAGCGATTTTTGTAAGATGCGGGCGGCTCCTTACGGCAGGCTCGGGGCAGGCGTGGCGCAACTGCGGTGCCTGGACACGGGCCGCCTGGAGACGTTGAGCCGTCACCGGCCCATCTGGCGCGGTGCTGTCACCGACCGACATCACCCCGGCCCCCGGCCGGCCCCGGTCGAGGTGCCGATGCACCTGCTGCCCGCCGCCCGCTTCGCGGCCGTCAACCACCAGCAGACCACCGGCGAACCCATCA
The DNA here is from genome assembly GCF_043197855.1 of Dactylosporangium sp. NPDC048998. Classification (NCBI taxonomy): domain Bacteria; kingdom Bacillati; phylum Actinomycetota; class Actinomycetes; order Micromonosporales; family Micromonosporaceae; genus Dactylosporangium; species Dactylosporangium sp. NPDC048998. The sequence goes on from NZ_JBICTV010000029.1 coordinate 27,049, forward strand.
CCCCCGACGAACTCGCGATCCGCATGAACGTCGTACCTGACCTCGCCGCAAACCGGCTCTTCGAAGTTAGCGGGGGTCGAGATGCCCGCGGGCTTTGCGGGTAGTGGCGGTTCGGGTTCGAAGTCGCTGGTTGACGGGGTTGCGGAAGCCGTAGGCGTCGCGGGCGATGGTCTTGATGACCCGGTTGGTGCCCTCGGAGCCGGCGTTGGTGATCCCGGTGTGCAGGAACGCCAGGATTTCTGGCCACCAGGTCTCGGCGGTCATGGCCAGGCGCTCCAGTTCGGGGAGGCTGGCGTCGGCGCAGCGGCGGTAGAACCGGTACAGCAGGTCGCGGACCTGTTCGCGATCCGGGTGGGTGCGGGCGGTGGCGAGCAGGTCGAGGAGGTCCTCCTTGGCGTGCCACGCGGTGATGATCGGGTTGCCGATCGCTGGCGGCAGACTGGCGAGTTCGTCGGGGAGGGGCGTCGACGTGCTCGCCACGCATCCGGGCGGCGGAGCGGGTGAGCAGGTTACGCAGCTCCCACTCGCGGTTGCCCTTGCGGCCGCGCCGGCCCCGGTGGGTGATGGTGACACCCGGCGGCGGACCTCGGTAAGGGTCTGGTTCGCCAGTTGCACCAGGTGGAAGTGGTCCACAACCAGGGTCGCCCGGGGCAGGACCGACGGCGGACTTGAAGATCGTGCACATGTCGATCGCGACGAACCGGACCGCGTCGCGCCAGGCCTGGTCACGTTCGTCCAGCCAGTCGATGACTGCCTGGGCGGTGCGGCCCTCGACCTGCCCGAGCAGCCCTTGCCGGCCGGACAAGGTCGACGAACCCGACGTGCCAGCGGTCGACCGTGCTCTGCCAGCCACCGGTGGCCTCGTCGAGGACCCATCTGGGCCGGCCCCGGCAGATCTCGTCGATGCCGAGTACCTGCACCGGCTCCGGCTGGGCCGACAGCACCATCTGCGCGTGGTCGGTGAACGCCGCCGCGACCACCGGCCAGGAGACCGCATGGTCGCGGGCGCCTGGACCACGGTACGGCCGGCATCGGCCACCGCCGCCCCGGCCGCAACCCTCAACCGGCTGGTCAACCGCCTACGTGCCGGCAGTGCCGGCACCGACTCGGCGAACGAACGACGCCGGCACCCTGCCTCGTCGCAGCGCCAGCGGCGCTTGGTCCTCGCGCACGGCTGGGTCGCCGTCGGGCCGGCCGAGCTCGGCGGCGATCGCGCCGAGCAGGTCGACGCACGACGGGCAGCCACCCCCCGTTGGTCAGTTCCGCCGCGTAGGGGCGCGGTGAGGCCCTCGTTGTCGATCAGGTCCGGCCGGACCACGGGCCGCGGCTGGTGGTCGTGGCCGGCGTCGACGAGCTCGCTGCCACCACGACCCCCACGGACCAGTCCAGGTCGCCCGCCACCCTGCAGCGGGTCCGCGCCACGCTGCGCGCCGCCTACAACGCCGCCATCCGCGACGGCATGGTGACCGACAACCCGGCCCGCCGCGTTGAGATGCCAGCCACACCGACCCCACGCCGTGGTGTGGACCCAGGCCCGGGTCGAGCAGTGGCGCACCGACGGCCATCGGCCTGCAGTCGCGGTCTGGACCACCACCCAGCTCACCGAGTTCCTCGACACCGTCACCGACGATCCGCTGTACCCGCTGTGGTGGCTCATCGCACTGCGCGGGCTGCGCCGCGGGGAGGCCGCCGGCCTGCGCTGGCAGGACGTTGACCTTGACCGCCGGCAGCTGTCGATCACCACGCAGCGCACCACGATCGGCTACCAGGTCGTCGAAGGCCCACCGAAGTCCACCGCCAGTCGCCGCACGATCGCCCTGGACCGGCGCACGGTGGCGATCCTGCGCGCCCATCAGCGCCGTCGGCGGCAGCTGTGCACAGCCGCAGGCAGGCAGTGGCGGGCATGGGACTACGTGTTCACCCGCCCGGACGGGCAGCCGTTCCATCCGAACAGCTTCACCAAGCGGCTGCGGTACCTGATCACCGCTGCCGGGCTGCCGCCGGTGCGGTTGCACGATCTCCGGCATGGTGCGGCCAGTCTCGCCCACACTGCTGGGGCTGATCTCAAGACCGTCCAGGATCAGCTCGGCCACGCCAGCATCGTGCTCACCGCCGACACCTACACCAGCGTGCTGCCCGCCACCCAGCACAAAGCCGCTGAGGCCACCGCCCGGCTCGTCCTCACCACCGCCAGAGGGGTGCGGGACAAGATCCGCCGCCGGAACTGGCCGACCAGCCCGCCCCGACCCCCGCAGAAGTCCACCACCGTTGCGACCGGACCAGTCCCGAAACCGCAGGTCAAACCCGATGCCGAGGGTGGGAAGCGGCCGAAACGACGCAAGCGGCAACGAGCAGCCAGCAAGCATCCACGGTCCACATCGGACCGATAGGCAGGATGAAACCGCAGGTCACGTGGTGGGCCGCCAGGGACTCGAACCCTGAACCTACGGATTAAAAGGCGGGGAGCCCGGGGGAGCGGGCCCGCACGGAGTTCACGACGCGGATCCGCGACGCACTGCGGCGGATCGAGGCGGTCCTCCCCGAGCTCGGCGCGCACCTACGGGCGTCGGTGCGCACCGGTGCGTTGTGCAGCTACCGCCCCGCCGGAAGCACTGCCGGAAGCCCCGCCGGATGCCGTACAACCGAATGGTCCGTCGATCCCGTCTGAGGGTGGACGAAATCCCCGATGGGAGAGGGCGGCTTGGATGGGCGGCAGCTCGGCGGACCAGGAGTACGTGGAGTACGTCACGGCGCGGCAGCTGGCGCTGCGCCGTCTCGCATATGTGCTCAGCGGCGACTCGCACCGCGCTGACGACCTCGTCCAGCAGACCATCACCACGCTCTACGTGCGGTGGTCGAAGATCCGGCAGGCCGGAAACCTGGACCGGTATGTGCGCAGCATGCTCGTGAACGCCTTCATCGACGAGCGCAGGCTCGCCTGGTCGAAGGTGCGGCTCTTTGCGGAGCCGCCGCACATACCGGACCGCACGGCGCCGGGGCAGAACGAGGTCGAGGACCGCTCGGTGCTGCGCGCCGCGCTGGCGCAGGTGCCCCGCCGCCAACAGGCGGTGCTGGTGCTGCGCTTCATCTACGACCTGCCCGTCGCCGAGGTCGCCGACACGCTCGGCGTTACGGTCGGCACGGTCAAAAGCCAGACGTCCCACGGGTTGAACGCGCTGCGACGGCTGCTCGGCGAGCGGTCGGTCGCGGTCCTGACCGAGGAGCGATAGCACGTGGATCTCAACGAATACAACGCCGGCGACCTGTTGCGGACCCTGCCCGACGAGCCACCGCGGCCGCCGTCGATCGATGTCGCGCGGGCGATGCGCGACGGCCGGCGCCGCCGCCGGCTGCGCCGTCGGGCACTCGCGGGCGGCGTGCTGGTGCTGACCCTGGCCGCGGTGGCGGCGGTGCCGGTGGCGCTGGCCGCGACCCGTGGCCCCGACCGCCGGCCCGAGCTTGCCCCCGCGGCGTCAGGCAGCAGTGGGGGTACGAGCGCCGCCGCCAAGGCCCCGCCGACCGTCCGGGCGACGGCGCGGGCCATCGCGGTCCCGACGTCGTGCAAGGCGGAGAAGCTGCCGATCCCGGACAACGTCACGATGGCGCTGGTGACCGCGGCCGACCCGACCGGAAGCATCATTTTTGGTCGCTCGTACCCCAAGGGCGGCGACCGGCAGGTCCTGGTGTGGCAGGACGGGCGGGCCACCAAGGTCGCCGTCCCCGGCGCGGACCAGGCGATCAGCGCGGTCAACGCGGCCGGCGTCGGGGTGGGCAACAGCTGGGTCGACAGCGGTCCGGTCGCCTGGCTCTACCGCGACGGCAAGGTCACCAAGCTCCCGGGCGGCGACGGCGTCACGGTCGCCGGCATCAACGCGGCCGAGGTCATCGTCGGCAACAACGGCACCGGCCGGCCGCTGATCTGGTCCAGCCCGACCGCCGAGCCGCGGCCCCTGGCCCTGCCCGACGACGCGACCGGCGGCATCGCGAGCGCGATCGACGAGGACGGCACGGTGATCGGGTCGATCTACACGACTATCCCGGGCGGTGTGCAGACGACGGCCCCCGACCCCCGCGGCGTGCGGGCCGGCGTTGCCTACGCCTGGGCGCCCGACGGCACGGGTCGACGGCTGCCGGCGCCCGCCGTCGTCAGCGGCACCGGCTATGGGGCCTTCACCATCCGCAACGGCTGGGTGATCGGCGTCAACCGGCCGGCCGGCGCCCCCGCCAGCGGCCTACGCTGGGACCTGGCGACCGGCACGGTCGAAACGGTGCCCGGCTTCGCCACACGCCCAGACACGGCCAACGCCTCCGGCTGGATGGTCGGCACCGACCCACAGGGCCACGGCCTGATGGTGGCCGGCGACAAGCGGATGCAGCTGCCGGATCCGTTCCAGCACAAGCCGAGCACGACCAGCCTCCTGGCCGTGACGATCAGCGACGACGGGCGCACGATCGCCGGCCAGGCCGACGATCCCAGCGACACCATCCGCGCGATCGTCTGGAGATGCCACTAGAGAACGACCGTAGGTCCGGCCGCCTTCCTCGGGGTGTACCCCGTGTCGAGGGCGGCCGGACCACTTGGCCGTTGGCGTCCGGCTTTCATTCCTTGCGCCGGGGGCGCGCGCCGGGTCGCCGCGTGGTGTGGCTTGTTGGCGACGGGTGTGTGTGTGACTGCACGCTCGGCGATGGTTGTCGCTCAAGATTGGGGTTGTTGCGAGGTTTTGGCGGTCGACGGCGGCGTGATCCTCGATCGTGGAAAGGTGGATGGGCTATAGCCATCGCTGGTTTCCACGATCGAGGACCTTGAGGGCGTGCAGGCTGCAAGATTGTGCATAGGTCGAGATCTTGGGGTCAGGGCGCTGTGTGGTGCTGCGAGTGCATGCAAGCTACCTCGCGTCCGGGCACGCGCCACCCCGAGCGGCGTGCGGAGAGATAGCCCGCTCACTATGCGCGTACGCCCCACCCCGAACGGTGTGCGGACAGATCGGTCGCTCACTAAGCGCGCACGCTCCAGCCCCGAACGGTGTGCGGAGAGATCGCTCGCTCACTATGCGCGCACGCCCCACCCCGAACGGCGTGCGCAAGGAGTGCCTCGTCACTGTGCGCGCACGCACAACTCCCGAACGGCGGCGCGGCTCGGCCAGGACGCTGTCATGGAATGTCCGATTCTCGGCGACGAGGCGGCGCGTGTAGCACTCCTGCAGAGCGGTTGAGCGAAGCCGCGCCTTTCTGCCGAATTCTCTGCAGTGGGATGTTTCGTTCGACGGCTCCTGATTGGTCCAGCCACGGACGTTGTCGTGGGCCTTGACGGGCGACGGCGAATATGTACCGCGACCGCGCTGTCGTCTGCCGATCGTCACGAAGGTCAATCATGGCCTTCCTCCGCGTCGGGAGTCCTTGGCGCCAACCCTTGGACCCTCCCGGAGAGGGACCGCCACGCTGCTGATCTCCTTTGCTCACCTCGCGTCGGACGGTGCACTGCGAGCGACTGCGCGTAATCCCACTTATGGTGCATCCGCCGGCGGCGCACAAGCCGGACGCACTCGCGGCTGCCGATCCGCGGCGGCGTGGCCGGTTCCGGTCGCGCCCGGCCGCGACGGCGACGAACCGGTGCCGGTGTGCGGCACGCGCCCGTTCCGCCGCAGCGTGCGTTCGCTGCAGGAGGTCGCCGGACTGCGCACACCATGCGGCGAGGTGATCGTGGAGTCGCTGTTCGCGAGCGGAAGGGTGCGGGGTCGACCGGGCCGATGGCGTGACGGGCGACGGCCCCGGCCCTGCGGAGTCCACCGGCGGTTTCGCGGCGTCCTCGGAGCAGGCGGCGAGGGCCGGACGTGCTGGCATCGGCCCGCACGTTCTGGCCACGCCCGCCGACCGGCCGCGGGACCGTCACACACCAGACCGCCCGGGGATACACGACTTGCATCATGGCCAGTGATCTGCGTTGATCAGGTCATGACCGGCATCAACGACGGGCGCGGCGGCATACAGCCCTCGGCGGCGGCACATCCCGAGGCCGGCAGGACGACGGCGTCGAGCGGATCGGCATCCGCTCACATCCCCGCCGCAGACGGTGGGTCCTGCGAGCATCCCGGGATCGTCATGCGGCCCGGACCGACGGGGCCGCGCGCGGCGTTGTCCGACGGGCCGGATGTCTGGGAGGTCATCGCGGCACTGCACGCCATCCGTCACGAAGACCCCACCTGGCATGGCGAGGCCCTGCGCAGCGAACTGCGTACGGTCACCGGGCTCACCACCGCCCAGATCGCCGCCGCGCTGGACTACTACACAGCCCACCCCGACGACATCGACAGACGGATCGCCGGCAACAACGAAGCCGCCGAGCGGGCACAACAGCCACCGGCCGCCGATGGGCCACCGCCCCGGGAGCATGCCAAGCGAGTCCCGCGGCCACTTGATGACTGAGCCGCACCACTGGCCGCCCAGCCCTGGTGGGCAAGCGCGCTGCGGCCGACGGCCGCAGACACCGGACGTTCGTCAACGTGCCGTGCGGCGTCCGGGTTGCGCCCGTTCGAGAACATGCGAACCCGCTGTCTCCGTCCCTCGCCTACGAGCCCGACGGGATCCTGCCGATATTGCTGGGCCGGCTAAACAACCTCGGCATCGGCGGGCTCGCCGCCGATGCCGAGGCTCGCGATACTCCGAACGGATTTCAGCCGACCAGCACCGTCACATCCGGCGGCGTCAGGTCGGGCTCGGCCGCGTCGTCAAGCCCGAGATGGTGCCGGACGTCGCTCAGCGCGCTACGGGCCTGTCCGAGCAGATCGCTTGCCCGCACGACGGCCTCACCGCCCTGGCCGGAGCAGTCGCCCACATAGAGTTCCAGGTGGCTGCTGATCCGAGCCAGCGCGGCAACGGTGTCCTCCACCGCCCCGACCGCGACGATCGCCGGGTAGCAGCCATTGGCCTGCATGGCCCGGTAGGTCGCCCGCGCGGACACGACCAGGCCCATGAACGCGGCCGGCACGACCTCGGTGTCCTCCGGGTCGATACCGATCGCGCCCGATGCCGGGTCCAGCCCCAGTCCGATACCGGTCGGGCCGGGACCGGACGGTGCTGACACGTTGTCCGCCACAGAGTCCTCCTTCGCATCGATGGGCCGGCGGCGACTGCCGCGCGGCCCGCGCCGGACCCGCTCCGACGCAGCCACATGAACCCTCACCTCGCCGCCCAGGGCAAGTGCTCCCGGGGGACCTCGCCCCGGTAACAAGCCCCGACCGGCCCCGCACGGATCGGCAGCGGTGCACCGGCGATACGCCGGAGCCCGGCCACGACTCCTGCCCGCAGAAGGCGGGTGAGTCACGCCCGGGCCGAGCACGGCGCCGGTTGGCCATAGGCGGAAGCCCGAGACGTCGGAAAGGAGATCCGGCGCCGGACGCGGCATGGCGGTTGAGTGGTCCATGTGCCCGACAACCGGAAGCGGCTCAATGATCGGCAACACGCGCTCCTGGCCTCGATCGGAGCCGGCTGCCGACAGGGAAGGGGCCAGGCTGCTGCTGGACCTCGACTACATCGTGCGCTGGGTCGAACCGCACGAGGCGAGCGGCACTTCACCTTCTGGATCTCACCCGCAGCGCTGGTGCGGGCGGCCGCCGACCCAGGTCGGCCGCTGCACCACCAGCCGCTGCGCCGGTCCCGGCCTCCGCGGGGCAGGCCGCCGCTGCCGGGGCCGGGCCGCGCCCCGCCTGCGGGGGTACGGTCGCGGCGGCGCGTGCTGCGCATCTTCGAGCAACTGGCCAGCCCGAGCCGGGACGCCGAAGACCGGCGCCGTGCGGCCCTCGACCAGGCCCGAGCCGCATACATCGAAGCCGAGCAGGGTCGGCATTTCGTCGACCAGGTGCGGCGCTGGCGGCTCGCCCCGCACGCGGCGGCCTTCCTCGAGGCGACGCGAACCGAGATCGCCAGCCGCGCGGCGCACGGCCACGACGTCACCGCAGCTCAGCAGTGGCTGGCGTGGGCCGAGCGGTACGTCGCCGACCTCGACCCGCTCCGTGGCGAGCTCGGCTTACCGCCGGTGACAGCACCGTCCTGCTGACCGGATCGACATCAAGAAGCGCCGGCTGGGGCTCGACCCTTTGGTGCGCAGCGACCAACTGGCTCCGCGTTCGCACCGTCAGCGCCCGACCCGGGAGATCAGGACGGCGCCGCCCAGCCGGCAGTATCGATGTCCCGCGCCGGTGGGGTCTCGGCGGGCGGCTCGATATCGGCAAGCCGGTCAAGCAACTGCAGCAGGCTGACGCCGGCGTCGGTGCACCAGGTCGGCCACCCGGGTGCGGGGCAGCCCGCGAGACCGGCCGCGGCGCTGTTCGGCGTGGAATAGACGGTGCCGTTCGCGTCGACGTGGAATTCGACGGGCGTCGCCGCAGCGGCCCCGTATGCCCGATGTCACGACGATCCACGCTTGGGTTTGCGGGTAGTGTCAAGTCGCCCGTCGACCACGTCGCACCGCGCGGCCCCGGCCAGCGAACCTGACCGCACACGCCAGCCGAGGAACGCCCGGTTGGTCGGCCTGGTCCACGGCCGCCGAGGCCCGGAACCCCGCGTCGGGCGGCCACCGGCACAGTCATCGCGAGCCCGGGGATGAACGGCACCTGGACGGCACTTGGTCGACCGAGCAGCACGTCGCCGTCGTGGTGGTGCGGCCGTCGTCGGTGCACGTCGGCGCGGCTCCCGGCAAACGCCGGAACTGTGCGATAACGGGTTTTCCGTCGACTTCAAGGGGCTCGAAACGACGCAACCGGCAAGGAGTAGCCAGCAAGCATCCACGGTCCGCATCGGACCGAGAGGCGGGATGAAACCGCAGGTCAAGTGGTGGGGGCCAGGGACTCGAACCCTGAACCTACGGATTAAGGTGCGCATTACGGCTCGGGTCACGCAGCTGACGTTCTTTGACGCGCATGTGAGGGTTGTTCTAAGCGAGTATGTCCGTGGCCGTCTGCGGATCGTGCTCGCCGCGTACACCGAGGTGGTTACTTACAGGCCCAGGCTTGAACCCGTGACCCAGGCTTGGTGTGCTGGCTCATCTTGCGAGCGGCAACCCGACTCGCAAGATGAGCCAACGTCTTACGGCCCCGCATGGCAGGGACGACGTGGCCTGTGGCTACGCCTACGGAGCACCCCAGCATGAGCCGGGCGTTCCGATTTTAACTCCGGCACTGACTGCGGCTCGGAAGCATCGCTGCGACGAAAGATCAACGGAACCGCACTAACTGTGGCTACCGGGAACGTGCCGTTGCCGCACTGAACTGCTGGAAAGTAGTGCCCAAGATGCGCTGCCATCACCGCTGGACAGCGCAACAGCCGCCTCCGCCCTCCTGCTGCGCGAGACAGTCTGGCATCTTGCCTGGCATCATGGCGCCGTCTGTGGCTAGGCCTATTTGCATTCTGCTACTGTCAAGCCATGGCCTTCGAACCCCGGACCGTCCGCGTCACTCGAGTCATGACCGTCACGACCGTCGTGCAGACAACGGTGACAACCGAGGAGCGCGTCGTTCAGTTGGTCAAGCCCGACCGAACGCCGACGACCGACATCGCTGGGTCGCCGGCCCCGCAGACGGCGTTGTTGAAGGTCCTCCTGGAACAGGTTCTGCCCATTGCGGTAAACGTGCTGTTGCTGATATGGCCGCTCCTGAGCTGACGTTGGCCGATGATCGACTCAGAAGGACCCGGATGTTCGCTTTGATCTGCCCGTTTCGCGGCGGCGGCGACCGCCTGGGAAGCCCCCGCGCATGCGGGGGACGACGGCAGCAGGTGGCCACCGTCAATGTCGGGAAGACCCCCGCGCGTGCGGGGACGACCGCAGCTGGGTGGCGAACGCCCCCGCGTAGTTCGGAAGACCCCCGCGCGTGCGGGGAGGACGACGACGTGAACAACAAGCCCGTCGTTGGGCCGGGAAGACCCCCGCGTGCGGGGACGACCTCTGCTACCTCGTCGCGCTCGCGGCGGCCTCCGGAAGACCCCCGCGAGTGCGGGGACGACGACACCAACGGCTGGTCGGACATCGGCTACAACGGAAGACTCCCGCGCGTGCGGGGACGACCAGGTGACGTACCAACTCGCTCTCCGCGGGAAGACCCCCGCGCGTGCGGGGACGACCACAGGAGCTGCATCGGACGGATCACGTTTCCGGAAGACCCCCGCGCGTGCGGGGACGACTTGCCGAACTCGTCCTTGTCGCGTTCCTGGGTGGGAAGACCCCCGCGCGTGCGGGGACGACTCGGGGATGCCGTGCTGCCAGTGTTCGGGCCGGGGAAGACCCCCGCGCGTGCGGGGACGACGACGGCCTCGAGCACACCGCGGAACTCGCCTACGGAAGACCCCCGCGCGTGCGGGGACGACTTCGAGGCCCCGAAGGGCTGGTCGGAGATCGCGGGGAGACCCCCGCGCGTGCGGGGACGACATCGCCGCGACCTCCGCCAGCCGACGACGAGCAGGAAGACCCCCGCGCGTGCGGGGACGACACGGTGACCGTGTCCGTCTGCCCGTCGCGGCACGGAAGACCCCCGCGCGTGCGGGGACGACCCACCAGGGGTGATCCAGGACATGACCTGCCCGGGAAGACCCCCGCGCGTGCGGGGACGACAACCTTGAGCACGCGCAAGGGCACGCTTCGCTCGGAGAACCCCCCGCGCGTGCGGGGACGAGGCCCGTCACCAGGTCGGCGCGAGCAACGCGAAGGGAAGACCCCCGAGCGTGCGGGGACGACCACTGACATAGAGGAGGGCCGATGCCAGGACAGGGAAGACCCCCGCGTGTGCGGGGACGACTAATTCCGGTGAGACTCAGTATCCGGGTTCGGGGGAAGACCCCCGCGCGTGCGGGGACGACGATGCGGCGGCGGCGGGTGCGCGGGCTGAGGAGGGAAGACCCCCGCGCGTGCGGGGACGACCTCACCGGCGGCGCCAAGAGTTTCGCTGGCGGCGGAAGACCCCCGCGCGTGCGGGGACGACTTAGCGCACCGGACGGGGCCGTATCAGTCCAAAGGAAGACCCCCGCGCGTGCGGGGACGACGTGCTAGTCCGGTGGGTGGCTATCCGGCGGGGCGGAAGACCCCCGCGCGTGCGGGGACGACGGATCGTGCAGGTAGTCGACGACGCGGTCACGAGGAAGACCCCCGCGCGTGCGGGGACGACGCGGCCTTGAGCGTCGCCGCCTCCATCTTGGCGGGAAGACCCCCGCGCGTGCGGGGACGACACCTGCGTGTCGTACTCGACGTCGCACGTGAGGGGAAGACCCCCGCGCGTGCGGGGACGACTGGGTGGAGGGGACCCCCACCGGGGCCGGTTGGGGAAGACCCCCGCGCGTGCGGGGACGACGATCAGCTAGCACGGCCGGAGGATCTCGCGTCGGGAAGACCCCCGCGCGTGCGGGGACGACCCGGAATTCGAGCAGGACCCGGAGCCGGGAGAGGGAAGACCCCCGCGCGTGCGGGGACGACCGGCATGGGGCGGGTGGAACGGCCATCCGATCGGGAAGACCCCCGCGCGTGCGGGGACGACGTGGTCCCGCCGACCGTGACGTGCGTAGCGAGCGGAAGACCCCCGCGCGTGCGGGGACGACGAGCCAGCCGCCTACTCGACCGACGTCGCGACCGGAAGACCCCCGCGCGTGCGGGGACGACAAGTATGACGAGACGTACGAGCGTCTCGCGTTCGGAAGACCCCCGCGCGTGCGGGGACGACGGGCACCTGGTCCTGCACTTCGCGGGCGACACGGGAAGACCCCCGCGCGTGCGGGGACGACCGCTCCACCAGGACTACTCGCCCGGCATGACCGGGAAGACCCCCGCGCGTGCGGGGACGACGCGCCGGTAACCGCGACGCGGACGTTGCCAGAGGGAAGACCCCCGCGCGTGCGGGGACGACGCGCCGGTAACCGCGACGCGGACGTTGCCAGAGGGAAGACCCCCGCGCGTGCGGGGACGACCATCTACCCACGATTCTCCGCCTCCTGTCGAATGGAAGACCCCCGCGCGTGCGGGGACGACTACCTGACGGGCTGCGTTGACGTTAAGTCGGCCGGAAGACCCCCGCGCGTGCGGGGACGACACCGTGCTCGGCGGCGGGCGAGGTGGGGAAGACCCCCGCGCGTGCGGGGACGACCCGGCCGCGTCCGGGCCTCCCCGGAACCACGCGGGAAGACCCCCGCGCGTGCGGGGACGACGTCCGGTGCGTCAACACCGGCGGGGCCGCTCTGGGAAGACCCCCGCGCGTGCGGGGACGACCGCCACCACCGCCACCGCCGGCTTTCCGATCGGGGAAGACCCCCGCGCGTGCGGGGACGACCCAGCGTGGCCGGTCAGTGCGGAGCGCGCACTCGGAAGACCCCCGCGCGTGCGGGGACGACACCATCGGTCGCGACTCCTACAGCGGCACTCTGGGAAGACCCCCGCGCGTGCGGGGACGACTCATCGAACTGCTGACCACGCTCAACGTCCTGCGGAAGACCCCCGCGCGTGCGGGGACGACCTCGCCGCGGCGAACTTCGAGGGAGCCGAAGCCGGAAGACCCCGCGCGTGCGGGGACGACAACAAGCCCAGGGCGCGCCGCGCCGCCCGCGGCGGAAGACCCCCGCGCGTGCGGGGACGACGGCACGGTATCCAGCGGCGCGAATCCGCCGAGTGGAAGACCCCCGCGCGTGCGGGGACGACTCGTCGCTGATGTCGCCGATGGTCCGCGGCCGGGGAAGACCCCCGCGCGTGCGGGGACGACCTGGACAACGGGGTCTGGTTCGGCAGGCTCGGGGGAAGACCCCCGCGCGTGCGGGGACGACCGGTACCGCCCGTGGCGGTGGATCATCGGGAGGGGAAGACCCCCGCGCGTGCGGGGACGACGGCGTCGTCCAGGTCGACGCGGACGGCGCTAGCGGAAGACCCCCGCGCGTGCGGGGACGACGTACCGGCCCCCTGGCCGACCTTGTACGCGGGAGGAAGACCCCCGCGCGTGCGGGGACGACCAGCCGGAGCAACCGGCGGCCGGGTACGACCCTGGAAGACCCCCGCGCGTGCGGGGACGACGCTTGTTGAGCTGGGACTTTATCGGCGTGGACGTGCGATTAGAATCAGTCCGTCGAGATCGACTGGGTACCAGCGGTCCCGACCCGCAGTTCGCGTTGCCCATCCTTGCTCGTTGCGCGCTGGCTCGATCATGATCGTTTGTCCGTCGCCGACTCGTTCGGTAAGTAGATTCCATAGACGGTCGCGTACCCGGCTGCTGGGATTGCCGACGAACACGCCCGGCGCGACTTCAATCATCCAGCGAGTAAGGTGGCCTCGGAGGCCTTCCGCGACTGCGATCAGGACAACGACGGTCACTAGTCGACCTGCTTTGCTGGGTCGATGTCGGGTCCGGTCACGCCGACGAGTAGGTCGTCGGAGAGGTTGTCTGCGTAGTCGATCGCCCAGTTGACGCCGCCGGGAACGTTTCCGTGCTCTTCGTCCCACAGTTCGTTGATGTCAGTGTCTTCCAAAGCGGCGTGGTCGACGAGGAGCAATGCTTTGATGTCGCGGACGATTCGGGCAAGAAGTTTGCCGTCAGCGACTTTGTCGCGGAAGGCTATGCGGGCGTCTCGCTCGCTGACGTGCCCTGCTGCGGCGAGGTCGAAGGCGATCGGGATCGTGTATTCGGCCTTGTACAGGTCGGCGATGTCCAGGACGAACGACGTGGCGCCCCCGGTGTGGACGAATCCGAGGCCTGGGCTGGCACCTATGCCGACGATGATGGCGTGGCAGATGGCGTAGAGGCAGCTGTGGGCGGCCGAAAGGAGCCGGTTGACATCATCGCCGGCCTCGAATGGATGTCCTGGTCTGTAGACTCGTCCGTTCCACGGAACGCCGGTGCGTGTCGATTGCTCTCGGTACAGCTTCTTGATGCGAGTTCCTTCACGGCCGCGCAGTTGTTGCATAGTGAGTCCGGAGACGTCTTCGTCGGGGAATCGCATGGCGTACATGCGTCTGGCGACAGCGAGGCGTTCCTTCGTGCGGGTGACGAGGTATGCCTGTCGGATTAGGAGTTGGGCGCCGCGGCTGGGCCCCAATCCTGAGGCGTACATTCGGACGCCACGTTCGCCGACCCAGGACACGGCGGTGCCGGAGTTGGCCAGCAGCGCGACCGCGGAGTGTGTGACGCGTGTGCCTGGTCCAAGCAGTAGTGTTGCGATCATCGCGGCGGGCACTCGGATGGTGCGTTCTCGGTTGACAAGCACGACCGCGTTGTCGTCGCGGTCTACGTGGCATTTCTCGACGTACAGGTTGGAGATCCGGTCGGTGACGCGGTGGAGGTCTTGGGGATTGGCGAGCCACCACATCAGCTGCGTGCCGTGTCGATGGTGGGCGCGAGGGTGATAAGTCCGAGGCCGTAGGCCTTGCCGTGGCCGACGCCGTGAAGCAGGCTCTGGCGGGCGGTGCCGGGGTCGGTGACGGTGAGGACGCCTTCGAACGTTGCGGTCTGCAGGACCACGGGCGCGTCGCGGTTGCTGCTCTTGTTGAAGGACAGTCTTTCGCGGCCGGACACGCGCACCGCTGGGAGACCGGCTTCACCGTCAACGAGGGTGAAGCCCCACCGGTGGATCCGGGAGGTGAACCAGGCCAGTTGGTGGGCGACGGTGCGGTGTGGGACTCGGACGCCGCGTGGCCTGGGTTGGCTGAGACGTTCCTTCTGTAGCGGCGACGGGCTGTCGGGAGTCTTGGTGGAGCTGGTGGGATTGGCCTTGATCCGGAAGGTGAACTGCCTGCCGAGTGCGATCTGGTTCAGCAGCGGCTCGTAGGACCGGGTGATGGCCTGTGGTTCGTCGGCGTGTGGCCAGCCGGCCTGCTCGACGAGGTGCTCCCATGACGGGTGGCTGTCGGTGAGTACGAGCAGGCTGAGCCGATGTTGGGTTACCGGGTCTGGCTCGAGACGCCACAGGACGCGTTCACTGATGGGTTGGCGGCTGATGCCGGCCAGGACCGCGGCGTGCGCGACCTGGGGGTTGCGCAGGAACAGCTGGGCCTTGGTGCGTTGCGGGTTGAGCCAGACACGTGACAGGTAGGGCATCGGATCAGCCTCCGAGCAGAGCGAACGGGTCGTGGTGGTCGGCGAGCGGCGGGTAGCCCGGCGGTGTGGCCCAGTGGTGTTTGACGGTGCGGGTGGTGAAGGCGCGGTGTAGCGGGTCGAAGGAGGTGGGTAGGTCGGTGCGCACGTCGTCGCCGGTGGGGTCGTCGACGGTGATCGGCAGTCGGCCGGTGGGTGGTTTACGCGTGGGCGCCTGCCAGGGCACGCGGAGCAGGACGCTCAGGGCGTCGCCGTGCCACAGATCGGTGCCGTGTTCGGGGTCGGTGAGCAGCAGCGGCTGTGTGGGAGGGCAAGATCGCCGGCCGAGCGAGAGCGGGAAGGCGGGGTTGCGGATGGCGGTGGTGAGCGTTTCGAGCAGGGGTTGCGGGCCGCTGACGGCGGCGACGAAGACGGCGTCCTGGAGGTAGTAGCGCGTGGTGAGGTGGGTGTACTTGGGCGGCGAGGTGCGTTTCTGGGTGCCTTTGGCGTTGACTTGCGCGGATGGCAGGGGTGTGCCGTCGAGTGTGCTGACGGTGTGATAGTCGCGCAGTATGGTGCCGGGCCGGTCGGTGCGCACCCCGAAGGTGAGGCTGAGCAGGACTTCGATCGGGTCCTGGCGCCGCAAGCCGTGTGCGGCTGCGAGCAGGCCGAGCACGCCGCTCTTGGTGGGTTCCGATTGGGTGTCGCGGCGGTTGAACTGGCTTTGGCCGCCCCACGACTGGATGGGGCCGGCGAGCCGCAGCACGAGGCTGTGCGGGCCGGGGCCCGAGTGCTGGTTCATGCCGGGACGTTTTCGGTGATGCGGGCGGTGACCGTGTCGCGGACTGCGGCCACGATGTCGGCGAATGGCTGGACCGGGCCGAGCGCGGCCGGCTCGGGTACGGCCTGCTGGTCGTAGAGCGACGTCGCGAGCAGCGGAGTGACGCCCCACAGGCGGGCCGCCTTGGCCAGTTCGGCGTCGAGGCGGCGGGCGGATTCGGCGGCGATCCCGTCGCGGGGGCGGGTTTCGCTGGCGTACGGAGACGGGAGCCGGACCGGGTTTTCGAAGGCGGAGACGAGGTTGACCGGCTGGTCGCCGCGGACCACCACCGAGACGAGATTCGGCAGAGTGTGATGCGCAAACGTGTTCGCGTGTCCGGTCGGCATCGAGTAGACGAACGCCTCGAGGAACGCGGCGAGGGCGTCAACCGCCGCGTCGACCCGCCCGTCGAGATTCTCGATGAGCTGGTGCATCCCAACGGTCGCGAACCGGTACAGGGTGGCGGAGGTGAACTCGACGGTGCCGATCATCCCGGCGCCGGCGTCCTCGGTTTCGCGGTCTTTGGCGTCGTCAACAGCGGTGAAATAGTCGAACTCGAAGCTGGCTTCGTGGGTGCTGACGGCGTGGGCAACCTGTGTGGCGGCGTCGACGTTGAGGGCGGTGAGATCGGCGACCATTCGGCCGAAGAGGGCCACGTCGATTGGGTGACCTTCGGTGAGGACCTGCTGCACACCGAGCTCCGCGGTGGCCTTCGTGAGCGGCTCGTCGGCGAGGGCGACGAGGTCGTCGGCGTTGTCGGCGACTAGGTCGACGAGCCGGTCGAGCTGTGCCCTGCCGTAGAACAGCAGATAGGCGCTCTCCTCGGCCTTCTTCTTGCTGGCGGTGAGTCCGAGCCCAGCCAGCATGGCGTCGGCGAGGCGCCGAGCCGCTTGCGGGTCGAGGCCGGTGCGGATGGTAATGCGGTCGGTGAGCTGCTGACCAATACGTTTGGTGCGGATGCCGAGCTGTTCGGTCGGCAGGTTCAGTCGATCGCTGAACGCCAGCCGGGTGGCGCGTTTCCACGCCTGTGAGGAGACTCGGGCGCGGCGCACCCCGCCGTAGATGGCCTGCTTGGGGCTGCCGGCGTCGTCCCGGTTGAGGTTCGACGGCGGGACGGTCTGCAGGATGTGCACGTCAACGTAGGTGCGGTTCACAGCGACTCCTCGTCGGTCGGCTGGGTGGGATCGGTTGCGGTGTCTTCGTCTTTGTCGTTGGTTTGGCCGTTGCGGGTGAAGTACTGCATGCCCCATCGGCGCCGGGCCCGGGCTGCGCCCTCGGGGAAGTCCCACCGACGGAGGTCGTCGAAGAGCATCGTGTAGTCGAGCGGCTGGGCGATGCCGCGCAGCTGGGTGACCAGGCCGCGCAAGTGCAAGACAAGCTCGGTGACGTCGGATGCGGTGGCGGCGCTATTGAACCGGCGGTCGACCGGGCTCTCTTTCGACCAGTCGGGAGCAGCGGGGCCGGTGGCCGGCGCCGGGCCACCGCCGCGTCGCTGGCCGTGCTGCCGGAGTCTCAGCACGGCGGTGCCGAGGCCGATGCCCGGGCGGTGCATGGACGTGGCCTGAGACTGTTGGTGAATCGCGAAGAGCGTGAGGGCGGCATGTTCGGCGGCGTAGCGCGCGGTCGTCCGCCCGTCAGAATTGATCTGCGTGTAGAACGGCCACATCGCCGGAACCGATCCGGGAAGTCGGCCAACACCGCGGCGCAGTGCGGCCAAGTCGGCGCCAGCACTGCTGGCGAACCGCGCACCGCCAGCCACATAGCGTTGCCAGTAGAACAGGGGTCGCTCGTCCGTGGTGGACATGTCGTCACGCACCTCCTGAAGGTGTGCCAGCAGGAACAGGTTGGCCAAGAATGTTGCGGACCGCTGCGCGGAATCGAGCCTCCGCGGCGGCTGCGCGATAGATATCCCGTGGGCTGTGGACACGGCCGATGAACGTTTCGGGCGGGACTGCGTTCAGGGCACCCTCGGCGGCTATCAACGCAATGCGGCGTGCCTCGGCGAGCCACAGTTCCTCGGTTGCGTCGATGTCGTCGGGACGGCGCTGCAACCGGGACAGCACCTCCCGCGCGACAGGGTTGAACGCGTGCACCATTCGGTCCCCGAGCCGATCGCCCTTGTCCCAGGGCAGTTTCTCGCCGCCGGCGGCGAGTCTGAGCTCGTCACCAAGCCGGTTGGCTGCCACACGGAGGTCGTCGGCCTGGCTGACCATGGTCTCGACCATCTGATAGACGCCGCTGTCCGCGTTGAGTGCCGCCAGCGGCATCGGCAGCAGATCGACGATCAGATCCTCCACAACAGCGGACTGGTTGCCGTACTGCACCCCCACCGTCAGGACCCGCAGCGGGTAGTCGATCGGCAACTGGTCCTGGTCCTGGACGTCACGGATCGTGCCCAGCACCCGAGGGCTGGAGCCGTGCGGGTTGTTCGGCGCGGTAGCAAGCATCGGCAGCATGCCCCGCCAGGCGGACTGACCGACCGTGTGCCGGGCCGGCACCTGCTCCTTGCTGTTCTTGGACATCCGCCAGGCGGTATGCGGCTCGATCTCGTCCGGGAGCCGAGTCATCCGGTCCCCAGCGGACAGCACCACACGTCGTATGACGGCTGTCCCGTCGGGGCCGGCCTCCGGCACAAGTCGGATCCGGCGGGCCTGCCAGGTGAGCAGGTCCAGCAGGCCGCGGGCCGGACGCTGCTGCCACTCGGGCCTGGCAGACGGATCGCGGTCGGGGCTCGCTCGCCACTGTGGCCGGTCGTCGAATCCTGTGGCGGACGTGATCGGTACATGCAGCAGCAGTGTCTGGGCGAGCGTCTTGCCGAGCGGCAACACCACGCCGATCCCCCCGAGAGGACCAGTCGGGTTGCCGGTCGTCTTGCCCGCCCGCACCATCGGGTCGCCGTCCGCGCCGGACTTGATGGCCGCGGTGTCCCAGCAGTGCGTCGCCAGCGCCGCCCTGATCGCCTCCGCAGGCGACAGCGCCGGCGGCGTTGCTTCGGTCCGGGCCGAGAACAGCGGAACGTTGTTGCCAGAGGCCGCCGATGCGATCAGCACCGACACCGGCTTGGTCTCGCCGTTGACGGTTCGCAACTCCGCGACCTGCGCAAGAGGATGCGCGCCGAAGACCTGAAACCGGTCACGGTACCGATCCAGGTAGGCGTCGATCGGGCCTTGCTCACCAGGTCCGTGGTCGGCCCAGGGTGGACGGCGGTCGAGGACCGCTGCCGTCCAGAGTTGGCCCCACTCGCGCGCTGTCCGGGGGTACCGGCATCGTGCGTCGACGAACAGCGCATCGAGGTATACCGGCAGCAGCACCTGCCGGAACAACGCGACGGCCTCCAGCGGCGAGTCCAACGCGACGCCCAGCAGTTGGTGCGCCTCGAGCAACGCGACACGCAGCGAAACCGTCTGCCGTCCGTCGCGGGTCATCACCGGGATCCACGGATCCGTCGTCAAGTCGAAGCTGAACATCTCGTCCTTCCACGCATCGTTGAGCGTTGGACTGTTCCGAGGTGCATGTGCGCTGGCAGGCACGCGAGGAGCGGAGCGGCACACTGGGCGCCGCGCTCCGGACCGGCCGAGCGTAGCACCATCGACCGAACTGGGTATAGCTGGTGACAATTGCTTGATCATTTATTCCGGTACGCTGAACACGCCCGGCTCCGCCGGGGTGTCCCGTGGGTGTAGCTCGCCCATAGGTCCTCCCCGCCATGCGGGGTTCTCACGGCGCCGGCTCATCAACGAGCCCCAGTTCGAGGTCGTAACTGAGCCGGCGCCGTCCCAGGACCGCACTGTTCCCGTCATCCAGTTCCAGCACCCTGATACGACGTAGCCAAGGGTCGCCGCCAGCCTCAGACAACGGAGTCAACTCAAGCAGCGCGGCTTCACTCAACGCCGCCGGCAAGCGCACCGTCGACCGGGCGACGGCCTCGGCCACATCCGGATCGCTGATCATGGTGTCGGCGGGACCAAGCGACCGCCCGTCCAGGGTGTACTTGAGATCACCGCGTCGGCGAAGCACTACCACTTCGATACTGTCCGCACCGTCACGGACCACGGCGGACACTGCGTCGTCGTCGTCAAGATCCCGGGTCGGCCGGTCATGAAGTCCGGCAAGGTCAGCGCGATACAGCTCACCGACACCGGCGAGGATGAACCTGTTGGCGTTGTCCCGCCGAACCGCGTCACTGTGCCTCCACTGCGCGAGCGCCGCATCGACTTCCGTCCGCCAGCCCGCCGGCAGCGGCTCCCCGACGTCGTAGCCGCGCTGCACGAGTTCAGGAACCTTCGCCGGCACACTCCACCCACCTCGGACACTCGCTTCCTGAACAAGGTGCGCCGCACGCAACAGCGGATAACGGCCATAAACGTGTTCGCTGCCACGGGGGAACACGGGCACGCCGCCCATCCACGACATGCCAGCGACCACCACCCTCGGCGAGGCAACGCGGCACGGCCGAGCCTCCGCCGGACGGTCATGCCGGTGAAGCCGGCCGATGCGCTGCAGCAGCAGGTCGATCGGCGCCAGATCACTGATCAGCAAGTCGGCGTCGACATCGAAGGACTGCTCGGCAAGCTGGGTGGCCACGACGATCATCCGCGGCGGACGTGACGGTGCCTGCTCACGATCCGGAGCACCGAGCAGATCGAGCACCCGTTCCGTGCGGTCCACACGCTCGCCCATCATCAGCCGCGCATGCAGCAGCACAGTGATCGTGCCATCGCCCCCAAACGCCTGCCGCAACGCCTGGAAGGTCTGCCGTGCGCGGCGAACCGTGTTGCGCACCACGAGGAGACAACCACCGTCAGCCAGCGCCTCAGCGACCAGGGCCACAAGCTTCTCAGGTCCCTCACGTGGATCCTCGTCCAGCACGTCGACGGCAACGCTGATCGAATCACGCCACGGCTTGGCCGAGCAGCCGCCGCTCTGCACTCGACCATCCGCTGCGGTCACCCACCGCACCGCCGGGTATCCCTGGCCCCCGACCAACGATGCCGGCACCGCTACATCGGATTCGCGTAGCGCTCCCTGCAGGTACGCCTCGGCCAACTGCCGACGCATGGCCGGCGGCAATGTCGCCGACAACAGCACCACAGGGACGCCAGCGTCGCCGAGCCATCGCAACGCCTCCGTCAGAAACTGCATCATGTACACGTCGTAGGCGTGCACCTCATCGAGTACCACGACCCGCCCGGCCAGCCCGAGATGCCGCAGCATCACATGCCTGGTGCGGGTCGCCGCATGCAACAGCTGGTCGATCGTGCCGATCGTGATCGGCATCAGCAGGCCACGCTTCGGCCCGAGAAACCATTCCGCTGGAACCACCGTGCGCTGCACGGCATGTGACCGCCCGGTCACCACACCGAACACGTCCTCACACCCGTACTCGTCGTCATCGACGTCACTGAAGCGCGTCTCGCGCATCTCCCGCCAGCGCTGATTGAACCGACGCTTGCCATGCAGCAGACCGACCGGGACAGAGGCGTCCAAAGACTGAGCCCAGTCCACGACACGGTTGAACATCGCGTCGCTTGTAGCCTGAGTCGGCATACCGACAAACACGCCATCGGCGCCGAACCGAGACGCTAAGACCTCGGCAGCCGCGAGCGCCGCCTCCGTCTTACCCTCGCCCATCGGCGCTTCGATGAACATCAGGCCGGGACCGGGCATCGTGGAGGCCAGGTCGACCGCAGATGCCTGGACCGGTCGAACCTCGCAACGACGGAACCGCTGCTCGAAGAACCCGGACGGCGCGAGCAACGACCGGTCACGCCAGCCGCCGCGGAGCTCCAACCTCTGCCACGCTTCCCGGGCTCGTTCACGCGCCTCGTCCATCGAGACCTGGTCAAGCCTGTCGATGCCGACGAATCTCTCGCTGTCGCTGGCAATCCAGTCCGCCATGATCACCGCGCCGGACAGCGTCAACTGCATGGCCCTGCCCGGTGTCGAGATCGGCTCAAGGTCGGCCATGTCAGCGCCCACTTCGTAGGCGACCGCGTTGACCAGTTCCTGTTGGGCACGCCGCCACTGCGGCCCCTCGCCGTGCCCGTGGCGCTCCGGCATTCGATACCGGGCGCGCATCGGCACCATGCCGTGATGGCCCGTCACCATGGGAACGACCCAATCGACCTGGTCAGAACTCCAACCGGCCGCGCGAAGCGCGTCCCGCACGATCACCCCGCCAGCCAGTGTGTGATGCCACTGCTTCGCTTGTTTCGGCAGCGACCTCCACCGCAAGCCACACGCTTGGACCGCTGCCGCCAACGCCGTCACCTTGTCCTGAAAGGCTGGCGTCGCCTTGCCTACGTCATGGAGTGCGCACAACACAACGAACAACTGACGGCCCCGGCCAGCGCAGCAGGCGTCCAACCTGTCGCGCACCGCTGGGGCGAGGTAGAGGTCCCAGATCAGCTCACCAACGGCCGCAGCGTCGAGGAGGTGCTGGACAAGCAGGTTGGGGCGGCCGCCAGCGTTGGACTTCCCCCAAAACGGCGCGAGCCGCTGCAGCAATTCCGCATCCACGCCCGGCAACATAGAGCAGCGGTACGACAGTTTCGGGAGACGCGATGCGGCTCTCATCCGGAAATATCCGAATCGCGTGAAACTGTTTCACCCGAACGAACGAGCCGTTCCGGGTGATACAACCTGAACCGTCGCGCCAGTGCAACTGAACGGGAATCGGCCGCCGTGACAGTAGAATCGCTGGTCAGCAAGCGTCGTCCCCGCACGCGCGGGGGTTCTCCGCAGCTTGCCCTGTGATTCCGGCCCGAAAACACGTCGTCCCCGCACGCGCGGGGGTTCTCCCGCAACGGGCGGACCGTCCTCGGGTTCGGGGATGTCGTCCCCGCACGCGCGGGGGTTCTCCCGATCGAGATGAGCGACGCGGTGATCTTCCCCGGTCGTCCCCGCACGCGCGGGGGTTCTCCTCCCAGATGTCCGCTGAGCAGCAACTCGCGTACGTCGTCCCCGCACGCGCGGGGGTTCTCCCCCGAGATACGCGGCGCGGATCTGCGGCCGGGCGTCGTCCCCGCACGCGCGGGGGTTCTCCGGCCGCGTTCGTCGGATACTCGCCGACGAACGAGTCGTCCCCGCACGCGCGGGGGTTCTCCCGCGTCGACCGGCCGCCACTCGTCGTTGATCATGTCGTCCCCGCACGCGCGGGGGTTCTCCCAGATCCTCATCCGACATGGGATCCACCACCGACGTCGTCCCCGCACGCGCGGGGGTTCTCCGCTAGCGCCGTCCGCGTCGACCTGGACGACGCCGTCGTCCCCGCACGCGCGGGGGTTCTCCCACCCTTGGCTGTTGCGGCGACATCCACCACACGTCGTCCCCGCACGCGCGGGGGTTCTCCTGCGGTGAGTTCGGGATGTCCCTCGGGAGCTCCGTCGTCCCCGCACGCGCGGGGGTTCTCCCCGAGAGCACGATCCGGAACCGGCGGCCACACCGTCGTCCCCGCACGCGCGGGGGTTCTCCCACGTGCCCGTCGTCGTCGCGGTCGTAGATGGTGTCGTCCCCGCACGCGCGGGGGTTCTCCCCCGCTCCAGCTCGGCCGCCTCATGCTCACTCCGTCGTCCCCGCACGCGCGGGGGTTCTCCTGTGGGCCCCGGCCGACCGAAACGACGGGCCAAGTCGTCCCCGCACGCGCGGGGGTTCTCCCGCATCCGGGGCGGGTGGTGGCTGGAACTGCGCGTCGTCCCCGCACGCGCGGGGGTTCTCCGCTCGCACCCATGTCGTCGTCGTCCTCCTGGTCGTCGTCCCCGCACGCGCGGGGGTTCTCCCCCCCGCGACATCCGGCGCGCCTGGGCCGACATGTCGTCCCCGCACGCGCGGGGGTTCTCCGGAGACCCCATGACCACGACAGCACCCCCGACCGTCGTCCCCGCACGCGCGGGGGTTCTCCGGCGGGGCACCACATGAAGGTCATTTCGGAGCGGTCGTCCCCGCACGCGCGGGGGTTCTCCGAGATTCACGGCCGCTTGACCGCCCGAAGCGACGTCGTCCCCGCACGCGCGGGGGTTCTCCCGTGCCCCTCCGGCGCATCCAACGTGTAGCCAGGTCGTCCCCGCACGCGCGGGGGTTCTCCGCCCATCGACTGGCCGCCGGGCAGGCCGGACGCGTCGTCCCCGCACGCGCGGGGGTTCTCCGCAGGCGGAGACGATCGCTGCGCTGACGAAGACGTCGTCCCCGCACGCGCGGGGGTTCTCCCCGGGTGGCACTCCATCGGCGTACAGCCCTACTGTCGTCCCCGCACGCGCGGGGGTTCTCCTTTTGCGATACGAGTCCTGGTCACCACCGGGTGTCGTCCCCGCACGCGCGGGGGTTCTCCGCTCCTGCGCACCATCATCGCGCCGGCGTGGGCGTCGTCCCCGAACGCGCGGGGGTTCTCCGCGACCCGGTACCGACGAGCGCGCCGCCGAGCCGTCGTCCCCGCACGCGCGGGGGTTCTCCCCCCGCCGCGATGTCGCGGGACAGCCAATCAAGGTCGTCCCCGCACGCGCGGGGGTTCTCCCGTGATCATGGTCGGGAACCTGCCGGACTGCTCGTCGTCCCCGCACGCGCGGGGGTTCTCCGGACATCAAGGCTGGCGGCATCCCGCTGCTCGCGTCGTCCCCGCACGCGCGGGGGTTCTCCGCTCAACGCCCTCGGGGTGGGTGACGAGCGTGGGTCGTCCCCGCACGCGCGGGGGTTCTCCCTGGAGCGTGAGGGTGACTTTGTGGAGCACCCGGTCGTCCCCGCACGCGCGGGGGTTCTCCCACGTTGACCGTGGCCGAGCCGCCCTCAGCCGAGTCGTCCCCGCACGCGCGGGGGTTCTCCCGCCCAGCGCGACCCGAGGACGAGCGTCTGTTCGTCGTCCCCGCACGCGCGGGGGTTCTCCGCCGGACTTACTCAGGCGCAGGTTGATGGCCTCGTCGTCCCCGCACGCGCGGGGGTTCTCCCGGGCCAGGTGCAGATAGCTAGGAGGCGCCTCGGTCGTCCCCGCACGCGCGGGGGTTCTCCCCTCGTCCCGCGCCGCCGCCGCCCGCTGCTCTTGTCGTCCCCGCACGCGCGGGGGTTCTCCGCTGGAGAGCGTCGCAATCGAGGCGGGGTCCGGGTCGTCCCCGCACGCGCGGGGGTTCTCCGCTGCAGGAGGGCGACAAAGCCCAGGCCAGCCGGTCGTCCCCGCACGCGCGGGGGTTCTCCGATCGTCAGCAACAGCCAGGCGAACAGCACGCCGTCGTCCCCGCACGCGCGGGGGTTCTCCTCGTCACGGCTGCGGGTACTGCGCTTTCCTCGAGTCGTCCCCGCACGCGCGGGGGTTCTCCGCATGTGCCCGTACGACAGAAGCGACGGGGCGAGTCGTCCCCGCACGCGCGGGGGTTCTCCCTACCCGGTTGCGGCTCCGAACTGCTACATGTTGTCGTCCCCGCACGCGCGGGGGTTCTCCGCCCCGCAGCGCCGTCGACCGCCTGCCAGGCGAGTCGTCCCCGCACGCGCGGGGGTTCTCCGCGGCGCATCGTGTCCATCGGCACCGTCACGGCGTCGTCCCCGCACGCGCGGGGGTTCTCCTGGTGTCAGCGCCGGGTCGGCGCCGAACATGCCGTCGTCCCCGCACGCGCGGGGGTTCTCCCCGTGACCGCCATCGGCCACGCGGCGGCCAGCAGTCGTCCCCGCACGCGCGGAGGTTCTCCCGCCGAGTGGATCAGCGTCGAGTTCGAGGGCTTGTCGTCCCCGCACGCGCGGGGGGTTCTCCGGCAGCATGAGCGACCTGCTCGACTTCCTGCGCGTCGTCCCCGCACGCGCGGGGGTTCTCCACAGGCCCCGGAGCACATCCACGCCTCGCAGATGTCGTCCCCGCACGCGCGGGGGTTCTCCCCCTGGGCACCGTCGTTCACGAGGCAGGAGAGGTCGTCCCCGCACGCGCGGGGGTTCTCCCCAGGGCAACGGCAACTCGATCACGCAGATCCGGTCGTCCCCGCACGCGCGAGGGTTCTCCCTGGAAATCTGTCATAGCCGCTTCCTGCACTTGGTCGCCCCCGCGCACGCGGGGATGGTCCGGTCTGGGCCGGCATGGCGTGGTCATAGGCGCGGTACTCCCCGCGCACGCGGGGATGATCCCAAGCAACTTGCGTACGGTGCGTGATAACCGTCTTGCTCCCCGTGCATGTGTGGCGAGACAACCAGTCGCCGTTAGGCATGAGGTGTGGCCCAATCCCGTCGCGAGCTCGGGCCTGCCGCAACCGCCAGCCGGCTGTCATCGTCCGCGCCGACGGCGACCGGAGGGGCACCGGGGCCCTGCCCACACCATAAGCAGCCCGACAGTGCGGTTATGGTGTAGTGACGAGCTGCACCACCCTGCCGCCGACTCCAGCGGGGTACAGCTCGCGCCATGTCAGCTGACGGTCGTTGTGCTCGCGGCGCTGACGGCGAGATAGGTGTCGGGCGTGGCCGCCTCAAGGTAACCCGGCGGCGGTTCGCTGACCACGGGCGGCTCCACACCGACGATTTCCGGCCATTCGGCTTCGGATCCGCGTTCGAAACCGGCCCGAGCGCGCTCTGCCAGATATGGACGCTCCTCGCGTTCACGGAACCGCAACAGCGCATCGCGCTCACGTTGCCGTTCGTCGACTTCCCGCAGGCTGGGCTCCGGACCGTCCCGCTGGGGCCATGCCGGGCGCTCGACGTTGACGATCTGCGCAAGGGAGGCTTCGACGTCGGCCAGTTGCTCGCACGCCGCGTAGAGCCGCCGGGAGAGCCCGACGATGAGGTCGGTGCCCGGGACCCTGCCCGTGATCATGTCTGACCGATGGCCCGGCCGGCGTCGGCGGTACTGTTCGGGCTGGCGCGCGGCGTCGCGTTCGGCGCGGGTTGACGGGTCATGCTCGAGCAGTTGTGCCAGCCCGGTGCGGCGGCCGGCCCGGTACGATGCGAGATCCTGACCGACCGGCGTGATCCGCAGACGCTCGGGTGGCAGAGCCCGTAGCGCCAGGTAGAACAGCATCCTTGAGCGGGCCAGGTCGAGAATGCTGTTCGGGTCGTCCGCCGGGCCTGAATCCGAGTTTGCGGTGACGCCCTCGGTACTGACGGCCTCGACGTCCAGGGTGACGAAGACACGGTGTTCAAGGCTGGTGCCGCACAGCACCCGCACGTGGGGCCCGTCCATCAGTTCTGCCCGGGTCAGCTGCTCGGCGCCTTTACGGAGCATGCCGAGACCGGCGCGGCGGCCGCCCTTCGCCTCAATGAGCCAGGGGTACGGGGCGGCTGGGTGCCGGGCGACGAGGTCTGGCAGACCGAATTGCTCCTCCCACCCGGTTCCGGCGTACAACGGCTTTTCGATGCTCTCGGCGTGGTCGGTCGGACCGGTGCCCAGCAGGCCGCGGCAGGCCCACTCGGCCATCGTCATTCCCATCCGGTACCCGAACGCGACCTGCGCGCTGGCCTCCGTGCCGTGCTGATACACCACGTTCGGCTCGAGGTGGTACAGCGAACCGGTCGGGCCGCCGGGATGCTGGCTCCGGCCGAGATAGGCCATCAGCGGGGAACGGCGAGCCACAATTTCCGCCCACGCGAGCGTGGGCGTTGCGGCCAGCCACCCCACTGAGTCTCGCCCGACGGTCGCTGCCGCATCGATGATCTCCCGCCAGGAGGTACGGACCAGATACTGCCCAGACGGTGGTTCGGCGATGGCTGGCCACGGTGGGGCACCCGCGTCGATCCGCTGGGCTCGGGGCCGCCGCTCAGGTACCAGGGGCGAACTGCGGCGTAGGAACACCGGGATGTCCAGAGCATCGACCATTGTCAGCAAAGTGCCTGAAGCGCCGGCGGGCGGGTGCATCCAGCCAGGGTGGCATAGCGGCCGTGCAGCGCGCATCTGCGCTGCGAGCCGACAAAGCTAGATCGAACGTCGAAGTACACCCTGGAACCGTTCAATGCGTGGTGAAGTACTTGAACTCGATGGCTGTACGCCCGTTGGGGCCGAAGCACAACACGTCTAGGGCTGTCAGCAAGATGACGATCATAATGCCCATTCAGAGACTCCAGCGTCGCTCAGGCGTTCCACGATGATGGTCTTGTGAGCGTCTCCCGAATGACGTCCTTGCCCCGGAGTTTCTGGCTGTTGTCGGTGGCCGCCGTGTTGGTCATCGCTGGCTGCGGCGGTTCGGCTGGGGACAGTACGTCAATGACTTCGGATCGCCCAACCGCGAGTCCGTCGGTTCGCCCGTCCACCGAAGTCACCGTGGCTGAATCCACCCAGACCCCGGCAGCGTCATCCGCAGCACCAGCCGGCCCACGGTTCGGGCCGGACATGGTGCGCAAGATGTCGGTGACGAAGAAGGTGAAGGGCGGTCAGGCCAACGTTGCGGTCGTCGCGGGCGGCACGTCGGCGCAGCTGCTCGACGTGGGCAAGGGCTGTGTCGATCACTTCCGACGCACATACAAGGCCGCGTTCTGCTACGTGTTCGGTTCGCAGGCGGACTTCGCTGTGACGACCTGGAACGACCAGGAAGGGCTGGCCGACAAATGCTGGATCTGGTACGTCGGCATCCCGCTCGCCGGCGGTGACTACATGCCAATGGAGATGGGTGGCATCAGCTACCAGCAGGACCGTTGCCCAGGGAAGGTCTACCCTCGGGCCGTAACCTTCCAGTCCCGATCTGGCAACTCTCAGCCCAAGGTCCTGGCCTTGTCGATCGCGCCGCGTTGCGTTGCCCAGCCGGGACGCCGAGGACAATCAGTCCAGACCGTCCAGACGACGCAGGTGGCGGGGCTACCACGCCAGTAAAGAAAGTGAGCCAACGGCGAAGGCGCACGCAATAGCGGCGCTCGGGCCGGGGTCGGATTGGCCACGACCGGCGCGCGGCGCCGGGCGGGCCGGCGGCCTGGCGAGCCGCCGCCACCGCGGCGTCGGCCCGCTGACGCAGCCGGTCCCAGGCCGTGACGGCGGCTGCGCTGTGCACGGCGAACCCCGGGCGCCGTTGAGCCCGGCGAGCAGATCAGGGATGGGGTCGAGCGGGCCGAACGGGAGTCTGCCGAGACCAGCGGGCCACGTCCAGCCACGCCATCCCGGGGGCGAGGCGCTCCAACTCGGCGACCCACTGCGCGGCGGCGACAATCAGGCCGGGCCGAGACATACAGCACCCCGGCCGGACCGGGCATCGCCGCCTGGTGCACGCACGAACTGCACAGGTCGTGCTCGCCCAGCACACTGGCCTGCTACGCCGGCAGGCTGGCCGGGCGGTAGCCGGACACCCGGGTCACATGCGTGCACCGTGGGTGTCTGTACCGGGGGCGTGTCACTTGCCCTTCGGGCTGACGCGGACCAGTTCGACGTGCATTGTGGTGAACGGCTCGGCCGGCAGCCCGGCGGCGGTCAAGGTGGCCTCGGTCAGCTGGGGCACGACCGGCGGGCGGAATGCCGGCGCGATCCGAGCCGACCCGGTCGTGGTCGCGCCCATCGGTCACCATTGCCCGCAACCGCCGGGGCGGCACGCGGCCCGCCGGCCGTAGCGCGGACGGGGTACGCCATCCAGCCGACCGATCATGCATCCTGCTTCCGGCCGCCGCGGCTTAACCCACCCTCACCGACGCGCGCGTTGCCGTGCTCGACCGTGCATCCGCGCCGTGCCTGGGGTGGGCGTGCGGATCGGGCGGGGTCATGCGGCGCTCTGACGCCCGCCCGGGGCAGGTCCGCGGTGCGCGGCACCTGCCCCGAGCGGAATCGTGGTCAGGCGGCGGCGACTGGGTGCTGGTCGGCGGGGGCACGAGCGTGATGGCGTGCTGTATCGAGGTCCGTGCGCGCTTCGACGAGCGCGGCCTCGGCGTTGGCTACCCGCGCGCCGGCGGGGGTCAGAAGTCCACGACGTAGGGCGCGATGTGGTTAGCGAGTTTGGCCAGCGCCG
Organism: Dactylosporangium sp. NPDC048998; assembly: GCF_043197855.1. Classification (NCBI taxonomy): domain Bacteria; kingdom Bacillati; phylum Actinomycetota; class Actinomycetes; order Micromonosporales; family Micromonosporaceae; genus Dactylosporangium; species Dactylosporangium sp. NPDC048998. Next base: position 56,772 of record NZ_JBICTV010000029.1, read on the forward strand.
CAGTGGCGTGACGAGGACCGCACCGCGAGGCCGGGCAGGTAGGCGGCGGTGCGGCACGTATGGCGGGCAACGTCTCGCAGGTGCCGCAACGCGGGGAGCACCACCTCGGTCTCGTCAAGGGCCGAGATGGCCGGGTCGCTCAGCACGCACCGGCCGGGTCCGGGTTGGGGTTCGTCACGTGTTCGGGCTTCAATGTCGAAGAATCTCGTGGATCGCTACGAACAGGCCCGCTGCAGTGCCGACGCCGACCGCCCACGCCGTGCTGTGGGCGGCCAGTACCCCGGCGGCTGCGGCGCCAGCAATCGCGGCGATCGTGGTCCACCGCCGCGACCCGCCCGGGCCAGGCGTCGATGAGCTGCGTGTGCTGGTCATAGAACTGGCACTCCTTCGTGGCAGAGAGGCTCGGCGCCTCGGGCACCATCAGCAGACCAGCACGCGACGGTCCGGTTCTCGACAAGCTCGCGGGGCTCCAAAAGCCGAAGTCGGCCGGTACGGTCGCATGCCATGGTCCGCAAACAGCCCAGCAGGGCCGATGCCGCCTTGATCGCCGCCGCCAGGGAGCGCGGAGCGGCCCCCACTCCCACCCAGCTCGAACGGTGGCGGGCGGCGGGCCTGCTATCCCGCAACGAGCAGCACGGCGCCGGGCAGGGCCGCGGAAGCGTCTCCACCGTCCCGGCCGACGCACTTAATCTGGTGGTGTGGCTCAGCGCCCACGCCCGCCCGGGCCGGCGGCCTGCAGACCTCGCGCTGGAGGCGTTCGGCGCCGGCCTGCCGGTTCCGGAGCCGACCGTGCGCGGGGCGTGGCTTGCCGCAGCCGCGCCCCGTCTGGACGCCCTGCTGGAACCTGAAGAGGGTGCCGACCGCAGCGACTGGATCGCCGACATCGCGCAGGAGGTCGCCGCCAAGCACAGCGGCAAGAGCGTGCTGCTGCCCCAGCGTATCCGCGAGATCGACGCCCGCATCGGCGCCGCCGGCATCCCATTCGTATTGCCCGAACTGGCCCCGTTCGACAAGGGCACGTACGAGACCGAGCCGTACACGAGCCGCGACTTTCTTACCATGGCCGTCTCTGCTGCCCTGGGCGGCATCAGCGAGTTGTCCGAGGGCGACCTCGCCGCCGTCGCGCGGGCGATGGTCCCGTCCGGTGCAGCCGTCCCGGTCGCGTCCATGCTCGAATACCCCGACGAGGGCCCAAAGCTTGCCGACATCAACGACGGTCACGGCTTGACCCTGCTGCCGGCCGGCGACGCCCGCGCCGACCTGAATCGGATCGTGACCAAGGCGTCCCTCGCGCAGCTGCGGGCAGCCTGGCTGGCCGTCGACGACATGCACCGGTGGGCGGTGTCGCTGTGCGACACCGTCGAGGCCGAGCTCGACGCACTGGCTGTCGGCGAGCCCCTGCCGGAGTGCCCGGGCCTGCAGCAGTGGTTCCTCGGTATCGCGTTCGGCTCTAACCGCCTGCTGGTGCGCCAAGCCCTGCTCGAGCCGACGCCGTCCATGACGGCCCGAACGAGCACCGCAGTGATGCTGCTGTTCCTGGCCACCGGGATGAGCCGATTGCGGGTGATGGTGCCCGGCAGCCAGTTCGAGTTGCTGTCGGTTCTGTTGCCGCCGTTCCTGTACCAGTTGGCCGAACTGGTGGTTGCTGACCTGCCCGCCAGTCTGCGTCCCGCGGACTCGGCCTGACCTGCACACAGGCGAGAAATCGCCCACCGACAATCGGCTCCTACATCATCAACGGGGACTACGGCGCTCAGGTGTGCCATGCGCCACCAGCAGGGACATGGGAGATCGGCAACGCGGCATGTTCAAACGGCGAAGGCCGGCTACAGGCTTATGACGATCTGCGCCCGGCCGATGCGCACGTTCAGCGGAGGGAGAGTGTTCCTGATCTCGCCGTCTGAGCAGGCGATCGCCGTGTGGTCGGTCGGGGTCGTCCGGACTTCCATCACCGGTCGTTTCGTCCGTGATGCGCAAAGTTTTCCACAAGGCCGAACTCGCTCTGGCTTCGCCGCAGCACTCCTTGTCATCGTCAAGGTTGTCGATCGATGTCGCGGTCGGCGGATGGCGTGCACGGGGAGGAACGGGTTGTGGCAGAGGTCGCCGGGGTCCGCATTGGCGTCGATGCGGCTTGTGTGGTGCGGGATTCGGAGGCGGGGCTCGAGCTGGCGGGGTCGCTGGATGCGGCGGTGGCCGCGCTGGGTGCTGCCACGAGCTGCTGGGGTGGTCCGTCGGCGTTGGCGTCGTTGCGGGTCGCGTCCGGCTGGGCTGCCGGTTGGGGGCGATACCTGACTGGGACGGCAGGTCGGGTGCGGATCTGGTCGGAGGCGGCCCGGTCGGCCGCGGTCGGCTATCAGGCGGCGGATCGGGCAGCGGTCGCCCGGCTCGAGCATCGGCCGGATCCGGGGGTCGGCCCGCCGGCCGTGCGTTGGGATCGGTTGGTGCTGGTGCCGGGCCCGCCGAGCGCCGGGGCCGGCGACACGTTCGGTGTGGCGCAGGCGTTGACCGGTCCGTTCAGCCGGTTCCAGGCCGGGGCCGACGTCCAGCCGGTGACCGTAGCGCTGGCCGAGCTGGCGGTCGAGTTGCGGTATCTGGCCATCGGTCTGCCATGGCAGGGGCCCGCGGGTGAGGCCGCCGCCGCGACGATGGAGGACCTGGCCGGGCAGGTCGCCGCGGCCGGCGCGGCGCTGGCCGCGGGTGCGGCGGCGTGTGTGTGCTACGCCGAGGTGCAGGTGCACGATCGGGCGCTGCTGGTCGACCTGCTCGACCTGGACGATGCCGCGGCCGGGAACGACGGCCGTGCGGTGCTGGCCCGCATGGCGGTGGCCGACCGGCGTCTCGTCGACACGTTGCTGGGACTGTGGCCGCCGGCCAGCGACGCCAACGCCGGCCAGCCGGGCGCGCTCGCCACCGACGGTGTGCGGCTTGCGACGGGGTCGGTGTACCCGTCGGCGGGGTCCGGCATGGCATTGGACGAGGATGGCCTGTCCCGCCTCGCCGCCGCGTACCACCGCGGGCCGCAACCACCGGCACAGGGCGGCGACGAGACTGAGGTCGGCGCGGGCGATGACGGCCCGGTCCTCGCCGCTGTGCTGGCGGACGGCGGCGGCGCGGGGCGCGCGGGTGCGACACCGGTGAAGGTGGAGCCGCCGCGGGTGTACGTGGTTCGTGAAGATGACACGCTGTTCGGCATCGCCGGTCGGGAGCTCGGCGATGCTGAGCGGTGGCCGGAGCTGTACGAGCTCAACCGCAATACAAAGCAGCCGGACGGGGCGCGGCTGACCGATCCGGACGTGATCCGGCCGGGCTGGCGCCTGCGGCTACCGGTCGCCATGGCCGCAGATGGGGATGATCCGCCGTCCGGCGCCACCGGCGACGTGGACCCGCCAGCCTCGACCGGCGCGGCGACGCTCGGCGGCGCGGAATCGCAGCCGTCACCGGCGGCGCCGGTGACGGATGACGGTACCGGCGAGGGCGGGGTGGTGCCGGGCTGGCTCGTCCACAGTGCGGTCGCAGCTGGTGCCGCGGCCCTCGGCGCGGCCGCGACGGCCGCGGTGCTGACCCGCGGTGGTTCGGCCCCGGCGCAGCCCGTTTCCGCCGCCACGACGCTTGATCGCCGGCCGCAGGCGCCACGTGAACCAGGTGTCCTCGACCGGTCGCGACCACTGAACCAGCGTGCAGCCCGACCTGAGGCGACGACCCTCACCGGCGCACGTGCGGCGCCGGGGCCGAGCAGCGCCGACCACGCGAAGCCCGATCCGCTGCCCAGCCGGGATCGAGGCCCGGATGAAGGCCCAGACGAGGGCGTCGACGCACCCCGGGACGTTGAGGTGTCCCTCGATGAGCTGCTCGAGCCTGCGACGGACATAGCCGTTCAGCCGGCCGACGCAGAGGCCGCGCCACAGTCAGTTGTGCTGGACGATACGGGGCCGGGACGCGGCGCGATGTCGGCGTTGGCCGGCCGCCCCGCCGGGGCACGGTGGGCAGCCGGGGGGCTCGGGCTGACCGGGCCTGGGGCGCTGGCCGCTGCCCGGGGCGTGCTCCTGGCCGCGGCCACATCGACGATCGGGGGACGGTCGGGTCGCGTCGTCATGGCCGCGGTGGATGCTGCGGCGCTGCTCGGGCTGGCGGACACGGGCCTGCTGCCAGCGGTGGCGGCGTGGGACATTGTGGTCAGCCGCGAGGCGGCGCTGAGCGCTGTGGAGGAGGCGTTGCTGCGGCGGTCACGCCGGGCGGCCGAGGGTGATCGACTCGCTGTGGACAGCGAACCGGGCGAAGGTGATGGCGCCGTCGGCGATGCAGCAGAGCTGGTGCTCGTCACCGAGGCGGGGGATGGTGCGGATCGGGTCCGGTTGGCCGCCCTGCTCGCGCAGGGCTGCACACTCGGTGTCCGCGGGGTGCTGCTCGGCCCCTGGCCGGATGGCACCACCGTCAGCGTCGCCGCCGACGGCACCGTCACCCGGACGGTCGGCGACGACCGGGAGGTCGCGTACTGGCTCACAGCCGGTGCTGGACGGCTGCCGGTCGCCAGCAGCCGCCAGACGCTTGCCGGCCTGGGCAGCGGCCTGCATAAGGGTATCCGTCCGTTCGCCGATCGGCGGCCAGTCGGCGGTGGACACCCCGGTCCCGCCGACCCGGCCGGGCCACCACCGGTCCCGCTGGGCAGCCTCGCCGACCTGGCGCCCGAACCCCCCGCCCAGCGCACGGAACCCGGGGCTGAGGCTGCGACCCTGTCGACCACCGTGTCCGCCAGCCGATCACCCGACGGACCCGCCACCCCCGAATCGCCGCAGCAGGCGCCGACGTCCCCCGGGCTCACGGCGACCGTGCAACACCCGCAGCCGCCGGCCGGCAGCCCCACGGGACCGCCGGCACCGGTGGCACCACAACCGGACAGCCCACCGGAGCCGGCCGGACACGACCGCGGCGAGGGCGACGCACGCGGCGACCCCGCGGCCGTCACCCGCACCCGTGGCGGCAGTCCGGATCGGGTCAGGGTGGCGGTCCTCGGCCAGCCCCGGATCATGGACCCAGCCGTGGATGGGGAGCCGTTGCGGGCCAAGTCGCTGGAACTGCTCACGTACCTGATCGCGCGCGATGGTGCCGCTGGCCAGGACGCAATCCTCGATGACCTGCTGCCGGACGCGCCGGCGAAGAAGGCGCCGCACCGGCTGCACACCTACGTCTCCAACCTGCGCCGGGTCCTGAAACACACCGGCGGCGCAACCGCCGGGCAGCGGCGATACGTGGAGTTGGTGGCGAAGCGCTACGTGCTCGACCGGGATGCGTACGACGTCGACCTGTGGCAGATGCAGGCCGCCGTCGCCGAGGCGGCCACCGCGACCCAGCCTGCCGAGCGGGTCGCGGCGCTGCGCCGGGCGGTCGCGACATACGAAGGCCCGCTGGCTGACGGCGCCGGCTACGAATGGGTCGAGCCCTACCGGGAGGCCGCGCGCCGCCAAGCCCTCGACGCCGCCGAGGCGCTGGCCGACGCCCTGCACGACAAGCCGGCAGAAGCCCTCGCCGTCCTCACTGCCGCGCTGCGCCACCACCCGCACACCGAATCGCTGTACCAGGCGGCGATGCGGCTGCACGCTGCCAGCGGCGACACCGCCGCCGTCCGCGCGCTGCACCAGCAGCTCGCCGACCAGCTGCGCGGCATCGACGCCGAACCCGGCCCCGACACCCGCAGCCTCGTCGAGCAGCTCCCCACCAACACTAGCCAGCCCATGGACGACAACAAGCAGCACGATCAGCACCGGCCGCTGCCACGGCGGGATGCCGCGTGACTGGCGCGTCATCCACAGCACCAGCCAGGTTTTCCACAGCGTTGTCCACAGGTGCGTCCACACCGGGTCACGCGTCCGGCGCCGCGAGCACGGTGTCCCCGCGCCGGTGGCCGCAGGCATCAGCGCACAGGCGACGGTCACCGGTGTACGCGGTGCACGGCGCCGAGGCCACGCCGAGCGTCACCGGTGCGGACATGGATACGGAGCTGCTCCGCACCGTGCGGCGCACCTCCCATCTGCGGCAGCTGTTCTACGTCGTCGTCCTGCTGGTCGCCCTGGCCGGTCAGGTCTCCGGCGCCGTCGAGGCGCTGGGTATCCCGATGATCTGGGCGATCCCCGCGGTCGGCGCGCTGGAGCTCGGCGGCATCGTCGTGCTGGCCAACGCCGACGTGCGCCGGCGCCTCGGCGAGCGCGCGGTCGCCTCGCGCATCCTGTCGGCCGCGATCGCCGCGTTCGCGGTCGCGTTCAACTGGATGGCGCACGACAACAAGCTCCTCGCGGGCTTCTTCGCCGGGATGTCAGCGCTGGGGTACCTCGTCTGGCTGATGCACACCGAGAACCAGCGGCGCGACCGGCTGCGGGCCAAGGGCGACCTGCCGCCGACCACCCCGGCCTACGAGGTGGTGGGCCACTGGGTCCGGCACCCTTGGCTGACCCTGCGCGCGAAGAACCTCGCGAAGGCCGACTCCCGCCTGGGCCTCTACACCTCCATCGCGGCCGCGAAGGCGGAAAAGCGCAAGGAGCAGCGCACCGCCGCGATCGCCAAGGTGCTGCACCGCAAGATCCGCGCCGCGGTCGACCCGACCACGGCCGACATCGCCGTCGCCGTCTACGACCTCGACGAGATCGCGGTGCGCCTCGCCGACGGCGCCGACTACGACGGGCTGACCGCGCTCATCGCCGCCGACCTCAGCCCGGCCCGGCTTACCCAAGCCCAGATTGCTGCCGCCCAGACCCCAGCGCCGACGGCCCCCGAACCGAAGGCGGTGCCGGACAGCCACCCCGGCGAGCAACGCGGCACTGTGGCGACCACCCAGTCCGGCTCGGGCGTCGCCAGCGCAGCGCCTGAGGCCCAAGACAACCCGATGACCGCGACCACCAGCGACCAGAACGCCAGCCAGCCCGCCCCAACCCAGGCAGCGCCGACACCCTCACCCGCTCCCGCCGCAGGTAACCACAGCGAACCGGAACCCGAGCAGACGGACCGGGCTGACTGGGCTGACGACCACCAGCAACCCGAGCCGAACCACGAGGTCCCTGCCGACGCGGTCGAACGACGTGCCGACGACGATCGAGGTGACGAGACATCGGACGAGCAAGTGCACGCACGCCATCGTGACAACGAGCGGCCGGACCGCGACGAGGGCAGCGACCGGGACGGCGCGGCCCCGCGCGAGACGGCTGCCGCCGTCGCATACTGGCGGCAACGCGACCCCACCCTCAGGTCGGGCGAAATCGCCGCGCGCATCGGACGCTCCCAACGCACCGTGTACCGGTACTGGACGGCCACGACATGACCAAGCGACGACTCCGCAACCGACTCTTTGACGCAGCCTGAGGCAGCGCCGAGCTGCCGCGGCGGCATCACGATCAGCCGACCGCACTCATCCCGCACCGCCCACTCGCGATATTCAACGACAAAAGGCCGGTCTTCTTGCTCTGGGTCCGGTGGCGCCGGCCACCGGAATCCGGTCATGTACCAGGCCCGCGCCGAGCGGATCGGGCCCGCGAGCCGCCGGGCTGATTCGTACCCGGCTGGAGCCGGACGTCTGCTGACGTCCGGCTCCACCGCGCACGGGCGGCGGGATTGTCGGGCTACGGCTGGGCGATCAGCGATCAAGTCGGAACGTGCGGCGGTGGACCGCCGTACCGGCTCAAGGGGCGAGCCTCAGCCTGACGGGTCGCCATGGCTGCGGCGGCCAGGGAACGGCTCGAACGGTGCATCCGGCGAGGGCCGCACGGGAAATGCCTGCGAACCTGCCGCGTATCGCCGAGGTGGGTCACTCGGTGCGCCAGGTCACGCTGATGGCGTCGAGTGCGGCGGCTCGGTCGGCGGGGAGTCTGCCTTGGCGGAGCTTGGTGCGTTGGCTGCTGAGCCACGCGCCGAGGCGGTGGCCATCGTTGGTCTGATGTTCCTTCGGGACGTGGAGGTGGCCGTGGGCGCGGTGGTAGCGGCTGGCGGCGGCGAGGCCGAGGTTGAAGCGGTGCTCGCGGGAGTTCCAGATCATGCCGAGCGCTTCCAGTGCGGCAACGCGGTCAGCGGTGAGGGTGCCGCGGCGGTAGAGCATGCGTTGGGCGACGATGAACTGGCCGAGGCGGTAGCCGTCGGCTTCGGTGTGCTCGTCGGGGACCCGAAGATGGCTGTGGCGGGCGTGGAAGGCGGTGGCGGCGGTGATGCCGCGCTGCCACATCGCCTCGTACGGGAACCACTCGATGCCCAGAGCTTCGAGGGCGGCGGCCCGTTCGGCGGGGAGCCGGCCGGCGGTGTATAGCTTGCGCTGGCGGCGGATCCACGACCCAAGCGGGTAACCGTCGGCGGTGACGTGGTCGGGCGGCACCCGCAGGTGGCCTTCGCGGTGGCGGTGGGCGGTGGCGTGGGTGAGTCCGACCTGCCAGCGGGCGCCGCGCGGGTCCCACAGCATGCCGAGGGAGTCCAGGGCGGCGATACGGGCGGCGGGCAGCACGCCGCGGCGGCGGGCTTTGCGCTGGTGGTGCAGCCACCGGCCGAGGGGGTAGCCGCTGTCGGTGACGTGCTCGACGAGGATGTCGAGGTGGCCGTAGGCGGCGTGGAACGCGGTGGCCACGCCGTAGCCTTCCCACCAGGGTGAGGTGGTGGCCGTGATCAGCCGGACGGTGAGGTGCCGCAGGTACTGCTCGACGTCGTAGCCGTCCGGGACGCGGACCACGATCTTGTCCGGGAGTGTCCACCGGTCGGCGGGGTCGGCTTGGCGTTGCAGGTCCAAGGCGGCGGCGAGGGTCTCGTCGTGGGCGCGCAGCGCCCGCACGACCTCCCAGACGGTGTGGTAGCCGGCCAGGTCGGCCTGTGCGGCGGCGTCGGGCTCGTCGGCAGCGAGGACCGGCACGAGGATGGTCGCGACCCCAGTACCGGCGGGGTTACGCCGCAGGGCGCGGCCGACGGCTTGGACGATGTCGGTGGTCGACGTCTTCGGGTGGGCGAACACGACGGTGTCCACGGCTGGGACGTCGACGCCTTCGCCGAGACAGCGGGCGTTGGACACTACGGTCCACCCGTTGTGCGGCGGATCGGTCAGGTCGGCGAGTACCGCCTGCCGGTAGGTGGTGTCGTGGCGGCCGTCGACGTGGTGGCACGTCAGCGGCCGTGCCGGCTGCGCGGTGCTGGGCAGGGCTTCGAGGATGTCGGGCATGGCGTCGGCGAACGCGCGGGAGGTGGCGATGCGCGGGTGGTAGACGATCGCGCGGCGCAGGTCGAACTCGGTGGCGGCGCGGGCCAGGGCGGTGACGACCATCGCGGTGCGCAACGGCCCGTCCCTACCATCGACGGTGCCGTCAGCGCTGCTATGCATGTTCGCGCGGCCGGGGCCGGTGAGGGTGCGCAGCAGCGGCAGGATCTCGGTGCGGGTGACCGCGACGATGGCGATGCGGTAGTCGTCGAGCCAGCCGTCGGCGATGGCTTGGGCGAACAGGTAGCGGTAAAGGACCGGCCCGAACACCGCCGGGTCGTCCATGGACAGCACGGCGGTGTCGTCGCCGGTGTCGCCGAGGCGCGGGGTGGCGGTCAGGTACAGCCGTCGCCTGGCTGGCAGGGTTGCATCGTCGTGCAGGAGTGCGGAGTGTTTGTCGTCGCGGCCGGCGGTGTGGTGTGCCTCGTCGACGATGAGGATTTCGGCGACCTGGTCGGCGCGGCGTAGCGCCCGTCCGAGGTGTCCGGCGGAGCGGTGGGTGGTGACGATCAGCCGCCGTCCGGGGCCGGGTTCGGTGAGCCATGAGGTGATCGTGTCCGGGTCAGTGGTCGTGACAGCCGGCAGGTCGGCGGCCACGATGCCCGGGTCGGTGACGCCGTCGTCGCCGCAGACGGCCAGTACGTGATCACAGACGCCGTACCATGCCTGCAGGGCTTGTGCGACAAGCGCGACCGTCGGGCAGGCCACGACGATAATGCCGTCGGCTGGGCAGGTCTGCAGCGCTGCGTGTGCCGCCGCGATGGTCTTGCCGGTCCCGCACGCGGCAATGATCTGACCGCGTCCGCCGGACGCCAACGCGGCCGACGCCGCCCGGACAGCGGGCAACTGCCATCCTTGGGCGTTCGGCACCCTGGCGATTCCCGGGCTCATGTTCCTCCTACCTTCGCTACCTCGGCCGTGTCGCAGGGCAGCGCGTACGCTTTTCGCCCGGTCACGTCTGCGTGTGACTGGGCGCGTCTGTGCATCCGGACGAATGGTTGCGCCGCATGCCCGGATCATCGTTTGGCTTGCATGGAACCGTGGTTGTGGGCGGCTTCCAAGTCGTGGTTCGCCGCTACGGGCGGCGCACGACGCCATGCCAGCCGGTCCATGCCGCGTGCGCTGTGGTGCCGCCGCGGCAGCCCGGCGGGGGCGACAGGTTGATTCGGCTGGGCGTGATCGAAGTCGAGATCGATCGATCCGTACACGATTGCGCCTCTGGTCCCTTGGGGGCTGCGTCACGTGCGGCTCGGCTGTGCGTCGAGGACCGGCATCTTCCCCCGAGGTTGCCGGTCCTTCCGCGTGTGGCCGCAGCAAACGGCGCGGATGGCCGGCAGGCCAACACGGCGGCGGCGGGGTAGCCGCCACCCATCAGGACTTGTCGACGAGTACGTGCGGCAGCGTCTGCTGTGCGCGGCCGGTGGCAGCGCCGGCTGTCAGCAGCGTGCCGGTGATCGCGGCGGTCACCACGATGATCAGCGTGAGCAGACGCCGCGTGGCCAGATTAGTCAGGGCGATCGCGTCCTGGCGGCGGATGAACGCATGGGGATCGGTGATGCCCGTAGGTCCCGACCACGGTTCGTGGCCGCGCCCGGAGGCTGCGGGCTTCAGCTGCGGACTACGGGTGGTACCGGGTAAAGCGGGGTTACGCACCAGGCCGCGCCTCGGTTGCGGGCGGCGCGGCCTGGTGCGGGTTCAGAATTCGTTGCGGCGCCCTGATCTCAGGCGGCAGCGAGTGTGGCGCCTGGTGTTCGTTGGGGCAGGTGGCTGGCGGGCCAGCGGCTGGCCGCTGCGGCTGCGGTGGTGAACCAGCCGGTGAACCGGGCGATGTTCGGGCGGCCGACGGCAGCGCGGCCGACGGCGGCCGGCGCTCGACCGCGGGTCCGTGCTGTGGGCGGAACCACGGTCAGCGGTGCGGTGGAGGGGGATGGCAACGGTGCGGACGTTGCGGGTCGCCGCGCCAGTTGCAGTGCCCGCTGGGCTTGCCTGGCAGGGGTGCAGAGCCCTCGTTCGCCTGCGCAACGCAGGTTCGTGCAGTCGCCGGTGGGACCATGCTGATGTTCCACGGCGACGTCGAACGCCAGCCGCCACAGCATGACGTCGACGACGTCGTCTGGGACGGGTATGTCCCTGGACGGGTGGTGGTCTTCGGTGGCGGTGGTGAGCATGGTGGGCATGGCGTGGACTCCCGGTGTCGCTGTCGTCTGGGCAGCCGCCAGCGCCGGCGAGTGACGTGTGAGGGTCATGCCGGTGGCGGGCATTGCGATCGACGCTCGACTTTCGCCGCAGGTCAAGTCGCCTCGAGGTGAGCGTCGTACGGCAGCGTCCTGCTCGGTCGGGTTCGCTCGGTTGACGCACCATGGCTTGAGCCCGCCGGGGTTGAGGTACATCAGATCGCCGGGCGGGGCAGGCGCGTCCTGCCCAGTACCGAGCCACCGACGTTGAGCCGAGGCACACCCTCGCCGTTGGGCTCGCTGACAGGGCGGGACATGCTGTTCGTCGTCGCTCCTTCGTTCCAGAGCAGTGGCCGGTGTCCGTGGATAGGGGCCGCCATGCACGATGTGGTTGATGGGCGTCCCAGCGCCCCGGTAGCGCCACGGACGGGTCGGGTCAGCGGCTGGTACGGCGCAGGCGGGATCGGGCGGTCATGTCGGCTCGTCGAGGGCACCGGTCGGGTCCTGCGGTTCGATGGGCAGCGTGATGATGAACGTGGCCAGGCGCTGCGCCTCCGCAGCCGTCAGATCGGGCGGCAGGCGGAAGTGGACGAACTGTCCGGGCCGCAGTTGGATCGTGTAGCCGAGGGTCGCCGGTGGCGTGGCCGCAGCGGCGCGGCGTCGCCTCACGTGGTGCGCAGCTCGTCCGGTGAACAGGTCGACGGCCCGGCGGATGTTGCTGACGTACGTGTTGATCGAGTGACGGGTGAACCTGCCTGCGGTCGCGTTGAGGTAGCTGGCCAGGAGCTGCTCGATGTCGGCCGCGGCCAGGTCGGTGTCATCGCCGAGGCCGAGGGTGCTTTGGAGGGATCTGATCGCCATGTGGTAGGCCCCGGCGGTGCGGCGTGCCACGACGCCGTTGGCAGCGAGCCCATCGATGTAGGCATGGAGCTCCGCGATGGTGTGGTGTGCGTTCACGTCATTCCTTCAGCTCTATTGGCGGCGGGTCCGGGACATCGCCGCTTGGACAGCGGCGGTGCACGGGCCCTGTTCGTCGGCGCAACGCAGGTTGGCGCAGTGGCCGTCGGGTCCGGGTTGGTGCTCGATCATGACGTCGGCCGCCAGCCGCCACAGCAGGGTGTCGACGACGTCGTCCGGGACGGGCATGTCAGCGGACGGCCGGTACCGGTCGCTGCTGATGGTGGTCTCGGTGTACATGGCGTCGCCTCCCGCGTCAGTGGTCGCCTGGGCAGCCGTCATCGCCCGGGCAGCGTTGCTTCTGGAGCGATGACTGGCTGCCGGGTGACGGCACCATTGGTGATCAACGTTCGACTATCGGTGAAGGTCAAGTCGTCGTGGCTGGCACGGGTATGCGCCGGCGGTGGATGGCTGCTACGCCTCCCAGCCGGGCCGTTCGGGAGGCGATGGTTGGGGTGGCTCGACCTCGACGAAGCCGAACAGCCGGGCGATGACCTGCAGTCGCCAGGTGCGGTAGCGATCGGCGAATCCTCGGCAGACCGCCGGTTGCGCCTCGGGGAAGTTGCCGTACGGCAGCGTGTCATGGCAGATGACGAAACCGCCCTCGGCGAGGGCCTCGTCGACCATCTGCTTGAGCCGGCCCGGGTCGAGGTGCATGCGGTTGCCGGGACGGAAGATGCAGGTGTCGCATTGGCGGGCCAGCAGGCGTGTCTTGCCGGTGATCGGGTCACCGACGCTGAGCGGTGCCCGGGCCGTGTCGGCGGCCTCGGGGTCGGGCACGGAGTCCATGTCGTTCCTTCCTCAGCGCTGCGAGGCGGCCGTCCGAAGCGAATCGGAACGGCCGCCGACGCAGCGCGGTGTTGGTGGGTGGTGCCCTACCGGTCGGTGGGCTGGTGCGGGTCGTGCAGCCAGGCCAGGACGGTGTCGATGTCGGCGCGGCGCAGGCCGGTGGCCGGATTGACCGGGACTGGCAGGGTGGGCCGGCCTCCACGGGTGCGGGTCCGGGCGTGGTCGGGGTCTTTGCCGCCGAAGGCGTCGTCGAGGACAGCGGCCGGCCGGGCGCCGGTGCCTGGTAGAGGTCGAACAGTTCCCACTGGTGGCCCCAGCGCACGCCGCTAATCTCGATGTCGATGACCGGCAGGCTCGGCGGGAGGCCGATTGCGGGCGTCGTTGAGGCCCGGCCACGGCCGGGCAGCACTGCGGCGCTGGTCGCGGGTTCGGGCGGGGGTTTACGCCTCGGTGAGGGCGGCGACGGCGGCGTCGGCGATGACGTCGATCGCCTCGACCGGGTTGGTGACGGTGACGGCGGTGGTGTCGGCGTAGGTGTGGCAGGACTCCTGGTCGCGGGGGTGCAGCCACAGCACGGCGCAGCCGGTGCGGGCCAGGGTGGTGATGAGGCGTTGGGCGGCGGCGTTGTCCGGGAACCAGCCGTCGGAGACCACGGCGAGCATCCGGACGCTGCCGCGGTGGCGCAGGTTGAGGAGTTGGTCGGCGAGTTTGACCGCTTCGGTGAACCGCTCGTACCCGTCGTGGGCGTGCATCTGTTGCACCTGGGCGGGTTGGTGGTGTGGCGGGACGAGCAGGGTGACGGCTTCGCCGAAGGCGATGGTGGTGACGGTGGCGTCGGTGCGGCGGGCGGCGTTGGCGAGGATCCACGCGGCCGAGGACATCGGCTCGGCGAAGGCGCGCATGGAGCCGGACACGTCGACGAGGACGGCGAGGTGGAGCTTCGGTTTGTGCGGCGGCAGGCTCGCGCGTTGCTGCCAGGGCTGTGCGGTGGGCAGCTGCCCGGCGGCGCGTTGCGCGTCGGCGGTGATCGCGGCACGGGCCCGCAACCGGCCGGGTGGGATTGCCGAGGGTCGGGTGGCCGGTTCCACGCTGGTGGTGCGGGCCTGCCGCAGGCGTGCGGCGAGACGGCGGGCGGCGTGCTGCTCGCCGGTGGTGGGGTCGCGCAGCGTCCACGACGCGGGGGCACCGTGCCGGTCACCGATCATGCGGGCGGTGTATTCGGCTGGGGTGAGCCCGGCCACGGCGGCGAGAACCTCGCCGAGTGCCGCGGCGAGCGCACCGGCGAACGCGCCCTCGTCGGCGGTGGGTGTGTCGGGTTGGCGGTGTGGGTCGATGCCGAGGATGCGGCACCACTGCCACGCCAGCTCGATCATGGTGTCGGCGTCGGTGTCGTCGACGGTGTGCGCCTGCCGCCACACCTGGCGCAGCCGGTTCAGGCGTTTGCGGCCGAGGACGGCGGTGACCGCCGCGCGCAACGGCTTGACGTCTTTGGCGGTGAGGATGCGGGCGTCGGCCCGGGCCAGCAGCAGCCCGGCGGCCTGGGCGGCGTGCCAGGCGTCATCGATTGGTGCGTCGTCCGGGCTGTTGATGGTTTGCACGGTGTGGCGCAGCCAGCGCCGGTCGCCGCGGCGGCGGGCACGCTGGCGGCCTTCCGCGCGTGATTCCTCGAGCAGGTCGGCGACGCTGGCCACGATCGGTGGCGTGCCTGCCGGGGTGCTCCACCGGCTGTGCGCGGCGTGGGCGGCTTCGTGCACGAGCAGCCCGTAGGCAGTGGCCACGAGGTTCTTGTGCCCGGCGCGGCGCGGGTCGGCCACGTCGGGGGCGCCGATGTAGGTCGCGTCGACCTCGACCCGGCCGGCGGGCGGGTAGAAGCAGGCGGGTGCGCCGCCCCCGGCGCCGGGTGCGACGACCACGGTCAGGTCGGTCCGGCCGGTCAGCTTGGCGATGTGGCGGGTCCAGGCCCGGTCCCAGTCGGCCCAGTCCTCGTGTGCCGCGGTGAGCGGGTCCGGGTGCAGGTGCGTGCTCGGATGTGGCATGACGGTGCAGCTCCTTTCGTTGCTGGGCTTTGGTGCTCAGCGCTGCTGGCCAAGGGTCAGCGCGGTGACGGTCGTGCCGAACGCGGTGGACAGGGCCTTGATGACCGCGTCCCGGTCGTCCTCGGGCGCGCGGCCGGCGAGGTTGGCGACGGCGGCGCTCAGGCCGAGGGTCTTGCGGACGCGGGTGAAGCCGAGCAGTTCGCGGAGCTGCGGGGCCCAGGTGACCTTGCCGGTGGCGAGGTCGGCGTTGAGGGTGATGGCTGCGGCGACGGCCGCGGCGGGCACGCCGAGGTGCTTGGCGAGGTCCCAGTCGGTGGTGACCTCGATGTGCACGTCGAAGCGGGACGCGAGGGCTTCGGTGAGGATCGCGCCGTGCACACCGGGGTTGTGTCCGGCGATGACGTAGAAGCCGCTGACGGCTTCGACCCGCTCGTTGCGATAGCCGGGGATGTGGACGACGCGGCGGCCGTCCATCGCCGGGTACAGCACCGCGAGGACCTTGGGTGGGACGAGGGTGGCGTCGTCGATCAGCAGGGCCCGCCCTTCGCGCATCGCCTGGACGAGGGGGCCGTAGACGAACTCGTAACCACCGTCGGGCAGGGGGATGAAGTTGCCGAGGAAGTCCTCCACGACGGTGTCGCCGGTGCCGGTGATGGTGAGCAGGTCGTCGAACGCGGCTTCGACCATGGCGGTCTTGCCGGTGCCGGGCGGCCCGTACAGCAGCACGGGGATGCGCTTGTCCCGGAGTCGGCGCAGCACGTCGACATCGGTGGCGCCGGCGAGTTTGCGGGGGAAGTACAGCTCGCCGTTGGGCCGGGTGACCGGGCTGCGCCGCCCGGCGCGCGCGGCCCCGCCTCCCCCGCTGCCGGGCGTGTGGGGCGCGGCGGGCGGCATGGCGCCGGCGGCGTCGATACCGGCCTGGGTGATCTGGAACCGGTGCGGGTCGGGATGGTGGGTGGCATGCCCGGCGGCGGCCATCTTCTTGAGCGCCTCGAACACCGCGCCGGAGGACGGCACCCCGAGCGCTTTGGTGATCTCGCCGACCTTGAAGATGTCGTCGGGGTGCTCGACCAGGTAGAGGGCGACCTTGCGGTACAGGTAGCCGGGCCGGTTCGCGGCCGGCGTCGGGCCCGCCGCGGGGGCTGGCGCGGCGGCGGTCCCGCTCGGCGCCGGCCCGGCTGGGGTGGCTGCTGGGGTTGGTGTGGTCATGTGGTTGCCTCGATTCGCAGTCGGGCCCGCGCACCCGTCTCCGGATGCGCGGGCGGTGGGTGCCGCACAGCGGAGACGGGCAGGCGCCGGCCCCTGCCGGCCGTCAGGCCGGGGCAGGTGGGGGCGACCACACCCGGTGGTGCTGAAGCGTGGTGCACGGCGGGCCAATGGCGGGTCGCCGGTGGTGCGGGTGGTCGTTCAGAGGCGGCGCCGACGGCGCGGGACCAGGGTCGGGGTCGGGGTCGGAGTCGGGGTCGGCGCGATGATGCAACCCAGCCCGGCCGTACTGATCAAGTCGAGATGGTCCCGGTGCTGCGCTGGGATCAGTGGCGCAGGGTGACCTCGGCGCCGGGGCGGCGGGACACGGTGACGGTCAGGCCGAACGCGCTGCCGTCGGACAGGTCCAGGAAGATGCCGCGGTTCATGCTGAGCACGCCGGCGTCGCGGTAGGTGCGGGCGGTCAGTGTGACCGGGTCGCCGTCGCTGTCGATGAGGACGGGCAGGTCGGCGTCGGTGCACAGCTGCTCGAGTGTGTCGCTGCCGAGCAGGTGGGTGACGAGTGCTTCGAGGAGTCCCTCGTGGCCGAGGTCTTCGTCTGCGTCGCTGTCAGGATGGTCGTGGCGGTACATGACGGTCAGGTCCTCTCCGGTTCGTTCGGTCTTGTCGTTGTGGCGTTCGACGGGCGGGTGCCGCCGCTGTTCGCGGTCAGTGGGTGAGGTCGACCCACGGGTGGGTGCGGGTGGGGCAGGTGCGGTCGTGGACGGCGAGCAGGGTGTCGGTGATCGGGTCGGTGAGCCGGGTCAGGCGCAGCGTGAGCCATACGGCGGTCGGTCCGTCGCGGCCGATGACGGTGCTGAACGTGTCCGGGTGCGCGGCCTGCAGGGCGTCGAACGCGGCCCGCTGCGGCGTGGTCTGCCACGGCCGGTAGGCGTCCCAGCAGGTGAAGTGAGCCAGGTCGAGGTAGATCGGTCCGGACACCGACAACACGCCGCCGGAGAACTCCGGCCCGTAGGCCAGCAGCGGCAGACCCGGGATGTTGCTGCGGGGGCCGCTGCGGACGGTGAGCGGGATCCGCCCGTCGAGCCGCCACCACACGGCTGGCATCGGGTCGCCCTCGTCGAGGGTCCAGTCGTCGTCGATCACGGCGACGGCACCGCCCCACCGGGCTCGTGACCAGGCTCGTGACCAGGCTCCCGGCCGGGCCGCTGGCTGGGCTCGCCGGCTGGCCCTGCGGGCTGCGGTGGCCACGGCTTCGGGTGGGGTCGCCAGCCGAAGATGGGGTCGGTGCCTTCCCACGAGCCGCAGATCGTGCAGGTGGTGGTCGTGTCGGTGCCGTAGCCGGCCATCGACGGCAGTTCGCGCCGGACGGTTTCGTCGACGGCGCCGCAGATGTAGCACTGGTCGAGTTCCGGTTGCGTGGGGTCCCATCCGAAGACCGCGTCGGCTTCGTCGTCGGTGGACACGATCGGTGCTGCGGTCCAGGCGAGGGTGGGGTGGGTGACGCGGCACAAGCCGTCGGGATCGGTGATGAGCTCGGTGCGCTCGCCGAGGTCGTCCACCAGCCAGATGCGGCCGTTGTCTTCGGCGACGAAGAACCCGCTGACGGTGGTGTGGCTGCAGCGGGTGTCGGCGATGAGCCGTACGAGCACGCTGGGCAGGACCCAGGCGAGGATGCTGCCGTGCTGGCGGTAGCCGGGGCAGGTCTGGCCCGGATATGTACCGAGCCCGGCGGCGCTCAGGAGGATGTCGCGCCACCGCATGCTGTCCGGGACGTCCTCGCCGGCCCGCAGGTCGCGGTCGGCGCGGGTCGTGGCCGCACGCAGGCCGGCGTCGTCGAAGTCGACGGTGAACCAGGCGTGGCCGGCGTGTGCACCTCGGCGCAGCAGATCGCGCAGCGGCAGGCCGGTCAGCGGCGATCGGGTGCGCAGCGGCAGCCGGTATGTGCCCCCACCACCGTTGTCTGGGGTGTGCATGTGCGGGCTGGCGGCCTCCGTGTCGAGGTGGTCGGTGTGCGTCGCGGGGACCGCTGGTGTGGCCCGCAAGGCCGGGATGGCGTTGCTGGCCAGCAGCGGGCTCGGGCGGCTGCGCAGGATCAGGGCCGGCTCAGCCGACTCGGTCTCGGCCGGCCCAGGCAGGGCGGGGCTGGCGGCGGCCCGGATCAGGGCGTGTTCGGCGTGCAGCACGGTGGCGTACAGATCGAACCAGAGTCGTCGGTACACGGCAGGTGCACTCGCTTTCGTGTGGGCTGGGCCGGGCCGGCTGCACCCGCTCGGCGGCGGGCGCAGCCGAGCACCGGCGTGGATGTTGGGCAGGGCAAATGTTGGGCAGGGCAACCGCTCGGTCGCGCCGATCAGGGGCTGGTCGTGCTGGCGAGCGGCGGTCGGCCCGACCCGCGCGGCTATGCGCGGGTCGGGTGGTGCACCGCCGCGGCGACCGGGTTGGCGACAGAGTCGTCGGCGAGCTCGCCGGGGATCGCCTGGCCGACGTCCATGACGTCGAAGTCGGCGTCGGCGCCGATCTGGTCGACCGCGTTTTCGATGACATCCCGGGCGGTGTCGAACGCGTCGTCGGAGCTGTCGGCCACGACGGTGACGGTCAGCGTGGTGCGGGTGGTGACCGTCCAGTGCCGCGGCAACGGCGGCAGGTCGAGCGCGGTGAGCAGGTCGTTGGTGACGTCGGTGTCGAAGTCGCCGGCAACGACCCGGTCCCGCAGGTACTGGCGGGTCTGTCGGCGCTGTTCCGCGAGCGCGGCTTCCGCGCGTTCGGCGCGCTGCTGGCAGGTGCACTGGTGCAGGGTCGGCGGTTGCGCCGCGCTGGCGGTTCCGGCCGGGCCGGTCGGCTTTTCGATGGTCATTGCTGGCCGCCGGTGGCGGCTGTGGTGGAGGGTTCGGTGAACGTGTAGGTGGCGGCGGGGTTGGCGGGGTCGTCGGTGGACAGCACGGTGAGGGTGTTCGTCTGCGGGTCGAGCAGGTAGATCCACTGCCCGGACAACTCGCCGATCCGGTGGGTCGGCACGGTGATCGGCGGGTCGGCCGGCGCGGCGTGGATGGCCATGCCGACACCGGGGACGGGCGTGTCGCCGGCCGGGAATGCGTTGCTGGCGGTCACGTCGGCGCCGAGGTAGGCCCAGACGCAGCTGAGCAGCGCGGTGACGGTGGCGGTGGTGTCACCGGCGAAGGTGACCTGTTGGATGGCGACCAGGGTGGGCGCCATGTACTCGGGGACGGCGTCGGAGTGCACGTAGCGCAGGTGCAGCAGGGTCGGGTCGGTGGCGTCGGGCCGGCCGACGTAGCCTCGGGTTCCCATGTCGGGGTTCGCTCCTTCGTTGATCGTTGTTGATCGTTTGGTTCGGGGACGTGGTCTGTCTGCAGCGCGGTGGTTCAGCGGGCGCGGCCGAGCTGGTTGAGGCGGTGCAGGCCGGTCAGGACGCGGCTGGCGGCGATGCGCCAGCCGGTGGTGTCGCTGGTCGTGAGCTCCGGCCGGGTGGCGCTGCGGGGGCGGATGAGCTGCCAGGCGTGGCCGTGGACGTCGAGGGCGGCGATGGCGCGGACCTCGGTGCGCTGGTCGGCTCGGGCGTTGGCGAGGTCGCCGTGGCGGTAGCCGGGCCGGATCGGTGCCTGCCAGCCTTCGAAGCAGAACCCGAACCCGACGAGTCGGCGGCCGTCGAGGTGTAGCCAGTCGTGCAGCCAGGTGCGCATGGCCGGTCCGGCGAGTTCGTCGGGTAGCCGCAGCAGCACGTCGACCGGGTGCAGGTTGATCGCCGGCTGCGCCGAGTCAGGGCGGTGCCAGGTGGCCGGTCCAACCAGGCCGGCGTCGACCTCCACGAGAAACTCCACTGTGGACAAACCCGTGCGGGCACTGCGGTCGGTGGTGGCGACGCCTGCGGTGCGCGGGACGTACTGTGGCTGCGGGTGGCGGAAGATGCCGATCAGGGCGGGTGGCTGGTCCCAGCCGTGCCGGTCCAGGCTGGCCTCCAGCTGGGTCAGCACGGCGGCGACGGCGGCGCGTAGGGCCGGCGACGCCTCGCCCGGGTCGGCGTGGACAGGGCGGGACACGTGGGTCGTCAACGGGTTCTCCTCTCTGTTGAGTCGGGCGCCGATGCGCCCGGCCGTCGGTTACTTTGGGTAGATGAGCAGGGCCCGGCGCGCGTGACCGTCCGATCGACGCTTGCCGTACCTCGCGAAGCAGGTCGCCGCGGGCGTTGCGGCGTGAACGGCTTGCGTGGCGAGGGTTTGCGTCGGCTAGGCGCCGAGCGGAGCGCCGACCTCGGCTTGCCACCACACCGGATCCACCGCGCTTCCACGGCCGTGATCATGACTACCGTCAGTGGTGACGTGCACCTCGTAGTGCAGGTGCGGGCCGGACGAGTGGCCGGACGTGCCGACCACGCCGATGACGTCGCCGGCGGCGACGGGCTGGCCTTCGATCACGGCGGGGTGAGTGAGCATGTGGCAGTAGCGGGTGACGACGCCGCCGGGGTGGTCGATGTCGACGTACCAGCCGCAGCCCCGGGTCAGCTCTGGGTCGCCGTCGCGGTCGCAGCCCCAGTCGGCGCCCGTGCGGGCGTCGACGGCGTTGCACCGCACTCGGCTGACGGTGCCCGCGGAGGCGGCGTGGATCGGGGTGCCGCGGGCGGCCATGAGGTCGACGCCGTCGTGGGCGGGCCGTTGCGGGGTGCGGAATCCCGAGCCTGGTTTCGCGTGTACCGGCTGGGTCCAGCCTTCCGGGCTGACGGTGACATTGCAGGCGGCCGGGCCGATCGAGCCGCCGGTGAGGCCGGTGAGGGTCTGCACGATGGTGACCGCGTCCGGTTCCCACTGCGCGTAGGCGTCGGGCAGCCCGCTGACCTGCACGGCCTGCGCGGCCTCGGTGAGCGGCATGGTCTGCCAGTTCGGGATCGTGACGAGCTTGTCGTAGAACCGCCCGGCCGCGTACACGGGATCCAGCAGCAGCTCGACGGTGCCCCAGCCCTGGGATGGGCGTTGCTGGAACAGCCCGACCGAGTCGCGGTCGCCGGAGGCGATGTTGCGCAGGCTGGACTCCTGCATGGCGGTGGCCACGGCGATCACCCACGCACGGGCGGGCAGCTGCCGCGTGACGCCGACGGTGATGACGGTGGCGGCGTTACCGACCTGGGTGGCGTCCCAGCGGCCGATCGCAGGGAACGGACCGCTCGGCGAGGGCGGGCCGGCCGGGGGTTGGCCGGCGGGTGGGGCGGTGCCGGGCAGGGCGGAGGCGCAGCCAGCGGCGCTGCCGTAGGTGAACACGGCACCGGCCAGTCCGGCGCAGATGAGGATGATGCCGCAGACGAGCGCTGCGGCGAGCGCGAGGACCCGGCTGGTCATGGCCGCTGTGTGGGGGTCGGTGGCCCGCCGGTACGCGCCGGGCGGTGTGGCCGGTCGCGGCCGGTGCGGGGGTGCCGGCCCGGCTGGTGCGGATCGATGGCGTGGTGGTTGCGGGCAGGGCGGTGCGTCACAGGTGGTCCTTCCAGCGGTGCACAAGGTGCGGGGAATGGTGCGACTGACGCGGCCGGGCCGGGCACGCTGCGCGGCGCCCGAACCAGCCGGTGCGTTCGTGCCCGGCCCGATCTAGGGTCTGGACGTGTCGGCTGGTCAGGCGCCGCAGGAGGTTGCCGGTGTTCCGGACGGCGGGCGACGCCGGTGTGGCCGGCGTGGTCAGGGCCGCAGAGGGTGCCGGCTGATGACGTCGCCGTCGCCGGTGTGGACCGTGACCGTGTCGGCGAGCGGGTCGAGCAGGTACAGCCAGGCGGCGTCGAGGTTGCCGAGGTGGGCGAGGGGGACGACAGCGGCCGGCTCCGGGCCGAGGACGGTGCCGTCGGGGTCGGTCGGGGTGCGGGTGATGCCGATCCCGGCGACGACCCGCCGCCGGGTCACGGCACCGCCCCCGCCGGTGGTGTGCGGGCCGCCGGTGGCTGGGACGGTCGCGGCGGTGGGCGGGGTGGTGGCGGGGTCGAGGCAGTGCCAGTCGTGGGCGAGCAGCCGGGCGGCGAGGCGGGTGCTGTCGTGGCCGGTGCGCGTCCAGATGCGGCGCAGGGTGGGCAGCATGACGTGCGGGTGGCCGCCACGCTCGACGGTGCGGGCCCGGACGAGGTCGGGCCGGCGCGGGTCGGTCAGCCCGATCAGGCAGTCGCTGTCGACGTACCGGGCGGCGGCCGGCAGCTGTCGGCCGCTGCGGTGCGCTGCCGGTGCCACGGCGTCGAGCGCGTCGAGGGCGGCGCGGACCGCGCCGGCGAGGGTGGCCTGGTAGGCGACGTCGCCGGTGCCGGTGCGCAGGACGGTGTCGGTGCCGGCTACCGGGTCGGTGACGCTGATCGCCCAGCCGTGCCCGGCGTGCGGGGCGAGCAGCTGCGCGACGGCGGTGCCGGCCGGTGGGGTCAGCACCAGCAGGTAGACGCTGCCGCGGCCGGCCGGGGCGGCGTGCGCGGTCCATCCGGCCGGCAGCAGATCGGTGGCCAGGTCGGCGGCGTGGACGGCGAAGTCGCGGGTCTCGGCGGCGATACGCGCCTGCCGGGTGACTGCGCCGATGCAGCGGACGTCGGCCATGGTGGTGTGGTTCGTCGTGCTGGCGGTGTTCGGATGCGTGCGGGTGTGGCTGCGGTGCTCGTACGACATGGACGCTGTCCTCCTGCGGTTCGGGCACGTGATGGCTTCGGGCAGGCCCGCGCGGCCCAGGGCCTGGGTCGGGCGGGCCGGGTGGGTGGGCATGGCAAGCGACCGCGTCACCGGGGTATGGCGGTGACGCGGTCGCGCGAGTGTTGGTGCTGGGTGCGTCGAGGCGCCGGTGACGCGGCGGGTCAGTTGCCCGGTGCGGGCTCGATACCGGGTGCGGCGGGCGGGAACGGCTCGGTTGCGGCGGCCGGCATCAGGTGCCGCCAGACACGGCCGTTGAAGTACTGCCAGCTGAAGCCGCGCGGGTCCGGCTTCACACCGCGCACGTGGGCGCACAGGACGCCAAACGCCTGCGGGCTGGACGCAGCGACACTGAATCGGTGCAGCGCGAGGATGCCGCCGGTGTCGTCGAGCAGCCGCACGAGGGTGGCCCCGGCCGCGACGGCCTCGGCCGTTGCCGCGTCAAGCAGGGCGTCCTCGGTGAGGGCGTCGAGGACGGCGGCTTCGGTCATGGGTTCGCCGCAGCGGCGGGCCGCCGCCACGTAGGAGCGCCAGTCGTCGGCGTCGAACCGGCCGTTGGTGGCGGCCAGCCGCGCCGGTGGTGCGGCGCCGGTGGGTGCGGCGACCCCGACGGCGATCGCGGCCGGTGCGCCGGCGTGGCGCAGCTCTGCGGTGTACCCGCGGCCGGTGCCGAGGTCGACCAGCCTGTCGATCGTGTACGGGGCGGGCGGCACAACGGTGTAGGGGGTGTGGGTGAGCAGGATCCATTCCTGCTGCTGGCCGGGTTCGGGCAGGTCACCGGCGATGCGGGCGCAGTCGTACGGATCGACGGCCTGCCAGCACCAGGACCCGCCCATCACCACGTACCCGCCGTCCTGGCGCGGCTCGATCCGTTCGACCGCCTCGGGGTCGGCGTACATGGTCGTGGAGTCCACGACGATGACGTCGCCGTCCCACCACATGCGCGGGTAGGTCTCGTCCGTCTGCCGGTCCAGGTCGGTCTCCGGCACCCCGGCCTGGGCGAGGCCGCCGCGGTAGGTCTCGCGGGCCTGCTGCTGGTCGGCGACGATCGCCTCCGCCACCGCCCGGGTGCAGGTGAACACCGCCCACCCGTTCCACCGGTCGATGAGGGTGCCGACGTAGCCGGCGGTGAGCGGGAAGGCGGCGCCTGCGCCGGCGTCGTTCCAGTCACCGGAGAACACCCCGACGCTGCCGAGGGTCACCCGGTCCGGGTGCAGGTGCGCCAGGTCCCGGTCGTCACCGGTCGGGTGCAGTGTGCGGCGGCAGGCCGCGGCAATCGCGTCGGTGACAGCAGTGTCGAAGCCCTCGAGGTAGGCGGCTTCGGCCTGCTGCCACTGCTCGCCGGTGAGCGCGGCCGCCGTCTCGGCGTGCACGGCGCCGGTGGTGCCGTGGTAGCGGGCGGCGCCGCTGGCGGCCCAGCCGGCGTTGGTGCCGGGCAGGGTGTCCAGGATCGCGGGGTCGCCGTCGTCGATCCCGGTGAGGATCCGCCGGGCTGTGGCGGCGGTGTCGCCGCTGGCCCGTCCGCCGAGGGTGTCCTGGACCCACCATTCGGCCGCGTCCGCGCCGTCGGCGGCGCCGACCGCACGGACGGCGCACAGCGCGGTCAACAGGTCCGGCCAGGCGACGGCCGCACCCGCGCCGGCTGAGCGGGACGGACCGGTCGGGTTGGCGGCGACGGCCGCCGTGGCCGGGACGGTGGTGAGTTCGTCGCCGGCGTCGAGGAGCATCGACAGGGTCGAGCCGCGGTCCCAGGCGACGTCGACGCGTCGCTGGTCGCGGTCGACGCCGCGGACGGTGCCCTGGTCGCCAGGGCGCAGATCGGTGTGCGGGTCGGTGGTGCGGATCAGCGCGACGCGCTGTCCGGCTTCGAACTGCATCAAAAAACTCCACTGTGGACGGTCGGCGCTGTGGCGCCGAGCAGGGACGGGAACGAACTGGGCTGAGTGCGCCCGCGCGGGACCGGCGCGGGCATGGCGAAGCACCGCACCGCCGGGGTGCGGGGCGGCGCGGTGATCGGCTCGGGGGTTGCCCTGCCAGGGCCCGGCGGGCCCCAGGTGTCAGCGGGTGAGGTCGGCGAATGTTCGCCCATGCAGCGGCGTAGGCGCCGCCGAGGGTCGCCAGGTCGGCGCAGGCGCGGGTGATCAGGTCGCGTGCCTGCTTCACCCTGGGGCTGGGTCGGCCCCAGTGCTGGCGCCGGCGACCGCGGGCTGGCGTCGTAGGGCCTGGGAATCTGGTGTCGCGCGGCCCCGGACGGCGACGGACTTGGTCGACGCTTGCCTTTGGATGAAGGTCAAGTCGTCCGTGGCTCATCCGTTGGTGTGGCCGAGGAACGCGGCGGTGCGCAGGGTTTGTTCGGCCTGCAGGATGGTGGTGCAGTCGCTGATCGCATCGAGCAGCCAGATGGTGAGGTTGTACAGCGGGTTCGCGGTCTCTGCGGTGTCGCGGACCGGTGGTGCGGGGCGCGTGAAGCGCAGCAACAGCGCCGCGGTGCGCAGGTCGTCGAGGGTGCGGTAGGTGACGTGCCCGGCGGCGATCGCGTCGGCGCAGCGCCGCACCATGGTCCGGATGTCTTCGACCGTCCGCCGCTGCTCGCGTGTTTCAGCGATGGCGGTGATGGATCGCCAGCGGCACGGGTGCTGGTTGTTGAGGGCTTCGGCCAGGGCGGTGAGATCGGCGACGCACACCCCGATCCAGTGGGTCGCGTGCACGGCAGCGCGGTCGCGGGCCTCGGCCGCCTGCCGCAACAGCATCGCGATGGCCAGCTCGCCCGGATCGGTGGCCGGCATCAGTTGTCTCCGGCGGTGGGTGCCGTCGCGGTGGCGTGGACGGCGGTGGTGAGCAGGGCGGTCAGCCCGGGGTGGGTGGCCGGGGTGTCGAGCGGGTCGGGTTCGTCGTCGACCAGGACGGTGGTGTGCCCGCCGGGGTGGCGTACGGCCTGGTAGACGCGGCCGTCGATGTCGACGGCGTCGACCCGCCGCACGGGCAGGACCGCTACGCGGCTGTCTGTGTGGTCCGCGCCGTCCCGGCTGCGGTTCGTCTGCTCGCCAGCGTCACCGGTGCGGGCGTCGGTGGTCTGGGTGTCGCCGATGTGGATGTCGTCGTAGCTGACCGCGCAGGCCAGCAGTCGCATATCCGGCTCTGGTGCGGCGAAGGCGTCGGCGAGCACGTCGGCGGCGCCACGGCGGATGATCTTCGACAGTCCGGTTTCGGCCGCCTGGCCGGACGGGTAAACAGCGGCGGCGAGGTCTGCCAGCAGGTCGGGTAGGCCGCCGCGGTAGGCCTCGACCATCTGCGGGTGGATGGCGACCGCGATGCAGGACATGCGGCGGGTGCCGGGCGGTGTGTCGGGTGCGGCCCCGTCGTGCACGACGAGCAGCGCGTACCTGGACGATGGCCCGGATGGTATTTGGGATGGTGACCGGGCGTCGCGGCCAGCCCGTACGGCGGGATGGACCGGCGCGGAGGGATCGAGGCCGGCGGTTTCGGGCCGGAGCGGGTCGGGTTCGGCGGCGGCCAGCAGCCGGACGGTGAGGGTGCGGACGGTGTCAGGGGCGAGCATCGCAACTCCGGATTGGCGGCGGAATCTGGTCGACGGGTGCCGGCGCGACGGGCGGGACGTGTTGATCCGGTCGGGCTGGGCTGGCGCAGCGTGAGGTGTGCGCATCGCGTGCGCTGCGCCTGCGCGAGGTCGCGCACGACGGGCCGGCGAACAACCGCCGGCGCCCCCTGGATGCTGGGGGGCACCGGCGGCCGGTGGACAGGGCGTTGTCGGCGCCGCAGGCTCAGCGACGGTCGCGGCAGCGCTGCGCCTGAGGGTGCCCGTCGAACCGCATGACGGTGGCGGCGCTGGTCGGGTGGTAGCGGCTGACGCCGACCCGGTGGCCCTTGGCGTGGTACATGGCCTCGTCGGCCTCACGCAGCAGGGTCCAGGCGGGGACACCGAGCCGGCTGGTGGTGTAGCCGACGCTGGCGCGGACGGTCACCGCCACCCCATCGCTCACAGCGGCGGGTTCGGACTCGATCACCGACGCGGCGAGCTGGGCGGCGGCGCCGACCTGGTCCGGGTCGCCGTGGACGAGGACGGCGAACTCGTCACCGGAGAGGCGAGCGGCCAGCCGCGCCGGCACGGGCAGGGTGGTGAGCCGCTGCCCGACGATGGTGAGCAGGTCGTTGCCGGCCTCGTGGCCGTAGGTGTCGTTCACTGCCTTGAACTGGTCGAGGTCGAGCAGGATCAGCCCGAACGGGCGGCGTTCGGCGACCGCCGAGCGCAGCGCGGTGACCAGGGCCCGGCGGTTGGGCAGGCCGGTGGTGTCGTCGTGGCCGGCCTGGTGCCGGGCGATGCGCAGCGCCCGGGCCAGCGCCCACAGCGGCAGCACGGCGGCGGCGAGCCCGGCCAGCACCCCGCCGGCGGCGGTGAGGACGGATTGCAGGATGGGAGACACTGGTGACGCTCCTTCAGTTGTGTGGGAGCGCCGAGGGCGGGCACGGGTAGGGGCATACTTCCGGCGCCCGCCCTCGGGCGACCCAGGGTGGATGTCCGGTCAGCCGGCGGGCGCGGCGTCGGGGGCGGGCACTGTCGCAGGTGCCGCCCCGGCAGCACCGGCGGCGGGCAGCAGTTGGAAGCTGGCCGGCTTCTCCACCGCGAGGACGGCCTGGCCACGCCCGACAAGGCGCTGCGCGGCCAGTACGACCGCGCCCGGGCTGGCCTTGGGCAGACCGGTGCCCCGTTCCGCATTGTTGATCAGCTGGGCCAGCTCGCCGACCTTGTACACCTGGTCGGGGCGGGCCTGCAGGATGGCCAGGATCGACCGGTCGAGATCGCCGGGTGCACGCCGCGTCGGGCGCGGAGCATCTGCCTGCACGGCGGGCTGCGCTGACGCCGCCTCGGTATCGCTGGTGCCGCCGCCGGTCGCCGCCTCGGCGACGGTGGTGGGGTCGGGCAGGCCCCTGGTGTCCGCCACGACGTCCGGCTCGGTGTCCTGCGTGGTGTCTGCGTCTACTGGCGCACTGTCGGGCCGGTCCGCTGTCGCGGTGGTGGCGCCGGGGACGGGAGCCGGCTGCGCGGCCTCGGCCGTCCGGAACGCGGCCGCGCTGCCGTCAAGCGCAATGCTGTGAGGTTCACCGGCCGTGCCGTCGAGGGCGTCGACCAGTGCTTCGGCGAGCGCTGGCAATGGCTGCTCGGTGTCGGCTGGCTCGTCGAGCACGTCGGGGCTGCTGCCGATCGACGGCGGCATGCCCTGCACCGGCTCGGCGGTGGCTGGCGCGGTCTCGCCGTCGGAGGGCTCCGCGCTGGCGAGGGCTCGGCCGGTGCCGGTCAGGCGCCACACGGTCTGGCCGTTGCCGGCCTTGTCGGATTCGGCGAGCCCTGCGGCGTCGAGCTTGCGCAGCTTCGGGGTGGTCGTCGGGTAGGCGATGCCGGTGTGCTTGGCGAGGTTGCCCGCGGTCTCCTCGCCGAGTTCGCCGAGCGCGGCGAGGATCTGCTGCGACTTGTCGTCCAGCTGCGGCATGCCCCCGGCGGCCGTTGCAGCCGCCGCGGCGACGCTGATGCCGATGTCGGTGCCCGGATCGGTGCCGGTGGTTGTGCCGGGGTTGGCGCGTTTGGGCATATCAGCCTGCTTTCTCCTGCCGGAGCAGGGTTTCGTGGTTGGGCGCGCACTGATGCACGCTTGACCGGCGCGGACAAGCAAGTGCGTGCGCCGGATCGGTCGGATGCGCCGGTGGTGTGCGGACATGTGACTGCCGGCGATACGTGGCGGTCACCAGCGACAGGTGGCGGGTTCAGGCTTCCGGCGGCCCTGCAGGGGTCGGCGCCGCCGCAGCCTCTGCCTCCAGCCCGTTGCGGAGGTCTTGAGCGTCACGGCAGTCCGGCCGGGCGTGGTGGAGGAGCGGGTTCAGCGGGTGCTGGCCGGGTGGGCGTTCGCGTAGGCGTCGTAGACCTGATGGGGAATCGGCCCGTTTGCCCGCCAGCCGGGCAGTTGGTGGGTCTGCTCGTGCTCGGACCACCAGCGGCGTACCTTGCCGGTCTGCGTCGGCTTGGCAGCGGCGGTCTTGCTGGTCTTGTGCTTGGGCAGCCGCCGTCCGGCGGTGATGAAAGGCGCGAGCACGGTCCGCAGCCGCTGCAGGTTGGCCTGCGACAGATCGATCTCGTACTCGACGCCTTCCAGCGCGAAGCGGTAGGTGCCGACGCCGTCGGTGCTGGCGTCGAAGTCGTCGACGACGATGCGTTCGATGCGGGTAGCCACTTGGTACTTCTCCTTCAGCAGGGATGTGCTTGGGCAGCAGAGAAGGCCCCGCGCTGGCTGCGCTGCCGCAGCCACCGTGGACACGGAAAGCGCCCCGCCACCGTGGTTGGTGACGGGGCAGGCAGAGGTGGTGCGGATCGCCGGCTGGTGCGGGATCAGACGGAACTGGATGCGGTGGTGCACAGGTCGTGCAGGCGGCGCAGGGCGCGGTTTTCCAGCCAGCGGACGGCGTCGACGGTGCGGCGCATCCGGGCGGCGACCTCGGTGCGGGTGTGCCCGTCGAGGTAACGCAGCTGCACGGCGCGGCGCTGGTCCGTGGTGAGCCGCGCGAGGGCCTGGCCGAACCCGCCAGCTGCGGCGCCGGTGAGGGTGACCGCCGCGATCGTGCGCCGCCCGTCTGGTGACGCGGTCGTGGCCGCCGTGGCCGGGTTGGCGGCGGTGGCGGTGCGGTCGGTGTAGAGGGTGCGGGCGGCGCGCAGGTAGCGCCGCTGCGACCAGCTGTGGTTGGTCATGGCGCGGGCGGCGAGGCGGTACATCGAACCCACGAGGTCCGGGTCGATGCGGTGCGGCTCGGCCAGGGCGAGGCAGTACGCGTCCTGCACGAGGTCGTCGACCAGGTCGCGGTCGCGTTGCCAGACCCGGGCGGCGACGAATCCGGCCACGCGGTCCACTGTGGACCGATAGAGGTCGGTGAAGGCGTCGCGGTCGCTGGCCCGCACGCGGGCGGCGAGGACGATGTCGGCCTCGGTGACCGGTCGCCGGACCCGGTCGGCGCGGCCGACGGCTCGGGTGACCTGCGTGGTCTGGGTCGTCTGGGTGGTGGCCATGGTCGGATTCCTTTCGGCAGCGGCCCTGTCAGGGGCCGGGACGGAATCCGGGCACGGCCGTACGGCCGTGCCCGGAAGGTGTGCGCGGGTGCGCGTGGCCGGGCATCGGCCGTGTCGTGCGGGTTCAAGGGGCGCGCGGGGCTCCGGAGCCGCCGGCAGGTGCGGTGCCGTGCCGGCGGGGCGTGGCCCGGGCTGCGGCAGGGTGGTCGGTCAGCGGTTCAGACCGCTCAGTTCAGGCCAGGTGCCAGGGCCATGTGTACGCGCCGACGCTGTAGCGGCCGTCGGCGTCGGGGTGGACCTGGTCGGCCTCGCGGACGGTGGTGACGGTGCCGTCGTCGTGCTCGCCGTGGATGAGCAGCATGTTGCCGTAGAGGTCGTCGAGCAGCCGCAGGCGCGGGTACTCGCCGGGCATCGGGTCGCTGTTGCGGTCCGGGTTGGCGTGGGCGGCGGCGAGTCGTCCGACGGTGGCGCGGTCGAAGCGCGGCAGCAGGTGTCCGGCGTCGGTGGTGTAGCCGTCGGGGATCAGTGCCGGGTAGGCGGCGCCGGCGACGGGGTCGCAAGTGACCGTGGCGGGCACCCAGGCGGCGCTGGCCGGGACGAGGTCGTCGCGGTGCTCGGTGAACCCGACCCGGTGCAGCCCGATCAGGTGCTCGTCGGCTGCGTCGATGTCGACCCACATCCAGTGCCCCAGCTCCTCGCGGGCGTCACGGATGATGCCGATCAGGCCGGGCCGCTTGCCGTTGTCGTCGAGGGGTAGGTATGCGGTGTGGTAGCCGTCGAGGTTGGCGGTGCCGTAGCTGCCGGTGGCGGTGTGCCGCCAGGTGTGGGCCTCGGCGGCGTGGATGGTCCCGCCTTTGCCGTACCAGGCGGGTTCCCCGTTGGACTGCAGGATGTCCAGGGTGGCGGTGCCGGTCCAGATCAGCGCGGGACGCAGCGGCGCGCCGGCGCGGACCTGGGCGTCGGTGATCTTGTGCGCGCTGCACGCCATGGCGTGCTCGGCGAGCGGGATGACGTCGTCGAGGCGAAACCACAGTCGATGGGTCACGGTGCGCTCCTTCGTGGACGGGTTGGACGGGAAAGAGGTAAAGGGCAGCCAGTGCGCTGGCCGGGCTTGGATCGCGGCCCCGGCCCGGGGCGCCGGGCGGACGTGCTCAGCCGCTGGTCGGCGCCGGCCGGCCGCGGTTGCTGCCTGGGTGGCGGCGGGCGACGCCGAGCAGGGCGTGGGTGGCGCCGAGCATGATGGTGAACAGGTCGTAGTCGGCGGCGGTGGCGCGCAGGCGGCGCAGCACCGGCGCGGGTACCGGAATGCCGGTCAGGGTTTCGCCAGTGGTGCCGGTCGCGGCGTCCCGGGCCGCGGTGGGGGTACCGGGGCCGTAGCCGTCGGCGTAGACGGCGCGGATGCCGTACGCATGCGGCTGCCCGGGTGCGGCGTCCAGTTGCGGGAGGCCGTTGGACAGCAGGTAGATGCCGTCGGCGGCGGCCAGCAGCAGGGCCGGGCCGGGCGGCTCGTCGGCGACCGGGTCGGCGTTGGCCGGTGCCGCGGCGGCGTGCTCGGCGAGGAGGAGGACCTCGTCGAGCGGGAAGATCAGTTCGGGCACGGGCGGCCCTTTCTGCGGGTCGTGGGAGGTCGGGCTCGCGCTGCGGGCGCACGCCCCTGCGTTTGGTGTTCGCCGCGGAGCCGGGTGGGTGAGCGGCGACGGTGACGTTGGGGTGGACCGCCCAACGTGGCTGCCGTCGGCGCCTGCCGGGCGCTGGCGTGGTGGTGGAGCCGGTCGGGCAGCACACTGCGAGTCCCCCGGGTGCAGGGATTGGCGAGTGGGCTGGCCCGGCCGGTTCCGTTGGTGATGTGGTGTCAGAGGGCGACGGCGAGCAGCCGCTGGTCGGCGTCGATGGCGTCGAGGTAGCGGGTGGCCTGCTCGAGGTACGTCACCCGGTGGGCGACCGCGTCGCTGGCCGGGGCCAGCCGGGTGCCGTCGGCCAAGATGACCGTGTCGGCGGCCAGGGCCGTGGTGGCGGCGTAGTGCTGGTAGGCCACCGGGCCGGCCTGGAACATCTCCAGCTCGCGCAGGTCGAGGCGGCCGGCGCCGTAGCTGACGGCGTTGTGCATCCGCATCGCGATGACGCGGGGCTGGTTGTTGTACCGGGCGATCGCGTCCTGCAGCGACAGCCGCGCCGGGTCGGCGAGGTGCTGGTGCAGCAGCTGCGGCCACGGCATCGCGGGGCGAGTGCCCTGCACGACGCGCGACCACACCTGGTGACGCACACCGGCGCCGACACCGGCGGCGTGGCGCATGCCGGCCAGGTCGAGCAGCCGGACGGGGCCTCCGGCGCAGTAGACCGGGCGGCCCTTGCGGGGGTCGACCAGCTGGCTGCGCTGCCACATCCACATGCTGGGCGTGGCCCAGAAGCGCGGGGCGAGGGTGCCGGAGACGCCGAAGTGCGTGTCGAGCTGGCGGCTGGTGAGTGCCTCACCGGGCAGCTCGTCCGGCACACAGACAATCATGACCTTGACGGTCGGGGCCGGTGTCGCCGCCGCAGCGCCGTTGGCACTAGCTTTCGTGCTCGACGTCGTGGTGGCGCGGTGCTTCTTGGCCATGATGGGTACCTCCCGGAGGTGTTGGGCGCCGTCAGGGCGCGCGGCAGTGACCGGCCCACCGGGTGCATGGGTCGGTTCGCGGAACGGGTCGGGTTGGTGGCGCTTGGGTGCGGCGCCGGACGTGCTGGGTGGTGCTGTGGCTGGTGCGACCTGGGGTCGCCGCACGGGGTGCGGTACCGACCGGCCCGATAGGGCGGGTGGGTGACGGGCACCGGGATGGTGCGGCGGGTGGCCCGAGGTGGGACCGAACCGGGGTGGAGCGATATATGAGGTGTGATGTAGTGCCGTGAACGGTAGCGGCCTGCGCTCACAGCCCCGCCGTCGCCATGATCGGCGGACAGTGGGGTTGACCTGCGCTGTGAGCGCTTTGTGAGCGGCAGGCCGCGTCGTGCGTGGTGTCGCGGTGAGACGACACCACACTCACAGGTGATCTTGTGGTGTGACGGTCACCGACTGCGACCGGCCGAACGGTGACCGGCTCCGGCGGCGTTGACCTGCGCTGTGAGCGAGTGGCGCCGCCTCGTGGCGGGGGTCAGCGGCCGGGCAGTTGCGCTAGGGCGTCGAGGCTGCCGCACGCGACGTGGCAGCGGCGGACCACACGGCCACGGCGATCGTGAGCATCGCGGCGAGGATAAGGGCAGCGGCCTCGGCCGGACGCAGCAGCCCGAGCTGTGTGCCCAGCGCCGCCGCGGCGACGGGGACGCCGAGCTGTGCTGCGGCCAGGCCGCCGTAGGCGAACGGCTGGCCGGTCAGCCGCATCGCCACGTGGACCAGGACCGCACCCAGACCGAGCGCCACGGCGAGTACCGCCGACCGGAGATCCGCGGCGAGCGCCCGCACGTCGAGCGTCGCGCCCAGCCAGACGAAGAACAGCGGGCCCAGGAACCCTTCGGTCAGCGCGAACAGCTGCCGTGCCAGGCGCCGCGGTTCGCCGACCGCCGCGACCGCCAGCCCGAAGCAGAAGCCGGCGAGCAGGACCGAGATGTGTGCCGCCTGCGCAAGCGCCGCGAGCGCAAACAGGATGACGAGGTTGACGCGCATCTCGATGGCGAACTTGCGCCGCTCGGACACCCGGTGGACCCGGTTGCGCAG
Organism: Dactylosporangium sp. NPDC048998; assembly: GCF_043197855.1. NCBI lineage: Bacteria > Bacillati > Actinomycetota > Actinomycetes > Micromonosporales > Micromonosporaceae > Dactylosporangium > Dactylosporangium sp. NPDC048998. The sequence goes on from NZ_JBICTV010000029.1 coordinate 90,555, forward strand.
GCCCGACGCCTCAAGCCACCGCAGCAGCACGTACAGCACCGCCGTTGCCGCGAGGACCAGGCCGGCGCCGAGTGCCGCCCGGCCGGCGTGCCGCGGGTCGATCGCGAGCGGCAGGGCCACGATGCACACAGCATCGGCGATCGCGACCTGCGGCAGCAGCTGCAGCACCGCGTCGCCCGCCAGGCCGAGGCCATCGACGATCGGCAGGATCAGCGCGGCCGACGACGACGCCATCAGCACCGCGTAGAGCGCCGCATGCCCGGTGTGGAAGAAGATGTTCGCGAGCAGTACCGCGGGAATGCACGCGAGCGCCGCGACGCCCGCCACGCGCGTGAGGCCGATCCGCAGGGCGCCGCGCAGGCGCAGGTGGCGCACCGGCACGTGCGTCCCGGCCACGAACATCACCAGCGCGAAGCCGATGTTCGCCAGGAATGCGAACGTGCCGTCCCGGGCGTCGACCATGCCCGCGCCGGTCCGCCCGACCGCCGCCCCGGCGGCGAGCTCCCCGAGCACGACCGGCAGGTGCCAACGCCGCGGCAACGCCAGCAGCGGCCCCAGCAGCGCGACCGCGCACACCACCGCCAGACTGCCGAAACTCATCCGATCACTATTGCGCACCGCTGGACGCCCGGCGACGACACCGCCGCCCGGCCGGTCGGCGATCTCGCTGTTCGACAGCCCGCCCGGCGGTCGGCGACGCAACGCACCGCTGTCCATTGAAGGACGCGGCTGTCTTGTCGAGCGCTGTGGAACTCGTCCAATCGCTCACGTTGCCGCTGCGATGGAAATCGCCACGCCGGTCAACCATCGATCCTTGGCTCTCGCCAGCAAGCAAGCAAGCAAGCAACGGACAACGGTACGGGCTGATCTCCAGAGGCAGGTACGAAAAAGGCCGATCGACGGAGAGTAACGGCCGAGTCATTGGATATGGGATCGTCGGCCGACTGGCAGCGTCCGCTCATGCCGAGAACAGTGCATCTGATCATGCAGGCGCGAACGACTCTATAATTCTGCCGGTGTTGGTTCGGAGGCCGTAGGGCTCCGGCTGGCGGTGGTCCGATGAGCCGGAGGCCTTTCTTGCGGGAAGAACATCCGATCGACCTTCTGGTCGCCGCGGTGGAAGGAACGGCGCCTGATTCGATCGCCAGCTCGTTGCGAGTGTTGTCTGAGCAGTTGGCCGGTCGGCGGCACTGGATCCTTGGGCCACCTGAGTTCTTCGACGAACCAGGTGTTGGCGCTGTCCGCTCGCTGGGGCTCGTGCTGTCGATCTATACGGCCTTGCCGCCGTGGGACGAAGAAATTGATCGCCAGATAGATCGCGCCCACATGGAAGAGGTCAAGGAGCTCATCGGGGAGATCTGTCGGATCTCTGGTGAGCACGATGTCTCGTTTGTCCTCGAATATTCAGAAGAAGTGATTGGCATGGTCGAACATGGTCAAATGGACGAATCGCTCGAAGTCGGTCTGATCGGCGAGTGGGAGCGTGTGCTGGATGAGCGAGACCAGTAAGCCGTTTCCGCGCTAGTTTGGGGTTCACGCATCTGCCGCGAGGCGCGCGCAGCGCAGCGTGACGAGCCGGGCCAGCGCTTGGCACCCGCAACTGCCGAATTGAGGGCAGTGTGGTTCAAGCTGAGAGGGCGGCGCGGGAGCGGAGGAAGTGGCGTTCGGCGGCGTTGTCGGTGAGCGCGGCGGCGCGCTCGTAGGCCGCCGTGGCGTCCTCGGCACGGCCGAGCCGGCGGAGCAGGTCGCCGCGTACCGCGTGGAGGACATAGTGGTGGTCCAGGCCGTCGAGGGCGTCTGCGAGCGGCAGGGCTGCGGCCGGGCCGTGCACCTCGGCTTACAGCGACCGCGCGGTGCAGTGCGACGACCGGGGTGGGTACCACGGCGGCCAGGTGGTCGTATAGCGCGAGAATCTGCTGCCAGTCGGTGTGGGCGGCGGTGGCGGCATCGCTGTGCACGGCGTTGATGGCGGCCTGTAGCTGGTAGGGGCCTGGCCGGTTGCGGCGCAGGCACCGCCTGACCAGGCCCTGGCCTTCCCCGATCAGCGCGTGGTCCCAGAGCGTGCGGTCCTGGTCATTGAGCCGCACGAGTTCGCCGCCGGGGCCGATGCGCGCTGGCCGCCGCGACTCGATCAGCAGCATCAGCGCGAGCAGGCCGAGTACCTCGGGCTCGTCGGGCATCAACGCCGCGAGTAGACGCCCGAGCCGTAGGGCTTCGGCGCTCAGGTCGTCGCGGGCGAGGTTGTCACCTGAGCTTGCGGTGTAGCCCTCGTTGAAGATCAGGTAAATGACGGCGAGGACTGCGCGGAGGCGGTCGGGAAGATCGGCATCGCGGGGCACGCGGTAGGGGATGCCGGCGTCACGGATCTTGCCTTTGGCGCGGACGAGCCGCTGGGCCATGGTCGGTTCGGGCACGAGGAACGCGCGCGCGATCTCGGCGGTGGTGAGCCCGCCGAGCAGCCGAAGCGTGAGCGCGACGCGGGTGGCGGGCGCGAGCGCGGGGTGGCAACAGGTGAAGATCAGCCGAAGCCGGTCGTCGAGCACGGGGCCCTCCCGCCCGGGATCGGGTGCATCGTCTGGCGCGTGCAACAGCAACGCCTCAGCGTGCCGGTCGGCCCGCGAAGACCCAGGCGCCGGCGGCTTTCATCTCCTCGGTCAGGGTGCCAAGGTTGGCCATGATCGGGGCGAGGACCTCAGGCAGGGGGCTGGTAAACACTGATCAGGTACTGCCTCATGCCACAGGATCCTCTCAGGCGGTCGGGCGGTACGTTGCGATGATCACGCCAGTTGTCGTCGGCACGGCCTCGACCAACTCCAACGTGCCGTAGGCCCCCTCACCCTCGGCGAACAGCCTCGTGCCCGTACCCAGCGTGAGCGGGTGGATCGACAGCGTGTAGACATCGACGAGACCCGCTCTGGCCAGCGACCGCACGAGCTCGCCGCTGCCGAGCACGACCAGGTCGCCCGCGACGTCGCCCTTGAGCGCGGCCACGGCTTGCGTCACGTCGGCCTTCAGCAGGGACGAGTTCTCCCACGGTAGGGGCTCGGCCAAGGTGCGCGAGGCGACGTACTTGTGCTTGCGGTTGAGAACTGCGGTGTACGGGTTGCCGTCGGTCTGCTTCGACCAGAAGCGGTAGAACTGCTCGTAGGTGCGGCGGCCGAACAGCATCACGCCGTCGTCGCTCATGCCCTTGCCCATCGTCTCGGCCATGACGTGGTCGGCATACGGGTGTGCCCAGCCGCCGTGCCGGAAGCCTCCCCGCGCATCCTCGTCAGCCCCGCCTGGTGCCTGCATGACCCCGTCGAGCGTCACGTTCTCAACGGCAACGAGCTTGCCCATCGCGCTCTCCTTGCGTGCAGGGCCAGCCGGTCGCCAGCCCGTCACCAGCTACACGAACGACCCGCCGCCCGATCGACAACGCGTGTGGGGAAATTTCACCCAGGCCCGTAGCCGAGCGTCGCTTGGCCACTCATTCGCTAGGCACTACTTTGCCGCGATCCGCTCGGAATCGTTCGCGATTCTGGAGCCGTGGTCCAGACCAACGATCCGATTCTCGAGCTCAGAGGTGTGCTGTTTCTCGCATCAGGGCGCAATCGCCGCTGGGAGCATGATGCGCGTGGAAAAGTCCAGCCCGTCGATCTGCAACACGTAGCATCCCGGGTCGCGGAGCCGCAGGTAGGTCGGGAACGCGCGCCACGCACCGGGTGTCTCGCTCGTCGGCGGAAGCTGGAGTTCGGCCAGCGGCCGACCCTCGGCGAAGCCGACCGGCGAGTCGCCGTCAACGCGGCGACCCCGTACGAGCACCGGACCGCCATAGCTGGGCTCGATGGTGAAGTTGATGTTGGCGCCACCGTAGCCGGTACCGGCAAAGAGAGTGTTGTCCGTCGGCGGAAACGCGAACCGGACCTGAGCGTTGCCGGACACGTTGCCGCCGATGATGAGCTGGACCGGGCCCTCGTTCGCAAGCGCCGCACCGAACGGGTTGCCGACGTTGCGGTTCGAGGTCGCCACGCAGTGCCACTGCTGATCGACCGCGAAGTCCCGGCGCAGCGTTGCCGGAACACTACCGGCAGGACAGTTCGGCGAAGATCCGCAGTACGACCGGTATGTCACGTCGCTTGCCATCGGGTACGGCGACGCACGAAGCGGCGGCGACGGCTCGGGAAGCGGCGGCGGATCAGGCGGCTCAGCACAGGCGATTAACAGCCCGCACGTCAGCAGCACACCGGCGAGCGCCGTAGCCCGGAGCGGCAACATGCGCACGCTGTCAGTGTAAGTGCGTCGAGAACCTGCCCGGGCAGTCAGTGGTCGTAGCGGCCTGGGTTGGTGCCGGAGCGGGGGCCGTGATCGGACGGCAGTTCGTGCAGCCGCCGTCGGCGGCCCGGGCTGACGGGCAGGTCGGTGGTCAGGGTCCAGACCCGCCCGGCGGGGTCGGGGCCGTGGACGGCGGTGGCGATCGGCATGGGCGTGGCCACGCCGGTGAGCAGCCGCAGGATGTTGGCTTCCCGCTCGGGGGTGGGCAGCCAGAGCAGGACCGGGTAGCGGGGGCCGAACTCGGCGAGGCGGGCGTAGCCGCGCAGTTTCGCCACCACGCGTGGGAGGTCCTCGGTGCCGCGGTCGTGTTCGAGGAAGAATCCGACGGTGTGCGCGTGGGCGTGCCAGATGCCGTGGCCGTCGGGGCGGACGCCGGACTGGGCGTAGATGTCGGTGGCGTGCTGCTCGGACCACCAGCGTGCCAGCCGCGCGCCGGCGGCGTTGGGCAGGCGGGTGGCGGCGATGAGGTCGATGAAGAACTGGTTGACGCCGAGCAGGTGTGCGGCGGTGGCGCTGGCGGCGATGCGCCGGGCCCGTTCGAGGGAGGTGCGGGGCGGGCGGGTGTGTCGGCTGTCGGGGTCGTGGTAGGCGTCCGGGTGCAGCTGCAGCCCGACCGGGCCGAGGGTGTAGAGGTAGGGCACGGCGGTGTGGTCGGCGTTGGGGTAGGCGAAGCGGTGCACGATGCCGAGGCGGTGCAGGGTGGTCAGGCGTCGCTGTGCGGTGCGGCGGCTGTCGAAGAACGCGGCCGCGATCTGGGGCGTGGACAGCAGGTAGTGCTCGGCGAGCAGCGCGAGGAGGGCGCGGTCGCGGGGCACGATGCGGCGGAACGCGGCGAGCGGGTCGGCGCGCACGGCACGGGCATCGGGCAGCGCGGCGTCGGACGAGCCGGACCCGGACGCGGACGCGCGGGAAGCGGGCGAGCCGAGCACAGCGGAGCCGGGTACGTGGGAACCGTAGGTGGAGGAGCGGGACGCGGATGGGTTGCGGTCGTTGGACGACATGGGTGTTGGAGCTCCTGGGCAGGAAGGGATCCCTCGTTTGCGAGGGTGTCTGGCGGGTGAGAGCAGCCTGATCGGGTGCTGTCAGGCGCACGTGCTGCACTGACAGTGCAGGTCAGGCATGCCGGAATGGGTCGCGGCGGGACGCGGGAACGTATCCCACCGCGTCCGGGTCGACGACCACCTCGACGACATCCGCTGACGGCGGGCGTCGCACGGTGGGCATCAGGACCAGCGCACAGGCGCGGCGGGGCCGATGTGCGCCCCGTCGCCGGCCAAAGGGCGTGCCGGGCGTGGATCAGGTCCGGGACTGCTTGGGCCGGCCACGCCGCCCCTCGCCGCCCTTGCTGTTCGGCTGCGACAGCCGCTCGACGAGCGTGTCGATGGCGCTGGTGTCCTGTTCGGGCACCGCCGCGGCGGCGGCCTGCCGGATCGCGGTCGCCTCCCCCACGACCGGCTTGGGTGGCCGGGTGTGCATGGTGAAGGCGGGGGTTTGGCGGCCGGCGACGACGAGGCGGGCGGCGGCGGTGTAGGCGTCGAGGTGGGACAGGTCGTGCTCGTCGAGCTCGGGCAGGGTGTGCCGCCCGAGTACGCGGGCGTCCTCCGGCGCGACCGTGAAGTAGATCTTGTTTCTCGCGTTGGAGGACGCGGCGGCGAGGAGGTCTTTCGGGAACTGGGCGAGGTCCTGGTGGGCCAGGATCAGCGAGAGCCGGTACTTGCGGGCCTCGGCAAGCATCGTGTCCAGCGAATTGGCGAGGGTGAGGAAGTTCTGCGCCTCGTCGATGATCAGCGTGGCGTCCCGGCGTTTCTCGGGGGCGATGGTGGCGCGGGCGGTGGCTGCCTGCCACACCTGCGCCAGGACCAGGGAGCCGAGCAGGCGGGTGGTGTCCTCGCCGAGTTGGCCTTTCGGAATCCGCACCAGCAGCGCACCGCCGTCGAGGATCTTGCCTATGTCGAAGCTCGACCGGGGATAGCGCATGGTGCGTTTGACGAAGTCCCGTAGCAGGAACGCCCGCAACCTGGCCAGGACCGGGCCGATGACCTGGGAGCGGAGCGCGGGGTTGAGTTCGTCGTACCACTGCCAGAACCCGGACAGGCCGGCCGGGTCGTCGAGGTCGACGGTCATCGCCGAGCGGAACTGGGCGCTGTTGAGCAGCGGCGGGATGTGCTGCAGCGTCACGTTCGCGTGGCGCAGCAGGGTCAGGCAGGCCACCCGCATGACGTCGTCCATCCGCGGCCCCCACGCCTTGGCGAAGATGGTGCCGAAGATGCTGACCAGGTTGTCGACGACGAGGTCGGGGTCGTCGCCTTCGAGGGGGTTGAGGCACGGCGGGTTGGGCTGGTCCGGGTCGTAGATGACCAACCGGTCGGCCACGTTCGCGGGGAGCCGGTCGAGGATGTCGGTGATCATGTCGCCGTGCGGGTCGATGACCACCGTCCCGCGGCCGGCCCTGATCTCGTCGACGGCGAGGTTGACCAGCAGGGTGGTCTTGCCCGAGCCGGTGGAGCCGACGACGTGCAGGTGGTAGCGGGCGTCCGGCACGGACAGGCCGACGCCGTGCCCGCCGACCTCGGCGTCGCCGAGGACCTTGATCCCGCGGCCGCCGGTCGGCACCGCGACTGGTGCGGGCATCGACTTCGCCCGCGCCCGGTCCAGGCCGGGCACCGCGATATCTCGCGGCAGCGCGGCGAGGACGGCGAGTTCGTCGCCGGCCAGGAGAAACCCAGCGCCGAGCCGCCGCCCGGCGAGCACGGCGACGGGGTGGGGCATACGGGCCCGGTGGGCGAGGCGGTTACGGCCGGCGTAGACGGCGAAGGACGAGGCGACCGCGTCGGCGATTCCCCGCAGCCGCCCCTCCGGCGAGGACCCTTCGCGGTGGCTGGTGCTGGCCAGGCCGTAGCGGATGCCGGCGGTCCATAACGGCTGCGCGGTCTTGTCCAGGATCGCCCGGACATCACGCTCGACCTGCGGATCACGGCGTTGTGTCGCACCCGACGAGGTGCGGCGGGCGGAGGTTCCCGTCTGGAAGACCTCGAGCAGCCAGAGCACCGGCGCGGCCGGGTTGAGCACCGGCACGGCGGCCTTGCCATCACGCAGCCGCCCGGCGGCCTGCCGTGCCCGCGTGGTACGGCGCGGCGGGGCGGGCCGGGCGAGGATCTGCACACAGGCGTGCTCACCAGGGCGCAGCTGGGCACCAGCGGCCATGAGCGCGCGCAGCGGATCGGCGTCGAAGCCGGTGTTGAACGGCAGCCACTCCGCGGCCTGGGGCAGCAGGTGGCCACCAACCGCCGGCGTCGCGTCGAGCGGGATGGGTGGCGGCGCGTCCGGGTCGGTGGTGGTGGCCGCGGCGGGCCAGGCGGCCCGGATCGCGGCCTCGACCGCACCTGGCGGGACGCTGCCGGGTACCCACACCGAGATCCGCAGTTGCCGGCCGGTCCAGGTGTACTGCCACACCACGTGCGGCGACCCGTAGAGGAGCTGGCGCCGGCGCGACGGGGTGAGGACCCCGTGCAGATTCGCCCACAAGGCGGCGGCGCTGTGCTCGTCGACCTCGGGCGGCGGGGCGATGGTGATGAGGCGGGCGTCGGCGGCGTGGCGGCGGTGCCGCCACCCGTCGAGCAGGTTCCGCCCGGCCACCCACGCCACCAGCGCCGCGGCGGCGACGCCGAGCAGCCACGGCCGGTCGGCCGCCCAGTGCCCCGTGTCGACCAGCCACGCCGCGACCGGCGATAGGGGTGGGGAACCGAAACCGGCGCCCGGCCCGGAGGGGCTGGGCGCCGGTGACGGCGGGGCGAGCAACGCGAGTTCGGGTGGCGGGTGGCTGGGTTGTTCCAGCGCGGGCAAGGCGCTGCCGGAACCGGTGAGGAAGCTGCTCACAGCAGGTCCTCCTCGTCGTCGAGGTCGAGCAGCTCGCTTGGTTTCGTGGTGGCCAGGGCGTGCTCGCTGGGTGAGGCGATCGACTCGAACGCGGTGCGGTTGGTGCCGCAGATGAGCAGGCCGTGGCCAGTGCGGGCGGACAGCAGCATCCGCCGTTCTCCGGCGGTGAGTCCGAACGCGTCTCCGACCGTGTCGATCGCCTGCGGGGCCTGCTTGAGCAGGATCTGCGTCGCCGCGTTGGACACCACGGCCATGCCCAGGTCGGTGCCCAGGACGTCGGCGACGTCCTGGGTGATCACCGACAGACCCGCGTTGCGTTTCCGGCCGGCCTTGGACATCGTGAACAGAAATCGGGCGCCTTGACCGTCGCGCAGGAGCAGCCACGCCTCGTCGACCACGACGAGTCGGCGGGTGGCCAGCCTGCGGTTGCCGGGGGCGTCGACGCTGCGCCAGATCGAGTCCAGGGCGATGAGGGTGCCGACGGTGCGCTGTTCCTCGGGCAGGTGTCGCAGCGACCACACCACCAGGTGCCCGTCGGGGCGGGTGGTGGTCGGGCCGTTGAACAGGTCCGCGAATGACCCGTCGACCCATGGGGCGAGCCGGGCGGCGAGCTGCGTCGCGGCGGGGTCGCTGTCGGCGCGCAGGATTGCGGCGAGGTTAGCGAGGAGCGGGGCGGGCCGGCGGTGGGTGGCCGGGTCGGCGGTGATCCCCGCCTGCCGGTAGGTGGCCAGGATCGCCCGGTCCAGCGCGGCGCGTTCCTGTGGTGGCGGCTGATGGCCGAGCAGGACCGCGATGAGGGTGTGCAGGAACAGGCCACGCCGGGTGAGCACGTCGGGGCGGGTGTCCCCGGCCGGCAGCTCAAGGGGGTTGATCTTCACGCCGGGCTGGCCGAGCCGTACGACGGCACCGCCGACCGCGTCGGCCAGGCGCGCGTACTCGTCCTCGGGGTCCACGACGGACACCACGACGCCCTGATACAGGTTGCGCAGCACGTCGAGCTTGCCGAAGTACGACTTGCCGGCGCCGCTGCGCGCGAGGACCACCGAGTTGTGGTTCTCCTGGGCCCAGCGGTCCCACCAGACGATGCCAGCAGAGTCGGGGTTGGTCCCGTAGAGCACGCCGCCGGTGGTGGCCGGGTCGCCGGGCAGCGGCGCCGGCAGATCCGAGCTCGCGAGGGGGAACGCCGCTGCCAGCGCCTGGGTGTCCATGGTGCGCAGCATCTGCAGGCTGTCGGTGGCCAGGGGCAGGGTGGTGGTCCAGCCCGGCAGGTGCCGCCACGTCGCCGGCTGCAACTCGATCAGCGTGGACGCCGCGGCGGCCTTGACCTGCGCGCACGCGTCGAGCAGTTCGGCCTCGGTGCGGGCGTGCACGGTCAGGTAGAGGCCGACGCGGAAGAGTTTGGCCGCACCACGCGCCAGCCTCTCGGCGAGATCGGCGGCGTCTTCGGCCGCGGCCTCGACGGAGGGGTCGGTGAGCTTCCCGTGCTCGGCGTCGGCACGGCGGGAGGATTCGAACCGGGCCCGCTGGTTGCGGAGCCGTTTCGCCGCGGCAGGTGCCGGGAGCGGGTCGATGTGCAGCGCGAGGTCCAGCCGGCCCGGCCAGGACAGCAGCGGCTCGAGCCAGGCCGGGCCGACCTCGGCGGGGTAGCCGGTGACGACGAGGGTGGCGGCGTAGCCGTCGCCGACCCGCAGCATCTGCGGGGTGACCTCGACCGAGGTCGGGGCGACCGCCGCCGCCACGCCTCCGGCGGGGGGCAGCGCCGCAGTGTCGACGGTGTGTCGCGCCGCCGGGCGGGTTCTGGTGCGTCTCATGGGGATGGCTCCTTGCGTCGAATGGGTTTCCGGCTGGCGACCGCGGGTCCGGTGATGACCGCGTCGGGGGCGGCGAGGCCACCGGGCCGGGGTGGCCGGTACGGGTCGGCCGCCGCGGCGAGCGCGGCGGTGACCGCTGGTCCGTCCAGGGCGCGGGTGGTGACACCGAGGCCGGACAGGGCACGCACGGTGTCGTCGGCGCGGCGGCGGGCGGCGTGCTCGCCGCGTTCGCCGGCGCCGGTGCGGGTGACGATGAGGACCTGCCGGCGCAGCGGGTCGCGCCGTTCGGTCAGGTTGGCCAGGAACTGGGCGTGGTCGGCGCAGGCTGAGGCCAGGGCCGGGTGCGGCAGCCGGTCCGCGGCGCGGGCCAGGTTTCTGGCGGCGGAGGCCAGGTCGACGGGCTGCGCCGACACCACGATCTGGGTGGGGGTGGCGAGGCTGTTGAGCCAGCGGCCGAACGTGTCGATCAGCGCGGCCTGTTCGTCGGGGGTGCGCAGCGCGAGGTTGACGCTGGTCGCGGCGACCATCGCCGCTCTTGCGCCGCCGAGGCTGATCTGCCCGTCGTCGCCGATCGCGGCGGCCGGCAGTTTCAGTGGCGCGGGCGGGGGCATCCTGCTCACGGAGGTATCGACCCAGTCCGGGGTTTGCGCGGTGGTGTCGGTCGTGGTCAGCGCCCGCGGAGCGCGGCAGTGCCGCAGCCCGGCCAGGAGCCACACGTCGAGGGGCAGCCCGTCGCGGCGGCCGACGGCCAGGCCGAAGACGAGACCGCCGAGGACGACCGCACCGCCGAGCAGTACCGGGACCGGCAGCAGGGTGTGGAGGGCTTTCCAGGCGCCGTAGCCGATGACGGCGGCGACAGCGAGGATGGCCAGCTGCCGGAACGTCAGCCCGTAGACGATCCTGTCGGGGGCGTCGACGTCGGTGGGAACCCGTGCCCTGTAGGGCTCGTCAGCGCTGTTCTTCGGACTCATTGGTGATCACTCACCCTTTCCATCCGGTACGGGGCCAACGCCTTGCCGTGCTGTTTACGCAGCACAAGCGCATTGGCCTGTTCTTTGTGTGCGAGGTCGAGGGAGGCGGCGTGTCACCGTGCCCCAGAAGTGGACCGACCGGGGGTGTGCCGGCCTCGGCGGAACGGCTGGCGGTCGAGGGGTTGACGGCCGCGCGGGCGCTGGTCGACGCGGTCGACCCGCGGACCGCCGCGGTCCACGACGGCGAGGTCAGCGTCAAGCAACCCGCCGCTGAGCTTGGTATCCCCGCTGACGCCGTCTCCGACTGGCTGCGCCCCGGCCGGGCCCCCGCCCCCGTCGCGGCCCCAGCGGATGCTGGTGCATCCCCTGGGACCCCGCCACCCCGGGCCATCTACCGGCAGAAGGTGGCAGCATCCGTGCGGCTTACCCCACCCGACCCGTAAGCACCGTGGGTCCGGACGAGCTCCCAGGCGATCATGAGATGCAGGGCACTCGTACCTTGGCGGAGATCGTGAAAGGACCCGATGAGATGGCCGGCTGGTCTGCGGTTTCCGGCACCCACGACTTCGTGGTGCCGGACGAGGAGCACGCGCGGGCACTGGCGCAGGCGCTGGCCGCGTACGGATTCCCACTGGTCAGCGCCAGACCCGCCCGCCAGGCGAAGGGTTGGACCGTCACCGCCATCGACGAAGGCCCCTACCCGCCCGACCTCGCGGGCCACCGCACCATCAACGCGGTCGGCCGCCACGCCGCCGTGGTGGCACGCCAACACGCCGGCTACCGCAACGGCGGCAGCCGCTGCGACCCGACCCTGCTCGCGCGGATCCGGCCGATCAACGCCCCGATCGAGTACACCAACCCCGGTGCACGGCCTCCCATCCCCAGCGTTGTCCTCGGCACGGCGCCGCCGCCGGCGACCCTGGGACTGGCACCCGACCATGCCGAGGACATACCAATCGACCTGTCCGGGCTGGACGAGATCGCCTGGACGGAGCTGGAACACGCCCACGGCCCCGCCGACGATGTCCCCGACCTGTTGCGGGCACTGGCCGACCCGTACGGCGACTGGGACCAGACCCTTGACGAACTGTTCGGCGACGACCTGCTGCATCAAGGGACCTGCTACTCGGCGACCGCCCCCACGTTGCCGTTCCTGACCCGCATGATCGTTTCTGGGGCGCTGCCGGCCAAACAGCGCCTCGACCTCTACGTGTGGCTGCTCATCGCGGCCGACCGATGGGCCGAGGGCCTGCTCGTCGACGCCGACCGCGCCGCTGTCCAGAACCGACCGCCCGCCGCCGACGAACGGGCCCATCAGGTTCACCGCACCGTCGATGCGCAGGTTCCCGCGCTGCTGGCCCGATGGAATACCGAACCACCCGCGGTCAGATACGCGTTGGCTTGTCTTGCTGCGCTGTATCCCCACCACGCACACCAGACCGGCGACCACATCACCGGCATGACCGAACAGCTCGAAGGGACTCAGCCAGGCGCGTACCTGAAACTGGCGCACGCACTCTTGCAGGCCCAGGACGGTCAGGCCCTGGCCATCGCGACCGACATCGTCGCATGGGAACAGAGCCACGACCCCGGATGGCTGGACGCACCCTGCGTCACCGTAGCGGTCAAGGCAGGCCACATCTTGGCTCAGGGAGCGCTTCGAGTCCTCAGCAACACCCAGTAACGTCGCGACCCGCGGGACCGGCAGTGCCGAATCCAACCAGCACCAGCAGAGCAGGCGGTATGAAGCGACCGTCGGCATGCGGGCCCGCACAGCCTCGTCGTCGCGGCGGTCCCGGCCGGCCGGGTTGTGGCTCATCAGGTCACCGCCCGAGCGGCGCGACCGAGGCCAGGCACGGCACGGGACAGCTGCTGCACCACCACGACCCGCACGACCATGCCGAGGAAGTTCGGTCGCTGGCCACCGGAGGACAGGGAGCGGCGCATCAGGCCGGGGACCTTCACGGTGGTCCAGAGCAGGACCATGACGACGAACAGGTTGGTCACGCCGCCGGGTTCGATCGGCAGGCCGACGACGGGCAGCATGGTGCTGCCGTCGGTGAGCATCCACTGCCCGGCGTAAAGGGTGAGGCCCTGCACGGCCGGGATCGCCAGGGCGACGCCGTAGGAGCGCCACCACAGCCGGGCGACCGGGTCGGTCTGCGGCAGGGCGTGGCAGGCCAGGGCGAGGGGCGCGGCGGCGGTGAGCAGGAGCACGGTCGTGAACCTGCCGATCATTGAGAGCGCGGTCGAGCCGAGCAGGATCAGGATGATGACCGCGCAGACGCAGAACAGCAGCCCGGCGGTCTGGTCCTGGGCGGCGAGCAGGTGGTTCTTGATGCCGTTGAGGGCGGCGGGGCGCGGCTCGCCGTCTCCGGCGAGGTTGTCCTGCACGAGCGCCGCGGTGAACGCGTTGGCCAGCTCGATCAGCTTGGCGCACCACAGCTGGGAGAAGTGGGCGGTGACGAACCCGACGATGCAGCGCGGGATCAGGTCTTTGACGGTGTAGCGGGCGCGTTCGTCGCCGCCGGTGGTCATGGTGAGCACGCCGGCCGCGACGAAGCACAATACGAAGACGAGGTCGACGATCAGCACCGATCGGCCGGTCAGGGCCTGCGCCTGCGGCAACGTCGTGACGTCCGGGGTGATCAGCAGCGCGTTCGTGATGAGGCCGATCAGCGCGTCGAAGCAGGCCAGGATCTTGTCGGCGAACCAGTCGAGCATGTCGTCCAGGAACCAGACCATCGTCGGCTCAGCCCCCGACGATGCCCTGGACGACCTGCAGCAGGATCGGCGCGAGGACGGCCAGACCGTAGCCGATCAGGGCGTTCTTCAACGCGCCTTTGGCCTTGTCGACCTGGGCCGGGTCACCGCCGGCGGTGGCCCAGTACACGCCGGCCAGGACGAGGAACAGTGTGGCCACCGCAGCCAGGATCCCCATGATCCAGTTCTGCAGGTTGGCGATGACGACCGGCAGCGAGTTCGCCGCCAGGACCATCGGCCCGCCCGGATCGGCGTAGGCGGCCGACGGGAGCGCGATCAGGACGACGGCGGTCGTGCCGATGGTCACCATCCGGGCGGTTCGCCGCACGACGGGCCGCGCGGTGCGGGATGGCGCCCCGGACGGCGCCTCGGCGCCGGCGACGGGATGAGCGGGTAGGGCCGGGTTGCCGCCGGCCGGGGCAAGGTTGGTGGGGTGCGGGTCGAGGGCACGCGGGCGTGCCCGCACAGTGGGGGACATGGTTGGGTCACCTCCCGCCCCGCGCCGGCGCCCCGGCACCCCGGGCACCCGATGTCGGGGCGGCGGGGCTGCTGAGGCGGGCGGCGCGGGGCGAATGCTCGAAGCAGCGACGGATGTGGCCGCCGCCGAGCGGATCCCGGTATGGGCGAGTGCGTCGCGAGCCGTGGCGCGCTCGGGAGGAGCTCGTCCTCCCTTACGGGTCGGCTGTGGATGAGGTGTCAGCGCATCACGTTGGCGCGGCACCCGAGCGCAAGGCCGGCGCGGCACTCGCGACCGGGACGTACGCCCGGCGGCGGGCAGAACCCGCGCGGTTCGGGCCGTCGATCGGCCGGGCCGGGAAGTCCTGCACTCCCCTATCCGGGTTTGTGAGCTGTGGCGAACACCCCCCGCCACTCACAGCCGCTCACAACACCGCACACCGCCGCGGCTGTGCGCGTAGGCCCCGCTCACAGCCGCCCGTGTGCGCGACACGCCCGCTCACACCGGACGGCTGCCCCCAGCCGCCGCCTTGGTTGGTGGGCCTGGCCGCCGGGTGGGCGGGCGGCCGCGAGCCGCGAACAGGCGCGGAAACGGGCCGTGCCGCCGACCTGGAGGTGGTCGGCGGCACGGCCCGGACGGTGACGGCTGGAACGGTGGTGGCCCGCCGGTCGGCGGCCGGATCGGGGTTCAGGCCGCGGCGAGCCGCGCGGGTGCGGTGGTCGTGGCGGTGGCGGTGGCGACCTGGGCGGTGCGGGCCAGCCGCCGCTGTTCGGCCTGCCAGGCGAGGGCCTGCTGGGCCTGCGGGGAGACCGTCCCGGTGAGGACGCCGTCGGCGAGGGCCCGGGCAAGGCGGGCGTCGACGCGGCGCAGCCGCATCCGCAGCGCGTCGACGGTGACGCCGAGCCGCACGGCGATCGGTTCGATCGCCCGCCGGCCGAGGCGGGTGTCGATGTAGGGCTGCTCGTCGGCCTCGTCGAGCAGCCCGAGCTCGACCGCCCGCCGCACGAGCAGGTCGGGGTGACCCCACGGCCGCTGCGGAGTCCGGGGGCCGGCCGCGACGGCGTCGAGGTCATCGACGAGCAGCACGTCGCGCTGCTGCGCCACGAGACGGTGCCCGGCGCGCTGCGCGGCCCGGCACAGGCTGGCGTACGGGGCCGGCTTGGCGACGTCGACGTGGTCACGCAACGCGGCGAGAAACCCTGCGAGGACCTCGGCGTCGACGTCGTCCGGGTCACCGCGCCAGCCGCCGGCGACCAGGGCGGCGGCGTGCCGCACGAGGGCAGGCAGGGCCAGCGCGGTCGCCGTGACCACCCAGGCCGGCCCGTGCAGGCGGGCGCGGGTGATCAGCTCCCGCCACACCGCGTCCAGACCGACCCAGTTCCGCCGGTGCCGGGCCAGCCAGGTACGCAGCTCCGCCACGTTGACCGGCCCACTGGGCAGGCCGAGCGCCGGATCGAGGTGGGACAGGTCGATGCACAGCGGGTCCGGGTCGCAGGTCAATGCGGCGAACGCGGCGTCCACGCACGCGAACGGCGACGACGGCCAGTCCTCCTGCCCGGCGGTACGCCCGTCGCGGGCCGTACAGGCGCCGGCGTGGTCCTGGACGCTCGGACCGGCGCCGGCGGCGGCCGGGTGACCGGCGGCGGTGTCAGGCGGCGCCGTGGCGGTGACGCGGCCATCAGGGGTGGTGTCAGCGGCAGTGTCACGGTCGGCGTGGTGCGCGGCGGCGGACACGGTCATGTCACAGCTCCTATGACAGTGAAGATCGGGGATTGACACCGGCGGCGTGTCACGGCGGTGTCGCAGGCATCAGTGCGCCAGACACCGCTCACGCGGCACACACAACGCCGGTCAGGACGGCCGCGGGCAGGGCGTGACAGCCTGCGGCGCCGACCGAGTCACACGATCTTTGACATCGACTGTGATCGTTGACATGGACGGTTGTCACAGTCGTTCACCTGCGGATTGACACGACGGTCGACGTTGGACATGCGGCCATGACGCCGTGACACGCGGCAGCGCGGGCGCTGCCGTCCAGCGGCTCGGCGCCACGCGGCACCCCGCCGAGCCCGCTCACAGCCGCTCACGGCGCGCTCACGCGCTGGGAGCATCGGCCGCCCGCCGCTGGCGGCATGCCGCGCCGGCGGCGGCCTGTGACAGCGAAGATGACCGGTCGATGCGGTCGCCTGTGACAGTGGTCTCCGCTGGCCGGCACGCCCGTGTCAACGATCAGCATCGATGACATCGGTGTCGCGGCATGCTGCCGCCGCACGTCGGCGGCGCGGTGCGCCCGCCGTCACTGCTGACTGGAGCCGATGTCACCGCCGCCGTCCTCGGCGGCCTCGCAGCGCGGCCACGCCGGGCGCACCGCCCCAGGTGTAGGGGGCATGGCCCAACCGGCCCAGTCGGCGACCGGCACGGCTGGACCGGCAGCGCCACGGTGCGCGGCGGGCGGCACCGTGACCCGCTGCGCGGCGGACCGTGCACGGAGTCCGGGTACGGGCGCGACGAACGGGCGGCCGTGAGCGGCTTGTGAGCGGCCGGGTGCTTGACAGGAATCACCGCTGTGAGCGGACATCACCCCCGCGATCGGTCACCGTCTGCGGGCGTGAGCGGCTGTGAGCGGCTTGTGAGCGGCAAGGGTGTTCGCCAGGGCTCACAGAACCGGATAGGGGGATGTCAGCGCTTCACGGCGCGGCGCGGAGCCGACAGTCACATGAGCAAGCACCCGCCGCACCACCCCACCAACCCCAACCCCGATCCCGACCTCGGCCTCGCCGGCGCGCCCGGCGAGGGCCGGCCGCTGGTCGACCTGGTCGCCGGCGACCCGCCGGTGCCGATCACCGTCTGGCGCACCGCCCGTGCCAGCGGCGACCGCGGCGCGTCAATGCCCGCCCGGCTGGCGCGGCGGCTCGTCGCCGCCTACAGCCGCCCCGGCGAGGTGGTCGTCGACCTGACCGACGACCACGTCCTCACCACCGCCTGCAGTACCGGCGCCCGCCGCCATCACCGGGCCTGGTTCACCGACGTCGCGTCCCTCATCGTCGGCCCCGCCACCGCCACAGGCACCGGCAGCCCCGCCGACGCCGACGACGAGACCGACACCGACCACCGGCTGCCGTACCACGGCGCCCGTCCCGCGCGTGCCGCCCGCATCGACGCTGGCGGTGACCTGGAGACGGACCGTGATGCCGGGGCGGTGTCGCTGGCCGACTGGTTCGGTGACGACCTGTCCGACGCGCAGTTGCCGCCGCACGGCCCGCCCGTGTCGCCGGTGCCCGAGGGTGTGTCGCTGACCGGGCTGACCAGCCTGGCCGTCGCGACCTGGCCGCTCGATCCGGACCCGGCCGCGGGCCGGGTCCGGCTGGCCTGGCTGCTGGCCGCCTGCCGGGAGCTGCTGCGCCCCGGTGGCTGCCTCGTCCTCGTCGTGGCCGCCCCCGCCGGACACGCCAGCGCCGGGCAGCCGGGCATCGGGCAGGAGGCTGCGCCGGAGGACTTCTCACCGATCGTCACCGCCGCCGCCCGTGCCGGGCTGGGCTATCTGCAGCACATCGCGGCCGTCGCCGCCGACATCAGCGGCGAGCACGGCGACGCGTTCGTCTACCACGTCGACGACGAGGAACTCCTCACCCTGGCCCGCGCCCGCGCGACCGCCGCCGGGCAACAGTGGACCGTCGCGCACCTGCGGGTGCACGCCGACCTGCTCGTCTTCACCCCGGCCACCCCGCACAAGGCGGCGCCGCGCCGGCACCGCCGGGACGGCCTGGACGGTGGTGAGCGCCATGGGTGAGCCCCGCACCGTCCTCGCCACCGGCCCCGACGAGCCGGGCCGCGGCACCGGCCGGCCGGACGTCACCGAGCCGGGCGCCGAGGCGTACGACGGCCGGCACCGCGCCATCGGCGGGGGGCCCACGGCGATGCCGGTGCCGGAAGGGCTGTCGGTGTGGGCGACCGCGCAGCAGACCGGGCCGGTGCAGCGCCGCGGCCGGTACGTGCCGGACTCGGTCAAGCACCCGGCCCGGATGCTGCCCGCGATCGCCGCGCACGCCATCGCCGCCTACACCCGCCCCGGCGACCTGGTCCTGGACCCGATGTGCGGGATCGGCACCACCCTGGTGGAGGCCGTGCACGCCGGCCGTGACGCGCTCGGGGTGGAGTACGAGTCCCGCTGGTCCGACATCGCCGACGCCAACCTGCGTCACGCCCGCACCCAGGGCGCGGCCGGGCGGGGCGGCGTGATCCGCGGGGACGCCACCGCGATCCTGTCGCTCGTCCCGGCCGCCCTGGCCGGGCAGGTCGCTCTGGTGGTGACGTCACCGCCGTACGGGCCGACCGTGCACGGCCACGTCGCCGTCGGCGACGAGTTGGACATCTCCAACAACCGGTACAACGACGGCACCGACAAGGGCAACCTCGCCTACCGCGACCTGACCGGTCTCACCGACGGCTTCGCCGACATCCTGCGCGGCTGCGCCACCCTGCTGCGCCCCGGCGGGATCGTCGTGGTCACCGCCCGGCCGTGGCGCAAACGCGGCGAGCTCGTCGACCTGCCCTCCGCGGTCATCGGCGCCGGCATCCGCGCCGGACTCGTCCCGACCGAGCGGTGTATCGCGCTGCTCGCCGCGGTCCGCGACGGCCAACTCGTCGCCCGGCCGTCGTTCTTCCAGCTGCAGTCGGTGCGCAAAGCCCGGGCCGCGGGCACGCCGATGCACCTCATCGCGCACGAGGACGTGCTCATCTTCGCCAAGCCCCCGACCCCCGGACCGGGAACCGATGTGTCCACATCGGACAGTGGTGGAGGGCGCCGATGACGGCCGCCCACCGATACCTGAGTCTCGGCGCCGGTGTGCAAAGCTCGGTCTGTCTGCTGCTGGCCGCCCGTCGGGAGATCCCGCGGTTCGACGCCGCGGTCTTCGCCGACACGGGCTGGGAACCCGCCGCCGTCTACGCCCAACTGGA
>NZ_JBICTV010000030.1:0-99561 GCF_043197855.1 Dactylosporangium sp. NPDC048998
CTGCAGGACCGCGACGCGGGACACCGGCTGCTGGCCCGGCTCCGCGAACGCTGCACCACCATCGCCCTGGTCTGGGCCGATGCCGGATACGCCGGGCGGATGCTCGTCTGGGCCCGCAACGTCCTGCGGCTGACGGTCCAGATCGTCAAACGCACCGAGCCAGGTTTCGTCGTGCTGCCCCGCCGGTGGGTGGTAGAGCGAACGTTCGCCTGGATCAGCAAGCATCGCCGCTGCGTACGCGACTATGAGACCAAGCCCGACCACCACGAGGCCATGATCTACATCGCCATGATCATGACAATGTCACGCCGACTTGCCCGCACCGGCAACTGGTAACCAAGGTTTCCGGACGCTCACTTAGGAAGCTCGTCCGCGAGCACAGACCGAAGCGACCGCTCATCGGCATGAGCGCGCACCGGCCGCGCAAGGTTGCAACTACGTGCCGTAGCCACTGGCCATCGCCGACGATCATGCTGGAGCCAGTTTATGGCCGTCCTGGTGAGGCCAGCGTCGTTCGACACAACCAGGACGAGTGTGGTGCCGAAGCGGGAGGTTAGATGTGCTGGTGACCGTTCATGACGTAGCGCGCGCCTTGCCCGACATACCTGTGCTTCGCGAGCGGTGTCGCGCGTTGGCGATGTTGGACGCGATCATGAGTCCGGATTGGGAGTCGCGGTACTACTCGTTTGACTCGCGTTGGGCGCCGGGAGAGGAGATGGCGTCCATGCGGAACGGGTCGGGCGACGCGTGGTCGATCGTGTTCTCACCGGTCGGTGCGTTCATCCGGGGCTTCGATCACGAGTCGCCGATGAGCCCGGCTGTCAATGACGATGAGCTGTGGCCTGGGCTGGTCGATACCGTGCCGGAGGTCTTTACCGCCTGTGTTGAAGAGCCCGCGTTCAGCTTCGAGGGAACGCTGGAAGCGACCGTGTGCCTGTGGCGGCAGCATAGCGACGACCGGTGGCATGCCGGAGAGATCGACTTCCCTCAGGGTGGCGACCCGGACGGCGCCAGCTGGCTGTTCGAGGTGCTGGTCGAGGGTACGCCGGCGGCGTACCAACGCTTTGCCGAGGACTACTACGAGACAGCCGTAGATGTGCAAGCGGTCGGCGAGATCTTCGCGCTGCATCCGCTCGCCGATGAGTTGGTGCGGCGCCTGAACCCCGAGGTGACGGTGGAAGATCTGGCTGCTGATCTCGTCGAGATTGGTTACCCACCGCGCGGTGCATAGCGGCTACCTCGGTGGTGGTCAGTAGGACGCCGGACGTCGACTTCACACCCCGAGCATGGTCCCAAACACCAAAAACGCCACAGCAGCCGGCGACGGGCGCCCGCCCGTCGCGGCTGCTGTGGTGGTTCAGCGGGTCAGCTGTAGGTGAGGGAGAAGCTGTTGTCGGTGAAGTTGCTCTTGCCGGCGGTGCCGCTCAGCTCGAAGCCGAACTGGATCTGGCCCACCGTCACGTCGCCCCACCAGTTCTGGGTGCGTAGCCAGTTCATGACCGCCAGGACGTCCACCGTGCCGGACGTGGTGTTGGCGGTGCGGACGAAGGAGAAGACCGCGTTCGCGCCGTTCGAACCGCGGTACACGTTCCAGGTGTGGCCGCCCACGCTCACGTTGCGGGCGTTCGGCACCGCGCCGTTGCTGTCGTAGGACTCGGCGATCGGGCCCACCGCGCCGTGCTGGTTGGTCCAGATCATGACCTCGTACGCGTTGTTGTTCGCCCAGATGTCGTACGCGGTCTCGTAGTCGCCGTCGGCGGGGACGGTGACGTTGAAGGAGCTGCTGACCGACGCCAGCGAGCTGAGCGTGCGGCTGAGGGTCTTGCCGGTGTGCGGGTACGACTTCACGCCGCTGGTGCGCGGGTGGTCCGCGACGACGCCCCAGTTGGTGCCGGTCCGCGCCCAGATCGTCTGGGGGCCGGCGCCCGAGCCCCAGACGTCGTTGATGATGGTGTACCCGTTGTTCGTCCACTGATCCCATGCGCCCGTCGCGACCCACACGGCGTCGGCGGGAACGCCGCTGGTGCTCGACGGCGTCGGTGAGGCGCTGGGGGTGCGGGACGGAGTCGGGGAGGCGCTGGGAGTGCGGGACGGTGTCGGGGAAGGGGAGTTGGTGACGGTGCCGGTGCAGGCCGTGCCGTTGAGCGTGAAGCTTGTCGGCACCGGGTTGCTGGCGTTCCACGAGCCGTTGAAGCCGAACGACGCGGTGCCGTTGGTGGCGATTGAGCCGTTGTAGCTGACGTTCTTCGCCGTGACCTGCGAACCGCTCTGCGTGACGGTGGCGTTCCAGAACTGCGTGACTGTCTGGCCGGCCGAGTACGACCACACCAGGGTCCAGCTCGCGATCGGATCGCCCAGGTTCGTGATCGTCACGTCGGCGCCGAAGCCGCCCGGCCACGAGTTCGTGATCGAGTACGCGACCCGGCAGCCGGCGGCGGCCGACGCGGGTAGTGCCGTGACGATGTGTGCTCCGACCGCGGCTACCGCAACCGCTGCTCCCATGGACAGGGCAAGTGTTCGCCTCCGCATGACCGCACGACCTTTCCTCCGAGGTATCGATGCGCTTCGACACGGCAAGCTAGACCCGGGCGCAGGGCCGGTCAACGGAATGCCGCGGCCCCCGCGTGATGGCGCGCGACGGGGCGTGAAAGTTACGGCGGGAGGACCGGTTTGGTACCGGCGTGGATGATCGAGCGGGCCACGCAACGCCGGCTGGCCGGTGACTGGCGCGGCGCGTGCGCGGCCGTCAACGTCGACGCCGACTTCGACCTGCGCGCGGTCCGCCGCATGCACGGCGCCGAGGTCGCCGAGCGGGTCGAGGACGACCTGCGCCACCTCGCGCCCGACCTGCTGCGG
Source organism: Dactylosporangium sp. NPDC048998 (assembly GCF_043197855.1). Classification (NCBI taxonomy): domain Bacteria; kingdom Bacillati; phylum Actinomycetota; class Actinomycetes; order Micromonosporales; family Micromonosporaceae; genus Dactylosporangium; species Dactylosporangium sp. NPDC048998. The sequence continues at coordinate 2,857 of NZ_JBICTV010000030.1, forward strand.
TGGCACCTCCCGCGCCGGCCGCGCGACGGGCTGCTGCGCGGTGGCCTGTGGTTCCCGCTCGATCTGCTCCCCGAGGACCACGCGCTCGTCGCCCGCGCGCCCGTCTGGCACGACCGGCCGCAGCGGATCACGCTGCGCGTCGAGCACCTCGACCGGACGTCACCCGGCCGGCGCGACGACGAGCTGCTGCACCTTCGGGATCGATGGGATTCCAGGTGTACCGGCGGAATGCTGAGCCGATGCGGAGGAGTGCAACGGCTGCCGTTCTTCGCCGCCGACGGTGAGCGGCTGCCGGAGGAGCGGCTCGGTGGTGCGGGGCCGGAGGGGCTGGTCGAGCGGCTCGTCCGGCTCGACGACGGCGGGCGGCACGCGGCCGCCTGGGCCGCCGCGGGGTTCCGCCTTGACGTGCTGCTGTTCGACCCGCGCTGGGGGCGTGACCTGGTCGACCCGGCCGCGTTCGACCCGTGGCTGCCGACCGGCCGGCGTAACCACGTCCGCGGCGAGGTGGTCCGGCGTTCGCTGGCCTGGCTGCGGCCGATCCACCCGACGCTCACCGAGGCCGCGCGCGGCGTGCAGGGGCTTGCCCGCATCGACATGCGGGGCCGGTGCCTGGTGCTCGACGGGCGGCGGGTCCGGCTCGTGACGCGCGTGCCGTACGGCCGGGTCGACGAGGAGCGCCGGCGGGCGGAGGTGGCCGAGTTCGGCGTCGAGCTGGCCCGCATCCCGAGGATCCCGGACGTGCTGGCCCGCCGGCCGGCCGAGCTGGACGCCCTCGTCCAGGGCCGGCTGGGCCCCGACGACCTGCATCCGCTGGTCCGCGCCGCGCTGTTCCCCGGCCGCCCGGCACCGGTACCGGCACCGCTCCCGGTGCTGCGGGAGACCGTGCGCGTCCACTGCGACCACGCCACCCACGAGGTCGCCATGCGCGACGGCGCCGTCGTCCTGCCCCACACGCCCGCCGAGATCGCCCGCGAACGGATGATCCAGGCGCTCGGCGGCGAGGTCCAGGGCTGCGTCGCGGCGTACGACGGCTGGCGGAACCCGGCCGTGCGCATGCCCCGCCCGATGCGCACCCTGCGCGACGACCTCATGACACTGATCCGGCGCGGCGACGCCCGAGCCGTGGCCGCGGCCCTGGACCGCGGGCTCGACCCGCACGTGCGCGACGAGCGCGGCCGGACGCTGCTGCACCTGCTGCCCTGGCTGCACGGCGCCGACCTGCTGCCGCGCCTGCTCGCCGCCGGCCTGGACATCGCCGCCCGCGACGAGCGAGGCGAGACCCCGCTGCACGCGGCCGTCGATCACGGCACGGCCGAGCTGGTCACGGCGCTGGTCGCGGCCGGCGCCGACCCGCGGGCCAGGGCGAACGGCACGTACGGCCGCATGCCGCTGCACACGAACCGGCCCGAGCTCGCCTTCCTGCGCCGGTCGCCCTAGGCTGCCCGCCGGCAGGGCTGTAGCGCAGAGGTTGTCGCGCCCGACTTCCACTCGGGAGGACGCCGGTTCGACTCCGGCCGGTCCTGCCCTCGAGTGCTGCGCCCCCTCATCCGCTGGCGCCTAGACTGCCGGGCGGCAGGGCCGTAGCGCAGAGGTCGTCGCAACCGACTCCGAATCGGTAGGACGCCGGTTCGACTCCGGCCGGCCCTGCCCTTCGGATCACCGCCTCGGATCACCGGTGGAGGCGGATCCGCGCGGCGATCGGGAGGTGGTCGCTGCCGGTCGCCGGCAGCGCCCGGACTCCGGTGACGGTCGCGGAGCGCGCCATGATCTGGTCGATCCGCGCGATCGGCGCCCGCGCCGGGAAGCTCCACGCAAACCCGGACGACGCCCAGGTGAGCCGCGAGCTGACCGGCCGCAGCCCCCGGTCATCGACCGTACTGTTGAGGTCGCCGAGCAGGATGACGTGCGGGATCGGCTCGGTGGCGAGCAGGGCCCCGAGCCGCGCGGCGCTGTCGTCGCGCCACGCGGTGTTGAATCCTTTGCGCAGCCCGATGCGCACCGACGGCAGGTGCGCGACGTACACGGCGATGTCCCCGCCCGGTGCTTGCACGACCGCCCGCAGCCCGCGGTTCCAGTCCGCGTCGAGGCCGCGGGGCTTGATGTCGATCGCCCGTGCGTCGGCGAGCGGGTACCGGGACCACAGCCCGACCGTGCCCTGCACCGTGTGATGCGGGTACTGCGCCTCGAGCACCGCGGCGTAGGCGGGCAGCGCCTCGGGGGTCACCTCTTCAAGCCCGATGAGGTCGGGCCGGGGTTGGGTGAGCGCCCGCGCGGTGCCGGCCGGATCCGGGTTTTCGTCGCTGACGTTGTGCTGTACGGCGACGAGGTCCGCGGGCCCGCCGCCGGCCGGCAGCATCTGCCCGCCGAACGCCGCGAGCCACGCGACCACCGCCACCAGGACGCTGATCAGCATCGGGATGGATCGGCGCCACACCGCGACGCCGAGCAGTATCGGGACGGCGAGACCGAGCCACGGGAGGAACGCTTCCAGCAGGCTGCCGAGGTGGCCGGGGCGGTTCGGCACGGCGCCGTGAAACGTCAGCAGGCCGCCGAGCAGGACCGCCGCGACCACCGCAGCGTAAGAGCTTCTGCGCACGGAAAGCTGACGCGCCCGGCGTCGGGATGGTTGTCATCGCGCCGGCGTGAGTGAGCGCGAGATCAGGAGAGCGCCTTCGCGATGGCGGTGGCGGCGCCGACGACCTCCGGGGGGACCGCGGACGGGTCGAGCTCGGTCAGGGCCACCACCCCCACGCTCGCCTCCAGGCCCTCGACGCCCGGGACGGCGGCCGCCACGCCGTGGGCGCCCTGTTGCAGCTCGCCCGTGGTGGTCACGGCCGTGTAGTCGCCCTGACGGCCGGCCAGGATCGCCTTGCCCGCGGCGCCCGAGGCCAGCGGGTGGCGGGAGCCCGTCCGGTACGCCACGTGAAACTGCGTCCAGCTCGGCTCGACGACCGCCAAGGCGTAGGCCTCGCCGCCGTCGGCGATGGTCAGGTGGGCCGTCGCGCCCACCGATTCGGCCAGGCGGCGCAGCGCCGGGAGCGCCGCGTCGGCCACCAAGGGCTGGGCGCGGCGGGCCAGGTGCAGCACCCCGGCGCCCAGGCGGAGGCGGCCCGCGCGGTCGCGGCGGATCATGCCATGCTCGGTCAGGGTCGCGGCCAGCCGGTAGACGACCGCGCGGCCGACACCCAGGCGGGTCGCGGCCTCGGTCATGGTCAGGCCGGCCGGCGAGTCGGCGACCAGGTGCAACAGCCGCAGACCACGGTCCAGCGTCTGCGCCGTCTCGGATGCCACCGGCACAGGCTATTGGACCGCAGCCCGACTCGTTGAGCGTGCCTCAGTGGGCCGCGCTGTGCGCCGCGGCGCCGGACGCTACCAAGGCCGAGATCCGTACCCGGACGCGGCAGGGCCAGCGGGCCGCGGCGACGCCAGAGCCGCTCGTGTGGCAGTTCGGACCATGCTTGACCAACACCGCCAACCCTGATCATCAAAAGTCTCGACAAATTCGGGAACCGCTCGGCCACTTGGGGGGTGATAGGAGTATGGACCAATCGTCCGGCCCGCATGAGGGAGTCTCCGATCTCTACGCGGCCTGCTACCGCCGACTCGTCGGGGTAGTAGCGCTCGTTGCCGACGGTCACGCAGAGGCCGAAGAATGCGTGCAAGAGGCTTTCGTCAGGTTGCTCGGCCGGTGGCAGCACGTGTCTCGTCTCGAGTCGCCCGAAGTGTGGCTTCGCACCGTCGCGTTCAGGCTGGTGTCAAACCGGCGACGGAAAGCTCGCCACGCAGTACGCGCGCTGTGGCGTCATGGTCCAGCAGCCGACGAGCCCGCGCCGAGCGCCGATCGGATGGACCTGATCCAGGCACTGCGTGCGCTGCCTGTTGGGCAGCGCCAAGCCGTCGTCATGCATCACCTCTTGGGGCTCAGCATCGACGAGACTGCTGAGGCGCTGAAAGTGGCTCCAGGAACCGTGAAATCCCGTCTGAGCAGAGCTCGCAGTGCACTTGCCGGGTTGCTGAGAGAGGAGGCTATGCATGTCTAAACTCACGGAATTGTTGGCCATGGAGGCGGTGCGGCAGCAACCGGCACAGCAACCCGCCTTCGCCGAACTCGTGCGATTGCGGCGGAAGCGAGATCAGCGCAACCGCGCCGTCGCTGGCGCTGTCTTGGCACTTGCACTCGCCGCGGCCGGAGGATCTATGTTGTTCCGGCAGGAACAGGGCGCGCCAGCTGCGTCTGGCGATCGCGTAGTCGTCACTGGAACACTGCTGCAAGTCGGCGGCGATGCGTTGGACTCGGGAGATGTGCTGAAACGCGGCATTGCTGGCATGGTGCAGTTCCAGTCGGCGAACGGAACTGCGATCGATGCACCAGCCGCCAATGATGGCCGATTCTCTATCATGGTCCCGCCAGGTCAATATACCGTTACCGGTCGACCGCACTATGCCGTCGCCAGTAGCTCACTCGACTTCTCTTTCTGTCAAGCAGACGAACCCGTTATTGTTCCGGGCGACGGCCTCAGCGGCGTTCAGGTGATCTGTAACATCCGCTAGCGCGCCGGGCGAGCAGCCCGGCGCGCCGTTCCGCCCCCGACCGCTCCAAGCAATCCTCGCACAGCCGGGACCGGGTCTTCGCGGTCTCGCGGGCAGCGGCCCGGACCTCCTTGTCGGCCTTCAACGGCGCGTTCCACCACAGCGGACGTCTACGCGCCACACCACGACAACCAGGCACCCATCCGGGCGAGTCGGAGGTGGCATGTCGAGCGGACAAACGCCTGGCACAACGCCTTCAACCGCCTGCAACGCTGCGACGAACGCAAAGAACGCGTCATCGACGCGTTCTTTGCGTTCGCCGACGCCATCATCACGCTACGTAGCCTGATCCGGCAGGCATGGACCCTGTGCCGGTGGGACAACCGCCCCGCCCGCCGTCCATGATCTTGACCTATCTGCGCGATCTCTTCAATTCAATTTGGCGTCGGCACCTACCAACCGTGCGCGGCGACGGCTAGGCTCCCGTCCGGCTCGCCAACGGATTGTCATAGGGGAACCGTCGTGTCGTTGCTGTTGTTCTACATCGTCGCGCTCGGCGCGAGCGCCATTGTTCTACTGCTCGTGACGGTCACTGGGTTCGGAGCGACCTCGCTCGAGTACCGGATTCTCAGCGGCTTTGGCGCTCTAGCATCCGCCGCCTACGCGTTCTACCTGGTATTTCAGTTCCAGGGAGGGCGCTACTACTTCTTCAACGGTGCCCTAATCCTGCCCGTGTATGCCGGCTACAAGCTGTACACGGGTTTCCGGAGGCGCGAGCTTGATAGGGCGGACCGGCGGGCGGCGAAGGCCGCGCAGAAGGCTGCGGACGAATGGCGCTCGACCCGCCGTTGGTAGCGCCGGTCCAGGACCCAGGAGCGGACAGCAGAGGCCAGCCAAGGTCACGTGATACCACCGAGACCAGGCGGGCAACCCGACGAACAGCCAGACATCGACAATTCCCAAGCTGACAGTCGACCCGTACCCGCGCGCCCCTTGCATGCCCGTTGGGGTGGAAGACGGCGATCAACGGCGGTCAGCTCCTGGACGTGGCGGCCAGCGTGGCGACGCAGCTCAAGCCAGGTCGCTGCCGTGCGACTCCCGGCCGTGTCCACACTTCCTAAACTGTCCGGCTGTACAGCCAGCCGTTCCTTGCCCGCGCGGGCGTCGGCCCTGCGCCCCGCCGCAGCGACATGAGCTGGCGGGCCTTCCCTCGGGCGCAAGCGTCCGGGCTGCTCGCGACCGACTACTTCCACGTCGATACGGTCGCGCTGCGGCGGTTGTACGTCCTGGTGGTGATGGAGGTGGTGACCTGCCGGGTCCACATCCTCGGCGTCGCTGCGAACCCGACCGGCGAATGGACCACACAGCAGGCCCGCAACCTGGTCGTGGATCTCGGGCCGCGTCGTTCCGGTTCCTTGTCCGTGACCGAGTCGCGAAGTTCACCGGTCCGTTCGACGCGGTGTTCACCGCTGTAGGCATCGACGTGGTGAAGATCCCGCCCGCGGACGCCGAGGGCGAACTGTTACGCCGAACGGTTCGTCGGCAGCGCACGCAGGGAGTTTCGGCAAGCGCAGGAATCACCCCGGTCTCGGGTGGGGTTCGATCGGTACTGTCGCCCGTGTGGACGAGGAGTGGATGTGGTCAGACGCGTGGGTGCTGCTGTCCATCGGGGGCGCTGACGCGTCGACGGGGTCCACGCTGGTAGAGGTGATCGGCGTTGCCGACTACCGCAACCACGCGATCCTGACCGAGCCCGAGTTCACCCAGGCGGTCGGGCGACTGCTGGCGGCTGGCCTGGTCGGCGTCGACATCGCCGCCGATCGCTACTGGCTGAGGGATGCCGGCCGGGTGGTGAGCCAGCACGGCGGCCGAGGCGGATCGTTCGAAGGCGTGGAAGCCGCTCTTCGTGAGCTCGGCCGTCCCACGACACTGGGTTGGGCATTGCCGGCCGACATGTTCGACAGCGCTGTTGAGGCGTATCAGGAGGGTTTCTCAAAACTCTAGTCGTGCGTATCTGAGTGATTGCAGCCGGTGTGGCGCTAGGTAATTTTAGGTGGAGGGGCTGTGATGTGTTGCTTCGCCTGGGCGTTGTAGGCGTCGACCGCGCGGCGGTGATCCATGCCAGACAGGGTGGCGTACCACTCGCGGATCAGCTCCGGGTGTGACGTAGTCCGCGGACGGCCGGATCCGCACTGTGAAGACCGTCGACGGCCTGGTTCGCCAGCTGTCAAAGACTCGCCGCGGCACGGCTGCGGCGTCTGGCAGCACGACACGCTCTGTGCCCTTGTGACGCAGGGTCCCCGCCCCGCCCCTCGCCGGGTGCTGGTCGACGTCCGGCGGGGCGGACACCCCAGACTCCCTCCCGGCGCCATAGGGAGCCAGGTGCCGGCGGCGACAGCCGCGACGAGAACACGAGCCGGGCAGATCCGCGGCCGGCGGCTGAGTCGAGGACTCCATCTGCACGTGACGGCAACGCCACACGCAGGACCAGTGTCCCGACAGCCTTTCGTAGGGTCTCAGAGACGCTATGTGAACGTCGGCGGAGCGGTACGGCAGGCAGCGATCTTCACTGGGCGGACGTCCGGACGGCACGTTGCCGGACGCGGCCTCCGGGCGTGATGCCGGACGGGCGCGGAAGCTACTCTTGCACGTGTGACCCTACGCCTGTATGACACCGCCACCCGATCGGTCCGGGACTTCGTCCCGATGACGCCCGGGCAGGTCGGCATCTACCTGTGTGGGCTCACGGTGCAGGCCGGCCCGCACATCGGCCACCTGCGCTCCGGCGTCAACTATGACGTGCTGCGCCGGTGGTTCGCCAAGTCCGGCTACACGGTGACGTTCATCCGCAACATCACCGACATCGACGACAAGGTGCTGCAGAAGGCGATCGAGGCCGGCCAGCCGTTCTGGTCGATCGCATACGCCAACGAGCGGTTGCTGTCGGCCACCTATCAGCGCCTCGGGGTGCTGCCGCCCACGTATGAGCCGCGCGCGACCGGCCACATCCCGGAGATGCACGAGCTCATCAAGCAGCTGATCGCGGACGGGCACGCCTACGAGGCCGTCGACGGCAGCGGCGACGTGTATTTCGACGTGCGGTCCTACCCGGAGTACGGCGCGCTGTCGGGGCAGCGGCCCGACTCGATGGAGCCGGCGGCCGACGGGCCCGCGCGCGCCAAGCGCGACCCGCGCGACTTCGCGCTGTGGAAGGGCATCAAGCCCGACGAGCCCGGCGACGCCAACTGGCCGTCGCCGTGGGGGCCCGGGCGGCCCGGCTGGCACATCGAGTGCTCGGCCATGTGCTGGCGGTATCTGGGCGCCGAGTTCGACATCCACGGCGGCGGCCTCGACCTGCAGTTCCCGCACCACGAGAACGAGATCGCGCAGTCGCGCGCGGCCGGGCACGGGTTCGCCCGGTTCTGGGTGCACCACGCGCTGCTCAACCTCGGCGGGACGAAGATGGCCAAGTCCGTCGGCAACGTCGTGACGCTCGAGTCGCTGGAGGATTCGGGTGTACGACCGGTCGAGGTTCGCTACTACCTGCTGACGCCCCACTACCGGTCGATGATCGACTACTCGCCGGAGTCGCTGGCGGAGTCGGCCACGGCGTACCGCCGGCTGGAAAACTTCGTGCTGCGCGCGGCCGAGCAGGTCGGCGACGGCGAGCTCGGCGAGGTGCCGGCGGCCTTCGCCGAGGCGATGGACGACGACCTCAACACCTCGCAGGCGGTGGCCGTCGTCCACAACACCGTCCGCGACGCCAACGCGGCGCTGACCGCCGCGGACGTGCCGGCGATCCGCGCGGCGCTGGCCGAGGTGCGCGCCATGCTCGACGTGCTCGGGGTCGACCCGCTGCACCCGCAGTGGCGCTCGACCGACGCCGGCGACCTGACCAAGGTGGTCGACTCGCTGGTGGCGCTCGCCCTCGAACAGCGCGCCGCGGCGCGCACCCGGAAGGACTGGGCCGCCGCGGACGCGGTGCGCGACCAGCTCAAGCAGGCCGGCGTCGTGGTGGAGGACACCGCGGCCGGTCCACGATGGACCTTGGAGCACTGAACTGATGCCAGGAAATTCCGAACGCCGCGGCAAGCGGGTCGTCTCGAAGAAGGGCGCCGCGAAGGGCTCCGGCGGCAAGAACCGGCAGTCGCTGGCCGGGCGGGGGCGCACGCTGCCCGCCGACGAGCGGCCCTGGCACAAGGGGTACTCCGGGGACGAGCAGCTCCCGGAGCGCACCGCCTGGAAGCAGGACAAGGAGCGCCGGGCCGCGGCGGCCGAGGGGCGCGCCCCCAAGATCGGCCAGCCGGGGACGAAGCGGACGGCCGGCAAGGGGCCGTTCGGCGCCAAGAAGAAGGCCGCGCCGGTCAAGTCGTCGCACCGGGTCTCCCCGGGGCGCAAGGCCGCGCAGCCCAAGGAGGGCCCCGAGCTGCTCGTCGGGCGCAACCCGGTCGTCGAGGCGCTGCGCACGCACGTGCCGGCCACGGCGCTGTACGTCGCCCTCGGTATCGACATGGACGAGCGCGTCAAGGAGGCTGTGCGCACCGCCGCCGAGCGGGGCGTCGCGATCCTCGAGGTGTCCCGCAACGAGCTGGACCGCATGACCGGCGGGGTGCTGCACCAGGGGCTCGGCCTGCAGGTGCCGCCGTTCGCGTACGAGCCGTTCGCGGACCTGCTCGCCGCCTCGCTGGAGTCCCCGGCGCCGTTGCTCATCGCGCTTGACGGCATCACGGACCCGCGCAACCTCGGTGCGATCATCCGCTCGGCGGCCGCGTTCGGCGCGCACGGCGTCTTCCTGACCGAGCGTCGCTCCGCCGCGATCACCGCGACCGCCTGGCGCACCAGCGCCGGCGCCGCGGCCCGGGTCAAGGTGGCGCAGGTGACCAACCTGACCCGCTCGCTGAAGCAGTGTCAGGAGGAGGGGTTCATCGTCGCGGGGCTCGACGCCGACGGGGAGACTTCGCTGTACGAGCTGGAAGCGGCGGTCGGACCGCTCGTGGTGGTCGTCGGCTCGGAGGGGCGGGGCCTGTCCCGGCTCGTCGGGCAGACCTGCGACCTGCGTGTCGGCATTCCGATGGTCTCTGACGTGGAGTCGCTCAACGCCTCCGTCGCGGCGGCCGTGACCCTGGCCGAGGTGTCGCGCCGCCGCATCTTGTAGCTCGCGTCGGGTTTCGGCGTGCGTGGTTTCGCACGCTGTGGATCTTTGTGGGCGCCCCTAGGATGGGCCGGTGACTCAGCCTCAGCAGGGCTTCGCCATCGGGGTCGACCTCGGCACCTCCAATACCGTCGCGGTGATCCGGCACCCCGACGGCCGGACCCGCCCGCTGCTCGTCGACGGCGCGCCGATCATGCCCTCCGGCGTGTACGTCGACGAGCACGGCCGGCTGCACGTCGGCCGTGACGCGTACCGTATGGCCGGGCTCGACCCGTCCCGCTTCGAGCCCAACCCGAAGCGGCGCATCGACGAGCCCACCGTCCTGCTCGGCGACCGCGAGATCCCGACCGTCGACCTGCTGGCCGCGATCCTGGCCGCGGTCGCGCGCGCCGCCGTCGAGGCGGTCGGGTTCCTGCCGTCCGCGGTGCTCACCCACCCCGCGGCCTGGGGCACCCGCCGGCGGGACACCCTCGCCGAGGCGGCGCGGCGGGCTGGCTGGCCGCCGGTCATGCTCGTGCCCGAGCCGGTCGCCGCGGCACGGTACTTCGCGGACGTGCTGCGCCGCCCCGTCCCCGTCGGCGCGGCGCTCGCCGTGTTCGACTTCGGCGGCGGAACGCTCGACATCGCCGTCGTACGCAACGACAACGGCCGCTTCTCCGTCGCCGGCTCCGGCGGCATCGAGGACCTCGGCGGCCTCGACGTCGACGCCGCGATCATCGAGCACCTCGGGGCGGTCATCGCCTCGACCACACCCGCGGTCTGGGCTTCGTTGAAGAGCCCCGAGACCACCACGCAGCGGCGCGACCGCCGGCTGTTCTGGGACGACGTGCGCGGGGCCAAGGAGATGCTGTCCCGCACCACCGTTGCCCCGATCACCGTGCCCGGGCGCGACCAGGCGCTGCACATGACCCGCGAGGAGCTGGAGAAGGTCACCGAGCCGCTGATCCGGCGGGCGGTCTGGGAGACCGGGAAGGTCGTACACGCCGCCGGGCTGCGCCCCGACCAGCTGGCCGGGCTGTTCCTGGTCGGCGGCTCGTCGCGGCTGCCCCTGGCGGCGCGGCTGCTGCACGCGGAGCTGGGGATCGCCCCCACGGTCCTGGAGCAGCCGGAGCTGCCGGTCGCGGAGGGCGCGCTGGCCGAGCTGGCACCGGTCGGCTACCAGACGGAGAGCGTGCCGGTCGCCGCGAGCTTCAGCGCCCCGCCAGCCGCGGTCAGCGCTCCTCCCGCCTCGCCGGTTTCCCCTACTTCTCCGGTTTCTGGCGGTTTCGGCGGTGCACCGGTTTCTGCCCCGCCGGGCTATCCGATGCGGGCCGCGCAGGCCATTCCGCCGGGTCAGGTCATTCCGCCTGGTCAGGTGAGCCCGCCGACGCCGATCTCGGTGCCTCCGGCGCCGGCCGCACCCCCGCGCCGCCGCCGGACCGGGCTGCTCGTCGGGGCGGTCGCGGCGGTCGTCGTGCTCGCGCTGGTGGCCGCCGGCGGGTACTTCTTCTTCGTTCGCGACCGGATCAGCACCGTCGACTTCAAGACCTTTGCCGGCGCCGGCTCGCTCGACCTCGCCAACGCCGACGCGATCACCTATCCGGTGACCGCCACGCTGGGCTCGCGCACGTACGCCGGTTGGGTTCAGGACAAGAAGTTCCACCTCGTCGCCTACGACCTCGACGAGAAGAAGAAGGTCTGGTCCCACGATGTCGACTCCGACAGCTACCGCTGGCAACTGCTGCCGAATCCGGGCGGGCTGATCCTGATCGCCGCCGGCGGTACCAAAGGGTCATTGAGACTGTTGAATGATTCGGACGGCAAGGAGCGCGCGCAACTCGACTTCGCCTCCGACGACCGCGTCGTGTTCCTCGACTCGGTCTGGGTGGTCCACTCCGGCGCCACGAAGAAGACCAACGCGTATGCGTGGGACGGCGCCTGGAAATGGACCGTCGATGACGACAAGAAGGGCACGGCCATCATCGGGCCGGTCAACGCCGCCGACGGCCGCGGCCCGTCCGACCTCTCCGGCCCGACCGACCGCGACGTCAAGTCCCGGACCACATACGTCTCGGTCGACGGCGACAAGATCAACCTGCGTGACGGGGCGGCCAACGGCAAGGTGCTGCGCAGCTGGAACAACACGTCGGACAACTACTATTCGGGCTACGCGATGGCCGACGGGACGCTGTTCATCTACAGCACTGGCACCAAGTACACGGTCAAGGCGTACGACCTGAGCAAGCAGGGCGAGCCGGACCAGCTCTACACCTCCGACGACAAGCACCGCATCGCCTCGATCTCGCCCTGCGGCACGGGCCGGATCTGCCTGCTGGACGGCACCGCTTCGGACGGTTCCGACACCGTACTGCGCGTGCTGTCCATCGCCGACAAAAAAGAACTCTGGCACGGGGATGCCAAGGGCACCAACACATTGGTACCCGTGGGAAAGCAGACCCTCGCCACGTCGTACCCGAACGGCGGCGCCAGCTGGCTGTTCGACGAGAACGGCGGGCAGCTGCTCAAACCCGAGGACCAGGGCGCGCTGGGCTTCCGGGTGACGAACGGGAGCCTGCTGTTCTTCGCGAAGGCCCCGACCGCCTACGCCGGCGACGTCGCGCTGGTCGGCGTCACCGCGGCAACGGGTGGTCGTGTGGCACTCGGCACCCTGTCGAAGGTCTCCGGGTCGAGCTGCTCCTGGAACGACTCGAAGATCGCCTGCATCGGCGAGGGGAAGCTGCAGGTCTGGACGTTCGCCTAGTCTTTGGTTCATACATAAAGGCGGCGCCGGGAATCCGGCGCCGCCTTTGTTGTGTCTAGCTTTGTTGTGTCTAGGGTTTGTCAGATCCGGCGGCCGGTCGCGGCGTTGAACGCGTGGTGCGTGTTCGCGTGCGGGCGGACGTACACGATCTCGGTCAGGCGCGGCGTGCGGCGCGGGTCGGCGCGGACGACGAACCGCTCGTCCTGGCCGTCGAGCGCCACGATGCCGTGCACGTAGGCGTCGGAGCCGAGCTCCTCCACCAGGTCGACCGTGATCGGGATGCCACCGTCGTTCGGCCCGACCAGGTCGGTGTCCTCGGGCCGGAAGCCGACCGTCACCCGGCCGTTGGCCCCGTCCGACTGCGCCGCCGCGATCTGCTCGCGGGTCAGCGGCAGGATGACGTCGCCGAAGCGCCCACCCTGGTCGGTCAGCGGCACCGTCTTGATGTTCATGGCCGGCGACCCCATGAACCCGGCGACGAACACGTTCGCCGGCCGGTCGTACAGCGCACGCGGGCTGTCGACCTGCTGCAGCACGCCATCGAGCAGCACCGCCACGCGGTGACCCATCGTCATGGCCTCGACCTGGTCGTGCGTCACGTACACCGTGGTGATGCCGAGCTTGGCCTGCAGCGTCGCGATCTGCGAACGCGTCTGGACACGCAGCTTGGCGTCGAGGTTCGACAGCGGCTCATCCATGAGGAAGACCTGCGGCTCACGCACGATCGCGCGACCCATCGCGACACGCTGCCGCTGACCACCGGACAGCGCCTTAGGCTTACGCCCGAGGTAGTCCTCGAGCTGCAGCATCGCGGCCGCTTCCTTCACCCGACGGTCGATCTCATGCTTCGGCGTCTTACGCAGCTTCAGCGCGAACGCCATGTTCTCGTACACCGTCATGTGCGGGTACAGCGCGTAGTTCTGGAACACCATCGCGATGTCGCGCGCCTTCGGCGGCAGATGCGTGACGTTGCGCTCGTTGATCAGGATGTCGCCGCTGTCGACGTCCTCAAGACCGGCGAGCATGCGCAGCGACGTCGACTTGCCACAACCGGAGGGCCCGACGAGGACGAGGAACTCGCCGTCACCGATCTCGAGGTCGAGCTGGTCAACCGCGGGACGCGGGGTGCCCGGGTAGACCCGGGACGCCTTAGCGTACGTGACCGTAGCCATAGGGGTAGCCACCTTCCACCGGCAGGAACGTGCCGGACGATCCGAGTAGAAGCACCTCCGGCCTGCGGCGTTGCAGGATGCGGAGTAGGGCAACAGTAAGCGGTAGGAGCCCCGCTGCCAAGGTCGAGGACCAAATTAGTGGTGATTTGGTAGCTTTCGCCAGGGGGCAATCTGCGAGGCGCGCCCCGCCAGGGACCAAGTAACATCGTGAGTCAGGCCGACGTGGCGCAACTGGCAGCGCACCCGACTTGTAATCGGAAGGTTGGGGGTTCAAGTCCCCCCGTCGGCTCTCTCGATCAATCCCCCGACCTGCTCATTTCCGGTCGGCTCGCACCCTCGTGGCACTGCCCTACGGAGCGTCGTGCTCATTCCGTGCTCGGATGAGCCGGGTTCATCGGCAAGATATTCGGTCGTGAAGGCCTATGTCGGCGTGACGGACGGCAATTGGTATCGGTTCCTTGCCGACAGGCCGCAGTTGCACCGGCGCCGGTGGCACGCTGCGGGCGCGGCGAGGTTGCCGGTCCAGGGCGGCAGAACGACGCGCCGCCGACAGCCTGGCCGGCGGTCTGATCCGGCCGTACCACGCGCCATCCGGCGAATCCCCGATCGAACATGATGTGGACGTCGAAGTCGTCCCGCAGCCGAGGACTCACCAAAGGTCCAGGGCAAGGCGATCGTCGTGGCCGTCTCAATCACCTGCAAGACCGGCAAGATGAGCTACAACCCCTTCCACTGGTCGATGCTCGCCGGCCGCCGGGAATCCTGACCTCGTACGCCGCGGCCAGCGGTTCGTACTCGACCTGGCTGAGGTGCGCTCTCTCTGCCCCACGCCGCGATTCGTCGGCGACTATCGGCTGGTGCAGCCGACCCTCGGCTGCGACCGCAGCGACTCACTCGGGCGGTGAGTAAGCGCGGATTCGTCTTCTTCCGCAGCTGGACCTCCTGTGCTGACCGTGCTCACGACCTCCACCTCGACCCGTCGCTACGCAGGCGCCGAACGGCCCGGTAGAGCCCGGCGAGAAACCACGGGTCGAGCGCGGCCGGGTTCGGGCGCAACAGGTAGAGATTGCGGCCGGTGATCGCACAGCGGTGCTGGTAGGCGTCGAGCACGACTCCCCGAAGGCCCCAAAGAAGTTCGCGGTGGGCGAGGTCGGCCCATGAGGTTGTCGCCGGCCGCAAGTAAGCTGTTGTCGCTGGCGCAGAGCCCGGAGGCGCCGGGACGGCCGCTGCTGAACATCGAGACGCACCTGTGGACCCGCGCGGTGACGCGACTCCTGCGCGGCGTCGCCAACGAGACCATGTTCGGCTGGTACGACGAGCCGCCACGCGACCTGGACCCGTTCGCGCCGGAGATCGACGCTGTGGTGGCCGATGCCCGGTACCAGCGGCTGCCCGCCATCTACTGCCGCCACTGCGGGCGTTCCGGCTGGATGGCACTCTCGCCGGAGAAGGACCCGGACGAGCTGGAGATCGACCCGGACAAGATTTATCGGGCGAGCGTCAGCCGGGACAAGCGGCGCGTGCGGGCGTTCATCGCCGCCACCGTCAATATGACCGAACGACGTCCAACATGGCCGGTACGGCTATTCGATTCCCCGTAGAAGATCCATATCTTCAGACCAAGTCGGTCATCGGCGCCGGTTGAACCTTGGTGCGTAATGCTCGCGGAGGTACTTGCATGCCGTCCGTGCTGTCCTGCGCTGCTGGGTCCACCCCCGGCCGCCTCGAGTGCAGGACTAACCGTCGGGCGACCGTACGCTTGCGGAGCTCTACGACGAATCACCGCGGCAGGGACTTATGGAACCCACAAACGTACGATTCTCCCAGTTTGATGCCATATCGATAGCGATCTTGTTAACCTGGCATGCCGCCCTGCATAAAAGTGCACGAAGCGCAACAACCTAGGGGCAACGGTAGTGGACCTGGCTCAGTGGAATAGCGCGCTCTTCAATGAAGTCCGAAGCAGAGGACGCCCCGAGGTGCCGCTGTACCTCTACGTGGACCGCGAACTTCTTGGAAAGATCTCTGGCCAGCAGGCGGCTGACGCTGTCGCGGACTTCACGGGTTCATTCAAGGTCCAGTCCTGCGTGTCACCCTTCCCGGACGGCGCCAAGGCGGCGATCGGATGGCAGTACAACAACTACTCCGGTACGCCGCCAATGCTGGCCCACCTGGCCCTGACCGTGCTCGCCGTTACCGAGGAGCCCGTCGGACCCCACGGCGTCTACCGACGGCTCAACGAACTGCTCGGCTTGGAAGCGTTGCCCGAGCCGCCACCGGGATACCGTGATGTGCCGCTGATGTGGCGAGTGTGGAACAACTGGCTTTCCGGTCCTGGGTGGGTCTACGGCGAACCCACCGCTCGAGAGCATCCGCGCTGGACACTTCAAGGCTGGGCACGCAGCCAAGGCTTGGTTCGTCACTCAGAGCGGTTCCTGATCGAGGAGTTCCTGGAGAAGACCGGTCACGATCGCGACGATCCGCCTCTGGTCGACACCTTCATGGAGTGGCTCGTCTATCGCGGGAGCGTCGGCGAAGGGCTGCGGGAGAAGTTCAGATCGAACGCAACGAGGCCGATCCTCCAGGAGGTGCTCGCGGATGAGGCGCAGCGGTGGCGGAGAGACGGCGTTCGGCTTCGGTACAGGGCTGCGAAGCGAGGCCTGCTCAGTTACGACGACTGGTCTGAGGAGTTCAGCGGTGTTGTGGAGTTGGAAGGGGGATGGCACGGCGTTCCGCTCGACGTGGGCAACGGTTCGCGAACCTTCGGGCCTTTCGATCAGTATGTGTTCGTCCGCCTGAACGCACCGATGTCGCAGCTGCTCGAGGAAGGTGTTCTGCACGAGCTGTCGAGCGACGCCGCGGTTCGGTTCGGCGGCCGGGAAGCGTACGCCTTCCACGAAGCGCCATCGCTGGGCGGATGGCTGCAGTGCCGGCGCATCGATCGTGGGATGACGTGCCGCGTCCTGGTGCACCGCCGACGCCTCGCCTCGCTGCTGGACGCGGTGCAGGGAGTTCAGCCGGAGCCAAGTGCTATTGATGGCTGGTACTGGATTCGAAGCCTGGAGGTCGAACCGGGCTCTGCGGTGGTTGCGTTACTGGACCTGGCATCGCCCGGAGCAGAGGCAGGACAGCGGATCGCACTCGTCGGTGGCCTCCCGGTCGGACCCACGACTTACCTTGTTGGCGGCGAGCCGGACGTCGATATGGCGGCCGAGGAAGACTCAATCGTTCACTTCGGCGGAAAGCGGGTACCGATTGGGCCAGGCCAGCGCCAGTTCTCCCTCGCCGACCTAGTGCCGAATCCGGGAAGCCACGTGCTTTCGTGGGGTTCGCGCCGCCTGACACTGCGAACGGTTTCGTTCGTCCGGGAGACGGCTACGCACGGCGGGGTGGCGCGGCCTATCGCCCAAAACGGTACGAAGACGACCTTCGGTAAGGCCGCACGTGTGGGCTCGTCGGGGTCGCTCAGTGGAGCATGTCTCAATGGTGTGCCTCTTCCCGACGTTGTTGCGGTGCGGTGTCCGACCGGTAGCGAGTGCCTGGTGTTGACGCCGACAGGCCGGCTACGGCAGGTCTGGCCGTCGATGCCGTTGTGGCTGCGCGAAGTCGGGCTTCAGCCAGCTTCCGTCGACGTGATGTACACGCTGAGATCCACGTTCGAGCCCGGCTCGTACTTCGTCGTCCGGTCAGGGCGCCAGCACATGAAGCAGGTCGTGGCGACCTCCTTGAAGACGGGCGACCGGCTTCCTGGAGCCGTCCGATCGCGAGCCCGGCCGGACCTGGTACCCGAACTGTTCGGGGAACTCGAATGGCGCTGGGTAGGTACGCCGGACCGTGGCCTTCTAAGGGCGCTTGCCGCGGCGGTCCGGGCCCAGGATTCCACGCCAGCCCAAATCCCGATGCCCCAGTCGTCCGCCGAACTCCGGACCGACGTCGTCGACGAGTTTAACGCCCCGAACCCGTATGATGAGGTCCTTGCGTGGCTTTCCGAGCAGGCGGAGGGCCGCGCCTCCATCGAGTCCTTCTCTGAGGCATGGAGTTGGGCATGTCGGCGCTACGGTCTGGAGCATTTGGCGAGCCGGTGGAGACTGGGACTCGCCACGCTAGGTCGGCTCGGCCACGTCGAGCGCGACCACATCCGACGTCAGGTGGCCGTGGCACCAGCGGTCCTAGTGGCACTGCCCGCCGCGGCCGGTCTGCATGTGCTTGCTGGCGCGAGACCATCACGACTGCTGGAGCGACTGGACGATCCTGACGACACTGACCCGATCGTGGGTTCGGCCGCAAGCAGCCTTACGGTTCATCGGCGCACCTCGCTAACCAGTGATGGTTACGTTTTAGGCCCCACAGTGGTCTATGTGGAGTGGGATGCGCGCTGTCGCGAGTCGGTCCAGATTGGGCTGAAGAGGTTGGGCGTCGAACTGCTCGGTCTGGTGTCCACACAAATTCTAACAATGCTAATGACGCTCGACGAGGTGCTCGACTCTTCCCATCACATGGAAATCAGTCCTGGGCCCGACCCTGTCCTCTGGATGCCTTCGACCGCCGGCGACGGGCGTTGGGCCCCGTGTAGTAACGATGCGGCCGTAGGCCTGTACCAGTACACCGTCCATGGCCAACGCCGATACGGTTGGCGAGACGAGCTTGGACGGCTCACCCTGGTTCCTCTCCTGGTGGGCCAATGGTTGTCGGAAGCCAGGCAAGGACGAACCAAGCTACTGATACACGACCCGATCGGCCGGCGCCTTCTCGTTCCTGCCGGCCTGCCTCCTCCTGAGCTCGTCGACCGCGCGCTTACGCTTCGAACCGGCCTGACGCCGTACCAGGGTCGCCGGGGGCGCGCCAACTCATCTTGCCTCGTCTATGAGAATGTGGACGAGCAGACCGCGCGGCTGGTCGCAACCCTCCTGAAGCAGGACCTCCAGAATGATGACGGAACACTAAGGTTTGAACGGTGACGAAGCCGAAGCCAACCAGCTCGCTGACCATCGACGGCCTCCAGCGGGATCTGCAGGATGCCTTCCTCCGTTACTACGACACCGCATATGAGCTGCGTGATGAGGCGATCGGGCGGGAGCGCCGGGAGCTGCTTGAGCAAGGTGGATCAGTGTTCACCGATCCCTATCTCGAACTCATGCCTACCTACCAACCCGCGGGGCGGACCCTCGCCGAAACGTTCTCCTCGCTGGGACTGGACGAGGCCGCAGATCTTGTCGCACAGGGGTTGCTGCCCCATGATCGGGCCTACGAGCATCAGGAGCGCGCACTGCTCGCGTCCCTCGCCGGCCAGGATGTTGTTGTCGGCACAGGTACCGGTTCGGGCAAGACCGAGTCCTTCCTGCTGCCCGTCGTCGCGAGACTGGTAGAGGAGTCTCGGACGTGGGGAAAGCCCGAGCGAGTCACCCAGCCTCGCTGGTGGCGAGGCAGCATGTTCCAGTCTCAGAGAGCCGATGACGAGGGCCGCCTTCCGGGCATCAGAGCACTGCTGTTGTACCCCATGAACGCGCTCGTCGAGGACCAGATGGTTCGCCTGCGGGCGGCACTGGACTCGCCAGGAGCGAGACAGTGGTTCGACACGCATCGCCCGGGCCACCGCTTTTACTTCGGACGTTACACCGGCCGCACACCGCTGCCAGGCACTGCAGAAACGGCCGCAAGCGACAAGATCGAGCGGCTTCGCAAGATGATGGCCGGAGCCGAACGGCGTCACGCGAGTCTGCTGGCCCGCATCGACGAAGGTAAGATTGAACGATCCGCCCGGTATTTCCTGCCGGCGATGGACGGTGCGGAGATGCGGTCCCGATGGGACATGCAGCACGCTGTGCCGGACATTCTGATCACGAACTACAGCATGCTGTCGATCGCGCTGGGGCGCTCGGACGAAGCGCCGATGATCGACGCGACGCGACGATGGCTGGCCGCGTCATCGGACCATCACTTCACACTCGTTGTAGACGAGCTCCACATGTACCGCGGTACCGCCGGCACTGAGGTGGCATACCTGCTCCGGCGTCTGATGTCCTCGCTAGGGCTCGACGAGCGGCCAGAGCAGCTCAGGGTGATCGGCACATCGGCGAGCATTCAGGACGACCCTGAAGGTCGGGCGTTCCTCTCGCAGTTCTTTGGGCGGCCCAGTAGCGATGCCTTTACCTTCGTCCGGGGGAAGCGCGAGATTCCGTCGGATGGGGCCGACGACCTCACCAACGTTGCGAAAATGCTACTAGATGGCGAAGCCGCGGACTTCGACCCGGATGAGCTGCCCCAGGACGACACCCTGCCGAGGGCATTTACGTTGGCCCTGACGCGGGAGGACGGTCTCCGGCCACGGCCGGTCGGCGAGGTGGCGACAAGGCTGTTCCCTACACTGCCGGCAGATGATGCGCGCCGGGCGCTGGATGCGTTGATCGTACTCTTGGAACGTCAGGACGACCCCAGCGTTCGCTTGCGGGGTCATCTGTTCGTACGGACGCTTCAAGGTCTGTGGGCCTGCTCCGATCCCGAGTGCTCAGCCGTTGCCGAGGGATTTCGCTCCTCAAACCGCCGCATCGGCGCGCTTTATGCGGTGCCTCGGTTCACGTGTGACTGCGGCTCGCGCGTACTCGAGCTGCTGTACTGCCAATCCTGCGGCGAGAGCATGCTCGGTGGCTACGTCGCCAGCGCCGGGCCGAAGGAGTTCCTCGTATCGACGATTGCCTCACTCGACCAGCTGCCGGATCGAAGCTTCGATGCCAACAACGCGAGGGGATACCGCCTCTACTGGCCGACGCGACGTAAGCCCGTCGTGGAGAAGAGCTGGACACGGGCTGGTACTAAGCTGGCGACCGATGCCAAGACGGTCAAGTACGAGATGTCGTACATGGCGGTGGGGTACTCACCCGGCACCGGAATGCTTGATGTCAAATCGCCAGCGACGGGCTACCAGTACGTCGTCAAAGGTCCCGCCGAACGGCTGCCCGCACTGCCCACGCAGTGTCCGTCGTGCGGCGACGACTGGGAATATGTCAGCAAAGGAAAGGTGGAGGACCGGGAACGCTCCCGTTCTCCCATCCGGACGCAGGGTGTCGGTTTCGACCGAGCCAACCAGGTCCTGACCGGCGCCCTCAAGCGGAAGCTTGACTCGCATCTCGTGGTGTTCTCGGACAGTCGGCAGGGAGCAGCACGAGTCGCGGCGAACTTGGAGCTTGCTCATTATCTGGACCTCGTTCGCGCGCTGGTGGTCGCCACGCTCGAGATGGTCTCCAAGGACGGCGCACTCCTGACGCAGCTCATCGAGGGCAACCTCACGCCCGACGTGCTCGAGTTCCGGCAGCGCCTCAAGGCGACACATCCTGATGCGCTCAGTGCCATCGGCGCCATCCGCGACGGGATCCCACTCGACGCCAAGGAGCATGACGCCTTGGCCGCCCTGAAGCAGTCACTCCACGGACGTCCCAGCATTGTTGATGTTGCGCGGCAGGTCCAGCCGCGGCTGCTCGCGCTCGGCGTCAATCCCGCAGGGCCGGGCCCCGCTAAGCAGCGGACCAAGGACGAGCAGCCATGGACGGACATCTACCAATGGAACGTCAACCCAATCACCGATCGACCGGCAACCGGCCTGGACGCCTCGCTTCGTGGACTTCGCGACACCATCGAGGAACTCCTCAGAGAACAGGTGATACGCACCGTCTTTGCTGGCGGGGACCGGGACATAGAGTCACTAGGTATCGCGTACGCGGTTTCGGCGGCGCCGGTAACTATTGGTCTCCTCGACGCGAAGGCAGCAGACGAGTTCGCCTCCTCGGTCTTGAGGCTTCTCGGGCGCAGGCGGCGGTTCACCGCGCCGAAGATGGAGGACGACTGGCCGCGTGAGGTGCGTGACTACGCCAAGGCCGTGGCAGAGCTGAACGACCGGCCCGACGAGGGCCCGGTTCTGCTCGAGGCTCTCGGTGAGCGGATCAGCGTTAAGGAGTCCACAGGATACCGGGTGTCGCCCGATCAGGTTCGGCTTTACCAGGTGCGGAAGCCAGAGTTCTACCGGTGTGAGAAATGCCGGACACGGCATCTTCACAGAAGCGCTGGCGTCTGCGTGACCTGCCTGCATCGCCTGCCCGACGAGCCTCAGCCGATAGCCGTGGGAGGCGAGGATTACTACCGTTGGCTCGCCCGTGAAGATGGCGGCGTGTACCGGATGCACTGCGAGGAGCTGACCGGTCAGACAGATCCCCTGGAAGGTCAGGCCCGACAAGCACGCTTCCAGGGAGTCTTCCTCGATGACGATGAGAACCCGCGCGTCGACGAGGTTGACGTCCTCTCGGTGACGACAACTATGGAGGCCGGTGTAGACATCGGCGCGTTGCGTGGCGTGGTCATGGCCAACATGCCACCCCAGCGGTTCAACTACCAACAGCGGGTGGGCCGGGCCGGCCGTCGCAATGAACATTTGGCGGTTGCGTTGACCGTATGTCGGGGCGCCCGGAGCCACGACGAGCATTACTTCGCCAACCCCGCGTCCATCACCGGGGACGAACCGCCTCAGCCGTTCCTCGACATGCGATCTCGGCGGATTCTTGAACGAGCGTTTGCCGCCGAGGTGCTGACCAGAACGTTCCGGCAAGTGGCAGCAGAGGACCCCGACTTCGCCGGCGGACGCAACGTTCATGGCCAGTTTGGAGGTGTCGCCAATTGGCAGACCGTTCGAAGCCAGGTCCACGACATTCTCGTCTCGAGACGGCGGGAGTGGACGTCGACGGCGGCCGGCCTGCTGGCAAGCACGAAGGTTGATGAGCTCGACGCGGATGAGCTGGCGCGATGGGCCGCCGAGGACCTGGTACGGGTCATCGACGACGCCGCCAGCGGAAGCCGCGTTGCCGACCTGTCAGAAGCCCTGACCCAGGCCGGCGTGCTGCCGATGTTTGGCTTCCCAACCCAGTCGCGAGTGCTCTACACGGAGCATCCCCGATCGTGGGAGGAGCCCAAGACCCTCGATCGGGACGCGGGCGTCGCAATCTCAGAGTTCGCGCCGGGCGCCGAGGTGGTCAAGGACAAGGCCATTCATACGGCGGTTGGCGTCGTCGACTTCCGACAGCTGGCCAACGGCAAGTGGATCGAGGGTAGTGAGGCTCTGGGGTCGCCGTCGCAGGCGGGTCTCTGCCGCGCATGCCTCGGGGTTACGGAGGATCCGACCCTGACTCGGTGCCCGGTCTGCGAAAGCGAGGCACCCGACTTTACCCAGGTAGAACTTGCAGAACCCGCAGGCTACCGGACCTCGTTCCGTTCGCGCGACTACGAGCAGCTCGGCGACCCCACCGCACATGCCGCGCAGCCTCGACTGTCGTTGGCACCTGACGTGTACGAGCGACGGGACGGCAACGCCTTCGTTCGCTCGACCTACGGAGAGATCATCGCGGTAAACGACAACGATGGAAGACTGTACTCGTTTGTGCAGATGACGCCGCAGAATCCCCGGCGCCCAGACGAGAAGGTGCCTGGTCTGCTTGAGAGCGGGCTAATAGCCGACGGCCAGCGCAGGCAGCGGGCAGGGCTGCCAACCTACACCGCCGCGGCAGCATCACCGCAACCCGTTGCGATCTCCGCGCGTCGCCGGACGGACGTGCTGGTTCTGGGACTCGACACCGTGCCCGCGGGCATGCAGATCAGTCCCGAGACGCCGGCTGGACGTGGAGCGTGGGCCTCCCTCGGGTATCTACTCCGCGACGCGGCCGTGCCGTGGCTGGACATTGGTCCTGATGAGATCCAGGTTGGCGTCTATCCCCGCCGGCGCGATGACCGGCTGCTCGGGGAGGTCTTCATCGCAGACAGCCTCGAGAATGGCGCTGGTTACGCGGCCCGATTCGGCGAGAAACTGGAGGAGCTGCTCGGCGAGGCGGACAAGCTGGTGGGCCGCCTAGCGACCCACGCGGGGAAGCCCTGCGACTCCAGCTGCCATCGCTGCATCCGCGACTACAGCAACCGCAACTGGCACCCACTGCTCGACTGGCGCCTCGCGGCAGATCTCCTAGACCTGATGCGGGGTCGCCCACCTGTCCCGGATCGCTCCATTCAGCGCGACCGCAACGCTGCGCAGCGCTTCGCCACGGACTTTAAGCTCGCCCTGGAGGACCACAACGGGATCCCGGTTCTGGCGGGACCAAACGGGCGCAGGCTCGCCATCATGCATCCGTTTGTGGATCTGGCGCCGGAGTCCATCGACAACCGAGTGGTCAGCCTCCGACAATATGAGCTCGGTATGAAGTTCGACTCTTCCTTCGAGCTGATCCGTCGACCGGGCGCTGTTATGGCAAGACTGATGAGCCACTGATGACGTCTGTCGGCAGGCTGTGTGATCGAGAGCAATCGGAGAGATCTCGGTTCGCCAAGAAGGTCAAACAGGTCGGTAACGCCACGCTGCCCCTCCTTGGGGAGGTCATCGGGCGCGGTCTCGTCTCCCAGATACTCGTCCCAGGCGTGACGTACCCCAGCCCGCCTCGTAACCTGAGGAAGCGCCTCGGTCCGACTCCGCGTCCGATTGCTCTGGTCGCGGTCCCGGACCAGTTCGCATCGATGATCGGCGCCAAGGGCGCCGATCTCGGCACGGGCAGGGGCCCGGCGCCCAGGTCCGTCACACCTCCAGAGGAACCTGCCAATGCGGAGCACTGACGGCCTCGAGCGCAAGACACACCAGGGGTATTACGGCGAGGCATTCGTCCGCCTTCTTGCGGCCGCGGCGGGGCTGGTGGTCGCGCGGGCGGACCTTGATGTAACCGGCGAGGACTTCACCATCGGCTATCCGGGGAGTCGAGGCGGTTCGCGATACCCCAAGATCGAGGTGCAGGTTAAGTCCTGGAGTACACCGACCGGTAATGATCAATTTTGGCGTTACCGGATGCAGGTGGAGAGCTTCAACAGGCTCGCTGGAGACGACTTCTACCTTCCGCGCTACCTGTTTCTTATCCTGGTCCCGGCCGAGGCGGAGTCCTACACCAAGGCTGACAGCCAAGCGTTACGAGTACACCACGCGGGATACTGGGCCTCGTTCAGCGAACGACAGACGGTGGCTGACGCCGGCTCGTTGACCGTCGATGTACCCAAGCGGAACCTACTGACTGCCAGTTCGCTCCATAGCCTTCTTCGCGGCCCTCTCGTGGAGGCGACGTGATAGCACAAGCCGACCTTGATGCGCTCGATCCACAGGTCTTTGCCCGCTATCTCAACCATGCCGGCTGGACAGAGCGCGAGCCGGGCCTCCCTGCCTCAGTGTGGGAGCTGGATGCCGAGGGTGAACAGTTCGAGCTGCTTCTGCCACTCGACCGTTCATTTCGAGACTTCCGAGCTCGACTTTGGGATGCGCTGCGGACGGTGGCCATCGCTGAGCAACGCGATCCTGAGGCAGTGCTTCGTGACATCGCTGCGACGACGGTCGACTCGCAGCACTTCCACCTGCTGCCGGACTTTCCAACAGGGAAAATACCGCTGGTTGACGGATCGGCCGCGCTGTACGGTGTTCGCCTGCTCATGACCGCCGCCGCCGAATGGGCCTTCCGCAGACTCAATGCCTCCGGCGGACCAGGCCAACGCGCCAATGGATTCGTTAGGTCCGTGCAGCTCGTCGCGCCAACGCCCGGAAGCTTCGTCATCACGACTCAGATCCCAGTGATCAACGAGATACCTCGACAGTTCCTCGCGGCCCGAACGCCCCTCGAGCAGAGTTCGATCAACAGGAATATCGTGCTTCAGCTGCATCGAGCGGTCAGCGCAACACATCGCGCCGCCGGTGAGTCGTTGCGGACAGGCGATATCGCACCTTTTGTGGAGCGTGCGGGCCAAGGCGTCACCGCTGACCTGTGCGAAGCTGTGACAGCAATCGGCCGGCGCCAGCCGTTCGAGTTGCGCTTCTCGTGGGCGCAGAGCCTGCCGGTCAACGTCCAGTCGCCTCGCCTCCGGTTTGATCGCCAAGTTCTCCGCGCCATCAGAGACGCCGCACCGCAGCTGCCTGGCCACGATGCTGAACAGGACGTCCGGTTGGTGGCCAAGGTCGTCCAGCTCGACCGCGTCGACCAAGGCTTCGGACGCGTAAGTCTCCTGGTTGAGTCGTCAGACGGTGGTATCCCGTCCCGGGCTCGGCTGACGGCAAACCTGCCACCGGATCTCTACAACGTTGCTGTCGATGGTCATCGCACGAGTGCTCGTCTAGTACTGACGGGGCGGCTCAGAGGAGATCACCTCAGTTTGGTGGAGTCGATGACGTTGCTTAGCGGGTAGCGATCCATGGGAAAGGAACCGAGTGGGCATGGTTGGCTGGCGCTCCACAGCTGAAGGGCGCCATCTCAAGGGGCGACGCAAGGCAGATACTGGGCCTGAGATCATGCTTCGCCGAGCGTTGCATGCTTTGGGGGCGCGGTTCAGACTGCATCGGCACATCGCTAGGGGATGTACTCCGGATCTCGTGCTTCCTGGGCGTCGGATTGCGGTGTTCGTCGATGGCGACTACTGGCACTCCTGTCCGGCACACGGTCGCAGGACGCCATTCGTTGGGCCCAACGCGCAGCTCTGGACGGAAAAGATGAGGCACAACCGTGAGCGCGACGCGCGGAGTACGCGTCTGGCAGAGCAGGCAGGGTGGCAGGTGGTCCGGGTGTGGGAATGCCGGATACGCCAGGACGCTGTCAATGCGGCGAAGGCCACCCTGGAGGGCCGGACGCTAGGCCCTGCCGACTGGCCGCCACCCGGTCAACCGTCGGCCACAGACCTCCCGCCGTAGGCGCTAGCTAGACCACTATTCCCAGTTGCGGCTCCAGAGCTGTCAGGATAGAACCCACGCCGCTACTCCCGCTGGCAGTTCAACGACTGCATTGCGGCCGCGCGGACCACCGATCAACCAGAAGTTAAGTCCAAGCTGTATAATAGCCGCCCAACCTGGCACGTAGGCTATTTAATGTACCCAACTGAGAGGGAGTCCTGATTCCGTGGCCGTAATCGGATCCTTTTTCCAGAGCAATGAAGGTCGGGGTCTCCACAGAACCGTGGTGGAGTGCGGCTGGCAAGCGGTACTTCATAACGGCGAGACGATCCTTCAGCTAAGCACCTATGGGTCGGACCAGCGCAAATCCGAGAAGAAGGTTAGCCAGACGATTCAGCTTGACCGCACCCAGGCCGAGGAACTCATGAACATTATCAGAGACGTATTTCCGAGCCTGTAGCGCCCGGGCGGGAAGCTAAGGCAGGCATATCCGCCTTAGCAAATATTGCCAGGTTTGCAGTAGCCTGTCCGGATATTCCGTCCGGGCGATGCGGGGGCGCTTGAGCCAGGGCTGTTGCGTAGTCGTTTGAGGGGTGGCTGAGCTGGGATTTTGGACGGGGTTGGGGTCCATGTAGGACGGATGCGACCTATTGGTGATCATGAACTCTGCGAAGACCCATGATCCCGAGAAGGACCGCACCCGCCGATGTCTCCGGCGCGAATGTCCTGTAGATCCCGCTAGCGTTGACCCGACCGGCTTGCTCGACGACCTCCGCGAGACCATCCGGTTGTCCGCGGTCGACACGCCCTCACCGGAGCTCGAGTTCATCGCTCGTCGCGAGGCGGGTGCTGCGTGCGTCGCGCTCTCTGTTGCGGCGTATCTTCTCCGCCCAGAGACCCGCGCTGGGACCGCTGGACGGTCTCTTGCGGCCATGTATCGGGCAGGGGCGCCGGTAGGTCATCGTCGGCGAAGGCTGCGGTTCGACGGCCGGGCATGACGAGATCGGGAGCGCCGCCCTTGGCGAGGCTCTGATGTAGGCGTAAGCGGGCGCCCAGCGCACGGAGGGGTTGCCTTAGCATCAGCTCCCGCGCGGTGTCCTTCTTGCGCTGGCCACGAAGTTGGGATCCAGCTCTGGTCGGAACCTACCGCCCGTCCCCGCTATCCACTGTCTGCCTCCGCAGTTGCCGGGAACCCAACTGGGCCTTCTGCACGATACTGACAGCCCTCGAGCACCCGATGCTGCCTCGATGTGCCCGTCCGGCATATGGTTCAGCATCAGCCTCATGAACTTTGATCGGCTCACGAAGGGAGCACTCCGGCGTGCGCGTACCCATTCGTCCGCAGGTAGGCGTATTTGGCGTATTCGAGGCGGTTGACTACAAGCAGTGGTACGCCTTGGCGGAGTTCGTCGACAACTCGGTTCAAAGCGCACTAGACCTCCGGGCGACGCACGGCCGCACGGGTCCGCTTCACGTCACCATCCACACGACCGCCGGGGAAAACGGCACCATTACCGTTCGGGACGATGCGGGCGGCATCCCGCTCGCACGGTTCGCGTCAGCCTTCGAGGTGGGCACACCACCTCCCGACGCAAGCGGCCTATCCGTATACGGCATCGGGATGAAGAGCGCGGCGGCATGGTTCGCGAGTCGCGTACGTATTACGACGACCGCCTTTGGCGAGCCGGTCGAACGGACCGTCGAGTACGACTTTCCTGCCATCATCGCCAATGGGCTCCAGGAACTCGAGGTAGTCGAGACTCCAGCCCCGGCTGACGATCACGGAACTCGCATTGTCTTGTCCGCGCTGCGCAACCCGATTCGCACCAAGACACACAGCAAGATCCGCGACCACCTTCGCAGCATCTACCGCCATTTCATTCGCGAAGGATTGCTGTGTCTTACATACGAGGGCGAGACTCTGACGTACGAAGAGCCGGAGATTCTCGTTGCGCCCCTCTTCGACGGCGATGCAGGCCCGCTGGAATGGCGTAAGGAACTTGACTTCACGCTGAGCGGTGGCGAGCGCGTTCATGGCTTCGCAGCAATCAGGAAGGTAGGACGAGCGGCCGGGTCGGGCTTCAGCCTGTACCGACGGAACCGCGTCATCACAGGCCTCGAGGAGGATCCGTGGCGTCCCAGAGAGATATTCGGTTTCGGCAACAGCTTTCGTAGCCAACGGATCTTCGGCGAGCTTCACCTGGACGACATCAAGGTCACCTACAGCAAGGATGGGTTCGTTTGGCAAGCCTCCGAGGAAGAGCTGATCACGCGGCTTAAGGCCGAACTCGACTACGAGCCGATCCCTCTTCTGCGTCAGGCTGACGGGTACCGCGTTCGCGAGGTCACCCCGCAACAGCGACAGGCCGCGAAAAAGGCCGTGAAGGCGATGGACAGGGCGCTTGCAGATGCGGTCGAGAACGAGCTGCCAAAAAGAATCCAAGAGCCGGTCGAAAGCGATCCGCAGGTTCCACCTCCGGCTGGCCCAACGCCGACATCGGATCAGCGCCAGCGCCCAACGGAGGAGCACGTCGACGAGCGCCTCTTCATGACGTCGACGGACGGTACTTCTTGGGAGATCCTTCTCCGCCTGACGGAGCGTGGAAGTAGCTGGATCTCATTGAGCGAAGTACCGGCCACTACGGATCCCGCGCCGAAGCGCCTCGTCGTCGAGTTGAACCTCAGCAGTCCGTTCATGCTCAACTTCGGTGGGCGCGACGCCGTCGAGATGGAGTCGATGCTGCGCGTTGCCGCGGGAATCGCGCTCACCGTCGCGACTGCGCGCGAGGCGGGCGTGAAGAACTCGATGTACATGCTAAATCAGCTGAACCAACTTATGTCTGGCAGCCTTGGCCGGAGGTAGTCATGGAGACTCTGATCGAAGACGTTAATAACCCGTACGACGTGCATCCGCGGCTCTGGCGATGGAACCCTAAGGTCGACGGGCCGAACTTCACTCGCTTCCTCGATGCCTCCGGGCTGCCGGACGCCGCGAAGGAGAAACTCCGCCACTTCACGCCCCGGGTCCTGGGACAGAGCAGCCCGCCGGGTGAAAGTGGATTCTCCACGGGCCTCGTCATCGGCAAGGTCCAATCTGGAAAGACCAACTCCTTTCTGGCTCTTTCCGCATTGGCCAGTGACAACGGGTACCGCCTAATCATCTTGCTGTCAGGGACGAAGAACATTCTGAAGGGCCAGACGTACCGCCAGGTCGTCAACAAACTGTCGCGTGGCGACCGCCGTTGGAGGGTGTTCGACTTCGAGCCAGGAACTAACGACGTCGACTTCGAGACCACGCTACGGACGGCGCTGTCCGTCTTCTCCCCTCGGACCCTTGTGGTGACGATCCTAAAGCGCACGCGCGCGGACGCCTCTGCCACAGAGGGGATCGACCGGCTCGCCGAATTACTGGAGCGGTCGGAACTACGGGACCAGCTACGACGGCAACCGGTCCTCATTGTCGACGATGAGGCGGACGAGGCCAGCCTGGACAACTCGGCGAATGCGCGGAGGGCCGGCAGAAGGGCTCGCCAGACGCCGACGTTCGAGGCTATCCTCCGCCTCAAGGGGCTCTTTGACCGACATGTGTTCATCCAGTACACCGCGACACCCCAGGCCAACCTTCTTGCCGAACTTACCCAACAGCTATCACCCGACTACTGCGAGCTTCTTCCCCCGGGCGAGGGATACTGCGGAGCCGAGGACTTTTTCCCGCCCCAGGGAACGTATTGGGTGGAGATTCCCCTGACCGACGTCAACGCGGTGGGCCTGCGATCCGACGAGCCTCCCGACTCCTTGGTCGACGCAATTCGCTTCTTCTACGTAGGCTGTGCTCTGGAGGAAAAGACCAGCAGCGGCAGCCCGAGGACTCGCAGCATGCTCGTGCACCCCGAGCGTCAGATGCCGTCGCACCGCCTCGCGCAGGTCTGGGTGCAGCGGGTTAGAAGCCGCCTGTTCACGTCAGTTGCGGCGGCCTTGGCAGAGCCCGACAGCTACCTTGCCCAGGAGTTCTACGACGAGATTACAGAGGCACTTCGGACGCTCAGCACCACGGTTTCCACCGAGGCGGTCACACCCCGCGACCTGATGCCGTTCCTCCACGAGCGCCTTCAGGACACCAACGTCCGTTTGATCAACTCGCAGAACCAGCTGGCCGAGGATGTCGACTGGGACGACACGCACTGCTGGATCTTCGTCGGCGGAGACGTCTTGCAACGTGGCTTCGCCTTCCAGGGGCTCACGACCACCTGGATGGCGCGGGCACCGGGTACTGGCCAGATCGACGTGCTGATGCAGCGTGGCCGGTTCTTCGGTTACCGCCGCGATTACCTTCCGTACTGTCGGATCTGGCTGCCGCGCGCCATGCACGATGACTACTACGCGCTTTT
This sequence comes from Dactylosporangium sp. NPDC048998, assembly GCF_043197855.1. Classification (NCBI taxonomy): domain Bacteria; kingdom Bacillati; phylum Actinomycetota; class Actinomycetes; order Micromonosporales; family Micromonosporaceae; genus Dactylosporangium; species Dactylosporangium sp. NPDC048998. The sequence continues at coordinate 33,554 of NZ_JBICTV010000030.1, forward strand.
CGCCGCACACGAGGCCGCCCTGTGGCGGTCGGTGAAGGCCCATATCGAACGGGGCCGGCCTATGACCGAGTGGTCCCGCGTGTTCTGGATCGACCCCGGGTTGAGCCTGTGCCGGCGGACCAGCCAGTGGTTCCGGATGAGGCCGGTGGCCGAGTGGCTCGCTCAGGGTACGTTGCCAGCCGCGGACCAAGGCGATGAGGCGGCGACTAACGCCAAACTGGTACGGGATCTCCGCGCGTCCGTCCGGACCTGGCGCAGCGGCTGGACCCCGCAGAATGGCGAGGTCGCGCGAACGCATCGCTTCGCCTACTTGCCTCTGAAGCAGCTCGCCGACTTCATCGCCGACTATCGCTTCTTCGGGCCGGACGAGGTGGACCATGCCGTTGTCCAGGACGTGATTGCGTCGCTGTTGGAGCAGGATCCGTTCGTCCGCGGGCTTGTCGTCGACATGCGGCCGGGACACCGACCGAAGCGTGCTGTCCGTAACAGGGTCGTCAGTCAGGTCTTCCAGGGGCGGGGAAAAGAACAGGACCCGCGCGCCGACGCCTACTACCCTGGCGACCGCGAGTTCCGGGCCGGCGGAGACGGTCTTCCCGGTGTGAGTGACGGTCTTCTTACGATCCAGCTTCACGAACCGGATCTCCAAGAGGGTGGGAAGAGTCTGACCGGTGCGGACGGCTACCTGAGACAGGGATGCCCAATTCTGGCGGCATGGCTTCCCGCAGGGCTGCGCAGCTACCGGCGGGAGGCCCGATGACGCTGGCCTACCCAGACGTGCGACGAATTTTTGACCGTCTTCCGTCACCAGCCGACGGTGCCGCCACCACGTCATACGCAACCGAGCAGTTAGCCAGCCCAGCCGTACGACTGGGAAAGACACCCGAAGGGCTGCCTGCGCTCGTCGTCGCTGAGCCTGGCGTTCCGCCGACCTCGTTGCCGGACCGGCACTACGCCAACCTAAGACTCCGCCACCGGCGGGTGCTTCGCCTCGTCGACGACCAGCAGCCCGCCATCTACTCCGTGCTGGAGTGCGTGACCCACGACCCCGCGGTACAGGACTGGTTCCTGCGTCTCCTGCCGTCGCTGCTCGAGCGGATCGGCGATAACGGAGCCGACGAACTCGGCCGCCAGGTGGCATGGCTCAACGAGCTGTTCCGGAACTTTGACTCCGAAGCCAACAAAGACATGACAGGCATCTGGGCAGAGCTGTTCCTGCTACACGAGGCACGGGACCCGGTTCATGCCACCACAGCCTGGCGCTCGGCCGGCTCGTACCGCTACGACTTTACCGACGATGGCAATCACGTCGAGGTGAAGGCCACGACCCACGCCGAGCGCCGGCATGCCTTCTCCGCGTCGCAGCTCGTTCCGCCCGACCGGGTTCTCATCGCAAGCCTAGTCCTTGACCGAAGCGACAGGGGCCCGAGCGTCCTCGACCTCTACCATCGGATCGCCGCTCTGCTCACGGGCTCGCTACAGGCAGGCGAGAAGCTCCACCAGCATGTGATGGCGTTGGTGGGCAGCCGCATCGCCGAGGCGGACGACACCCGTTTTGACACGTTGGCCGCCAAAGGGAATCTGCGCTTCTATCGGGCCTCCGACGTTCCACAGGTCAGCGTGCCGTTCCCCAATGGCGTGTCGAATGTCCGCTTCACCGCGGATCTTTCCAACGCCACTCCAGCCCCGTCTGGACTCAGAGAGTGGAGCGTTCTGTGGGGGAATCTGCTCGCAATTGCCCAGTCGGAGACGTAGATACCGTGCGCCGCGGGGACGGGCCCTTACCAGCGCCGGGGTGAGCGTCCTTACTGCCCACCAGCGACCGGAAGCGCTCGGGCACCGGGACCGGTGGGACCGGTTTCGGTACCGCTCCTGCGGTCCGTGGCCGAAGCAGCTTCGGCGGCTCCTGGTCGCCCGTCGACGCCCCCCACAGGTGCGCCAAGAGGGCACGCCCCACGACCTCCGCAAGCAGCGGCGGCGTGGCGTTCCCTGCCTGTTTAATGCGCTGCCTGTGGGTGCCCACCAGACGCCAGTCGTCCGGAAAGCTCTGCAGCCGGAGGCACTCACGAGCGGTCAACGGGCGGTTGTCCCAGTGGAACGGTCCGGTCGACGGCCCCGGACTGGCCGGCAACGTCCAGGCCGGCAGGTCCTTCGCCAGCTTTAGCAGGAACGACCAGTACCGCGTACGGTAACCAAATAGCTCCTCACCGTCACCACGAGCTGTCAGGTATTGGTAGTTTCCCCCTTCAGGGATGGAGGCCAGCAGCTCGGCCCAGGCGCCCTGGTTCGGCGGTAGGTCGGTCTCAGAAAGGTCACCGATCGCGTCCCAGGCCCGCACAGGCGCGTCGGCGTGCGTGGCGGCAGGCATCTCGAATTCCCGCCCGTCGCTGGTCGCCACTGCGATTACACGGCTGCGATGCTGCGGCACGCCGTAGTCGGCGGCATCGACGATGCGCGCGTGGAGGTCGTAGGCGGTGCCGTGCCTCTTGTTAATCTCAGCGAGGCGCTCCGTTATGAACGGCGAGGCCGAGATCTCGCCTCGAAGGAAGCCGGCAACGTTCTCGATGAGCAGCGCCTTGGGTAGGAAAGACTCCACCAGGTCGAGCATCGCGATCACGGTCTGCGCACGGTCGTCGTCCATGCCGCGCCGGCCAGAGTTCGCCCACTGGGCGGCTATCGAGAAAGGTTGACACGGCGGTCCACCGGCAATCAGATCCAGCTGGCCAACCTTCAGGCCGAGGTCCATCGGCCTAACCATCTCGGCGGCGACGGTCACATCACCGCTGTCTAGCTGCTTCCATGACGGACGGTTCTCCCGCAGGGTGTCCGCGCAGACTGGGTCGATCTCTAGGCACGCCACCGTGTCGAACCCGGCGACCTCCAGGCCTAGATCTAGACCTCCCGCCCCAGTGAAGAGCGAAAGGACCGAGCCATGGAGACTCTGCACCGTTACTCCACCCTCCATCCTCAGCCCGGCCTATCGGCCGAACGACCGTAGGTAAGAGCTCAGCCCATCTGGCCTCCCATGTCAAGGACCAATATCACCTCGGGTGAAGGCTTCCGCACCGCACCCCGTTGATCAGGTAATGCTCATACTGCCCGCGGTGGGCGCCGGCGGCCGGCGGTGATGGTCGCAGTCGCGCTGGAGCGATTGGCGATGCCCCGCCCCGGCCACAATGAACACGCGGTGGAAACATCCGGAGTTCCTGACCGACCGCAGTGACCAGTTTGCGATCTCTGCTGCGGCCCCATTACGGTGATTTGGCATTGACGCACTGCGATAAGGGCGGGGGGAGTCGGTCCCGTGGTGATGTCGGCGGGTCAGCCACCGGTCAATTTCCACGCGCACCGGAGCCGGGCGGGGGAGTCCGGCGCACCGGAGGACTTCGAGCAGATGCTCGCGCTGCTCGTGCAAGCGATCTCCGGATCCGCGAGCCTCGTCTACGCCAACGCCCCTGGTGACTGGGGCATTGACGTGCTCATTGGCGAGCTCGACGGTGACGTCGAGATCTTCCAGGCGAAGTACCTTATGGGCGGCGTCGGGCCCAGCCAGCGAACCAATATTCAGAGCTCTTTCCAGCGTGCCGTGACGGCGGCCGCTCAGCACGGCTACACGGTCAAGCGCTGGGTGCTGTGCACCCCGGCGAGCCTGGGTCCACTTGAGCGGCAGTGGTGGCGGCCCTGGAAGCTTGCGCAGGAGGCGGCCACCGGCGTCGCGATCGAGTTGTGGGACGAGACGGTGCTGCGCGGCCTGCTGCTGCAACCCGCCGCCCGACACATCCGGCGCAGCTTCTACGAGCCGTATCGCGACGAGCAGCCGAAGTCGCCGCCGGCCGCCATCCGCAGCGGACCGGATCGGCGTTGGCGGCCCGGCAACGAGACGATCGTCGGGCCACACGTCTACCTGCTGCACTCGGACGCCACCGAGGAGACCACGGCCGATCGCACCGGCACCTGGCGCGAGGCCACCGCCGCCCGGATCGGGTCGGAGTCGGTCCGCGTCCGGCTGCGCCAGGCCGTCGGACCCGGCGTGAGCGAGCCTCGCGAGGCGCTGCGGGTGCAGGCGCGGCTACTGCGTCAACGCCCTGCCGAGCGTGGCTGGCCGAAGCTGCTCGATCTTCACGAGGGCGGGGCGGCCACGACCCTCGTCATGGCGCGGCCGGAGGGGCGCACCTGGCGTGAGGCGTTCGGGCCGTCCGCCGTACCGTCCGACCGCTTGACCGCCGCCCGCGCGCTCGCTGCGGCGTCCCGGGTCTGCGCCGCCATCGGCGCGCTGCACGGGCGCGGGCGATCCCATCGGGCGCTGACGCCCGATGGGATCGTCGTGACCGCCGACGGCGTGGTCCTGCGCGACCTGGGGTGGGCTGGCCTGGCGAAGGCGGGCGGGGCACCCGGCCCGGCGGTCGACGTCGAGATGGTCGCGGCGCTGGTGCATCACACGCTGACCGGGCATCCGCCGGTACCGCTGCTGACACCACCCGTCCGGGCGACTCTGCCCGCCTTCCCGGAGGCACTCGACGACCTGCTGCTCCGTGCGCTCGGTCCCGACCCGGGCCGGCCCCACGTCCGGGAGCTGGGCGATGCGCTCAGCCGGGCCCGTCGGACGCTCTCGCTGGGCGGCGCCGCATGACTGTACGGCCGGTCCGGCTGTCCGGTCCGATCGCGATTGTGCCCTCGGGGAAGGCGGTCGAGCAGCTCGCTCGCGACCGCACTACCAACGCCGTGGGGCTGATCGGCGAGATGGCCCGGCTGTGCGCCGCCGGGACCCTTCCCGCACGCATCGAGGAGTCGCCCGCCAGGCTCATCGTCTACACCCAGCGGCATGCGGCGACGCTCTACGTCAGCGACCACGGCGATGCCTACCGGTTGGGTCATGTCGCCCGGCTGACGTTCAAGGACCAGGAGCGCCTGCTCCGCGGCGCGCTCACGCTCATGGGCGTCGCCGGCTGGCGGGCCTTCGAGCACGTGCGTGACGTGCCGCCCGGCTGGTCGGCCCAGTGGCCGGCGATCGCCCGCGAGTGGTCGCTGCTCGACGCGCAGCGCGCCGTGGCGTCGGCACACCCGCCTCACCACGCCGCCTATCTCGACCTGCTGACCGAGGTGGTCGAGGCGACCCGCGACATCGAGATCGAACGGCAGCGCACCGCACCGCCGGCGCAGTATGCGCGCAAGCGCAGCACCCGTGAAGAGCGGCATTCCGGCCGGGGCGTATACACGTTCACACTCGTGCGCCCGGCGCGGCTGACCGTCGGCGCGCCGGTATTCATCGCCGACGAGCCCAACCTGCGCGGGCGCATCGTGCGCGTCGATGGTCTCGACGTCGTGGTTCGTTTCGACAGCGCCGTCGACTATCGGAGCATCCCGGACCAGGGCGGGCTGCACGAACTGCCGAGCGACCGGGTGCACAAGGCACAGTTGGACGCCATCGAGACCCTGCGGCAGGGGCGGGCGGTGAATCCCCAGCTGCTCGCCGAGCTCGTAGACCGGCGGCTGCGGCCCTTTTCCCCCGCCGCGGTAGCGCCGCGTGAGCCGCTCGACCCCGGGCAGCTGTCCGCCTTCCGAAGTGCGCTTCGAGTACCGGACCAGCTGTTGGTGCTCGGGCCGCCGGGCACCGGCAAGACCCGCACGATCATCGAGATCGCGGCGGGATCGGTGGCAGTTGGCGAGCGGGTGCTGGTCACATCGCACACGAACCGTGCAGTGGACAACGTGCTGGAGCGCCTGCCGGGACATCTCCGGGCGGTGCGGGTCGGCAACGAGGATTCCATGACGAGCCAAGCGCGGACGTTCATGGTCGAGGCCCAGGTGCAAGGGCTGCGTGACGAAATCCTCGCGGCGACGGAGGGCACAGCATCGCGATTGTCGGCCTTCGCGGACGCTCAGCCGCCCGGCTCCGCCTCGTCGGCGCCGGCCGTGCGTTGGCTGGAATTTCTCGGTGCCCAGGTCGACGAGGCGCGCGCCGCCGATGCGCGGGCTCAGACGGCAGCGGCCGCCGGCGACGCGGCTCGGCAGCGCGCGATCGCACCGATAGCGGCCCAGCTCGCAATGGCCGGCGCGGCGCTCCAGCGGGTGCGGGCCGACCTCGCCGGCGCCGAACGGCACCTGGCCGCCGCACGGCGGCGCTTCGCCGCGGCAGATGCGCGGGCCAGTAGGGGTCTGCTGGCCTTCTTCTTCCGCTGGCTCGCCGCCCGCAGATGGCGTTCAGCGCAGGCAGCCGAGGCGACCGCCGGGTCGGTCCGGGCCGCCGCCGGCCAGGCCGAGGCTGCCCACGTCGGCCTGCTGGCGCAGGCCGACGCGCTTGCGTGGCGGGATCCCGAGACGGCCCGGCAGGCCGCCGCGCGGGATGCCGCGGCCGTCGAACGGCGCGCGGCCCTGGAACAGGCCCGTAGGGCTGCCGAGGTGATTCGCGACTGTTTGCGGCCCGTCCCCGCAGCCCCTGGGCTGCCGCCGGCTCCGGAGGCCGATGATCTTGCTGGTTGGGAACAGCACCGTCGGCTGACGGCCGAGGCGGTCACCGCCGTGCGTTCCCGCGCTGGCCTGCTGGCGGAATGGCGGGACCGCGTCCGCGACGCCGACGAGGAGCTGCAGCGCGAGCTCGTCCGCTACGCCGACGTGGTCGTGGCCACCTGCGTCGGCACCGCGACCACGGCGCTGCTGGCGGAGCTCGAGTTCGACCTCGCGGTCGTCGACGAGGCCGGCCAGATCTCCACGCCCAACCTGCTCGTCCCGCTCGTACGGGCCAAACGGAGCGTGCTCGTCGGCGACCACCACCAGCTACCGCCGTACCTCGACGACGAGGTCAAGGGCTGGATGGAGAGCCTACGTGGCGGGGCCGCGGAGCAGGTCGCCGATCTGTTGCGCCGCAGCGCGTTTGAGCGCCTCTACCTCAGCGCCGACGACCAGCACCGGGTCATGTTGACTATCCAGCGACGGATGCCTGAGCCGCTCGCCCGGTTCGTCTCCGACCGCTTCTACTCGGGGGTACTGACGACCGAACATCCCGGCGGGCCGTCCGATTCTGTTTTCCGCGCGCCGTTCGCGATGGTCGACACTGCCGATCAGCCGGTGGCCCGCCGGGCGGAGCGGCCGGGGCGCCGCCAGGAGGAGTGGGGCCGGGGCGGTTATATCAACCCATTCGAGGCTGACCTCATTACTCTCCTGATCACCTGGTACGTCGACCAGTACCCGGACTGGGCGGTCATCGTGCCGTACCGTGCCCAGGTTGAACTCGTCACCGAGCAGCTCACCAAGGCACTGGGCGACGCCGCCGTGATCGCGGACAACGTCGGCACCGTCGACGCGTTTCAGGGCGGCGAGCGGGACCTGATCGTCTACGGCTTCACGCGTAGCAACAAGCAGGGCGACATCGGCTTCCTCAAGGAACTCCGCCGGATCAACGTGGCCATCACCCGGGCCCGGCGTCAGCTGGTGCTCGTCGGCGACGGGAGCACCCTGCGGGCCGCGAGGGACAGGCCGTTCGCCGAACTCATGCTGGCGCTGACCGACCACCTGACCCACTCCGGCGACCTGCGGCCGTCGCGTGAGGTACAGCAGCAGCTGGAGGGGCTTCTGTGAGCCGTCAGGTGATCTTTCCCGCGCGCCGGGCGCTGGAGCACACGATGACGCTGCCCACGGTACGGCCGCTGCGGTTCTTTCCGGTGCTCTGGCCGCTGTGGCGGGTCGAGGTGTCGGCCAGCGTGTACGACGAGCCGGCGTACGAGATCGTCGACCGCTTCCTCGTGCGTGCGATCCACGAGGGCGGCATGTCACACCCCGAGCAGCTTGCCTCGTTCTTGGGCATCCAGGTGTCGCTCGTGCAGCGGTGCCTTGCGTTCCTCGCGCGGATCGGGCACGTTCGGTTCGCCGGCGACCGGGCCGAGCTGACCCCGCTCGGGCTGGAAGCGCTGCGCGCCGGCGTCCGCCTCGAGCCGAAGGAGGTCCGGCAGGACCTGCTGTTCGAGCAGTTCACCCATCGCCCGTTGCCGCGCGGGCACTACGATGGGTCGGTGGCCATCTTGCCGACGCCCGAGGTACCGGAGGACCGCCTCGCCGACCGGTCCCGCTTCACCGGGCTGTTCGCCCCGACATGGTTCACTCCGGAGGCCGTCACGCGGCTGGCGCGACGTCCCGACCGGACCGAGTTCAACGTGCCGAGGCTCCTGCGCAACCTTGCGGTCGAGAGTCATCAGGACGCGTTCCTGCCGGTGTACCTCGTGGAGACGGTCGACAGCGGTGTCATCGCCTACAGCAGCGCGGCACCGCGGCGGGACGCGTTCATCGAAGAGGTCTGCGCCGACGTCCCGGCGATCCACGACCTGATCGGGGCGGAAGGGACGGGAGACCCGGAAGAGATCTGGACCGGCTGGCTTGCGGAAGGGAAGTACGGTCGCGGCACCCTCCGGCAGCTCATCAACGGTGTCTGGCGGGTGACCCTGCGCGCCGAGGCGTTCGCGGGCCCGCCCAAGCTTCCACCGAGCCGCGTCGGCTCGTTCGAGCTGCGCCGGCGGCACTTCGCGCAGCTGTGGTGCGATGACGCGGTGCTTCGCCGCCGTGTGCTGCTCGACCGTGCTCTAGCGATGGCTCGCGGCCGCGCCGTCACGACCCGCGTCGATCTGATCGAGCGAATGGCCGACCTGGCGCGGCTGCTGGAGCTGGCCGAGCCGACACTGGCCGAGTTGCGCGCACACGGCGGGGACGAGGACGCCGCGCGCCTGGACGCGCTGGAGTGAACGAAATATCGTCGGTGCTTCAAGCGGCGCGTGTCGCAAACGAATGAGCCGCGGGTTTGTTGGAGAGGCTCTTCTATGCTCTCGCGATGACTGCCGAGCTTGCTCTCGATGTCGACAACTGCACGATTATGGTCCGCGCGGGACTGCTGGCCGGTTGGCTGGGCAGCGCCGGGCGAGCCGTGACCGCGAAGGGTGTGCTCCGACGCGACGACGTCGTGCCGGCCGCGGCGGCGATGGGGGTCACGGCGCCGGCGCGGGTTCGTAGTGCGGCTGATGTCGAGGTGATGCACCGGCCGTGGGTGGCGGCGCAGGCGGCCGGGCTCATCGCGGTCGAAGCGGGCCGGGCGATGGCCGTTGCCGGGCCGCCGGCCGATCGGCTGGAAGCGTGGTGGGGCGCGCTGCTCGCGGTACTGCGATCGGAATCCTACGACCGTCGCGGTGAGGGCGCCGTCGTGCTGTGCCGGACGGTGCTGGAGCTTCTGGACACCGAGCCGGCGCCGGCGGCCGAGGCGCTCGAAGGCGCCGTGTACGAGCGGCTCCGCGAGCTGGGGGACCGGGAGTCCGGCGCGGTGTTCGAGGCGTTCCGGCGTCGTGCGGAGCAGGTCGAGGCGGGGATGGCGGTGCTGGTCGAGTTCGGCGCGGTCGACGTCGAGGGACGGCTGACGGCGCTGGGCCGGTGGGCGGCCCGGCGCTTCGCCGCCGTCACGCCGCAGCCGGTCAGGGCCGACCTGCCGGCCGGCGACCTGCTGGTCCGGCTGGCGGCACTGTCCGAGACGGATGCCTGGCAGGCGGCGAACCGGTGGGTCGCCGGGCGGGATCCGATCCAGGCGGTGGACGAGGTGCTGGCCGCGGCCGAGGCGGGGACGGCGGCCGCTCGGGTCGCCGGGGTCGGCTTGGTCGCCGCGTTCGGTGAGGCGATGCGGCCGGCGTGGCAGGCCGCGCTCGACCGGCCGATGCTCGCCCCGCACGCCCGTGCGGTCCTGGGCGAGTGGGATGCGGAGGACGAGTGGCCGGAGCCGAGCGAGGCGGACCGGTGCTGGCTGGCCGTCGAGTACGCGCTCGCCGTCGAGGATCTCGAGGAGGCGTACCACCTCGTGCAGGAGTCCGGCGGCATGGCGGTCGTCGACGCCAGCGGCCACCCCGGCGCACCGGGCCTCCGCGACGCGCTCACCGCCGCCGGGCGCCCTCCGCTGAAGGTGTACCAGTTGAAGATCGTCCTGTCCGATGTCAGGCCGCCCGTGTGGCGGCGGCTGCGCGTCCCGGCGGCGATTCCGCTGGACGTGCTGCACCTCGCGCTCCAGGTGGCCTTCGACTGGGACGGCGACCACCTGCACACGTTCGAGACGGATCGCCACCGCTACGCCGATCCGTACTTCGGGCTCGACGACTGCGACGACGAATCAGGCGCACGGCTGGGAAAGGCCATGCCCGGCGAGGGCGCCACGATGACGTACGTCTACGACCTTGGCGACCAGTGGGAGCACCAGATCACCGTCGAGAAGATCGACGAGCTGGACGACTCGGCCGTCGCTTCCATCGTGTGCACCGCGGGCCGCGGCGACGCTCCGATCGAGGACTGGCATCCCGAGGCAGGCCCGGCCACGACCCCGTTCGACATCGATGCGATCAACACCAAGCTGGCGGAGCTGCTCGGCAGCGAGGGTGCCGAAAAAGATCCCTCCTGAAGGTGCAACCCTCCGCTGCCGGCGGTACGAACGGCAACCCGATGGGCGTGGCCATCCTCAAGGCCCTCGCCCCGGGTGCGACCTCGCGACCGGACGCGGATCTCCTATGCGGGGCCGGAACGCCGCGTTGTCGCGGCTGCCCGGTCGATCGCTGCCTCCACCGCGCCGACCCGGTCCGCGAGCAGCCCGACCGCGCCGACCGCCCGGCTCATCGGATCGTCGTCGGCACCGCCGAGCGCTCGCGCCCGCAGGTACGCGGCCTTGACCTCGGCCCACCGCGCCGCCTGTTCGGGTGTCATCCGGTCGCGGATCTCGGCGAGCTTGAGCAGGTTCGCCTCGGCGCCGGCGGTGAGCGTCTGCGCCTCGCCGACGTAGTGGTCGTCGATGGCGGCCTCCAGCTCGGCGTTGTTCATGACCGGTACGACGCGCTCGGCGAGCTTGTTCATGTTGCGGTACGAGCCCTGCAAGAGGAACGGCGGCTCGGTGCGGGACGCGTCGGCCTGTGCTGCGGAGGCGATGTACGCGCGGTTGTTCGCGAGTACCACTTCCTGTACCCGCAGCAGCTTGCGGAGTACGGCCAGCATCTGGTCCACCTCGACCGGCGAGTACGGGTGGGCGAGCTGGTCCGGTCGCACGGTGTCGTCGCCCCGGGCCAGCCGGACCAGGAGCTCGACGTCGCCGCAGTCGCGGGTGGACAGCGGGGCGAGGATGGTGTTGGAGGTCAGCGCGTTCTCGATGTAGCTGAGCGCGAAGAGGTCGTCCTTGCCGGTCAGGACGTCGCCGAGGTTCCACACGTCGGCACGGTTCGCCAGCATGTCCGGGATTCGGAAGCGCTGCCCCGACTCGGTGTACGGGTTGCCGGCCATGCACACGGCGAACCGCTTGCCGCGCAGGTCGTACGTGCGGGTCCGGCCGTTCCAGACGCCCTCCATGCGGCGCTGGGCGTCGCACAGGGAGATGAACTTCTGCAGCAGCTCCGGCGATGTGTGCTGGATGTCGTCGAGGTACAGCAGGACGTTGTTGCCCATCTCGAGCGCGAAGTTGATTTTCTCGACCTCCTGGCGGGCGGTGGCGTTCGGGGCCTCCGCCGGGTCGACCGACGTGACCAGGTTTCCGAGTGACGGGCCGTTCACCTTGACGAACACCAGCCCGAGGCGGCTGGCGACGTACTCCATCAGCGTTGTCTTGCCGTAGCCGGGTGGTGAGATGAGTAGCAGCAGGCCCATCTGGTCGGCGCGCGTCGTATCGCCCACCGCACCCAGCTGCCGGGCCAGGTTGTCGCCGATGAGGGGCAGGTACACCTCATCGAGCAGCCGGTTGCGCACGAACGCGCTCATCACCTTCGGCTTGTACTCGTCGAGCCGCAGCCGGTCCCGTTCGCGGGCGGCCAGCTCGTTGCGGTGCCGCTGGTACTCGCGGAAGGCCGGAACCCGTTCGAGACGGAACCGGCGGGTGCGGGCGAGCACCTCGTCGAGGCGCACCTCCATCCGGCGGCCGACGATCCGCGGATGGGTGCCGAGCAGGCCCTCGACGGTCGCGGTGAGGGGGGCGGAGGATTCGTGGCGCGGCAGGTCGGCACCGCAGAGCACGATCGCGGCCGCCTCTTCCAGGTCTCCGTCACCGGGACCGTCAACGGTGCCGGCGAAGGAGGTGAGCCACGCATGGACGAGCTGGCGGCGCGCGGCGAGGTCACCGTCGAGGGCGCGCAGGTCCTCGTTGAGCTCGCGGGTGGAGGTCGCGTTCGGGCCGCCGAGGGTACGCCAGAACCGGTCGAGGAACGTCCGTACGCCGGCGCTGGTGACGAATCCGAACGGCGTGCTGCTCAGCTCCTCGAACAGGTACTCCCCGGCGAGGCCGGCCGATCCGGCCGCCGGCTGGAACGCGGCCACCGCCGCCTGCAGTTCGGCGCACAGCTGCCCGATCGCGTCCGAGCGGCCGAACGCGGTCCGGGCCCGGGCGAGCGACCGCGCCCGCCGGGTCCAGGCCGCCTTGACCTCGTCGTCGGCGCCGAACGTCCAGAACAGTTGCGCCGCGGCCCGGTCCGCCGCCGGGTAGCGCAGGAGGCCGGCGTCGGCGTGCAGCCGCAGCAGCGCGTCGAGGACGAGGGCCGCGTCGTGGTCGTGGACGCCCCGCTCGTACCCCTCGGCGTAGCGACTGTCGGCGACGCGCCGCACCAGGTCGCGGAGGTCGCCGTCGGTGTCCGCGGCCTGGTGGAGCGCGTCCAGCGTGAGGACCGGACCGTCCGAAATGGACTGTCCGGCCGATGCGGCGTCGAGCACCACGCAGGCCAGGTGCTCCGCGCGGTACACGTCGGGTGCCTCTGACACGAGCAGCTGTCCCCAGAAGGGACGGGCGGCGGTGATCACCGGGTCGTCGACCGGCGCGCGGTAGTCGGTGGCCGTCACGGTGAACGCCAGCTCGTCGCCGTGCGGGACGAGCGTGAGGTCGATCGCCTGGGTGTTGACGGCGAACTGGTGCCGGCCGAGGCGGATGACGTCGGCCGTACCGGCGAACAGGTCGAGCCGGTCGCGCAGCACCCGGCCGGCCTCGAGCCGGGCCGCCTTGATCCGGCCCTCCAGCTCCTCGGCGCGGACCTGGTCGCCCAGATCCCGCAGCTCGCCGGCGACGCGGCGCAGCTTCACGACCATCGGGTCGGACGCAAAGTACGTGTTGACGTCGTCGGGTGAGGTCATCGTGGCGACCCGGCGCCCGATGCCGGCGAGGATCCGTTCCGCGGACTCGACGAGCCGGTCGGCGCGGCGGGCCCGCTCGTCGAGCAGCGCCTGCTTGCGGGAGGAGAACGCCTCGTAGACGTCGGTGCGCTTGTCGGCGAGCTGGGTGAGGAAGTCGTCGAAGTCGCCGAAGCGGGACTCGAGGTTCTCCAGCTGGAGCATGAGCCGGCCCAGCTGCTCGTCGCAGCGCTCGGGTGTGTCGGCGACCGCGAGCGCGCCGGTGACCGCCTGGCCGAGCAGCGCGAACTCGGCGGCGAACTCGGCCCGGCCCTCGACGGCGAGCAGTTCGCGGCGACGGGCGCCGAGGGTGGCCCGGGCCCGGTTGACGCCGCCGAGGACCTCGCTGATCCGGTCCAGGATGCCGACGCGGACGGTGGCGTCGGCGATCTCGAGGGAGCCGACCACCTCCGTGACGACCTGCAACCCCGCGGCCTGCGCGGCCAGCCGCTCGCCGACCGGCGCGGCCTCGGCCACGGTACGGATCGCCTCGGCGTCGCCGGCCAGGCGCTGCACGTCGGCGTGGTAGCCGGCGAAGGCGTCGTCGCGTCGCAGGAACGTCACCGCGCGCTTGGCGGCGGCCACGAGTTCCTCGCCGAGCCGTGTCTCCAGGGCGGCGATCCGGTCGGTGTCGGCGTAGCGCAGCTCGCGCAGCGGGACGAGGGAGCCCTGCGTCTGGCGGAGGTCGGCGAGGAGGCGCACCCAGCCGTCGGTGTCGACCGGCGGCTCGCCCTGGGAGCGGCGGATCAGTGACTCGACCCGCCCTGCCGCCTCGCCGAGCGCGGTGGCCGCCTGCTCGGTGAGCGCATGTACCTTCTCGAACTCGGCGAGGACCTGCTCGGCGGCGCCGCGCAGCTCGGCGAGCGGACCGCGCAGGTCGCCCAGCTCCGGCTCGCCGAGCCAGTGGTAGTGGTCGACCGCGCGGACACACGCGGCGATGATCGCCTCGAAGACCGCCGCGGACGGGCCCATCTCCGCGACCATCCGGGCCACGGACAGGCAGTCGGAGATGCCGCGGACGAGGTCGGCGTTGCCCACCCGGTCCAGCGGCCCGGTCCCGATCGGCTGCGTCGCGGCGTAGGTGTCTGACAGGTACGGCGTCTGCCACACCTGCATCGTGTGGACCCGGGTCGGCTCCGCGGACATGGCCCGGAAGACCACGAGCGTCCCGTCGTCGAACAGGGAGTAGCCGTGGCAGACGAGCGGGTTCTCGACCGCCTTGCGGATGACGTTGTAGGGCAGCAGCAGCGACCGCCCGTCGGCGCGGGCGTGGAAGACGTAGAGCACGTCCTCGCCGTTGGCGGCCCGGATGACGCGCTCGAACTCGAGGTCGGCCACGTCGGTGTCGAACGTCCGCGCGACGCCGGTGGCCAGGTAGTAGCCGCCCGGGAAGATCAGGCCCTGGTCCTCCGGCAGGCGCTGGCAGCCCTGGCCGATCCCGTCGAGCCGGACGACCGCCCGGGTCCGGGTGTTGAACACCAGAAACCTGAAGACCGTTTCCTTGTACGGGCGGATGCGCAGCAGAACGAGCGGACCGATACGGGCGTAGCTGACGTCGGCGTCGGCGAGGCTCTGCAGCGGCTCGTCGACCGGCTCGCTGTAGACGCCCTCGCCCGTCTCGGTGTTGTTCTCCACCTTGACCGTGAGGTCGCCGCCGATGGTCTCGACGAACACCACGTCCTCGATGGAGATGTGCGGGTGCCGGCCAAGGACGTGGTGGTCCCGGCCGACCGGGAGCCACTCGAAGTCGTGCGACGGCGGGAACACATGGTCGCGCTCGCCGCGGTTGTCCACATAGGACACATTGCTGGTCTCATTGGGCCTGGCGGTGTCGACGGCCCAGCGCAGCACCTTGATGTCGTCGGTGCGCGGGCCGGTCTGGAAGACGGCGAGGAGCTTCCCGTCGAGCCGGCGCAGCTGCAGCAGCCGGGTGTCCCGATAGTACTTGTACACCTCGCCGAAGTCGCGCAGCAGCTGCGGGTCACGCAGCAGGCCGGGCAGGTCGGCGGGATCGTCCCTGGACGGCTTGCTGAACCGGAACGCGTCGCCGTCCCGGCTGAACCGGTGCAGCGAGAACACGTCGTCGACGGTCGTCTCCGGCTTGAGGCCGAGGAAGACGTTGTACCCGAACAGCATCAGCCCACCGACGGACACGATGTCGCGCGGGACGCAATTGTGCTCGGTGCGGATCCGTTCGGTGCCGAGCAGCCGCAGGTCGCTGCCGCCGAACACCTCGGTCCGCCGCGCGTTGAGGGCCTCGGCCCGGCGGGTCAGCTCGGCCGCCTGCGCGGCGAGCCGGTCGCGCAGCACCTCGTACGTGCCGACGTCCAGGCTCGCCGCGGCGGGCGCCGCCGCATCGACGGTCACGGTCTGGCCGCCGGTCACTGCTCGGCCGCCGCCAGGGCCGCGACCGGCTTGTCGGCGATGCCGAGCTGGCGGGCCGTGTCGAGCAGCTCACGCAGCTTGCCCCGGTCGGGGCCGCCACGCTGGATCTGCTGGGCCAGGAAGGCCGACAGCGTCAGGTTGGACACGTCGGCGGTGCTCATCGAGCCGAGCACCCGCCCGAGATCGCGGGCCAGATCGCCGTTGCCGTTGAGGTAGGAGGCGCCGACGGTCTGCACGACGTCGGAGTGCTGGACGAAGCCGTCGACGCTCTTGCCGAGGCTGATCGAGCCGAGCAGCTTGTCGAAGAAGACACTGTCGCCACCGACGATGTCGATGTTCGCCTTCTCCAGGCCGGCCGCCAGGACGAGCGCCTGCTGCTCGGCGACCTGCCGGTGCACGTCGATGCCGGCGAGACGGACGTCCTTCTCCATCTCCAGGCGCAGACGGAACTCCTCGTGATCGCGGGTCGCCCCGTCCATCGCGGCGAGCGCGGCGGCCTTCTCGGTGAGACCCTCGGCCTCGCCCTTGAGCTTGTCGCGCAGCGCGTCGGCGAGGGCGGCGCCCTTCTCCCGCTCGACCGCGGCCTCAGCGAGGCCCGCCTTCTCGATCGTCTCCGCGTTCGCGACCGCCTTCTCCCGCTCCACGGCCGCCTCGGCCCGGCCGACCTTCTCGATCGCCTCGGCGTTGCGTTCCCGGACCTGCACGTCGGCCAGACCGGTCGCGGCCGCCTCAGCCTGCACGCCCTCGGCCAGGCGGATCTTGGCGCGAGCCTCCAGCTCGGCGGTCTGCTGCCTCGCCTCGGCGAGCACCAGCTCCTCGCGGGCCCTGAACTTGGCGGCCTGCTCGGCCGCCTCGGCCGCCTTGATGCCCTTGACCAGGTTCTCCTGCGCCTCCGCCTCCGCCTGGATGACGACGGCCTGGCGGGTGCGCTCGGCCTCCTCGACGACGCGGAGCCGCTTGATCTGCTCCTCCTGCTCGGCGACGGTACGCTCGACCGCGATCCGCTCCCGGACCACCTCGGCGATGGCCCGCTTCTCCGCCTCGACCTCCTTGTCCTTGGAGATCGTGCTCAGCTCGGTCTCCCGCTGGCGGGCGATGACCTCAAGCATGCGGTCCTTCTCGATGCGCTCCGACTCGATCGCGATGACCCGCTCCCGGTTCTTCTCGGCGACGGCGATCTCCCGCTGCTTGTTCTCGTGCTGGACGCCGACCTGCTCGTCGGTGCGGATCTCGGCGGTCGCCGACTTGAGCCGCTCCTCGGCCCGGACCCGGGCGGTCTCCGCCTCCTCGCGCGCCCGCAGGGTGGCGACCTCCCGCTGCTGCTTGATCTCCGCCTCGGCCTGACGCCGCTCCAGCTCGAGGACCGCCTCGCGGGCGTCGACGTCCTGGCGCTTGATCTCCTTCTCCTCGTTACGCCGGAACTCGTTGGTCCGCACGTGCTCGATCGCGGTCAGCTCGGTGATCTTCCGGATGCCCTGCGCATCGAGGATGTTGGCGTTGTCGAGGCTGTGCAGCGGCGTCTGCTCGAGGAAGTCGATCGCGGCGTCCTCGAGGCTGTAGCCGTTGAGATCGGTACCGATCACCCGGATGATCTGGTCGCGGAACTCGTCGCGCTTCGTGTACAGATCGACGAAGTCCAGCTGCTTGCCGACGGTCTTGAGCGCCTCGGAGAACTTCGCGCTGAACAACTCCTGCAGGGTCTCCTGGTCGCTGGCGCGCACGGTGCCGATCGCCTGGGCCACCTTGATGACGTCCTCGATGGTCTTGTTGACCCGCACGAAGAACGTGATCCGGATGTCGGCACGAATGTTGTCGCGGCAGATCAGCCCTTCCCGGCCGGTCCGCGCGATCTCGATCGTCTTCACCGAGATGTCCATGATCTCGGCCTTGTGCACGACCGGCAGGACGACGGCGCCGGTGAACGTGACGTCGACCCTGCGGACCTTGGAGATGATCAGCGCCTTGCCCTGCTCGATCTTGCGGAACAGGCGGCTGACGGCGAACAGCACACCGACCGCGATGAGCACGGCCACGCCGAGCACAACGAGGAAGCCGGTGGTGATGACGGTCATGAGAGCTCCCTCTGTCCGGGGGTGGGGCCAGTAGGCGCGGGAACGACCCAGAAGAACTCGCCGTCCCGGTCGTATTCGTAGATGACCGCGGTGCTGCCCGCGGTGAAGGTGTCCGTGCCGGTCTGGCGAACCTGCACGATCGCGCTGGAGCCGTCGGCGGCGGTGACCTCGGCCTGGCCGAACGTGTCGGTGACGGTGCCGGTACGGATCACGCACCTGCGGCCGACGAACGCGGTGCGGGAGTCGCCGCTCGTCTCCGGGAAGAGCCGCCGCAGCGGCACCACGAGCAAGCGGGTCGCCAGCCACGCGACGACCAGGGCGGCCACCAGGACGGCCACACTTGCCAGCGCACCGTCGGCGACGGTCGAGCCGGCCAGGCTGACGAACCAGGCGACCAGCACGAGCACCGACAGCCCCACCGTGACCGGCACACCGCCCAGGCCGACGCTGCCCAGGAAACCACCGAAGCCGCCGTCCGCGCCGCCGTCGACGACACCGGCCGGGTCGGCGTCGAGCAGGTCGGTGTCGGCGCCGCCGAACAGGACGATCAGCCAGTACACGATGACGACGACGAGCAGGAACGTGAACAGGACGGTAGGGAACTCGAGGACCGCATTGAGAAATTCACCCATCGGCCTGTTCATCCCCCTCGCTCGCTACGAAGATCGTGACAGGCTGCGTCAAGACCCATTACTCCTCGCCGCCGGCTCGACTAGGGCTGTTGCGCGGAAAAGTCAAGAGCTGCGTGGCGTAGCGCCAGGCGGGGTTTACGCGGTAGAAACATCCCACCCACTTCTTTCCGGTCCTGTTACAAGTCGCGGCTCGGTGAGAGCGCTCTCCTCATCGGGCCCGCTCGTCCGGGCCGCACGACCCCTGAACAGGCAGGCCGATGAGCATCGCTACCCGACGGGGCGAGAGAGCGCTTGCTCGTCGGGGAAACACCTCGGCCGCCTGTTCAGGCCGTCTTGACCGGGCCGACGTTCTCCGCCAACCGATTGCCTGTCCAGCAGGAAGGACGAACTGTATGACAATCCAGCCCCCCGGTAGGCGGGGTCTCCGGGCGTTCGCGGTCGGGCTTGTGCTGACCACCGCCGTCGCGACGGCGGGAACGGCCGCCGCCGCGCCGCCCCCCAGCAGTTGGGCCCTTGGAACGAACGTCACCGTCTTCGACCCAAGCATGCCGGTCAGCGACATCCAGGCGACCCTCGACGCGGCCAACGCCGCGCAGATCGCCAACGAGATGGGCACCGCGCGCCACGCCTACCTGTTCAAGCCCGGAACATACGGCACCGCGCAGCAGCCGCTCCAGATCCAGGTCGGCTACTACACCGAGATCGCCGGCCTTGGCGCGTCGCCCACCGACGTGGTCATCAACGGCAAGGTCGAGGTCTACAACCGCTGCCTGGAGAACGGGGGCACGAGCAACTGCCTCGCGCTCGTCAACTTCTGGCGCACGCTGTCCAACCTGTCGATCAACATCAACAGCGCCGGCCAGGACGGCTGCCGGGGCTCCGCGGACTTCTGGGCCGTCTCCCAGGCCGTGTCCATGCGCCGCCTCAACATCAGCGGTGCCAACCTGTCGCTGATGGACTACTGCACCGCCGGTCCGCAGTACGCCAGCGGCGGCTTCATCGCCGACTCCAAGCTGCCGTTCGTCATCAGCGGATCGCAGCAGCAGTGGCTGACCCGCAACAGCGAGCTCGACGGCTGGTCCAACGGTGTGTGGAACCAGGTCTTCTCCGGTGTCGTCGGCGCTCCCAGCGAGGCCGGCTTCCCCGACCCGCCCTACACCACGCTGGACACCACCCCGGTGAGCCGCGAGAAGCCGTTCCTGTTCACCGACGCGAAGGGCAACTACAACGTCCGCGTGCCCGCCGCCCAGCGCAACAGCCGCGGCATCACGTGGGCCAACGGCATGACGCCGGGCCGTACGATCCCGCTCACGGACTTCTTCGTCGCGAGCCCGTCGGACTCGGTGCAGGTCATCAACAACCAGCTCGCCCGCGGCATGAACCTGCTGCTCACCCCCGGCGTGTACGACATCGCGCGCAGCATCGAGGTCAAGCGCCCCGACACGGTGGTCCTCGGTCTCGGCCACGCCACGCTCACCGCCGTCAACGGGTCCACTCCGCTTGACATCGCTGACGTCGACGGCGTCATCGTCGCCGGCGTCACGATCGACGCGGGCCTGACCGAGTCGCCGGTACTGCTGCGGGTCGGCAAGCCGCACGGCAACCGTCCGAGCTCGGCTGATAACCCGACGACGCTGTCCGACGTGTACTTCCGCGTCGGTGGACCGCACGTGGGCAAGGCCGGCATCGCGCTCGAGGTCAACAGCGACAACGTGCTCATCGACCACACCTGGATCTGGCGTGCGGACCACGGCGTCGAGGGCTTCACCGACACCCAGCGCTGGAAGACCAACATCGGCCGCAATGGCGTGGTCATCAACGGCGACAACGTGACCGCGCTGGGCCTGTTCGTCGAGCACTTCCAGCAGTACAACTCCGTCTGGAACGGCAACAACGGCACGACGATCTTCTTCCAGAACGAGCTGCCGTACGACCCGCCGACCCAGGCCGACTGGATGAACGGCAAGGTCAAGGGCTGGGCCGCCTACAAGGTCGGCGACTGCGTGAAGACCCACCACCTCTACGGCGGTGGCGCCTACGTCTTCAACCAGAACAACCCTTCGATCCACACCGAGAACGGCTTCGAGGTCCCCAAGACCCCGGGCGTCCAGCTGCACCACATCATGACCGTCAACCTCAGCGCCGGAACGATCGATCACGTCGTCAACGGCGTGGGCGGCCCGGCCGACACGACCAGAATCGGCTCGCCGGTCTTTATCGCGCAGTACCCGACCCCGTAGCACCACAGCCACAGCACCACCAACCGACCGACAGGGCCGCAGCTGCACGCTGCGGCCCTGTTCAGCACTACCCGCCGGCGGGCGGTCTGGGCGCGGTGCCGTCCTCGGACACCCAGACGATGATGCTGTTGGCGGTGCCGTAGGCGGCGTCGTACACCTTCCAGGAGCCTGGGACCTGCTCGGCCGGGGCGTCCAGCGAGCGCCAGCCGACGCGGTACAGCAGCGTTTTGCCCTGCGCGGCGGTGATCCGGCGGACCTCGGCGACGGTCTTGCCGCGCAGCGCGTCGGTCTTGGCGTCGCCGCCGGACGGGGTGCCGGCCTCGATTTCCTCGCCTGGCAGCGGGGCGCGGCCGAACGTGATCCGGGCGTATGAGACGAAGCTCTCCGGCACCCGGACGCCAACGGCGCAGTTTCCGTTGGCGTTGCAGTGGCCGGGGTCCTCGATATAGGTCAGTTCCCCGCCGTCGCCAACTTCGGAGAAGACGACCTTGCCGACCTCCTCGGGCTGGGCTGGGGCGAGGTTGATCGTGATGTTCAGGCCGCGCCGCCGCAGTTCGGCCTGGTACCGCGCCGGGTCGGCGGCCGGATCCTTGATCGTGATAACCAGGTAGCCGGCGTCCTCGGTGATCGACAGCGCGTTGGCCGCCGGCGGGCCGACCGGCGCCGAGGTCGGCAGCGCGGCGAGCACGGCGAACGTGGCCGCGGCCAGCCCGGCGACAGCGGCGACGGCGATCAGGCCGCGCCGGTGCCGGCCGCGCAACCGCGCCGGCCGATCGTTGGTGGCCATGATGGCGCGCAGCATGGCCTCGTCCGGGCCGGTGCGCACGTGAACGGTGGGGGCGAGCAGCCGGATCAGGCCGTCCTGCTCCTCGTCGACGTCATGCATCGAAGCTCCTCAGAGGCGTGATGATCGAGGTCTGCTCGAGCGCCTCAGCGAGGCGTTTCCGGGCCCGGTGCAGGCGGATGCGGGCCGCGTTGACGGAGCAGTCGAGCGTGACGGCGAGGTCTTCGGCGCCCAGGCCCTCCCAGGCGACCAGGCGCAGCAGCTCCTGGTCGGCCTCGGGCAAGGTGGCGAACGCGGCCCCGAGCGACGCCGGGACGTCGGGCGCGATGACCGTCGCCCGCGCCAGTTCCTGCCGCAGCCGCTCGGCCAGGTCGACCCGGCGCTGGTCGGCCCGGTGCTGGTTGGCCATCACGTTGCGGGCCACCCCGAACAGCCAGGGGCGGGCCCGGTCCGGCGGGATCTCGTCGATGCGGCGCCACGCCACGAGGAACGTTTCGGCGACGACGTCGGCGGCGCTGTCCGGCCGGTCCACCCGGCGCAGCGCGTAGCCGAGCAGATCTTGGTAGCAGTCGCGGTACAGCACTTCGAATCGGGCGGCGCTGGAGGGTGCTCTGGCCAAGGGTTGGCTCCCGGGTGCTCGCGGTGGGTGGTCGTCGCTTGATACGTGTCCGCCCGCGCCCGATCATTTCAGCGTCAATGAACCCGTCGGCGGCGCAGCGCCACAAGTACGACGCCGCCTGCGAGAAAGACCAGCCCGACGGTGAGCACCCGCAGCCACCACGGCCACGGGCCGCGATCGACGCCGGTATCGCGCACCTGAAGGTCGCCGATACGGGCGGTCGCCAACTGCACCGTGTCGATCCAGTGGTCGTTGCCGGGCTGGAGCCGGGCGAGGACCCGGGCCGACCCGGTCGGCGGCACCGAGACGATCGTGTCGCGGTTGGTTGCCAACAGGTCGGCGCCCTGCCAACCGAGGACCGCGGTCGCGTCGGTGTCGAGCGGCGTGGACACCCCGGTAGGCAGGTCGAGGACCGCCAACCCGTCCGGCGACCAATACCCGGCGGCCCAGGACGGGCTGCCCGCAGCCACCCGAAAGAGCGCGAGCCGGCTGCCGTCGGGTGACCAGGCGGCTGGCCCGCCGAGCCGGTGCCTGCCCGGCAGCGGGACGACCGTGCTCCCGCCGCCGGCGGTGAGTAGGCGCAGCTCGGCACCGACCTGGACGGCCAGCGTTCTGCCGTCGGGGGAGAACGCCGCGTCGAGCACCCCGCGCTGCCCGGCAACCGTGGACGTGACGCCGGTGGCCAGGTCGAGCAGTGTCAGTTCGCCGTCGGCGGCGAGCGCGACCCGGGGGTCGCCATGGCTGTCCGCCCGATACGGCGCGACGGCGTACGCGAGCCGCATCGAGTCCGGCGACCAGGCGAGTAGCTGTACCGCCGAGCCGGCAGGCACCGGGTGGCTGCGGGTACGGCCGGTGGTCAGGTCCACGATCGCCACATCGTGGACCGGCCCGCGCGCGTCGGCGACGGCGACCCTGCTGCCGTCGGGAGACAGCAGCGTGGGTGCCGCCGGTGACTTCAGCTGAGAGGCCTCGACAGGCTGACCCCGCTTACTGGCGAGGTCGATCTCGCGGTAGGTGCGCCCGTCCACCCCGACGGCGATGAGCTGCGGGGTCTGGAAAGGCAGATCGCCTTGCCCGTACCCGTAAATGGCGATCGCAGGCCCGGCAGGCGCGGCGGAGACGGTGGCGGTGAGGTAGGAATGCTCGGCGAAGACGCGCGGTAGCGTGGCGGGACCGGCGGCAGGTGCGCTCGGCGCAGCCGGCAAGCGCACCAGCCCCACCGCGAGCAGCACCACCACGACGGCGGCGCCCACGAGCACGGGCCGCCATGACCGGCGAGAGGTCAGCAGCATGACGGGCGGCGCCACCGCGGGCACGGGGATCGCCTCGACGAGTTCGTGGACGGCGGCGCGCAGGCGTTGGTCAGTGGTCATCGAGATGCTCCCGCAGTGCGGAGTGGGCCCGGTGCAGCAGGGACTTGACAGTGCCCGGCCGGCAGTTCAGCGCGTCGGCGATGTCGGCCTCGGACAGGTCGAGGTAGTAGCGCAGAAAGATGGCCGCCCGGTGCCGCGGACGCAGCCGGGCGAGGCCGGCGCGGACGGCGATCGCGTCGGGCCCCAGCGGCACGAGCGGTTCAGGCTCAGGCTGGCCGGCATGGCGGCGTTCCAGCCGACGACGACGCACCCAGGAGGTGCACCTGGACACAACGGCGCGGCGCAGCCATGCGGTCGGTTCGCGGACGTCCGGACGGTGCAGCAACGCCAGGAACACCTCCTGCACGACGTCCTCCGCCGCCGGTACGCTGCCGGTCGTCACGCAGGCCAGCCGCACCATGGGGGCGAACTGCGCCGCGTAGAGCGCGTCGAAGTCGCCCCGAACGGCCGGTTCGGAGAGCACGGTCACTTCCTGCAGGCGCACAGCAGCCGCGATCGGTTCCAGCCGGCCCAGAATCACCCACCCCAGTTGGTCGAAGACCTCGACCAGGACCGGCTGCACTCCGGCTACGTCCTGCCCGCCGTCGCCGGGGGTCTCATCTTCGCTCAGGCCGAGAGGCGCTCGGCCCGGCAATCTACGCGGTTGCCGCCACTATGCCTGGCCCGCGCGCGCGGCGATGGCAGCCTGGATGCGCCGCGCGGTGCGCAGGGCCTTCTTCGCCGCGACGCGGACCTCGCCGTCGAAGACCGTCGCGCCGCGGTCCTCGGCCTGCAGACGCTCCAGGGTCGGCACGACCCGCTCGTCGCCGGTCGAGCCGAGGGCGACTGCGGCCCAGTAACGACGGTCCGGATCCCGGTCCGCAGCCGCCTCGATCAGCCGCGGGATGATGTCCGGGGTGAAGAGGGCCAGGCCGCTGGCGATGTAGCCGATCCGCGGGAAACGACGGTGCTCGAACTCGTCCCACAGCGCCTCCAGGGCCTCGGCGCCGCCGATCTTCGCGAGCGCGTCAGCGGCACGCTGGCGCACCCACTCGGCGCCGTCGCCGAGCAGCGGGCGCAGCGCCGGGACGGCGGAGACGTCGCCGAGCACACCGAGCGCCTTGATCGCCTCGTCCACGACAATCCACTGTGGATGGTCAAGGAGTTCGATCAGCTGCGGCACGGCCTCGCGGATGTCCATCGCGGCGCAGCCCATCGCCGCCCAGGCCTGGCAGTTGTACCGCGTGTCGGCCAGCGCCTCGAGCAGCGGCTCGCGCAGGCCGGGGTCCGCGAACACGGCCGCCTGATTCATGGCCCGGGTGTAGAGCGACCGATGGTAGTCGGGATAGTCGCGAACCATCGCCTGTAGCGCCGCGATCGCCGACGGATCGCCGTGGTCGCGGGCTCGGTCGAGCAGCCGGTAGAGGTGCTCCTCCCGGGTGTCGAGGTCGCCCTTGCGCAGGCCGGCGAGGTCGGGATTCACAGCGCTCCCTGAACCCGGCCGGCAAGTCGCCGCGCCATCTGTTCGGGGAATGCCATCGTCGTGGCGGTCACGACCGGGATCATACGTCGCAGTTTCCGGACACTCGGCGCCCCAGCGGTATGCGTGCGTGGTGGCGCGTCCCTGCCCATCGGTCGGGATGTGTGCCGCTCAGCGGTCCGGGGAGCCGTCGGTGATCCTCAGGTAGTAGCCGGCGGGGTCCAGGACCCGGAAGTCCACCAGCCCCACGGCCGGCTGGTCAGGTCGTCCTCCAGCGGCCAGCCTGCGCGCACGACGCGCTCGCGCGCCTCGGCAACGTCGTCGACCTCGAGGACCAGTTCCGCACCGGCGGGTGGACGGCAGGTCGGGCTGCGGCGACTGTGTCCACACCTACCACCGCCTTCTCGAACGGCGTCGGTGTTCGGGCGAGCGTGATGCCGGCTGTGCTTGTCCACCCGCCAGCCGTCGATCAGCCCCATGGCCAGGTTGCCGCCGGCAGTACGGCCTGAACGTGTTCTGGGAGATCACCAGCGCCGACGGCTGATCTGGCTCGCCGATCCGCCCGGGCGGATTCGTCGTGCGCGCAGTCCGCTCGTACCTGCGTTTGACACATCCGGCAATCCGCGCAAGTCTGGGCTGGTAGGGCGGGCCGCCATCACATCCGCGGCCCCGCACGGCGGTGTGCTGTACGGCCGCGGCGCTGTGCCCGCCATTGCTGCCAAATCTGGGGGAGCAACTCGTCATGGTTTTGCTGACCGACAACGCAGTGATAGCCATCCAGAGCCTTACCACCCAACCTGGCGCACCGGAAGGCGGCGGCCTGCGCATCGCCGCCGACGAAACCCGCGCGTCGCTAACGCTGAGCCTGGCGTCCAGCCCGGCGCAGGGCGACGCGGTCGTGGAGGCGTCCGGCGCCCGGCTGTTCCTGGACCCGACGGCCACCGAGGTGCTCAACGACAAGACGCTGGACGCTGGTGCTGACAACGAGGGGCAGATCGAGTTCACCGTAACGTAGCCGTCCGGCCGACCGGCGAGCACCGCCGACGGCGATGGTCAGGTCAGCCAGTGGTCCAGCTGGACTAGCAGCTGCGGTGGTGCCACCAGGCCCGGGAAGCCCGCGCGGCGGAACTCCGGGCAGGGCTGGCGCGGCACCCGCAGCTCGGCGACGGCGCCGGTGGCGTCGGCGAGCCAGACGACGTCGATCGTGGTCGGGCTGCCGGCTGTGGCGCAGTCGCTCGTGTCGGTGACGCGCTGGGCGGCGGCGTTGACAAGGTCGTGGAACGCCGCCAAGTCCTGGCGCTGGGCGTGCTGGGTGGCGAGGCGGAGGCCGTCGTGGCCGGGGCGGTACCGGCACGCCCTGACCTCGACCAGGGCGCTCGGCGCGAACGCGTCCACCCCTCCCCGGTTGCGGGCGAAGTCGTCGCGCGGCTCGTCGGCCTGGGTGCGCACCTCGATGTCGGCTGATGACAGCGCGGCCTCGCAGGCCGGCGTCTTGACCGCGGCCGGGCTGGTCGCCGCGGCGAGCTGCTCCCGGTAGCGCGCGAGGAAGGCGTCCGCCACCGCCGGGTGCGCGCCGTCGGTGCCGGTGATGCGGCGGGTGCGCCCATCGGTGCCGGCGGTACCGCAGTTGCGGTCGAGCAGCACGGCCACCGGCGCCCGGCCGGCGTAGCTCACCACGAGCGACATCTCCGTTGGGAACGCGACGAACGTGCAGGCCCGGTTGCCGTCCGCCGCGGAGGGCAGCGCGTTCATCGCCGCGATGACCTCGCCCGCCCGCGCCGTGAGCACGCGGGGCGGCGCCGGCTCGATCCAGCTGGGCATGGCGCCGGGCAGCTCGCACAGGGTCACCGACACGACGCCGTCGGCCGGGACGAGCGGCCCGGGCCGGTCAGCAGCCCCGACGCCGCCGACAGGCCACGCAACCGGGCAGTGCGCCGCGTCGAGTTCGGGCGGCTCCGGAATCGCCGCGGGTGAGCCGGCGCCCCGGTGCAGCGCCAGCGGGACGCCGACGGCCACCGCGCCGAGCACCAGCGCGGCCGCCGCCACGACCAGCGCGGTGCGCAGACGAGCCGTCATCTGGGCCTCCTCTCGGCCAGCATAGGGCGGGCGCCCGCACCGCGAGCCGGGTGGCACGGTGGTGCGGAACAGAAGGGCCCGGCAGCCGAAGCTGCCGGGCCCCTGTGTCATGCGTCTACCGAGGTCAGCCCACCGTGATGAAGGTGACGTTGGTGGCGCCGGCGTAGGAGATCACGCCGAGGTACCGCTTGGCCGGGTCGAGACCCGTCCAGGTCGCGGTCACCGGCACCGGTACGCCGGCGGTGATTGGGCCGTCACTGACCTGCAGGTTCCCTGCGTCGCTGTTCGGCACCACCCAGTTGCTGATGGAGTACGAGGTCGAGCCGCCGGGCGTCGAGAACCCGTTGATGTAGACGTCGTACGTGCCCGCAACCGGTGCTGTCATGGTCACCCGCTCGTCCGCCGAGCTCGAGGCCGACAGGGCGACCAGCTTGCCCGCACGGTAGACGAACATGTCGAGGTCGGCCGTCTTGTCATTGGAGACGAGGTCGAACCGGGCCGCCTTCGTGCCGCTGGGAACCGTCACGTGGTAGACCTTCGTGCCGGCACCCGCAACCGGGTTGTTGGTGTCGAACGGTCCCGCCGCGACACTGTCGGCGACCGGCGTCACCCCGGCCATCCCGGCGACGGACGTGCCCAGCGACGGCCCCGTGGAGCCGGGCGTGACCGAGAAGGTCGTCGACCCGGTCGAGATCGCCCCGGCCACATCGCTCGGCGCCTTCACGGCCACAGGCCGCAGCGCGATCGGGCTCCGCACGCTGTGGCTTCCGTCCGACCACGTCAAATTGCCGGTGGCCCACGTGCCCAGCGGGGCCGTGGTCCGGGCGAACGTCACCGTGAAGGTCTGCGTCGCGTTCGGCGCCAGCGTGAAGCTCGACGGCGACACCACGGTGGCGAAGCCGGGGACGCCTGCCGTGGCGGTGTAGGTCGCCGTCGTGGAGCCGACGTTCCTCACCTTGCGCGTCACCGTCTGGACACCGGCCAGCCCACCGACCGCGATCGAGGCCTGGTTCAGGTCAGAGCCGGAGATCGGCGGAAGCGTGTCGAACGGCGGCGCGAACCGGACACCGAGACCGACCATGTAGCTGCGGAAGTCGTTCGGGGCTGCCGGGTACACCAGTCCCGGGTCGGCCGCGCCATTCGGGTTCACGAATCCCGCACCCTGGGCGAACGGGCTCGTCGTCGTCTTGGTGTCGATCGCCGACGTCATGAGCGCGGACTTGATCTCAGACGGCAGCCAGTCCGGGTGCCGCTGCTTCATGAGCGCGCCGATGCCCGCGATGTGCGGCGAGGACATCGAGGTACCCGAGTAGAAGTCCCAGTTCCGGCCGTGGTTGCTCGGCGGCGCCACCGCAGCGACGACGTCGTTGCCGGGCGCGGCGATGTCGGGCTTGAGGATGTCGCCACCCGTGGTCGTCGACGGTCCCCGCGAGGAGAAGTCGGTGACGTCGGGCACGTCCGGCGCCGCCGCAAGCTCCGCCGCGGTCAGGTCCACGATGCTCGCGGTCGCGCCCGCCGTGGCCGCGTAAGCCTTGACCGCGGCACCATCGATGTAGTTCAGGTGGACCGACGGGATCGGGTGGTAGTCGCCGTTGAGCGAGTTCGCGCTGGTGTTCACCAGCACCATGCCGACGCCGCCTGCGCGCTTCACCTCGAAACTCTTGTCGATACGCGCGTTGACGCCCCGGTCACAGATCACCACCTTGCCGGTCACCTTGGCCGGGTCGAGCGTGCCCGCGAAGCAGAGGCTGGCCTCGTTGTCGGCGGCACCGGCCAACTTCGCGCTCAGCGCGGTGATCAGCGGCGCCGGCGTTGTCAGCGCCGAGGTGGTCGAAGCGCCCACATACCGAGCCCCGTTGCCGAGCGAGACCGCTCGGTACGCCTTGCGGAAGGTGGCGGCCGCGACGGTGGTGACCCACGGCGAGGTGTTGTCCAGGGTGCTCGCACCGGGTCCGTTGTTGCCGGCCGAGTTGGCCACGAAGACACCGGCGTTGGACGCCGCCCGGAACGCCTGCGCCACCGAGGAGAGCACCGACGATTCGGACGAGCCACCGATGGAGTAGTTCAGGACGTCGACACCGTCGAGGACGGCGTCGTTGATCGCGGCCACGCTGTCGGAGTTGTAGCAGCCGGCCTGCACGCCCGGCTTGCCCTCCCAGCACACCTTGTACATCGAGATGGAGGCGGCCGGAGCCATGCCCGACGCGGTGCCGATCTGCTTGCCGTCGATGGTCACCGTGACACCGGCGTTGCCGGCGGCCGTCGAGGAGGTGTGCGAGCCGTGGCCGGATCCGTCGCGCGGCGACAGGTAATCCTCTTTGGCGACGTTGTGCTTGCCGAATCCCTCGACGTAGTAGCGTGCGCCGACCAGCTTGTTGCCGCACCACGACACCGGGAAGTTCTCGCCGGCAACGCAAGCGCCATGCCAGCCCTTCGGCCGCGGGGTGATCTTCTCGTTGGCGAAGGAAGGATTCTCGGGCCAGATGCCGCTGTCGATGATGCCGACGACAACACCGGCGCCGGCGTTGGCCTGACCGCCCAACTGGGACCACACGCCACCGGCGGCGCTGAGGCCGAGGAACTCCGGAGAGACCGTGGTGTCGAGCTGCGACACCTCGTCGCGCTCGAGCCCCAGGACGCCCGGGGTCTTGGCGAGCGCGTCCGCCTGAGCCTTGGTGAGATCGGCGGCGACGCCGTTGTTCGTGACCGTGTAGTCGTAGATCTTGGTTGCGCCGACCTTGGTCATTGCCGCGTCGTGCTTGCCCGTCAGGTGCGCACGCCAGGCCTTGACCTCCGCCGCATCGGGGTCAATCTTGTTGCCGGCCTTGGGCTTGGTGGCCTTGAATCCGGAGTCGTAGCCGTCGTACGTGCCAACGGGGTCATCGGCGAACGTAACGATATACCGGCCTCCGGTGTAGCCGCTCGAATTGCCGGGCGACGATGCCGCATTGGATGAGGTCGCGACAGCGACGCTGCCGGCGATGACGACAATCGGGACCGCGGCGAAACGTGCACGCCGCCACCCCTTCTTCGAACTGAAGATCATGCGATTCTCCTCAGCGGGGACGATGCCCACGTCGGGGCACGTCGGCATCATGACCAAGGAGACCATCGCTGTCTATCAGACTCACCCGTCTGCAAACCCTAAAAATGCAGTAGCGGGTACCGGCAAAAGCGCCGCAACAAGCTGAGTAACGTTCGACGGCGGTACTCCGCTTTTTAAAAGACGAATTTGCCCATCTCCCGATACGCCCACTGGCAGTGGCCGTAACACCAGCCAGTGCCGCGTCCGCAGCGCCGTCGCCGATCCCGCGCTGACCTACCGCCAGCGGCTGCACCGGCCGGCCTGGCGAGGAGGCGGTCGAGCCGCCCGCGGTCAGCGACGCCTGCCGGGAGGCGCAGAAGAAGAGCGTCATCTGTGACCTCGCGGAGCACGCCTAACCCGGCGTGCGGGCCAACTGGTCGTTGATGGTCTGGAGCATCGTGCAGCCTTTCACCGCGCTGCGCCGGTCGTACGGTCGTCACTGCATAGCCGCTGGAGGTGCACTTGCCAAGAGCCGATGACCAGTTCCACGTGTACGTCGCCGAACACCTTGACCGCTGGCGGCGGACCGCCTACCTGTTGTGCGGCGACTGGCACCTCGCCGACGACCTCGTCTCGGAAGCCGTCATCCGACTGCACCGGCATTGGTCACGGGCGAGCCAGGCGAACAACGTCGACGCGTACACGCAGAAGATCCTCACCCGGTGCTGGCTGTCCGAACAACGCCGGCGCTGGCGCAGGGTGGAACACACCCAGGCCGACCCGCCGGCGACGTCCTACCTTCAGCCCGACGGGATCGTCGAGCGGCAGCCGCTGGCCCAACTGCTGGAGTCGCTCGGGCCGCGTCAACGCGCCGTGGTGATCCTGCGGTTCTACCTCGACCACTCGGTCGAAGAGACCGCCGAACTCCTCGGCATCGCACCGGCCACCGTCCGCAGCCAGTCGACCCGAGCGCTGGAGCACCTCCGGACCGCCGACGCACAGCGCTAAACCTCACATATTCGAAAGGAGCACAGATGCACCAGTTGTTCGACGAGATCATCGGTACACCACCACCCACGTCCATCGACTCCCGCGCCCTCGTGGACCGGGACCGCCGGGTCCGTTCCGTCCGCTGGTCGATCGCCAGCATGGCCGTCATCGCGGTCGTCGGAGTGGCGCTGGCCGCGGTCGTCAGCGGCAACCCGGAGGTCGGCCCGCCATCGACGGCCACGCCGCAGAGCCGGCCGCCCGACACGACGTTCACGCTCTCCTCGGCCAGCCGCGCACAGGCCGAGGAGAGCGCCAGCCAACTCGCGACCGCGCTGAACGACGCCGTTCGTACGGCCGTCCCTTCGGCTGCGTGGGAGTCGGGCCCGGGCATCGACGTGACCGTCATCGACTACGTGACGCCGCCCGGCTGGTACGGCAGCGGAACACTGCGGGTCCGCGACGCGCACGGCGACATCATCGTCATGGTGGATGCCGTGCCCCTCAGGGACGGGAAGCTGTCGTGCGCGAACCTTCCGACCCCGGCGCCGCCGAAGGGGCGCAGTGCCCCGCCTGCCCAACGTAGACAGTGCACGGACGGGAAGACCCCATCCGGGAAGCCGGTGGTGTGGTT
This sequence comes from Dactylosporangium sp. NPDC048998, assembly GCF_043197855.1. Taxonomy (NCBI): domain Bacteria; kingdom Bacillati; phylum Actinomycetota; class Actinomycetes; order Micromonosporales; family Micromonosporaceae; genus Dactylosporangium; species Dactylosporangium sp. NPDC048998. The sequence continues at coordinate 64,980 of NZ_JBICTV010000030.1, forward strand.
CGCCGCCGAGCAGTCCTTCGAGGTCAACATCGGGCTGCCCGCCGGCCGGCTCATGAGAATCTCGGTCTCCGGCCGTTCACCTGTGCTGTCGGCCGATCAGATGTTGCTCCTCGCCCAGTACGCCACTGACCGGATCCGCTAGGGGCCCTGTCTTCCGGATCTTTGCGGGTTACGGCGGGTCCGGGCGACGACCGGCGGCGCCGGGCGGACGGCCGCGTACAACACCCGTACGCGGCCGCACGCCCGGCGTGCCGGATCGCCCGCTGGGCATGAACTTCTGCGGTCGGCACTCCCCGCCTTGGAGCACTACGCGGCCACGGTTGTCCGTGCCTGGCCCACAACGTCCAGTCAGCGGCTACGCAGCGGCAGCGTGATGGTCATCGTCGTGCCGGCGCCGAGCTCACTGGCTGCCTCGATCCGGCCGCCCTGGTCGATGACGAGCCGCCGCGCGATGGCGAGACCGAGCCCGCTGCCGCCGGTGTCCCGGCCCCGCGCGGCGTCGGCCCGCCACAGCCGGTCGAACACGTGGGGCAGCTCGTCCGAGGCGATCCCGGATCCGGTGTCGGCCACGGTGACCACCGCGTCGTCGCCGTCGGCGACCGCTTGCAGGGTTACAGTCCCGCCGGCCGGGGTGTGCCGGATCGCGTTGCTCAGCAGGTTGCCGAGCACCTGGCGGATACGGTCGGCGTCGGCCCGGACCGGCAGCCGATGTCCCGGTGCGACGACGAGGCGGACACCCGCCTGCTCGGCCGCCGCCTGGCCGGCGCGGGCGCTCACCTCGACCAAGTCGGCGAGGTCGAGGTCCGCCGGGTGGTACACCAGCGCACCGGACTCGGCGAGCGCCAGGTCCTGCAGGTCGTCGACAAGGCGCTGCTGCAGGATCGCTTCCTCGTGCAGCGACGCCAGGACCTCGTCAGTCGGCTCGAACACCCCGTCGCGGATGGCCTCGATGTACCCGCGGAGATTGGACAGCGGGGTGCGCAGTTCATGCGCGAGGTCCGCGACCAGGCGCCGTTGGCGCTCGTCCGCCCCTTCGAGGGAGGCGGCCATCCGGTTGAACGACGTGGCCAGGCGTACGAGTTCCTCGCTGCCCCCGACGGTGACCCGGGCACCGAACTCGCCGCCGGCGACCCGGGCCGACGCGGCGGTCAGCGCCCGCACCGGACGGGCGATCCGGGTGGCGATCACGGCCGTGCCGAGCAGTGCCACCACAATCACCCCGCCGACGGCGATCGCGACGGGGCCCTGCACCGACCGCAGCGTAGGCAGGTCGATCGCGCCCAGGTAGAGCTTCACCGGAACGGCCGAGAACTCGCTGATCCGCGTGGTGAACGCCTTCTCGAGGCAGCGTTCGGCGGTGGAAATCGGCTCCGCACATGCGTTCACCGTGGCTCTGTCCTGCGCCGATTCGGCCGCGGTGGTGACACCGGCGTCGTGGCATTGGTCCTCCGGACCGCCCTGGTCCGCCAGCCGGGGAACGTCTTCCGCGTCGCGTTCAACGATCACCGGCCCCCAGGAACGGGTCCGGCAGGTGCCGACGCCGACGGTCCGCCGGTACTGCGCGATGGCCTCCACAACGCGGCGCTGCCGCGCCGCGTCGTCCGGATAGTCGACCCAGCGCAGCAAGAGCCACGGGCGCGGGTCGATCTCGACCGGCCGTGCGGCGACCGGCCGGGCGGCGCGGCCGGCGAGCACCTCCGTGTCGACGATGACCCCTTCGTCCGCAGTCGTCAGCCGGATCCGCTGCCGGTGCGGATCCGCGCGGAAACGGGCGTAGATGACCTCGGAGACGCCCTCCCAGGTGCCGCGGTTCTGGCCGTACAGGCGGATAGCGGCGACGAACGCCCAGTCCCGCTCGGCCGTGGTGGTCAGTGTTTGTTCCAGCCGGCTTGAGGTCAGCCGCACCGACAGCCAGGCCGTCGCGCCGACCGCGCTCACCGCCACCAGCGTCACGAACAGGAAGACCTGCGTGCGCAGGCTCATCGGGCGGGTCGGCAGCAGTCGTAGGTTCACTGCTCGGCCATCCGATACCCACGTCCGTAGACGGTCTGCACGAAGCGTGGCCGGGACGCGTCGGCCTCCAGCTTGCGACGCAGGTTGACGACGTGCGCGTCGACGGCGCGTTCCAGGACGTGGTGGTCGAACCCGAAGGCGCGATCGATGAGCTGTGCCCGGGTGAAGACCCGGCCCGGCTCAGCGGCGAGCACCTCCAAGATGCCGAACTCCTTCGCCGTCAGCTGCACCGCGACCCCGTCGACGCGTACCTCGAAGCGCCCGGCGTCCACCTCCAGGCCGCCCACGCGCAGCACCGGCTGGCCGGCCGCGGCGACCGCGCCCGAGCGGCGCAGCAGGGCGCGCACCCGGGCGGCCAGCACCCGCGGGCTGTACGGCTTGGTCAGGTAGTCATCGGCGCCCAGATCGAGGCCGAGCAGCTGGTCGTTCTCCGTCGAGCGGGCGGTCAGCATGAGGATCGGCACGGCCGACTCCGCACGCAGGATGCGACAGACATCCAGGCCATCGACGTTCGGCATCATCACGTCGAGCACGACGAGGTCGGGCCTGCGGGCCCGGTACTGCTCGATCGCGCTGCGGCCGTCGCCGACGGCCAGCACGTCGTGACCGTCGCGCTCCAGATACACCCGCACGAGACGGGCCTGCTTCGGATCGTCCTCCGCGACCAGAACACGCGCGCTCATGCGCCCATTCTGCGGCCCAATCATGCGGAATCGATGAGGAACCGGCACGGAAATCGGTGCCCCCGCCCGCCCGCCACGCATCGACACAGATTCCGCACCGGTTTCGCACAGACCCCTGCCTACCGTCCCCGCGCCGGACAGCCCGGTACGCGGAAGGAGCAGGGGCATGAGCATCACCACCGCCGAGGCACCGGCACGCGCCGATAGCATCGGCTCATTCGATCGCCGGCGCACGCTGCCGTACGTCCTGGCAGTGGCCTTGTTCGCCGCCTACACCACACTGTCGGTCTCGCGGCACCTGCGGATCCAGACGGCGGGCTACGACCTGGGCATCTTTGAGCAAGCCGTTCGCGCGTACGCGCACCTGCAAGCCCCCGTGTCGCAGCTCAAAGGCCCCGGTTACCACCTGCTCGGCGACCACTTCCACCCGTTGCTGATGCTGCTCGCCCCGGCGTACCGGATCTTCCCGAGCCCGATCACCCTCCTGGTGGTCCAGGCGCTGCTTCTGGCCGTTTCGGCGGTACCCGTGACCCGCTACGCGATGCGGGTCACCGGCACGGCCGGCGGCCTCGGCATCGGCGTGGCCTACGGCCTGTCCTGGGGACTGCAGCAGGCCGTCGCGTTCGACTTCCACGAGGTCTGCCTCGCGGTGCCGCTGTTCGCCTGCGCACTCGTCCGGCTCGCCGAGCACCGCTGGCATGCCGCTGTGCTGTGGGCGCTTCCGCTCGTACTCGTCAAGGAGGACCTGCCCGCGACCGTCGCGGCGCTGGGCGGCTACCTGATCCTGCGGCGGCAGTACAAGCTTGGCCTGGCCGTCGTCGCGTTCGCCGTCGTCACCGGACTGGTGATCACCGGTCTGGTGATCCCTGCCTTCAACCCACAGCACGCGTACCCCTACGAGACCGGCGCGAGTGCCGAGGACCCGCTGACCCGGCTGCTGACTCCCGGGGTCAAACTGAGCACGACGCTGTGGCTGCTCCTGCCGACGCTGTTCCTCGCCGTACGCTCACCGCTGCTCCTGCTCGCGGCACCGACGCTCGCCTGGCGCTTCTGGTCGACGAACCACATGTACTGGGGAACGGAGTTCCAGTACAGCGCCATACTCATGCCGGTCATCTTCGTCGCGCTCCTGCACGCGCTGACGGCCCTGCGAACCCACCCGAACGCTACAGTCCGGTGGTGGACGCGCACCGTGCCAGCGTTCACCGTCGTCGTGGCCCTCGCCTGCACCACAGCGCTGCCGCTGCGGCGATTGGTGTTCCCCTCGACCTGGAAATCCGATCCCGCTGCGGCCGCGACGCGTGCCACGCTCGAGACGATCCCGGACGGCGCCGTCGTCGCTGCGACGAACCTCCTGGCCGCGCAGCTCACCGCCCGATGCACCGTCTACCTGTACCCGAACTACCCGGACCGCGTGCTGCGTCCCGAGTGGGTCGCCGTCACCGACTTCACCGACCCGGCCCTGATCCCACTGGACCAGCGCGCCGCTTTTGCGGCACTGCCCGACCGCGGCTACGAGCTCGTCACCCGCCAGGGCGGCGTCGCGATCTACCACCGACGCACAGGACACGACGGCCGCGGGGCAGAGCGATGAATCTGTACGGCCGGGCCATGCCCGGCGAGGCGAGGCGGAGAATGCGCCCATGACGGATCAGTCACCGGCGGTCGACGCGCTGCTCGACAGTCTCGACCATCCCATGAAGGACTCCGCCGACCGCTTGCGCCGGGCGATCCTCGCCTCCGACGAGGGCATCACCGAGCACGTGAAGTGGAACGCCCCGAGCTTCCGCTTCGCGGGAGAGGACCGTGTGACCTTCCGGTTCCATCCCAAGGGTCAACTGCAGCTGGTGTTCCACCGCGGAGCCAAGGTCCGCGAAGACCGTGACAGCTTCGTCTTCCACGACGACACCGGTCTGCTGCAATGGCCCGCGGCCGACCGCGGGGTGGTGACCCTCGCGTCCGCAGCTGACGCTGACGCGGCGCAGGACCGGATCGTGCAGCTCGTCGGCCGGTGGATACGAACCTGACCTCCGTTGCCAAGTGACTACGGATCGACGGGCTTCCCGGTGGCCGAATCGACGGTGGTTCACCACCCGGCGCCGGTCGGGCAGCGCAACACGAGTCAGCAGATGCGTTCGCCGTCTTCCAGGTAGTACGTGACCGCGCCGGCCGTCGCTTCCAGCGCGGCGGCCGCGCGGCGAGCGAGTAGCGGGGGCAACCGTTGCTGCGCCTCGGCGAGCGTGCACCAGGCCCAGCTGCGCAGCTCGTCCGCAGGGAGCTGAAGGTTTGCGGTGGCCTCGGCGTCGAGCACACCGCCGTCGTAGGCGAACATCACGCCCTCGGTGCGATCCGGTCGTGGCGGTACCCAGTCGACGACCAGCAACCGGCCGGGCGACATCGCCAAGCCGAGTTCCTCTCCGACCTCGCGCCGCGCCGCGTCGTACGGCGACTCGTCGCCCTCCACCACACCACCGGGTAACTCCCAGTAGTTCTTGTACGCCGGTCCCACCAGCAGGATCCGGTTGACGGCGTCGCGGAACAGCACTCCGGATCCCATGCGCTTGCGCGGGAGCGTGGCTGTGGCGTCGCCGGCGAACGTGGTCACCAAGGGAGGCTACGCCGAACCACGCCCGTCGGTCGCCAGTCTGCCGTGGACTCGTCCCCGGATCCTTCTCGTCTGCGTAGGTGTGTCGCCTTCCCGGCGGTGACGCCGCCCCGCGACCACCGTCCATAGTGGATCCCGCTGTGTTCCATCCGTGCTCCATCGTTCCTCGACGTGCTCGTCCAGCGCGGAGGAAGATTCGGACAAGGTGGCATTAACTTAGCGGACGCGGTGTACCCGTCGGAGGGCACCGCATGCGCGCTCTCGGGCGAGCGCGGGCCGGCATCTGCATCTCCACTCAGCCGCGCTCGTCCCGTTGACGCCGGATAGTGCCGTCACGGCCAATGACAGCATCCGCGGTCGCGCGATCATGTTGCGGCCGCGCCCACCGGCCGACCGACTCCGACGTGAACTGCGTCGTTCGCTCGCTGGCGCGGCGTGCCTCGTCCAGCTGATGGTGGAGATTGCTAACCTGCTGTTCGAGATCATCGATTGTTCGGCTCATCTGCCGTCGTACTGTTTCGACAGTGGCGCGCGACTCACTCAATTCCTGTGCCAGGCGGTCGCCCTTCCGGCTCGCCTCGTCGCGCTCACGACGCAGGGTGATGCTCTCGTCCTGCAGCCGCCGGTTCTCGTCGTTGAGTCGCGTGGCCTCGGCCAGATGATTGTCCTCCAGTTGCGACTGCACCACGCGTAGCTGACCGATCAACGTATCCGCGTTGTCAGCGACCCTCCGAAACTTGTCCAGCGACTCGCCCTGGAGCCGGACGGTCTCTGTTCTGAGCGTGGCGACCTCATCACGAAGTTCTTCGGCCTCGGCCCGGTACTGCCCGACAAGAGCCTCGGCCTCTTCCAGCTCTTTGCGCAACAGCACGACCTGGACGGCGATGTCCTCCGCCTCGCTCGACGAATTGACGGGTGGCAGAATTTCCCGCCCGTCGTGGATGATCGAGCCGACGTATCCTGGTGGACGGATTCGACGCTCGACGTACCACCAGCCGGCAAGGACCTCACGCTGCCGATCGGCCCAGTCGTCGGCACCGTCCTGTGGTCGGCAATACCTAATGATCCATTCGACGCATTCCCAGCTGGGACGGCCCGACAGCTGCCGGTAGAGCTGACTGCGGACATCCTCGCCGGCGTTCTCTTCGATGATTTTGGCCAAGCGGACCACGGAGCCGTGAAACCCTTCGTTCCACTTGGAGAGCAGGTCTCGCAGGGCGACCGCGACAGGATCCATGTCGGGAAATATTGCCGCACCTGACTCCGGCAAAACAGTCAACTTCCCGGCAGCGTGAAGTACCGGCACGGTCAGTCGGAGGCATCGGCATTTTGTCAAGCAGCGTCATACTTCCGGGTGCCAAGATTATTTAGCGCGAGAGTTTCCATGCCGCCTCACCGGCTCGGGCAGGCGTGAACACCGGTTTTCACGCCTGGGTCACACCGCGACCAGCGCCGGACACCTGACACGGTGGCGTTTTCGCGGCGCCGTACGAGATTTCCCTGCCGCGCCAAAACGATCACCGGTCCGCGGCTCGGGTTTCTTCGCACTACACCAGAGGTTCGCAGGCCTGGTTCGATCGCCTCATCGGCCGTTGAGCGGCCGACGAGATGTAATGGCGCCCGATCGCGTGGGCGCCTCTCCCTCGAGCCACTTGAAGGACCCATGCGCAGGATCACTCCCACTTCCGGGAAATCAGAAGTCCTCATCGGCGGCAGCGCGGTCGGCGTCGGCTCGCTGGCTGCGGTACTCATCGCCGCGGGCGCTCCCTGGCAGATCGTGGCGGTCGTGGTCGTCACCGTGCCCGTTTGCGCAACCGTCGTGAGTGTCGTCCGGCTGACGTTCCCTCAGCATTCACGCGACCGGCTCAATTGGTGGCGTGATCGCCGCTGGCACCGTGACGCGCTTCGGGCTGAGCGGCCCGTGGCGGGTCGCCAGGCGAAGCGCTCGCAATGCAGGCGGGGCGGCGATACCCCGAGCGCGCGTACCTCCCGCATTACCGCCTCCACCCCGGCATCCGACCCGCACCGTGGACCCTGACCGCGTGCAACGGTCTGCCGCGGGGCATGGTTGCGATCGGAATCGCACTTACTGAGCCCGACGATGAGCTTCATGCCGACCGGTCCGGTGCCGTGGTGGCTGAGGGAGACGTGGTCGGCATGGACGAAACGCAGCGATGGCGGGCCGGAGGTGGACGACCCGCGCGCCGCAGGCGTCGTCGGACGCTATTCAGACGATCGGCGGGCTGGCTCAGGCGGCCAGGAAGGCGAGGACCTTCGGCCAGCCGTCGCTGCGGGCCGCGGCGTCGGCGTCGCGGGTGCCGCCCAATCTCCTGGCGACGGTGCCCGGGGACGACGTGCCCGCGGCGAGGTACGGGAAGCTGCCGACGCCGTGGCCGGCGTCCGGATAGACCAGGGCCTGGTGCGCGGCGGTGACGTGGGCGTCGTCGAGGTGTTGCATGATCCGCTGCGCCTGCGCGGCGGACTGCCAGAGCCGGTCCTTGCCGCCGGCGATGGCGAGGACCGGACCGGCCACGTGGGTGACCGGTATCGCGGTCCGCGGCACCGGGACGCCGCCGATGGTCCAAGCGTTGCCACCGGCGGGAAAGCTCGACCAGACGGTGTCATTCGGCGCGTACAGGATGGCGCCACGGACGAGGTCGGGGTAGGACTCGGCTAGCAGCAGCGCCGCCTCGGAGCCGCGGGAGTAGCCGTTGACCACGACCCCACCGGGATCGGCCCCCGGCTGCGCGCGTAGGAGCCGCGCCGCCGTCACGAAGTACTCCAGCGGTATGTCGCGCAGGGTTTCGGGCAGACCGGCTGCACCGAAGTAGCCCAACGCCAGCGCCGGGTAGCCGTGCGAGGCGAGCAGCGCCGCGTCGTACTTCCGCCCGACACCGCCCTCGGAACCGCCGAAAAGCAGCACGCCGGGGCGGCGCACGGCACCCGGGGACGGCAGAAACAGGACTCCGGCCACTCCGTCGACGCCGAGCGTCAGGCTGCGGTGGGTCACACCGGCCGCGGTCCACTGCCTGGTCAAGGTGCGCGCCGCGATCTCCCGGCCGGCCACGGTCACGGTCAACCGGACCTCGAACGCCCCGGCCGCCTCGGGGTATCCGGGACTGAACCACGCCTCGTCCGGATCGCCGGTCGGCGGCCGCATCGACCAGAACAGGCCCATACCGTCGGCGCCGCCGTAAGAGCCCGACACGGGCGCGGACCGATCGAGGTCAACGACGCCGTCGCCGTCCGCCGCGAAGGTCGCCTCCCCGCGCCAGCGCCGGCCCTGGGCGTCGGCGGCCAGCGACGCGACGGTGACGGCCTCGCGTGCCCGCAGGCCCGACACCCGCACATGGACGGGCTGATCAGCCAGGGCGACCGCGGCATCCACGTCGATCGTGGCGTGCGTCGAATGCCGCACTGAGCACGCGGCGGTGCCACCACTCATGACCACGACGGCGGTCAGGCCGACGAGCCAATGGCGAACGCCCATGCCGTAAATGATAAAGCTCAATCACCCCGCGACGAGGGAGCGCGGCGGCTGCCACGACTCCTCCGTGAAGATCCACTCAGCTATCGGTCAACGAGCTATGAACGCAGTTGACCGAGGAAAGGAACCGGGTGGGTCTGAAACCGGTGTTTGACGTGGGCAGCGAGACAGTGGGCGAGGATGCCGACCTGGTGCTGCGGTCGCGAAGCGATCCCGGGCGCTTCGCGATCCTGTTCGATCGCTACTTCACCGCACTGCACAACTACGCGGCACGGCGCCTCGGCAGCGCCGGCGCCGACGACGTCGCGGCCGAGGCGTTCCTCATCGCATTCCGGCAGCGTGCCTCGTTCGATCCGAGGCGCGGGTCGGTGCGCTCGTGGCTGTACGGCATCGCCACCAACCTGATCCACGAGCACCGGCGCGACGAGGAGCGGGGCTACCGCGCCCACTCCCGGGCTGCGGCCGAGCCGACCTTCGTGGAAGACGTGGAACGTGCCGACGCGCGGATCGCCGCGGCCTCTGCACGTGACTGCCTCGTCGCCGCGCTCGCCGGGTTGTCTCCCGAGGACCGCGACACCTTGCTGCTGGTCGTGTGGGGCGAGCTGTCGCACCACGAGACCGCCGCGGCGCTCGGTGTCCCAGTCGGCACGGTGGGCTCCCGGCTGCACCGGGTCCGCCGGCAACTGCGCGCCGCCCTCAACGATGTCAACCCGGTCGCCTGAGCCCACTTCGAATCGCCAGGAAGGTAACGATCATCAGTGGACGAGTTCGAAATGTTGTCGGCCGCGCGGCCGGTTGATCCGCCGTCGCCCGAGAAGGTCGCGGCCGCGCGGAGCGCGCTGCTGCGGCTGGTGCGGCAGGAGCCGGTCTCCGTGGAAGAGCCGGGCGCGCTGCGCGAGGTGCCACAGCTTGGGCCGTTGCCCGCGCAGAAGCCGAGCGGAAGCCGGTTGCCCGCCGTCGAGGCGCCGAGTTGGCGCCGCCGGCTGCACGCCCGCGTCACGCTCCCGGCCGCGGCCGCCGCGCTGGCGTTGGCCGCGGCGATCGTAGTGTCGGCGCACAGACCGGCGCCGCACTCGCCCGGCGGGCCCGCTGCCGACGGCTCGCCGAAAGTCTCCGGATCCGCACGCGACCTGCTGCTGATCGCCGCCGATAAGACGCTCACCGAGCCGGCGTCCGGCCAGGGTCAGTACTGGGTGTCCGAGGTCGAGGAGGGCACGCTGCTGCAGGTGGGCGAGCCGGGCAACGAGTACGCCATCATGGGCCGCACGAGTACCACCACTTGGTACTCAATGACGCCCAGCACCAGCACCTGGCGTGCCTACAACTGGGCGGGCGCCGCGCCGGCCTCCGCCGCCGACCGGGACGCCTGGCAGCGAGCCGGCTCGCCGACCAGCTGGCCGATCGGCCAGGGACCGGGCTGCCCGCCAGATCCGGACAAACAGTACACTGCCGAGGCCGCGGCCGAGGAGATCACACGCAAGGAGCCTGGCGAAGCCAGGTTCAACGTCGTGGGCGTGTCCCTCACCGCGGCCCAGATCCGACGGCTGCCGTCCGAGACCGATGCGTTGCGGGCATGGCTGAAGACCACGATCACCCAGCAGGGGCTGCCGCACGGCACCGACGCCGAACTCGGTAAGTCGATCTTCGCCGCAGCCGTTAACCTGCTGTTCGACACCCCAGTCGCCCCGCCGGTCCGCGCCGCCGTATACCGGGTACTCGCCGACCTGACCAGCGTGCGGACGCTGGGCGCGGTGACCGACGCGCGGGGACGCAGTGGCATCGCCGTGGTTATCGAAACCAACAACACTCCCGCCGAGCAGGCAGCGGACTCCGGGGGCCCGACACAGGTCAGCATCGTGTTCGATCCGCAGAGCGGGCGGGCGCTGGCGTTCGAGACGCGGGTGCTGCGCCCGGCCGACTATCTCGCGTGGGTCCCGGCCGGAGCGCTGTTCGAGTACCGGCTTCTGCTCGACTCCCATTGGACCGACGAACCGCCGGCAGCCACTGGCGCAGTGGCGCAGTCCGAGGGCAGGCGCATCGTATGCTGAGTCGTCGACGCCTCCGGCGGTAGGTCCTGCTCCCGGTGGTTATAGCCGTCGCCGCCGCGCCGGGGCCCGAGGCGATCGGTGCGGCATCGGCACCGGAGCCGACCGGAGCGGCCGTCCACGACCCGCCCCGCGTGATCGGCCACGCTGGTCACCGGTGGCCGCGTGCTCGTCCGACCAGCGCCGCCGCTTCTCAAGCATCCTCCGGGATCCTGGTGACTGTGAGACGAACGGTACCGTGATTGTTGCCGTAGAAGCCCCACGCGTCGTTGGCGAACGCGTAGAAGTAGCCGCCCTTGGTGACGTAGTGGGTCCTGTCCCTGCCGATGGCGATGCGTTGATGAGCGGTCTTCGACCCACCGTTGACGGCTATCGCGTCGTTGGCGACGTAACCGACCAGCGACATCCATGGCAGATCCGGCTCCCGGCGGGCGAGGGGTACGTAGGCCGTTTCACTGCCGGGCTGCCGGCGAAACAGTTTCTCCAGTTCGGTGCTCAACGTTCCCACGCCGCGTAGCGCCCCCTCTATCGGCTGCTGGCGGAGTCGAATTCCCCCGTTACCGTCGGGACTCGACGGGATGTCGCGGTCCAGCCATTCGCCTTCGGAGGTGAAGTGGTAACTGCCGGACTGAAGGTAGAGCCCGGTGTCGTCCCAGGATTCGTCGGCTCGCACCTCGACCGTTGCGGACTCTCCCCGCGCGAGCACGCGGGTAGGTCGGTACGGTCCGCTGGTGATGGGTGGCGCCTGCTGGCGGTCGTAGACGGAGATGTCCAACTCTTGTGCGGGCTGGGAGGCGTCCGGGTCCACCAGAGGCACTGCCCGCGGCCGCAATGCGAGGAACGGCTCGAGCCCGGGCGCCAGCAGGGGATTGAGCCATCCAAGCGCGGTACGGTCGTCGTCGTGCACGACGTCGAGCGCGTCGGGTTTGATCTGTTCCTCTGTCTTCTTGTGGAAGCCCAGCTGGATCGCTGTCTTCGCCTCGTCGATCATCCACTGTAGTGCGCGGTCACTGAGACCCGTTTCGCGGTGGCCGCCGCCGACATCCATGTGGCTGCCAGGGAACCACACCTGTTTGACGTCCTGCCCAGGTTCCGGCTCGCCCCACAGCGTGGGGCTGAAGGGGCCACGGCGTTCGTCCATGGCCACGGCGTGCCGGCCGTGCTTGACGTTCGGGTTGAGCTTGACGTCGTGGAAGGCATATCGACTGGCCGAGAAGGCTGGGGCGAACCAACGGAGGTGGTCCGGGATACCGAGCGAGCCCACCGTGTCCCAGACCCCGATGAACTGCACCGGAATCTTCTCAGCGTCCGTTGGGTCGTAGAGGAACGTAAGCCCGTCGCGCCAGTGTGGATCGCCGTGAGGTCCCTGCCGGTACCGGTCGTACACATCGTTGATCCGACGCCAGGTCTCCTCCTCGCCCATCCCCGCGGTGCTGATCAGCCCGCACATCGCGATCAATCCGGCAAGACTGCGGGCCGTGTAAGCGCCGCGGCTGAAGCCGAACAACGCGATGCGGTCCTCTGGCTGGTACGTGGTGACCAACCAGTGATAGCCCTCCATCACGGCTTCATCCAGGCCCAGACCCACACTGGAGGTCAGGCGACCGCGCGGGTGCAGAGCCAGTCCGAAGGCTCCACCAACCAGCCTTGACGCCAGGCCACCCGCAGTGCCGACACCGGGCAGGTGCCGGGCCAACTGCTTCCTCCCGGCGTCGTCCGTGGGAGCGAGGGCGTTGTACAGCCGACGTACGTTGGTGACAGCCTCCTGATCTGCTGTGTTCCAGGTGCCGTCGCAGCACACGATGAGATGTCGCACGATGATCCCCCATGGCGCTCTGGGCTGCCATTGCCGACCAGGTCCTGGCAAGGTCCGCGGCACCCACACCGAAATAGACCGCGCAGGTCTGGACCAGCTATCCCAACGTTGCCGGGCCTTACACCTGCCGACGCGGAAAATAACCCGTTGTCGACGGGTGAAACGGGCCCTCCAAAAGGATCTTGCGAAGACTGGCGCCGCTCTTATGTCCGGGTGAGTGCAACGCGAGCGTGTTGGCCGCCACCGAAGGTGACGGTCGCGGTCGGCGTCGGGTCGAGCACGGTGACGGCGATGGTGGATGCGGGGAATTGTCGTCTGGACGACAGGAGATCCGCTGCAACCTCGTTGCCCGCTGCGGCGTGTTGTCGCCGTACGACCGGATAGCCGGTCGCCGATGGGGAGGAAGGCAGTGTGAGCACCTTGCTTGACGGGGGCAGAGTGGAAAGTCCGTCCGACAACGGACCGCCCGCCGGCGCCGGTGGGTTCGACGAGTTCTACGCGGCCTACTTCCGGCCGCTCACGGTCCAGCTGTTCGCCTACACCGGTGACATGGCCGCGGCCCAGGACGTGGTCCAGGAGGCGTTCTGCCGCGCGCTGTCGCGGTGGAAGCGCATCGCCGACATGGACGACCCCGCGGGCTGGGTCCGCCGGGTCGCCTGGAACCTGGCCACCAGCCGGTGGCGGCGGGCTCGCACCGCGATGGCCTTCGCCCGCCGGCACCGCGAGGAGCACGTGGCGGCGCCCAGCCCCGACCGGGTCGCGCTCGCCCAGGCGCTGTCGACCCTGCCGGAGCAGCAGCGCCGCGCGGTGATCCTGCACTACCTCGCGGACCTGCCCATCAGTGATATCGCCCGCCAGGAGGGTGCCGCCGAAGGCACCGTCAAGTCCTGGCTCCACCGCGGGCGCACCGCGCTCGCCGCCCAGCTCACCGACAAGGAGCCCCGCCGTGCCTGACTTCGACAACGACGACCTGCTCACCGGCGCCTTCGCCGACTTCCGCAGCGAGGTGTCCACCTACGTCAAGCCGGCCGGCACCGCCGCCGCACGCGCCACGGTGCAGCACCGGCACAAGGTGCGGACCATCGCCGCGAGCACCATCGCCGCGCTCGCGATCGCCACGCCCGTGGCGGCGTACGCGGCCGCCGGAAGCGACTCCAACGGGCCGCCGGCCACGCCGGCCGCCTCCACCAGCGCGGTCGAGACGACCACGTCGCCGGCCGCGCCCGCGACGGCGAGCCCCACCGCCTCGGCGCCGGACGGGCGGATCAGCAAGACCGACCTCGGCAACGCGACCCTCTCCATCCCCTCGTGGCCCACGGGCTTCGACGACGGCTGCCCGAAGGGCTCGGTGAAGTTCAGCGGCGGCAAGGCGGGCAGCAACGGCATCCTCGAGCTGCGGGGCGACCCGGTGTACGTCGACGTCGACCACGACGGGGCGCAGGAGACGGTCATGCTCCTGTCGTGCAGCCCGCAGGGGTTCGACTACAAGGTGCTCGCCTTCGACCGCGACGCCAGCGGCAAGATCGTCACCCTGGGCCAGGTCGTCGGCAGCGCCGGCAACACGGGCAAGCAGGGCACCGACATTGAGACGATCTGGGAGGTGCAGGCCGGCGACGACGGGCAGGTCAAGGTCGACGTGGGCGAGTACCGGCCCTGCTGCGACATGGCGCAGGCGTCCCAGCACCAGTGGCGCACCTACGGCTGGAACGGCACCGCGTTCACCCAGACCGGCGGCCCGACCGCGTTCGGGCCGAACCCGAACATCACCGACGTGACCGTCACCGCGGACAAGCTGACGATGACCGTGACGGGCTCCGGCACGTGGGAGGGCACCCTCAAGGTGACCGTCCACAACAACGCGCAGTTCGCCACGCCCGGCAAGCTGCGCATCGCGCTCGGGGTCCCCGACACGTGGACGGTCCAGGCGATCTCGGGCTGCACGATCAAGCCGGACGAGTGGCCGGTGCCCTGCCTCAGCGGCAGCATTCCGGCGGGCGGCTCCAAGGTCTTCACCATCAAGGTGACCGCGCCGGCCGCGCCGCAGCAGACCGAGAGCAGCGTCTGGGCGTCCGCGCGGGACGACAAGGGCGCCAGCTACCCGATCCGCAACGACGTCGCTCCGGCGAAGTTCCAGATCGTCCAGGGCTGACACAAACAGCACGAGCCCGGTTCTGCGGTCGGCGACCGCAGGGCCGGGCTCGTCCGTTTCGGTCGACAGCCGTTTCGGTCGACGAGGCGCAGGGCGCGGCGTCCAGCAGAACGGAGGCGGGCTCCGAGCCGACCACCGCTGACGTGCGCCAGGCTCGTCGGAACATCGGACACTCAGTCTCGACAGCGCGGCGCACGGGCGTGAGGATTGGCGTACCTCGGGCGGGAAGGCGGGCCGGCGTGAAGGAGTTCGAGGACTTCCTCGGTGGGCAGCCGCCGTTCGACGCCCTGGACGCCGAGGACCTCACGCGCCTGGTGGCCCGTTTGGAGGTCGAGTACTTCGCGGCCGGGGCGAGTGTCGTCGCCGAGGGCGAGCGGCTGGCGCATCTGTGGGTGGTCCGCACCGGTGCGCTCGAGGTCGTCGAGGACGATGACCGGGTCGTGGATCTGCTGGGGCCCGGCGACATGTTCGGTCTCGTGTGGCTGTTGTCGGGCCTGCCGCCGCCGGTGCGGGTTCGGGCGCACGAGGAGAGCCTGTGCCTGCGGATTCCGGATCCGCGGACGTTCCTAGCGCAGCCCGAGCGGCTGCGGTCGGCCGCGGTGCGCTCCCGCTCCGCTCGGCCGCCGCGGTTTATTCGAGGTACCGGGCTTGGCCGGGCCGATCAGCCGCTGGCCCGCCTGGTACGCCCGATCGTGTGGTGCGCCGAGACGGATCGGGTGCGTGACGTCGCGGAACGGATCGGCGCTGCGGGGCAGTCGTGTGCGCTGGTGCGTGCCGGCGGCGCGCTGGGCATCGTGACCGATCTCGACTTCCGCCGGAGGGTGGCGACCGGACAGGTCGGCATCGACGCCCCGATCACCGCGCTGGCCACGGTGCCGGCGCTGGCCATCGAGGAGGACGCCACACAGGCCGGCGGGCTGCTTCGCATGATCGAGCACGGTGTACACCACCTGGTCGTCGTCGACCGGGCAGGCCAACCGGCAGGCGTACTGCGGGCGGTGGACCTGGCCGGCGCCGAGGTACGAGACCCGTTGCTGATCCGTTCGGCGATCGACGACGCGAAGGACACCGAGGAGCTGGCCGCGGCGTGCCGGCTGCTGCCCATGATGCTCGCCGAGCTCTGCGGCGACGGGGTGCCCGCCAGGAACATCGGGGCGATCCACGCGGCGGTCGTCGACGCGGCGGTCCGGCGCACACTGCGGCTGGAGCACCATCCGGCGCTCGACGGTGTACGGCACTCCTGGGTCCTGCTCGGATCCCTGGCCCGGCGGGAGCCGCTGCCACTGTCCGATGTGGATACCGCGCTCATCTGGGCGGACCGGCCCGCGGACGGTACCGATCCGGCCGGCGCGATCCGCGCCGAGGCCCGCGAGGTTCTGCGCGGCTTGCAGCGCTGCGGGTTCACGTTGTGCGCCAACGGCGCGAACGCGCACAACGCGGTGTTCAGCAGGGCCCGGTCCGACTGGATCGCGGCGGCCCGCGGCTGGCAGCACGACCCGACCCAGGAAAACGCCCTGCTGCTGTCGGCGATGGTGGCCGACAGCCGTCCGCTGACCGAACCTGAGCTGGGCGGATCGCTCACCCAGAGCATCCGGTCGCACACCCGTACCAGCCAGTTCCTGCGTGCGCTGCTCGACGAGGCCCTGGCCTGGCGCCCGCCCGTCGGGTTCATCCGCGACTTCGTCGTCCACCACAGTGGCGAGCACCGGGGCCAGCTCGACCTCAAACCGGGCGGTCTCACCCCGATCGTCGCGCTGGCCCGCTGGATCGCCATCGCGGCCGGCGACGCCAGCGGTACCACGATCGAGAGGCTGCACCGCGGGGCCGCGCTCGGCCTGCTCACCACCGACGAGGCGGACACCCTCGCGGGCGGGTTCGAAAGCGTGTACGGCCTGCTGCTGCACCACGAGATCCAGGCACTGCGCGACCACGGCACACCGACGACGACGTTCATCACCCCGAAGGAGCTGGACTCGCTCACCCGCCGGCACCTCCGCGAGACGTTCCGGGCGATCGCGCTCGTCCAGGCGCGAGTGGACCGGACCTGGCTCACCCGGCTGACCGAATGAGACGCCTGCGCCGCCGAGTGCCGCTCCCGACGCCCGACCCACACACGTCCTGGCGGGAAGCGGAGTTCTGCGTCGTGGACCTGGAGACGACCGGCCTGGACCTGCGCCACGACGAAGCCATCTCGTACGGCGCGGTGATCGTCCGGCACGCCCGGATCCCTTGCGGGCAGGTGGTGTACCGCCGGCTGCGCCCGACCCGCCCGATCTCCGTCGCCGCCATGACCGTGCACGGCCTGCGCAGCGCGGACCTCGCGGACGCTCCACCGATCGACGACGTCCTCGACGAGCTCATCGAGCTGCTGACCGGCCGGGTACTGGTGGCGCACGCGGCCTGGGTGGAGCGCGCCTTCCTGGAGAGGGCGCTGCGCCCGCGCGGCCGCCGGCTGGGCCGGACGGTGATCGACACCGCCGCGCTCCTGCGTGCCTGTCACCTCGCCGACCTCGATACCGGCCGCGAGCCGAACCTGGAAGCCTCCGCGAAGCGGCTGGGCCTGCCGGTACACACGCCGCACCATGCGCTGGGCGACGCGTTCACGACGGCGGAGCTGCTGCTCGCGCTCGCCACCCGGCTGGAGCGCACCGCGGACGGCCAGCGCTCGCGGCCGCTCACGGTGGGCCAACTGTACGCCGTGTCGCGCCGCTACTGCGGCTGAACCGGCCAGCGGCGCGGTGGTCTCGTCTCGGCGTCGTCGCCGTCCCAGCGCGCGGCCGCGCGTTTCTTCGCGGCCACGTGGTCAGGATCGTCAGGAACTGTCGTCGGTCGGCCGGATGTTGTTGTTGAGCCGGAAGCGGTTGTCGGGGTCGTAGTCTCGCTTGATCCGAGCAAGCCGGTCGAGATTCTCGCCGAACGCCGCGTGTCTGCTCGCGCTGTCCAGGTCCAAGTCGCCGCTGAAATTGAGATAGGTGCCACCCGCCGAGGGCAGACCGTTCACCTCGTTGAATGCATCCCGCACCCACCGTACGTTGGCCTCGGTGTCGGGGGCATCGGTCCAGTTGCCGTCGAAGCTCACGATGTACGCCGCACTCCGATCGCCGAAGGCGGTGTCATGGATCCCCGGACGCTGCACGGCGCCCCCCATCTGCGGCACGTGGACCAGGGTGCGGGGGTGAGGTCGCCCAAGTCCCCTGCGGAGCACCACCTCGAGCACGTCGTCGCCGAGATCGCGTACGTTCACCGACTTCCAGTAGCTGAGCAACTGCCCTTTTGGAAACATCCAGTCCAAGAGTCGCTGTACGTCCCGGAACGGCATGGGACCGCTCAGATCGGCGAGCGGAGTACCGAATTCGCCGATCGGCTCGAGGATCGTCGTGGCGTCGTCGGGCGGGCCCGCGTACACGGCCGCGGTGATGAATACGTCCCGGTTCTGCACCTCCTGCGGTAGCAGCGGGGTGGCAGGCATCGACCAGAACATGGCCCGGCTGGTGACCTCGTCCGGCAGACCGGTCGTCCAGGCCCGCCAGGCCGGCAGGATCGCCTCCGCGTCGGACGCGGCATACATCGCCGCCCCGTACATGACGATGGGTCCGACCGGGTGGGCATGGAACTCGAAAGCGGTGACGACGCCGAAGTTGCCACCGCCGCCGCGCAGTGCCCAGAAGAGTTCCTCGTGCTCGGTCTCGCTGGCTCGAAGGAGCGTCCCGTCGGCCGTGACGATCTCGGCGGCGGCGAGGTTGTCGCAGGTGAGGCCGTACTTTCGGTGGAGCCACCCGAGTCCGCCGCCGAGCGTCAGACCGGCGACACCCGTCGTCGACATGACGCCGCTCGGCACGGCCAAGCCGAAAATCTGGGTCTCTCGGTCGACATCTCCCCAGGTCGCGCCTCCCTGGACGCGAACGAGCCGCTCGGCGGGGTTCACCCATACACCCCGCATCGCCGAGAGGTCGATCATCATGGCCTCGTCGCAGGTGCTGTGGCCCGCTATCCCGTGGCCACCGCCTCTCACGGTGACCAGCAGATCGCGTTCGCGAGCGAGGTTCACCGCTTCGAGCACGTCCGCCGCCCCCGAACATCGGGCAATGAGCCCAGGGCGCCGGTCGAACATACCGTTGTGCACGACACGACTCTCGTCGTAGCCGGGATCACCCGGTGTGATGAGCGGACCGTGGAAGGCCGCGCGAAGTGCATCGATCCGCTCGTCGGTGACAGCCGTTTCGCCACCGTTGAGCCTGCGAAGCCGCACTGTCATCGCTGGGCCCTCCAGCCGGTCGAGTCCCGAAGTCTCGTGGGACAATCACCCGCAATCCGGACCTTAAACCCCCGCCGCCCCCGGCTCGCGCAACGCGCCGCGATCACCGGTCCGGCCTTCATCTAGATCCACACCGACCCTCCGGATGTTGGAGGTATACACCGGACCACCGCCGCGGACGGCGCCGCCTGAGGAGAATCGAGGGCATGACCAACGAGCTGGTGGAGTTCATTGAGGCACGGCTTGCCGAGGACGAGTCGATCGCCAGCATCATCTCGGCGGGCGGCTACGCGCCGCAGGTGTGGCGCGTCAAACCGGACCAGCCCGGGGGCTGGCGAGAGATCCGAGCGTTCAACCGCGCCACATTCATGGACCCTTCGCAGGCGCACGACGAGGGCGGTGAGCCGGTCGCGGTCGTGCCGGGCAGTCGCAACCAGCACATCCATATCGCCCGTCACGATCCCGCCCGAGTGCTCCGCGAGGTAGTGGCCAAGCGGCGGCGGCTCGAGCGGCACAAGCCGGGCTATGCCAGCGGTCAAGCCGAGTACGGCCAACACCACGAGGTGTACCGGCGCGACGACGGCAAGACGATCGAGGTGCTGGTGCAAGACGACGAGCCGCGCGAGCCGAACTGGTGCCGAACCTGTGATGAGCCCGCGCCATGCCGAGAGCTTCGCAACGACGCATCGGTCTGGTCCGACCATCCCGACTACCCCGAATGGGCCGTTTAAACCAGGACCGGATCGTCGCCGGGATTGAGCGCCGAGCTGGACGACCGCACCGCACGTTCTGTTAGGTAGGTTGCCATTCAGTAGTCGCCGTGTCATCCTGGCGTGACGTTGGGGATCGTGACATGTAGATACCTGATGGTGGGCGTGAGCTCGCCGTCAGGCCGGTGCGTTCTGTGAGAGGACGGGCCATGACCACCCCATTCCGTCGCGGACGACTCGGCGCCGCCGCTGTCGTCCTTCTAGTTGCCGCCAGCCTCGTCTCCGGTACGGCCGCTCCCGCCATCGCGGCGACCGCGGTCGCGTTCTCCTCGGTGGTGCCAGCCCCGGTCACCGCCACCGCTACTCCCGGGGTGAGCTACGGCATCACCTCCTCCACCACCATCTACGCCGCGCCGGGCTCGGCGCCGGCGGCGGCCATCGCCAACCAGCTCGCGGCACGATTGCGGGCCTCGACCGGGCTGCCGCTGCCGGTCGTCACCACCGTCGGCAGCCCGGCCGACGGGATCGCCCTGCTGCTCACCGGCGCGCCGGCCGGCGTCGGCGCCGAGGGCTACCAGCTCGACGTCACCGCGGCCGGGATCACCGTGCGGGCCGGCCAGCCGGCCGGGCTGTTCCGCGGCGTGCAGACGCTGCGGCAGCTGCTACCCGTGGCCGCCGAAGCGACGACCGTGCAGGCCGGGCCGTGGCCGGTGCCGGGCGGGCAGATCGTCGACTATCCGCGGTTCGCTCACCGTGGCGCGATGCTGGACGTGGCGCGGCACTTCTTCACCGTCGCGCAGGTCCAGCGGTACATCGACCAGATCGCGCTGTACAAGATCAATGTTCTGCACCTGCACCTGTCCGACGACCAGGGCTGGCGGATCGCCATCAACTCCTGGCCGAACCTGGCGACGTACGGCGGCGGCACGCAGGTCGGCGGCGGGCCGGGCGGCTACTACACCCAGGCGGACTACACCGCGATCGTCAACTACGCCGCCGACCGGTACGTCACGATCGTTCCCGAGATCGACATGCCCGGGCACACCAACGCGGCGCTGGCCTCGTACGCCCAGCTCAACTGCAACGGCGTGGCCCCGGCCCGGTACACGGGCACGCAGGTCGGGTTCAGCTCGCTGTGCGTGCCGCTGGAGCTGACGTACACCTTCATCGACCAGGTGATCGGCGAGATCGCCGCGCTGACCCCCGGGTCGTATGTGCACATCGGCGGCGACGAGGCGTCCTCGACCACCGCCTCGGACTACGCCTACTTCCTCAACCGCGTCCAGCAGATCGTCGCCGCGCGCGGCAAGACCGTCGTCGGCTGGCACGACGTGGCGAACACGACGCTGCTGCCGTCCACGGTCGCCCAGTTCTGGGGTACCACCACGAGCAACGCGCCGCTGGCCGCGGCGGTGGCGAACGGTACCAAGGTCGTCATGTCCCCGGCGAACAAGACCTACCTGGACATGAAGTACCGCAACAACACCAGGCTGGGGCAGAAGTGGGCCGGCCTCATCGAGGTCGACACGGCGTACGAGTGGAACCCGGGCGCCTACCTCAGCGGCGTCGGCGAGGCGGCGGTGCTCGGCGTCGAGGCTCCACTGTGGACGGAGACCATCGTCACCTCGGCCGACATCGAGTACATGGCGTTCCCGCGCCTGCCCGCGATCGCCGAGCTCGGCTGGTCGCCCTGGAGTACGCACAACCTCACCGCGTTCAAGGGTCGCCTCGGCGCACAGGGACCGCGCTGGCGCGTCATGGGCATCAACTACTACCAGTCGACTCAGGTCACCTGGCCGAGCGGCTCGTAACCCGCCAGCGGAATCACGACGCGAACGCGCCGTGATTCCGCGCGCCCCCGGAGGTGCGAATTGTCCGGAATCAACCGTCCTTACCCACGAGCGCTGGTCGCGCTGCTGCTCACCGTGACCGCGATCCTGACCGCCGGGGCGCTCGGGCCCGGCGGCGCCTCGGCCGCCACGGTGGACTCCACCGAGCTGACCTCGGGCTGGGCGCTGCGCAGCGCCACCGGCCTGGCCGACACCGGCGCCACGATCTCCCGGGTCGGCTACTCGACCGCCGGCTGGAACCCGGTCACCCTGCCCTCGACCGTGCTGGCCGGGCTGGTGGCGAACAACGTCTACACCGACATCTACGCCGGCACGAACCTGCAGTCCGTGCCGGACCTGACCGGCCAGGACTGGTGGTACCGCGGGCAGTTCACGGCCGCCGCCGCGACCCCCGGGCAGGTGTACTGGCTACGACTGCAGGGCCTGAGCTACCGGGCCCAGGTCTGGCTCAACGGCACCCAGCTCGACGCGAACGCCGTCGGCACCTTCGTCGAGCACGAGTACAACGTCAGCGGCGCGATCCTGCCCGGCGCGCTGAACGCCATCGCGATCCGGGTCACCCCGCCCCGGCACGGCTGCACCGACCTGTCGGTGTGCACCGTCGACTGGAACCCCGAGGCGCCCGACATGAACGCCGGGATCTGGGGCCGCACGCTGCTCGACACGACCGGCCCGGTCGCCGTCCGGGACCCGTACGTCAAGACCGTGCTGCCGCTGCCCGCGACCAACGCCGCCGACCTGACCGTCTACGCCGACGCGGTCAACGCGACCGCCGCATCGGCCACCACGACCGTCACCGCGACGATCAGCAAGCCCGGCCAGCCGATGATCACCGCCAGTCAGACGGTGACGCTGGCGGCGGGGGAGCGGCGGGAGATTGTCTTCGATCCCGCCGGCTACCCGCAGCTGCACGTCACCAACCCGCTGCTGTGGTGGCCGTACCAGTTCGGCAGCCCTGAGCTCTACCAGCTCACGACGGCGGCGAGCGTCGCCGGGGCGGCCTCCGACAGCAAGACGGTCAACTTCGGGATTCGCCAGTTCACCGACTACCGCACCACCGTGCAGGGCACCTCGTTCGCCGGGTACAAGGTCAACGGGCAGCCGATCCTGTTCCGCGGCGGCGGCTACGTCTGGGACCTGCTGCAGCGGTGGAACACCAAGACGAACAAGGCGCACGTCGACTACGTGAAGGCCATGGGCCTCAACACGATCCGCCTCGAGGGGACGCTCGGCAACCAGGAGCTGTACGACCTCGCCGACGCGGCCGGCGTCATGATCATGCCGGGCTTCGTCTGCTGCAGCGCGTGGGAGAACGACAGCGGCTGGACGGCGGAGCAGAACACTGTGGCCCAGGGGTCGCTGAACACGCAGATGCGGGCCATGCGCGCGCATGCCAGCGCGTTCATGTGGGCCTACGGCAGCGACCAGCCGCCGACGGCGGCGCACCTCACGGCGTACAAGAACATCGCCACCGCGCTGCACTGGCAGAACCCGACCGTGGACAACGTGGCGAGCTATTCGAACGCGAACGCCGGCATGAAGATGGACGGCCCGTACAAGTGGGAGCCGCCGGTGCTGTGGTGGGACCTCACCCGGGCCGGCTCCGCGTTCGGCGCCACCGGCGAGGAGGGCACCGAGGCGCCGCCGCCGCTGGAGAGCCTCTCGCGGTTCCTGACCCCGGCGCAGACCTGGCCGGTCGGCAACGCGGCCTGGAACTACCACGTCGGCAAGGCCGGCAGCGTCTTCAACAACACCGACGTCTACACCAAGGCGCTCAACACGCGCTACGGCACCACGACCAGCGCCGCGGACTACTCGAAGAAGTCCGAGGTGATGAACTACGAGAACACCCGGTCGTTCTTCGAGGCGTGGAGCGCCCGCCAGCACACCCAGTCCTTCGGCAGCATCTGGTGGATGCAGAACAACGCCTGGCCGGCGCTGCACTGGAACCTCTACGACTACTACTTCAAGCCCGGCGGCTCCTTCTACGGCACCAGGAAGGCGACCGAGCCCGTACACATCGAGTACGACTACTTCAGCCGCAACGTCTACGTGGTGAACTCGACCCTCACCGCGCGGACCGGGCTCACCGCCACCGCCACGGTCCTGAACATCCCGGACCTGGCCCAGAAGTACACCACCAGCGTCGCGGTCAGCGCGCCCGCGGACGCGTCCGCCTCGGTGCTGACCCTGCCGGCCGTCTCCGGCCTGTCGTCGACGTACTTCGTCCGCCTCCAGCTGAAGGACGCCGGCGGCGCGACCGTCAGCAACAACCTCTACTGGTACTCGACCACCGCCGACACGCTGGGCAACAAGAGCAACTGGTACTCCACCAGCGTCAAGACCTACGCCAACCTGACCGGGCTGAACAGCCTGCCCAGCAACACCGGCGTCACCACGGCCGTGTCCCGGTCCGTCGCCGGCGGCCAGGAGACGGTCACGATCACGCTGACCAACACCAGCGCGACGAACATCGCCTTCTTCCTGCGCCCGGAGGTGACCGCCGGCAACGGCGGGACCGAGGTCGTACCGGTCGTCTACACCGACAACTACGTCTCGCTCTTCCCGGGTGAGTCGACACAGATCACCGCGACCTACGCCACGGCGGATCTGGGCGGGCAGCCCGCCTACCTGCGCGTGCGCGGCTACAACATCCCAACGGTCTCGGTGGCCGTGCCCTGACCCAGTCTCGCTGCGGTGCGGCGCGCGTCGACGCGCGCCGCACCGTGGCGGTCGGGAGGCCACGCCGACGAGCCATACGCCACCTCCCGGTGCCTGGCCGGCTTCACGATGTCGAGACCGTCCTTTCCGGCTGGGGCCGTTCGTGCCGGTGGCGGCGTAGCGTTGCCAGTGGGTACCCCTTTTGTGGCTTTCTCGCGCTGAGGTTACGCCGAGAGGAGGGCATTATGGCCTTCGAGAAAGTGAAGGAGTCCGCCAAGCGTGGCCTGGCGACGGGCCGGGCGCGAGTGGACGAGACGCGAGCCCAGCGGCAGCGCAGCAAGCTGCTGCAGGAGCTCGGCGAAGCCACCTACGCCGAGCACACCGGTCAGGCGACCCACGAGGCCGTGGCCGGCAAGGCCCGGGCTCTGGCCGACTTCGAGCAGGCACTTCGCGAGAAGGCGGCGGCCCGCCCGGAACGGCGGCGGGCGAAAGACATCATGCACCGGGGAGCCGAGTGCGTCGACGAGAACGAGAGCGTCGTGACCGCCGCCCAGAAGATGCGGGAGCTCGGCGTCGGGTCGCTGCCGATCTGCGGCACGGACGACCGGCTGCACGGCATCCTCACCGACCGCGACATCGTCATCCGGTGCATCGCCGAGGGCCAGGAGCCCGGCCAGGTCAGGGTGCGCGACCTCGCCCAGGGTCCGCTGGCCTGGGTCGACGCCGGCGCCGAGCTCAGCGAGGTGCTGCGCCAGATGGAAGAGCGTCAGGTCAAGCGGCTGCCGGTCATCGAGAACCACCGGCTGGTCGGCATGATCAGCGAACACGACCTGGCCCGCAACCTCGACGAGCACCGGCTCGCCGAGTTCGTGGAGAAGGTCTACGCGACGTCCTGACCCCGCCACGAGCTGGCCCGCAGCTACCGCGGATGGGAGGCACCGGTGACGATTGCCGTGTCCAGCCCCGTCTTCAACGAGGGCGACCAGATTCCTCAGCGCTTCACGTGTGACGGCGTCGACGTGTCACCGCCGCTCAGCTTCACCGGACTACCGGAGCAGACCGCTGAGCTGGCCCTGCTCGTCGAGGACCCCGATGCCCCCGGCGGTACCTTCACGCACTGGATCCTGTGGGGCATCGATCCCGGCCAATCAAGCCTGGGTGAGGGCGAGGTGCCGGCCGGCGCCACACAGGGCAAGAACGACTTCGGCAGGCGGGCGTACGGCGGGCCGTGCCCGCCCCGTGGCCGATCGCATCGATACACCTTCGAAGTGCTCGCCCTGTCCGAGCCGCTCGGCCTCGCCGCGGAAGCGTCGGCGGCCGACCTGCGGCGGGCGACGGCGGGAAAGGTGTCGGCCTCGGGTCGCCTCACCGGCCGCTATCAGCGACGCTGAACCCGCATCGACGTGAGCGGCGGGCCCCGGGGCCGACGCCCCGACGGCCCGCCGCGTCGCTCACGAACACCGGGCAACACCGTTAGCCGACGATTTGGTCGCCCAGGATCCGGCGGGCGCCGTCCAGATTGTCGGTACAGGTGGCGAAGACCACCTCACCGCCGCAGATCGAGATGGGCAGCAGGCCCTCGATGTTGATGTTCGCATCGCTCAGCTTGCGTGCGAACCGGCTCACCTCGCCCGGCTGGTCGGCGCACTTCACCTTGATGGCGGGGTGCTCGGTGTACGGCACCTTCCCCGCATCCAACGCCGCGCGGGCGGCGCCCTCGTCGCTCGCGGTGAGGAAGACGAGGCCGTGGTCGCCGGCGGTCACGCCACCCACTTCCAGGTTGACATTGCGCTGCCCGAGAACCTCGCAGACATGAGCCAGCTCTCCCGGCTGGTTCTTCATGTCGATGGTGAAGATGTTCATGGCCGTCCCCCTTTTCGGGCTAGACGTCGTAGTACATGGCGAACTCGTACGGGGTGGGGCGCAGCAGCACCGGCTCGATCTCGTCGCCGCGCTTCCAGGAGATCCAGGTCTCGATCAGGTCCTGGGTGAAGACGCCGCCGTCGAGCAGGTACTCGTGGTCGGCCTCGAGCGCGTCGAGAACCTCGGGCAGCGAGCCGGGGGTCTGCTCGACGTGGGTGAACTCGCTGGACGGCAGATCGTAGAGGTCCTTGTCGATCGGGTCCGGCGGTTCGCTCTTGTTCTTGATGCCATCGAGGCCGGCCAGCAGCATCGCGGAAAACGCCAGGTACGGGTTGGCCGCCGGGTCGGGTACCCGATACTCCACGCGCTTGGCGTTCGGGTTGTCGCCAGTGACCGGGATCCGGGCGCAGGCGGAGCGGTTGCGCTGCGAGTAGACGAGGTTGACGGGCGCCTCGAATCCGGGGACCAGGCGGCGGTACGAGTTGACCGTCGGGTTGGTGAACGCGCACAGGCTCGGCGCGTGGCGGAGCAGGCCACCGATGTACCACCGCGCGGTGTCCGACAGGCCGGCGTACCCGGTCTCGTCGTAGAACAGCGGCCGCCCGTTCAGCCACAGGCTCTGGTGGGTGTGCATGCCGGAGCCGTTGTCGCCGAACAGCGGCTTGGGCATGAACGTCACCGTGTGGCCGGCCGCCCAGGCGGTGTTCTTCACGATGTACTTGTACAGCTGGAGGTTGTCCGCGCAATGCAACAGGGGCGCATACCTGAAGTTGATCTCCGCCTGGCCGGCGGTGCCGACCTCGTGGTGCGCCTTCTCCACCGTGAAGCCGGCGTCGGTGAGGTGCGCGACCATCGCGCCGCGCAGGTCCGCGAAATGGTCGACCGGCGGCGCCGGGAAGTAACCGCTCTTGTAGGGGGTCTTGTACCCCAGGTTGCCGCCGGGTTCCTCCCGGCCCGTGTTCCACCAGCCCTCGATCGAGTCGATGTGGTAGTAGGCCTCGTGCGTGGCCGAGGTGAACCGGATCGAGTCGAAGATGTAGAACTCGGCCTCCGGGCCGAAGAACGCCGCGTCGGCGATGCCGGTCGTGATGAGGTACGACTCGGCCTTCCTGGCCACGGTGCGCGGATCGCGGCTGTACGGCTCGCGGGTGACCGGGTCGTGGACGAAGCAGTTCACGGCGAGCGTCTTCTCCGTCCGGAAGGGGTCGGCGAACGCGCTCGAGATGTCGGGCTGCAGCACCATGTCCGACTCGTGGATCTTCTGGAAGCCCCGGATCGACGAGCCGTCGAAGGGGACCCCGATGCTGAACACGCTCTCGTCGAACGAGCCGACCGGCACGTTGAAGTGCTGCATTGTGCCAAGCAGATCACAGAAGCGGATGTCGACGAGCTGGATGTCTTCGACGTCGAGGTACCGCAACATTTGCGCGGGATCGGTGAACACGGACCCTCCCGGTGTCAGCGCACACGGCCGACCCGGCCGCGGCAGTCCGGACAGTCCCTTCACCCCCAACAGTACAAGCGGCCCCGTTCTCGCCCTTACAGCCAGCCGTTCGCGGTGGCGATGCGGGTGGCCTCGGTCCGGTTGCGCGCGCCGGTCTTGCCGATGGCGGCGGACAGGTAGTTGCGGACCGTGCCTTCTGACAGGTGCAGGCGGCGGGCGATATCGGAGATGGTGGCGCCGTCGGCGGCCGCGATGAGGACATCGCGCTCGCGAGCGGACAGCGGGCTGGGCCCGGCGGAGAGGGCGGAAATCGCGAGGGCCGGGTCGATGACGCGCTCACCGGCCACGACGCGGCGGATCGCGGCGGCGAGCTGGTCCACGGGTCCGTCCTTGACGAGGAACCCGCTCGCGCCGGCCTCCACCGCCCGGCGCAGGTAGCCGGGCCGGCCGAAAGTGGTCAGGATGAGCACCCGGCAGGCCGGCAGCGCGTCGCGGAGCGCGGCGGTGGCGTTGAGGCCGTCGAGCCCGGGCAGTTCGATGTCGAGCAGCGCCACGTCGGGCAGGGTGCGCAGCGCGGCCGGGAGGATCTCGTCGCCGGTGCTGGCCTGAGCCACGACCTCGAGGTCGGGTTCGAGGTTGAGCAGCCGGCCCAGGGCGTCGCGGACCATGCCCTGGTCTTCGGCGTGCAGGATACGGATCATGAGGGCACCTGTCCGGTGTTCAGCGGAGATGACGTCGGTACTGCCTGCGCTGCGCCCGTGGCCGACGGGAGCCGGGCGGTGAGGTGGAAGCCGTTCCCCGGTGTCGACTCGGTGGTGAGCACGCCCCCGGCGGCGGCGAGTCGTTCGGACAGCCCGGTGAGGCCGTTGCCGGCCGCGGACTGGCCGGTCCCGACGCCGTCGTCGCGGATGTCCAGGACGATGGTGCCCCCCACCCGGGTCAGCTGGATGCGGCAGGTGCGTGCCCGGCTGTGGCGCAGGACGTTGGTGACCGCTTCGCGCAGGACCCAGCCGAGCAGCGCGTCGGTGTCCGGCGGCAGCCCTGAGCCGGCCAGGTGGACCACGACGTCGATCCCTGCGGCGGCCAGCGTCGCCCGCGCGTTGTCGAGCTCATCGGTCAGCGTGGTCTGACGGTAGCCGGTGACGGCCTCGCGGATCTCGCGCAGCGCCTGCTGGGCGACGGACTCGATGTCGGTGATCTCGGCGCGGACCACGGCGTCCGCGGCGGCGAGCCGGCGGGCGAGCTGGCTCTTCAGCGAGATCGTGGTCAGGCTGTGGCCCAGCAGGTCGTGCAGGTCGCGGGCGAAGCGCAGGCGTTCCTCCGTCACGGCGAGCCGGGCGAGCGCGACGCGGGCCTCGCGCAGCTCGATGATCAGCATCATGCTGCGGCGGTAGAACCACATCATCAGGCCGAGGAAGAACACGAACGAGAGGTGGCCGAACACCGCGTTGGGCACCTCGGAGGGCGAGATGCCGAGGTGCGTGGGGCGGGGCAGGTCGACGACGAGCGCGACGGCGGTGGCGCAGGTCAGGGCCGGCAGCACCCATCGCAGCGGCAGCGACACCGCGCACGCGATGCTGACGTAGATCGGCACGCCGACGAACTGACCGCGCATGATCAGGGCCAGTCCGCTGCCGATCAGTGCCACGCCGGCCAGCCAGGGCGCGATGTCGCGGGCCGGTGCGGTGGTGGCCAGGGCCAGCCACATGGTCCGCACCCAGAGCCCGTCGAGCACGGCCAGCGCGAGGAGCACGGCGGCGACCGCCGGTAGCGGCAGGCCTCGGCTGAGCAGATCGCTGACGGGATAGCCGTTGAACCCCAGCATGCACAGCAGAAACCCCAGCCACCGGGCCCGCCGCCACCGGCTGGGCGGTCCGGGCTTGCGTGACATCGCGGCCAGGATGGGGGTCGGGGCCGTCATGCCGACACCTCGCCTTCACGGGTTCGGGCTGACGGTACCGGTCGATCCGGGCCGCTGGCGACCGTCGACGGACACCGCCGCGGGGTTCAGCGGGCGGCGCCGCGGCGGTAGGCCAGCGCGGCGAGCCCGGCGAACGCGCCGAGCCAGCCGAGCAGGATGGCCGTGCCGGCGAGCGGCGGCCGGTGCCCGGCCGCGATCGTCCAGCCGAACTCGGCCACCCGGTTGGACGGCAGTACGTGCGCGATGTGCTGCAGGGCCGTGGGCAGCACGTCCACGGGCATCCACAACCCGCCGACGGCGCCCAGGAACAGGTAGACGCCGTAGAGCACCGGGAAGGCCGACGCGTCGTCGGTGAGGTACCCGATCAGGACGCCGAGCGCCGCGAACGGCGCCGCGCCGATCCACAGCAACCCACCGATCTCCAGCCACTGCGCGACGCTCAAGGACACCCCGTGGTCGAGGACCGCGGCGCCGAACACGAGGATGATCGCCGGAAGCGCCCACACCATCGCGGCGAGGACCTTGCCGGCCAGCACGGCGCGGATCGTGACCGGCATGATGCGCAGCTGCCGCATCCATCCGGTGGTCCGTTCCTGGGCGATCCGCGGCCCGGTCGCGGTGAGCACCGCGCCGATCGCGCCGAACGCCGCCATCGACACCATCGCCCCGACATCCGGAGGCAGACCGTTGGCGGGCCGGTTGTTGGCCTCCCCGAACAGGTTCGTGAACAGCAGATACATCGCCACTGGCATGGCCAGCATGAGGATCAGGAACCTCTTGTCGGAGGCCATCCGGGCGACTTCCAGCCGAACGTACATGCGCAACATCGGGACTCCTCTGCAGGGTTCAGCGGGTCAGGGCGAGTACGGCGTCCTCGAGGTCGGCGCCACCGACCTCCAGGTCCGGGACGCGGTCCCGGATGGCGAAGAGCGCGCGCAGCGTGGCCTCGGCGTCGGTGGTCCGCAGCGTCGCGGTGCGGCCGTGCACCTCCACGGCGGTCACGCCGGGCAGCCGGTCCAGGCCGGCGCACGGCTGGTCGTCGAGCGTGAAGCGCACGCTGCGGTTCGCCGCGGCGGCCTTGATCTCGGTCGGGGTACCGTCGCGGACCACCCGGCCCCCGGCGATCACCACGATGCGGTCGGCGTTCTCGTCCGCCTCCTGCAGATAGTGCGTCGCGAACAGCACGGTCCGCCCGCCGGCGGCGTAGTCGCGGATCGTCGCCCAGAAGCCGCGGCGCGATTCGACGTCCATCGCCGCGGTCGGCTCGTCGAGCACCAGCACGTCGGGGTTGCCGGCGATGGCCAGCGCGAACCGCAACCGCTGCAACTGCCCGCCGGACAGCCGGTCGGTGCGGCGGCGCAGGAGCCCGCCCAGGTCGGCGTCGGCGACCAGCTGCTCCACCGGCCGCGGGTTCGGATAGATCCGCCCGGCCAGCGCCAGCAGCCCACCGACCGTGACGCCGGGCATCAGGCCCCCGTCCTGCAACATCGCCCCGATCCGGCCCGAGGCCACCGCCTGCGCCGGGCTGCCGCCCAGCACGCTGACCCGGCCCGAAGCGGGAGTCTGCAGGCCGAGCAGCAGATTGACGGAGGTGCTCTTCCCCGCGCCGTTGGGGCCCAGCAACGCCACCGTCTCGCCGCGGTCGATGGTGAGGTTCAGCCCGTCGACCGCGCGTACCGAACCGAACGTCTTCACCGCACCGTCGAATGTCAATGCGTTCGTCGTCATGCCAATAAAGCTAAGAATCGGCGCCGGACACGGTTAGTCCCGGCGATCACGTCATCCGTATGACAAACGTCAGAACGTCTCAGAATGCCTTGGCATCGGCGGCGTGGCGGCAGGAATCGGCGAGGAAGCAGCGTCGACAGTCCGGGACACCCACGGTGCAGGTGTCGAGCGCGACCTGCTGGAGCAGCGGATAGGCGCGCGCCAGGCCCGGGCCGTAGGCGAGCAGGTCCGCGGTGACCCGGCGGATACCCGGCTTGGTGAGGCCGCCGTCGTGGTCGGTGAGACCGAGCCGGTATGCGACCCGCATCAGGCTCTGGTCGATCGGCATCGTGTCCGGGACGTCGTTGATGATCGTCGTCACGATGGCGGCGGTATGTGTGGCGACGCCGGGCAACGACATCAGAAACGCCAGCGCGTGTGAGCCGGAAGTGCCGAACAGCCGGTCGAACGCCGTCTCGCCCCGCCTGTCGAGGATCGCGGCGGTGGCGTGCAGGCGTGCGGCCTTGGCCTCGCCGACCAGCGAGACCAACTGGGCCAGGCGAGGCAATGGCAGGGCGGCAAGTCGTTGCGGCGTGATGCCACCGCAGGCGGCGGCGAGCCGGGGGAACACCTTGCGTACGGCGTCGGCGGGGCGGGCCTGGGCCAGGATCGCCAGTACGAGCGTCTCGAACGGCGAGCCGGACAGCAGAATCATGCCCTCGTGGTGCCGGCGCAGGGCCCGCAATGCCGGATGGCCGTCAAGGGTCAGACCGCCGACCTGGGCGCCGTTGCGGAACGTGGCGGTCAGCAGCGCACGCAACACCCCTCGTTCCGCGCCGGCCCGGTAGTGGAAATGCAGCCCGCCGCCGTCGGCCTCGACCCGGACCGGGATGCCCCGCCCGTGCAGGTGAACGATGCGCTGCCATCCGCCTTCCTCGGCCGGGTGCCAGGCCAGGGCGGGGATCTGCAGTTGCATGGTGGCCTCGAGATCCGGCGCGGATTCGCAGGCGATGCTCAAAGCGGGAGGCATCGGCGCTCCTGCGCGGCGCTATCCGCACCGATGCCGATACGCATTCGGAAACGCGTCACTGCGGAAAAGCGCTGTGTGTGCCCGTTGCGTTACACGTTGATATTGACGGGCATCGGACGGGCCGTTGGGTCAGTCCCGCCCGCGGGTGTCGCCAGGGGTCGGCAGGTTCGCGGCGAGCTGATCGACCGGGGTGAGCACCGCCGTGTATCCGGTGCTGGTGAGCGTGCCGTCCTGGTGCAGCTGGTCGAGCCGGTCGCGCAGGCTCGCCAGGTCCGCGGCGGCGCGGTCGGCGTTGCCGCGGCTGAGGTCGCGGGCGAGGCTGTCGATCCGGCGGGTCAGCTCGCGCGCGGTACCGCCGTCCAAGCTCCCATCGCCGGCCTGGGCCTGCACCGCGGCGCGGGCCTCGTCCAGCGTCGCCGCGTTCGGGTCGCTCGCGTCGCTCGGTTCGTCACTCGGCGTGTCCGTCGGCTCCGCGCTCGGTGAGTCGCTCGGCGTATCGGCCGGTGTGTCGCTCGGCGTCGGGCTCGACGTGTCCTCGGCCGGCGGGGCCGCGGTCGTGTACGCCGGGGCCGGCCCCGCGGCCGGGTGGCCGGAGCGGCCCGGGAGGGTCCCGAGCGCGAACACGAGGGCGGCGACCGCGACCGCGCCGAGCGCCACCAGCGCGATCGTGGCCGAGCGGCCCCGTCGCGGTGCGGGTGCGGGCGGCTCGCCGAGCGCGGGCATGGCGCGCGT
Source organism: Dactylosporangium sp. NPDC048998 (assembly GCF_043197855.1). Taxonomy (NCBI): domain Bacteria; kingdom Bacillati; phylum Actinomycetota; class Actinomycetes; order Micromonosporales; family Micromonosporaceae; genus Dactylosporangium; species Dactylosporangium sp. NPDC048998. The sequence continues at coordinate 97,951 of NZ_JBICTV010000030.1, forward strand.
CGCCGGCCGCACCGGGGCGCGACCGCGGATCGTCGCCGCGTTGCCCAGCGTCGCCGTTCCCGGACTGTGCGGGAGCGTGGCCGGCCCGGCGGCGTGCCCGAGAACGGCTGTCGCACCGCCGCGCGCCGGTCCCGCGATCGTGGCCAGCGCCGCGCGGACCTGCGCCGCGCTCGCCGGCCGGTCCGCCGCGCGCTTGGCCAGCAGCGCGCCGACCAGCGCCGCGAGTTGCGGCGGCACGTCCGGCCGCAGGGCCGCCACCGGTACCGGCATCTCGTGCACCTGCAGCCAGGCGACCTGCACGGGCGAGTCGGCGACGAACGGCGGGCGCCCGATGAGCATCGCGTACAGCACGCAGCCCAGCGCGTACAGGTCGGTGCGGGGGTCCGCGGGCTCGCCGAGGACCTGCTCGGGCGCCATGTACGCGCTGGTGCCGATCACAGTGGCAGGGGCGGTCAACGCGGTCTGCGCCCGGTCGGTGATCCGCGCGATGCCGAAGTCGCAGACCTTCACTCGGTCCTCGTCGCCGATGAGGATGTTGGCCGGCTTCACGTCCCGGTGTACCACCCCGGCGTCGTGCGCGGCCGCCAGTGCGTCGCACACCTGCTCGGCGATGCGCACCGCACGCCGCGGATCCAGCGGTCCGGCGGCCAGCTCGTCGGCCAGGCTGTGCCCCTGGACCAGCTCCATCACGAGGTACGGCGTGCCGTCGTCGACCCCGACGTCGTGCACGGCCACGATGCTCGGATGCGACAGCCGCGCCACGGTGCGCGCCTCACGCTCGAACCGCTTCGGCAGCGAAGGATCGACGCTGCCCCCGTCGTGCAGCATCTTCACGGCCACGGGTCGGCCCAGCCGCCCGTCGACGGCCTGCCACACCTCGGCCATGCCGCCCCGGCCGATGACCGATCGCAGCTCGTACCGGCCGCTCAACACACGCCCTGCCACGGTGCTCAACCCTCGCACAAACGCCCCCACCCACCCAAGGGGACGTCACGGCGTGTCACGGTGGCGAGCCGCACCGTGGCGCTCTGCCTCGCCGCCGCCACCCGCCGGGGCCGGCCGCGAATCTCTGCACAGCGCATCCGGCCTGGCCAATGGCCCTGCCCGGCCCGAATTGGCGGACTTCGGGGCGATGGAAGTTCGGGAAATCGTCTGGATCGCTGTGGTGGCTGTCACCGGGCCCGGATTTGTTCTTGGTCGCCGACCTGTCGTAACGTTCCGTCTCGCAGCAAACGGGCGGGACGCCTCGGAGATACCGGTAGGACACGGTTTGACGAGGCGACAGCGACCGAGTACAGTAAGTCGGCCCGCAGGGAACCGGACGAACCGCTGAGCGGTCATCGGCCGGCCTGCAAAGGCCAACCCAAAGTATCGAGCGAACCCCGATGGGTGAGCATTGATACGCGGGAAAGTTCGAGCGATGCGAGCCGATCCCCGGATTTGGTTTTGCGAAGTCGATCGAGTAGATTAGCGACATCGCCCCGCGAAACAGAGCCTCGAGATGAGGCGAAGATAAGCGGTGTGTGTTGGTTGTTTGAGAACTCAACAGGGTGCTTGTTAAGCCAGTGCCAATTGAAATTTACCCCGTGGCACGGGCCTCCTTTGTGGGGG
>NZ_JBICTV010000031.1:0-95455 GCF_043197855.1 Dactylosporangium sp. NPDC048998
GGTGGCTCGGGCGGTGTGGAAGCCGGCGCCGTCGCTGGGGGTGTCGGCCGAGGCGTGGCTGACCGCGGGCGGGCCGCATCACACCGTGCTGTCCCGGGCGGTCGGGGTCGAGGAGCTGTACGACCTCGCGGAGATGGTCTCCACCGAGTTGCTGGTCATCGACTCGGCGACGACGACCCGGGAGTTCGCCAAGGAGGTGCGCTGGAACGCCGCGTACTACCGCCTGGCGCGCGGCTTCTGACGTTCTGCCGTTTGCGGCGGCCGGGTCGGTTTTCGGCCCGGCCGCCGTCGGCGTTTGTCCGGATTTTTTGGATTTTTTGGGACTTATCAGCCTTCGGGCATTTGCGGGACCTCGGTGATCCAGGTGCGAGCCGCGGCCGGTAGGGGCGAGGCGCCTTTGGCGTACGTGGCGATGCCCGTCATCAGGCCCGGCCACAGCGAGCCGCGCCACCGGCCACCGAACGGGGCCAGCAGCACCAGCCGCCGGCCGTTCCACCAGCCGTGGGTCTCGGTTCCCGTGGTACCGCGGACGGCGACGTGCGTGTCGGGGAAGTCCCGTAGCAGGTCCAGCACCAGCAGCGCGGTGCGGCGAGGGTCCTTGGTCGTCTCGACCAGCACGCCGCCACCGTCTGTCCGCTGTACCGTCCCCACCGACTCCGGGATCGCGTCGACCGCGTCGTCGAACGGCGAGCGCACCAGCAGCTCCCCGGCGTCGGCGGCGATGTCCTCGGCGCGGAAGCCGGCCCCGAGGACCGCCCCGGCGAGCCCGTCCGCGTACCGGGCGACGAGCTCCTCCGGCGCGGCCCGATCGAGCCGGACGGCCGCGCGCAGGTCCTCGAACCCGGCCAGCGGCGCGAGCCGGTGCCCGTGATGGACGGCCGCGATCCCGACCGTGGCGAGCGCCGCCTGCTCGGCCCCGAACGCCTCGTCGTCGGCCGCGATGAGCGCGTCGAGCCCGGCGGCGACGAGGGGCGTCCAGTCCCGCGGAGCGGGCCACAGCCCGGCGGCGGCGAGCACGAGCACGATCCGGAACGCGGCGAGCCGGGCCGGCAGCGGCCACCCGGCGGCCGCGCCCCCGAGCCGGAGCACCTGTTGCCGGAGACGGTCGCGCCCCGCGTCGTCGAGCCCGGCGATCGCCGCCGCCACGCTCGGTTCCTCGTGTCCGGCTGTATCGCCCGCTCCGGCCCTGTCCGCGGCGTTCGGTTCCTCGTGTGCGGCTGTATTGCCCGCTCCGGCCGTGCCGCCCGCTCCGGCCCGGATCGCGGTGCGGCCGAAGGCCAGGTCCAGCAGCGCCGGGCCGACGACTGCGCGCAGCCTCGCCTCCTTGCGCGAGCGGCGCTCCTCCGCGGGCACGCCGTGGCGCACCGTCCGGCCGGTCGCCAGCTGCGCCACCGCGGTGAACAGCGCCTCGAGGCGCGCGGCGTCGCCGAGCACGGCCGGCAGCGGCAGGGCCTCCAGCGGGGACGGGTGGCTGAACCGGGTCACCGCGCCCGCGACGTCGGTGACGACCGCCGCGCCGAGGTCGGTGCCGTCCGCGGCCCTGACCTGCGCGGTGCGGCCGTCGAGGGCCGGGCCGTCCGCGGCGTACGTGTGCAGGCGCCCCGCCGCCCCCGTCCACGGCAGCTTCGCCGCCGCGTCGCCGACCGTCACCACGAGCCCGTCCGGCGCCGTCGTGCCGGCCGCGACCAGGCTCGCCTCGATCCGGTCGGCGAGCAGCCGCACCCCGAGCACCCGGGCGACGGCGGGCGCGGCGGCCGGCGCCGGGCGCACCCGCAGCGCGTCGTCGTCGAGCGCGATCTCGCGAGCTTCCGGCGCGTCCAGCAGCGACTCGGTCACCTCCAGCAGCAGCCCGAGTTCACAGTTGCCGCCGGGCTCGGCGCTCGTGGACAGCAGCGCCTCCGGGGTGCAGTCCAGGCCGCCGGTGATGAGGACGCCCGAGCCGTCGTTCCACCACTCGATGGCGCCGGCGTGGTGGTACCGCGGCCCGTTCGGCGTGCGCACCTCCGGCTCCTCGGCGTTGCCCGCGCCGGCCCCGCCTCCGTTGGGTCCGGCCTCATCCAGCGCTACGAGGAGGCCCACGGGGTCGCAGCGCACGCCCGAAGGCAGCAGCAGCCGGACGCGTGTCGCCCGCACGTTGCGCACGATCTCGCCGAGCGCCCGCCCGGTCGGGTCGAACGCGGGCGCGCTCACGCTCAGCCGGTCCGCCCCCGACGGAAACGGCAGCTGCTCGACGATCGCCACCAGGTCGTTGGTGAGCAGGAGCGGCTCGTCCGCCTCGGCGGCGTGCGGCCGGGCGGTCAGCAGCTTCGCCACCGCCGCCAGCCGCTCGACGCCCAGCGGCTCGATCCACAGCTGCTCCGGCAGCCGCAGCAGCCACTCCGCGATGTCGGTGATCAGCGTCGGTACCGTCGCCCCGTCGGCGCGCAGGTGCGTCCACGCCTCGGCGTTGCGCAGCCAGCCGTCCGGGGTCGCGTCGCCGGAGCCGATCGACACCACGGCCGCGGTCGGCGACGCGGAGATGACCAGTCGCGGCCGGAACGCCCCACCGGATCGCACCACGACCGGTACCGGCAGCACGTCGCGCACCGCCGCCGCACCGTCACCCGGCGTCGCGCCACCCGGCGTGGCCGCGTGTCCGTTCGCGCCGCCACCGGGTGTCGCGCCCTCGTCACCGGCCGCGTCGTCGCCGGCGAACGCGTCGCCGCGCGTCGGCACGTCGTCGTCGCCCGCCGTGGCGTCGTACAGGACGGTGATCCGTGCTCCCGCCGCCCGCGCCGGCCGGAGGCACTCCTCGACGAAGGCCAGGTCGCAGTGGTGGGTGAGAACGAGCACCTCCTCGGCGCCGGCGAGCAGCGGCGCGGGCGTCTGCGGGCGGTCGGCCGTGGCCGTCCATGCCGGGCCAGCTGTCAGCAACCTTCGGCTCCCTTCGGCGGCAACACCCTTGACAGATATACCTTGACGCAATGACCGTCCGCATCAGGCACATCACGTTCGACTGTGCCGATCCGTACCGCTTGTCCCTGTTTTGGGGTGCGGTTACCGGCTACCAGGAACAACCCAACGATCCCAACCTGCCTACGCATGATCAGGCGCTCATCCTCGCCCCGGACGGCTCCGCCGGCCTGCTGTTCATCCGCGTCCCCGAGCCCAAGGCCGTGAAGAACCGCGTCCACCTCGACGTGCAGCCGCTGGACGCGACCCGCGACGCGGAGATCGAGCGCGTGCTTGGCCTGGGCGCCTCTCTCGTCGGTGATTTCAGACGTCCCGACGGTACCGGCTGGGCCGTTCTCGCCGATCCCGAGGGCAACGAGTTCTGCATCGAGCGCAGTGCTACGGAGCGCGCGTCCTGACGCACCGTGCGCCACGGCGGCCCGCACGCACCTCGTCCGCGTGCAGGCATCACAGAACGCGCCCGGCCAGGGGCCGTCCGTGTGGCTGTTTTGTGACGCTTTACACAACCGGCGGCGTCACGGGATGTAGCGGCCCTGGCGCGCAATCCGTCGCGGTTGCCGTTGTGCTCCTTGCAAACGGGCGTTGGCGCGGCGCACGATGCTGCCATGCAGCGCGATGAACTCGCCCTCACCGGCGGTGGCGGCGTCCGGATCGTGTACGACGCCTGGCTGCCCGAGCAGGGCGTGAGCGGTGTCGTGGTCCTGTCCCACGGGATGGGCGAGCACGCCCGGCGGTACGACCACGTCATCGCGCGTCTTGGCGAGCTCGGTCTCGCCGTGTACGCGCCCGATCACCGTGGGCACGGACGCTCCGGCGGCAAGCGCCTGCTCGCGCGCCGCATCGCCGAGTACACGGACGACCTCGACGTGTTGTTCGCCGAGGTCCGCCGCCGCCACCCCGGCCAGGTGCCGTTCCTGATCGGGCACAGCATGGGGGCGATGATCGCCCTGGCGTACGCCCTGGATCACCAGGCCGACCTGCGCGGACTCGTGCTGTCCGGCACGCCGGTCCTGCCCGGCAAGGGCATTCCGAAGCCCGCGATCGCGGTCGCCAAGGTGCTCGGCCGCATCGCCCCGGGCGCGCCGGTGCAGTCGCTGCCGTCCAGCCTGATCTCCAAGGACCCGGCGGTCGTCGCGAAGTACGACGCCGACCCGCTGGTGCACCACGGCAAGGTCCCGGCCGGCCTCGGCGGCGCGATGCTCACCCAGATGGCCGTCTTCCAGCGGCGCCTGCCGGAGCTGACGATGCCCGCGCTCGTGCTGCACGGCTCCGAGGACGGCCTCGTCGACGCCGAGTCGAGCCGGCTCATCGCGGCGCGGGCAGGATCGAAGGACCTGACACTCCACGTGTACGACGGGTTGCACCACGAGGTGTACAACGAACCCGAGCAGGACCGGGTCCTCGACGACCTCACAGGGTGGCTCAAGACTCACTGAGGGAACAACATTGGGCCGAGTGGGCGTTGCAAGCTGCCATGAACGACGTGATCGCCGAGTACCGCAGGGGAGTCCTCTACTTCGACGCCGGTGACCCGATCGAGGCGGCGAAGATCCTGTCCACCGTCCTGGACGAAGAGCCCGGCAACGCCGAGGTGCGGCTGTGGCTGGCGCGCGCCTACTTCGCGTCCGCCCAGCTCAACCGGGCCGAGCAGCACCTGCGCGCGCTGGTCGACCGGGACCCGAGCGACCACTACGCGTGCCACCTGCTGGGCCGCACCCTCGAGCGCCAGCACCGCCAGAAGGAGGCGCTGCCGTTCCTGCGCCTGGCGGCGGCGATGTCCGCGGTTCCCGACTATTCCGCAGCGGTACGGCGGGTAGCCGGCTCCTCCTGACGCGCTCCGCCTTGCTTCGTCCGCGACCTCTGACCGGCTCTGCCTGGGGCACGCTCTCGGTGTTGCCTCCGGCGGGCCGTCGGACCTGACCGAGACGGTCGCCGGGCGGTCCGCTTCCGGACTGCCCGGTATCGCCTGACCGTTACTGGCTGACCGCTGCCTGTCGCGCACATTCGCGGAAGCCCGGGGGCAGCGCGCCGACCGGAGATCGCCTACGGTGGCCACTCGTGAGGCACTATCCGTGGGGCGCGCTGCTCAAGGGGATCTGGCGGACGCTGCTCGCGCTCGCGGCGACGACGGGCTGCGTCATCGTCACCGGCATCCTCGCCGGCGGTTCGAGCTTCACCTGGCTGACGGTGGGCTCCGTGCTGTCGTTGCTGGCCGCCGTGCCCGGCTACCTGCTGTATCGGGTCGGCGCCCCCGACCACACCGCCGGCAGCCGCGTGGTCATGCTGCTCGTGCTGACGTTCGCCTCGTGGCTGGCGGCACTGCTGGTGGCGCCGGTCTACATGTCGCGCGAGGGCACCCCGACCGACGCCGTTGTCACGCAGGTCGTCCGCGGGCTGAGCAGCGTCTCGGAGAAGAAGTTCCCGGCGTACGAGGTCGCCGACCGCTCCACCGGCGAAAACCTCGGCCGGCTGCACTTCCTCGACTCCGAGCCGAAGGTCGGCGAGAAGGTCCGCGTCCGCGTCGACCAGCGCGGCTGGTTCAACGTCACAGTCGCCGACCCAACCGGTCGGTTCACCAAGCTGGCCGCCCTCGTCGTGGGCGTGCTCGGCCTGGTCGCCCTGGTCCTCGGCGTCGGCGGCCACATGCCCGACTGAACCTCGCCGCTCGGCGCCCGCATCTTCGTGGGCCGCTCGACACGCCCGCGACCGTGATGTCCGACCTGGGGGAGACCTTGGCCCAGAATCGCATGTCGATGCTGCTGCTCGGCGACCAGACGCAGTTGCGTGGCGACCGGCGATTCCACGCGTACCGCTGGTTCACCGAGCCCTCGATGCGCGCCCGTCACCCGGCGGACGAGACCGAGCATCACTCCAGGGTGGTCGTCGCCGACCTGAGAGCGACCGTGGCCCGCCGGCGTGGCGACGCCGACGTGGTCCGGCTCGTCGCGCGCCTGCGGGCCGCCAGCGAGGAGTTCGCGCAGCGCTGGGACGAGCACGAGGTGAAGGTCCGCCGCGCGGATCGCAAACGGATCCACAACGCGCAGGTCGGCCTGGTGCACGTCGACTGCGAGACGCTCATGACCCCGGACCAGACCCAGCTGCTGCTTGTGCTGACCCCGACGCCGGGCACGGACGCGGCCGAGAAGCTTGCGCTACTCGCCGTGGTCGGGCTACAGCAGTTCGCCTGAGCGGACGCCCGTGCGGCACTCCCGAGCGTGACCGGGCCTCACAGGAGGACGGGCAACGCCACCGTGCCGTGGATCAGCGTGCCGGGCCGCCACATTACCTCGGACGGCGGCACCGCCAGGCGGATGTCCGGGAACGCCGCCAGCAGGTCGATGAAGGCGATCTGCGCCTCCAGCCGGGCGAGCGGCGCGCCGAGGCAGTAGTGGATGCCGTACCCGAACGCGAGGTGCTGGTTGTCCGGCCGGCCCAGGTCGAACTCGTCCGGCGCCGGGAACCGGTCCGGGTCCCGGTCGGCGGACAGCAGCGAGATCGCGACCATGGCGCCGGCCGGGATCGTCACTCCACCGTACGTGACCGGCTCCATGGCCGTGCGTGACGTCGCGGTCTCGACCGGGCTCTCCAGGCGCAGGAACTCCTCGACGGCCGCCGGGATCAGCGACGGGTCCTCCCGCAGGCGCCGGTGCGCGTCCGGGAGCGTCAGCAGGGTGTACATCCCGTTGCCGATGAGGTTCACCGTCGTCTCGTGCCCGGCGAGCAGCAGCAGGAACGCCATCGACGTGAGCTCGTCCTCGCTGAGGCGGTCCTCCTCGTCCCTGGTCGCGATGAGCGCGCTGAGCAGGTCACCCGCCGGAGCGGCGCGCTTACGCTCGATCAGCCTCAGCAGGTACCCCACGAAGGCCGCCGCCGCCTCGGCCGCCCCGGCGCCGCCGGCCGACGCCGACACCGACACCATCACCGACGTCCAGTGCCGGAAGTCCGCCTGGTCCTCGATCGGCACGCCGAGCAGCTCGCAGATCACCTGGATCGGCAGATGGACGGCGTATTCCTCGACGAGGTCCGCGCTGTCCTTGCCGCGCAACGGCTCGATCAGCGCCGCGCTCAGCTCGCCGATGCGCGGGCGGAGATCCTCGACGCGCCGTGCGGTGAAGACCTTCGCGACCAGGCGGCGCAGCCGCGTGTGGTCCGGCGGGTCGTTGGCCAGCAGGTGGTGGGTCAGCGGCGAGCGCACCGGGGCGGCCAGTGCGCGCGCGTTGTCGCCGGCCCCCTGCCGCTTCGACAGGCGCGGATCGGCGAGCGCGGCCTTGCAGTCCGAATATCTCGTGACGATCCATATCTCCATGCCGTTGGGCAGCGTCACCGGATGTACCGGCGCCTCCTGCCGCAGCGCGGCGTACACGGGATGGGGGTTGTTCCAGAACTCCTGCGTGAACAGTGTCGGCGACGTCACGCATCAACCGTAACGAATCAAGCCATCGGCGGGAATCATCGTGCGGATCGCGGCAGGATGACCGGCGTGGCGAACACCTAGCCGTGCGCGATATGGCGGAGCGCAATGTAGCGACAAAGCGGTGAGCGTCAGGGCGACAGCGGGCGCCAGTGCAGCGGGGTCGAGAGCACCATCGTGCTCGAGGGCTGGCCGTACGGGGCCAAACGATCGATCGTCGACTCGAAGTCCTCCATCGAGGCCGTCACGACCTTCAGGATCGAGCACGCGTCGCCGGTCACCCGGTGGATCTCCAGTACCTCCGGCCACTCGAGCACGCTGGGATCGCGCAGCACGCAGCGCGCGCCGTAGCACGACATCCTGATCAGGGCGACCACGTGCCGGCCGGCCTTGGTCAGGTCGACATGTGCGTGGTAGCCGGTGATCACCCCGGCGGTCTCCAGCCGGCGCACCCGCTCGGCCACGGCCGGCGGGGACAGGTGGACCCGGCGGGACAGCTCGGAGTAGGACAGCCGGGCGTCGTCCTGCAACTCGCGCAGCAGCGCCCAGTCCATGTTGTCCACGGGCACCTTCCGTTCCAAAAGTCGATCGTGCGGGACGGTTTGCATCCCGTACGTGAGCAGCGTAAACGACCGTTGATCCACTATTTCGCGCAGGTGGGTCGGGGTAAGACGATAGGGCTGTGAGTGGTCTCATCCTTGAGTTTCCCGATCAGGTCCCATACGACGCGTATGTCCATGCCAGCACGCTGCACTCGCTCCAGCAGCCGCTGAGCAAGGACCCCGGCGAGATGTCCTTCCTCATGGTCAGCCAGGTGATGGAGCTGTGGTTCGGGCTGGCGCGGCACGAGCTGCGCGACACCCAGCGGCTCCTGCGCGAGGACGACGTGTGGGGCGCCGTCGCCACGCTGCGGCGCATCAAACTCCACCTGGACGGGCTCATCGCGGCCTGGAACGGGCTGCGCTGGATGACGCCGTCGGACTTCAACCGTTTCCGCGGGCAGCTCGGCGAGGCGTCCGGCTTCCAGTCGGCGATGTACCGCCACCTGGAGTTCCTGCTGGGGCTCAAGAGCGAGTCGCTGATCCGCCCGTTCAAGCGGCAGGCCGAACTGTACGACGACCTGGCCGTCGCGCTGGCCGCGCCGAGCGTGTGGGACGACGTCATCGCCATGCTCGCCCGGCGCGGCTTTGACATCCCGGCCGACGTGCTCACCCGCGACCACGCGCGGGAGTACGAGCCGTCGCCGGCCGTCGAGCAGGCCTGGGTGGAGATCTACCGCGACGACCGCGGCGACAACCCGCTCTACGTGCTCGGCGAGGCGCTGACCGACGTCGCGGAGGCGTTCGGCGACTGGCGGTACAAGCACCTGACCGCCGTACAGCGGACAATGGGCAACAAGCCCGGCAGCGGCGGCTCCTCCGGCGCGGCCTGGCTGACCCGCAGCATGGCCCGGGTAGTGTTCCCCGAACTTTGGTCCGCACGGACGGTGATTTGATGGCGCACGCGGAAGACCGCACTGAAGACGAGGCCCGCCGGCTCGACGCCGCCGACGCCGGGCACCGGGAGCTGTTCCTCGTGCCGCCGGCCGAGGGCGGCGACTACCCCGAGACGGCGTACCTGGCCGGCAACTCGCTCGGCCTGCAGCCCCGCGCCGTGCGGGGTGAGCTGCTCGAGGATCTCGACGCGTGGGCCCGGCTCGGCGTCGAGGGGCACCTGGAGGCCGAGCGGCCCTGGCTGCCCTACCACGAGCTGCTGCGCGAGCCGGCCGCCCGGCTGGTCGGCGCGCTCCCGGCCGAGACGGTGGTGATGAACTCACTGACCGTCAACCTGCACCTGCTGATGGTGTCGTTCTACCGGCCGGCCGGCGGGCGCACGCTGATCGTCGTCGAGGACACCGCGTTCCCGTCGGACAGCTACGCGGTCCGCAGCCAGGCCGCCTTCCACGGCCTCGATCCGGACCTCACGGTCGTGCGCACCGACGACCCGCTGGCGACGATCCGCGAGCACGGGGACCGCATCGCGCTGGTACTGCTGGGCGGGGTCAACTACCTCACCGGCGAGCTGATGGACATCCCGGGGATCACGGCGGCCGGACACGCGGCCGGGGCGATCGTGGGGTGGGACCTGGCGCACGCGGCCGGCAACGTGCCGCTGCGGCTGCACGAGTGGGGCGTCGACTTCGCCGCGTGGTGCTCGTACAAGTACCTCAACAGCGGGCCGGGGGCGGTGGCGGGCGCGTTCGTGCACGAGCGGCACACCGGCAGCGCCCTGCCCCGGTTCGAGGGCTGGTGGAGCACCGAGCCGGCGACGCGGTTCGAGATGGCGCCGGTGTCCCGCCCGCCGAGGACCGCCGACGCGTGGCAGGTGTCCAACCCGCCGATCCTGGCGATGAGCCCGGTGCGCACGTCCCTGGAGCTGTTCGACACGGTCGGCATGCCGGCGCTGCGGGCGCGCAGCGAGCGGCTCACCGCATACCTGCAGACGCTGCTGGACCCGATCCGCTCGGATCGCATGGAGGTCGTGACGCCGCGCGACCCGGCGCGGCGCGGCTGCCAGCTGTCGCTGCGCGTCGCCGACGCCGGCGGGCTGAGCAAGACCCTGCGCCACCGGCACGGGGTGATCGCCGACAGTCGCGAGCCCGACATCGTGCGGCTCGCCCCGGTGCCGCTGTACTCGACGTACCACGACTGCTGGCGGGCGGCCGCCGCGATCGCGCACGAGGTGGGGGCATGACGGACGTCGCCGTGGTCGGTGCCGGTCTCACCGGCAGCCTGCTCGCCTGCTATCTGGCCCGGCGCGGGCACAACGTGACCGTTTACGAGCGCCGCCCCGACCCGCGCACCACCACCGCGGAGCGCGGCCGGTCGATCAACCTGGCGCTGTCGGAGCGGGGCATCGACGCCCTGCGCCGGATCGGCCTGCACGAGCGGGTGCTCGTCGATGCGCTGCCGATGCGCGGGCGGATGATCCACCCGGTCGCCGGCGACCTGGACTTCCAGCAGTACAGCATCGACGGGCAGCGGGCGATCAACTCGATCAGCCGGGGCGCGTTGAACAACGCGCTGCTCGACGCGGCCGGCGCCACCCGCGGGGTGAAGATCGTCTTCGAGCACCGGCTGACCGGGCTCGACCCGCTGGTGTTCGCGACGCCGGCCGGCGAGGTGAAGGCGACCGCCGACGTCGTCATCGGCGCCGACGGCGCGGGCAGCGCGGTGCGCGGCCAGCTGCTCGGCATGGGGCTGCTCGACGAGTCGGTCGACTTCCTCGACTACGGCTACAAGGAGCTGACGATCGCGACGGGCCCGGACGGCGACTTCGCCATGGATCCCGGCGCGCTGCACATCTGGCCGCGCGGCACGTCGATGATGATCGCGCTGCCCAACCCCGACCGGACGTTCACCTGCACGCTCTTCTGGCCCAACGGCGGCACGTCGAGCTTCGCGTCGCTGGGCAGCCCGGCCGCGATCGAGCGGCACTTCCGGGCGGTCTATCCGGACGTGGTACCGCTGATGCCCAACCTGGTCGACGACTACCGGCTCAACCCGGTCGGTCTGCTCGGCACGGTGCGCTGCGGGCCGTGGCAGGCGGCGACGCCGGGCGGCCCGGTCGGCCTGATCGGCGACGCGGCGCACGCGATCGTGCCGTTCTACGGGCAGGGCGCCAACTGCGGGTTCGAGGACTGCGTCGTGCTCGACCGGGTGCTCGAGGAGACGGACGACGACTTCGCCGCCGCGCTGCCGCTGTTCGATGCGCGGCGCCGCGACGACGTCGAGGCGATCGCGACGATGGCGCTCAACAACTTCGTGGAGATGAGGGACAAGGTGGCCTCGCCGGTGTTCCAGCTCGGGAAGAAGATCGAGCACGCGCTGGAACGCGCGCTGCCCGGCCGGTACGTCTCCCGCTACGAGCTGGTCTCGTTCAGCACCACGCCCTACGCGCAGGTGCGGGACCGGGTGCGGCGGCAGCACCAGGTGCTCGGGGCGGTCGGCGCCCTCGCGCTCGGCGCGCTCGGCGCCGCCGTGGTCAAGGGGTGGCGGCGATGACGCTGCGGCACTTCGTCGGCGGGCGGTTCGTCGCCACCGACACGACGTTTCCGAAACTGAGCCCGGTCACCGGCGACCTCGTCACCGAGGTGTGCGAGGCGGACGAGTCCACCGTGGACGCCGCGGTGGCGGCGGCGCGGGCGGCCGTTCGCGGCCCATGGGGGCGCACCAGCGAGCTGGAGCGCGCGGCCGTGCTGCGCCGGATCGCTGACGAGCTCGAGCGGCGCTTCGACGACCTGGTCGCCGCCGAGGTCGCCGACACCGGCAAGCCGGTGAGCCAGGCGCGCACGCTCGACATTCCGCGTGGGGCGGCCAACTTCCGCGCGTTCGCCGACATCGTCGCCGCGGCGCCGGCCGAGTCGTTCACCACCGTCACCCCGGCCGGCGGGCGCGCGCTCAACTACGCGGTGCGCAAGCCGGTCGGCGTGGTCGCGATCGTCGTGCCGTGGAACCTGCCGCTGCTGCTGCTGACCTGGAAGGTGGCCCCGGCGCTCGCGTGCGGCAACGCAGTCGTGGTCAAACCCTCCGAGGAGACCCCCTCTTCGGCGACGGTACTCGCCGAGGCGATGGCCGCCGCCGGCGTGCCCGACGGCGTCTTCAACCTCGTGCACGGGTTCGGGCCGGGCTCGGCCGGGGAGTTCCTCACCCGCCACCCGGACGTCGACGCGATCACGTTCACCGGCGAGTCCGCGACCGGCTCGGCGATCATGCGAGCCGCCGCCGACGGGGTGAAGGCGGTCTCGTTCGAGCTCGGCGGCAAGAACGCCGGCCTGGTGTTCGCCGACAGCGACCTCGACGCGGCCGTCGCCGGTTCGGTGCGCTCCAGCTTCACCAACGGCGGCCAGGTGTGCCTGTGCACCGAGCGGCTGTACGTGCAGCGCCCGGTCTTCGACGAGTTCGTCACCCGGCTGGGCAAGGCGGCCTCCGCCCTGACGTGGGGGTGGCCGCAGGACGAGGGCACCGCCACGATGCCGCTGATCTCGAAGCAGCACCGCGAGAAGGTGCTCGGCTACTACGACCTCGCCCGCACGGAGGGCGCCACGGTGGTGACCGGCGGAGGGGTGCCGACGTTCGACGACGCCCGCGACGGCGGCGCATACGTCCAGCCGACGGTGCTCGTCGGCCTCCTGCCGGACGCCCGCACCAACCGCGAGGAGATCTTCGGGCCGGTCTGCCACGTCGCGCCGTTCGACACCGAGGAGGAGGCCTTCGCGCTGGCCAACGACAGCGACTACGGCCTCGCCGCGACCGTGTGGACCCGCGACGTCGGCCGGGCACACCGGGCCGGCCTGGCGCTGGACGCCGGGCTGGTCTGGGTCAACACCTGGTTCCTGCGCGACCTGCGCTCCCCGTTCGGCGGGGTCAAGGCCTCCGGCATCGGCCGCGAGGGCGGCATCCACTCGCTCAACTTCTACTCCGAGCTCACCAACGTCTGCGTGGACCTTTCATGACCGATGTTCAGAAGGCGGCCGAGGCGCTGCTGGCCGCCTACGAGACGGGCACCCCGATCGCGCCGCTGCGCGGGACGGTGCTGCCGGAGGGCGACGTCGCCACGGCGTACGCCGTGCAGCAAGCCCAGGCCGAGCGCTGGGAGGCGGCCGGTCGGCGGCCCGTCGGCGCGAAGATCGGCCTGACCTCGCCGGCCGTGCAGAGCATGTTCGGGGTCTTCCAGCCGGACTTCGGCGTCCTGTACGCCGACATGGCCGTGCCCGACGGCGCCCCGATCCCGGCCGGCAAGCTGCTCCAGCCGCGCGTGGAGGTCGAGGTCGCGTTCGTGCTCGGCCGTGACCTGCCGCACGAGCAGGTCACCGTCGTCGACGTCATCCGCGCCACCGACCACCTGCTGCCGGCGATCGAGGTGGTCGACTCCCGGATCGCCGGCTGGGACATCTCCATCGTGGACACGGTGGCCGACAACGCGTCCAGCGGCCTGTTCGTGCTCGGCACCGCGCCGCGCCGCCTGGCCGGCGTCGACCTGCGGCTGTGCGGAGCCGTGGTGGAGCACCTCGGCGAGCCGGTGTCGGTCGGTGCGGGTGCGGCCTGCCTTGGCAACCCGGTGCACGCCGTCGCCTGGCTGGCCACCACGCTGGCCGCCGCCGGCCGCCCGCTGCGCGCCGGCGACCTCGTGCTGTCCGGCGCGCTCGGCCCGATGGTCCCGGTGCCTGTGACGGCCGCGGGACAGGTGTACGAGGCGCGGGTATCCGGGCTCGGCTCGGTCCGGGCCGTCTTCGAAGGGAGTGCGGCATGACCGTCGGCGTGGCGGTCGTCGGGTCGGGCAACATCGGCACCGACCTGATGATCAAGGTACTGCGGCTCTCCGAGTCGCTCTCGATGGTCGCGATGGCCGGCATCGACCCGGACTCCGACGGGCTCGCCCGGGCGCGGCGGCTCGGCGTCGCCACCACCGCGGCCGGCGTCGACGGCCTCGTTGCCATGCCCGAGTTCGCCGACGTGCGGATCGTCTTCGACGCGACGAGCGCCGGGGCCCACCGGCACAACAACGAGGTGCTGCAGGCGCACGGCCGCCGGGTCGTCGACCTCACGCCCGCCGCGATCGGGCCGTACGTCGTGCCGCCGGTCAACCTCGACGAGCACCTCGGCGCGCCCAACGTCAACCTCGTGACGTGCGGCGGGCAGGCGACCGTGCCGATCGTCGCGGCGGTCGGGGCGGTGAGCCCGGTCGCCTACGCGGAGATCGTCGCCTCGATCGCCTCGAAGTCGGCCGGCCCCGGCACGCGGGCCAACATCGACGAGTTCACCGTCACCACCGCCCGCGCGCTGGAGGTCGTGGGGGGCGCCGCCCGAGGCAAGGCGATCATCGTGCTCAACCCGGCCGACCCGCCGCTGCTGATGCGCGACACCGTGTACTGCGTCTGCCCCGACCGCGACGCCGACCGTACCGCGATCGCCGCGTCGGTCGAGGCGATGGTCAAGACCGTCGGCGGGTACGTGCCAGGCTACCGGCTCAAGCAGGAGGTCCAGTTCTCCGCCGACCCGGAGGGGCTGCTCGTGACCGTGTTCCTCGAGGTCTCCGGCGCCGGGCACTACCTGCCCGCCTACGCCGGCAACCTCGACATCATGACCTCCGCCGCGCTCCAGGTAGCCGAGAGGATCGCCAAAGCATGACCGAGCGCCTGTACATCCAGGACGTGACGCTGCGCGACGGCATGCACGCCATCGCGCACCGGTACACCGTCGAGCAGGTGCGCACGATCGCCGCCGCGCTCGACGCGGCCGGCGTCGACGCCATCGAGGTCGCGCACGGCGACGGCCTGGCCGGGTCGAGCGTCAACTACGGCCGGGGCGCCGCCACCGACGCCGAGTGGATCGCGGCGGCCGCCGAGGCGATCACCAACGCGAGGCTGACCACGCTGCTGCTGCCCGGGATCGGCACCATCGCCGACCTCAAGCAGGCCCGCGACCTCGGGGTCACCAGCGTGCGGATCGCCACCCACTGCACGGAGGCCGACATCGCCGCCCAGCACATCGGCTGGGCGCGGGAGAACGGCATGGACGTCTCCGGCTTCCTGATGATGTCGCACATGAACCCGCCGGCCGCGCTCGCCGAGCAGGCCAAGCTGATGGAGTCGTACGGCGCGCACTGCGTGTACGTCACCGACTCCGGCGGCCGGCTGCTCATGCACGACGTCGCCGAGCGGGTCGACGCCTACCGTCAGGTGCTCGACCCGGCCACCCAGATCGGCATCCACGCCCACCACAACCTGTCGTTCGGGGTGGCCAACAGCGTCGTCGCCGTCGAGCACGGCACCGTCCGGGTCGACGCCTCCCTCGCCGGGCAGGGCGCCGGGGCCGGCAACGCGCCGCTGGAGGTGTTCGTGGCGGTCGCCGACCTGATGGGCTGGGAGCACGGCTGCGACACGTTCGCGCTCATGGACGCGGCCGAGGACCTGGTGCGGCCGCTGCAGGACCGTCCGGTGCGGGTCGACCGCGAGACGCTCTCCCTCGGCTACGCCGGCGTCTACTCGAGCTTCCTGCGCCACGCCGAGCGGGCGTCGGAACGCTTCGGCGTGGACGTGCGGGACATCCTGGTGGAGCTGGGCCGCCGGCGGATGGTCGGCGGCCAGGAGGACATGATCGTCGATGTGGCCCTCGATCTGGTGAAGGAGCGCGCGTGAGCGGGTCGGAGCGGAGCGGAGAGGCCGCGAACCATTGGATCAGGTTCAGCTCAGGCGGCCGGAGCGGAGCGGAGGTCGCATGAGCCTCGCAGAGCAGCTCGATCAGGCGGAGCGCACCCGCACCGCGATCGCGCAGGTGGTCTCGCAGAGCGGGGCCGACGCCGACGAGGCGTACCGCATCCAGGAGGCGCTGGTGGCGCGGCGGGTGAGCCGCGGCGAACGCCTCGTCGGCATCAAGCTGGGCCTGACCAGCCGGGCCAAGATGGCGCAGGTCGGCGTCGACCAGGTCATCTGGGGCCGGCTCACCGACGCGATGCGGATCGACGACGGCGGCGCGGTCGACACCGACCGGTACATCCACCCGCGGGTCGAGCCCGAGGTGGCGTTCCGCCTCGACGCGACCGGCGCGGCGACCGCGGTCGCGCCCGCGCTGGAGCTGATCGACTCCCGCTACGCCGACTTCAAGTTCACGCTGCCCGACGTGATCGCCGACAACACCTCGGCGGCCGGGTTCGTCATCGGGGAGTGGCAACCGCTGCCGGCCGGCCTCGACAACCTGGGCGTGCTGCTGGAGGTCGACGGGCGGGTCGCCCAGATCGGATCCACGGCCGCCATCCTGGGCGATCCCCGCCGGGCCGTCACGGCCGCGGCCACGCTGGCCTCCTCAGCGGGTGTACCGCTGGAGGACGGCTGGGTACTGCTCGCCGGCGCGGCGACGGCGGCGGTGCCGCTGGCGCGGGGTGCGCACGTGCGCGCGGTCGTCGAGGGCCTGGGCACCGCCTCCCTGCGGGCGCTGTCGTGATCGTCGAGGGCGCGGCCCGGCCGCGCGGGCGGTTCCCGCACGTGAAGGTCGCGGGCGGCTTCGCGTTCGTCTCCGGCACATCGTCGCGCCGGCCCGACAACACCATCGCCGGGGCGTCCGTGGACGCGATGGGCACGACGAGCCTCGACATCCGCGAGCAGACCCGGGCCGTGCTGCGCAACATCGACGACATCCTGGCCGCGGTCGGCGCGTCGCTCGCCGACGTGGTGCAGGTGACCACGTACCTGGTCAACATGAACGACTTCGGCGGCTACAACGAGGTCTACGGCGAGTTCTTCGACGAGACCGGGCCGGCGCGCACCACGGTGGCGGTGCACCAGCTGCCCCACCCGCACCTGCTGATCGAGATCCAGGCCGTCGCGCTGATCCCCCGTTCCAATGCTGCCCCAGCGGAGGTGTCGAGATGACTGACATGACCCCGGTGAGCTTTCCCGACTGGCTCGCCGAAAACCAGCACCTGCTCAAGCCGCCGGTC
The DNA here is from genome assembly GCF_043197855.1 of Dactylosporangium sp. NPDC048998. Classification (NCBI taxonomy): domain Bacteria; kingdom Bacillati; phylum Actinomycetota; class Actinomycetes; order Micromonosporales; family Micromonosporaceae; genus Dactylosporangium; species Dactylosporangium sp. NPDC048998. The sequence goes on from NZ_JBICTV010000031.1 coordinate 16,841, forward strand.
GGCAACAAGCAGGTGCTCCCGACCGGGTCGGACTTCATCGTGATGGTCGTCGGCGGGCCCAACCAGCGCACCGACTTCCACGTGGACCCCTACGAGGAGTTCTTCTACCAGATCAAGGGCAACATGCACCTCAACGTCATGACGCCCGACGGCCCCGACACGGTGCACATCAACGAGGGCGGGATGTGGCTGCTGCCCGGCAACATGCCCCACTCGCCGCAGCGCGAGGCCGGCTCGATCGGCATCGTCCTGGAGCGGGTGCGCGAGGAGGGGACCCTGGAGAAGTTCCAGTGGTACTGCCCGTCGTGCGGCAACAAGGTGCACGAGGTCGAGCTGCAGGTGCGCGACATCGTGGTCGACCTGCCGCCCGTGTTCCAGGCGTTCTACGACGACGAGAAGGCGCGTACCTGCACCGAGTGCGGCACCGTACACCCGGGTAAAGGATGAGGGTCGACGTCCACACCCACCTGGTGCCGCTCGGCTGGCCGGATCTCGCGGCCGAGTGCGGCGGCACCGGGTGGCCGTGGCTGCGCGTCGACTCCGAACGCGCGGCCATGATCATGGTTGGGTCCACCGAGTTCCGGCCCATCGGCCCGTCCGCCTGGGACGCGCCGACCCGCCTGCAGGACATGGACGCCGACGGCGTCGAGCTGCAGGTGATCTCCCCGACGCCGGTGTTCTTCTCCTACGAACGCCCGGCCGGCCAGGCGGTCAAGGTCGCCCGGATCTTCAACGACCTGACGCTGAAGCTGGCCGCCGAGGGCGCGGGCCGGTTCTTGCCGTTCTGTCAGGTGCCGCTGCAGGACCCGGACGCGGCCTGCGCCGAGCTCGACCGCTGCCTGGCCAACGGGCACGCCGGCGTGGAGATCGGCAACCACGTCGGCGACCGGGACCTCGACGATCCGGGCATCGTGTCGTTCCTGCAGCACTGCGCGGCGGTCGGCGCGCCGGTGTTCGTGCACCCCTGGGACATGCCGGCCGGTCCCCGGCTGGACCGATGGATGGCCCGCTGGCTGACCGGCATGCCGGCCGAGACCCATCTGTCGATCCTGGCGATGATCCTCGGAGGTGTCTTCGACGCGGTACCGCCGTCCCTGCGTATCTGCTTCGCGCACGGCGGCGGCAGCTTCGCCTTCTGGCTCGGCCGCGCCGAGAACGCCTGGCACCGCCGCGGCGACGTGGTCCGGGGCCGCTCGGAGCATCCGCCGTCGCACTACCTCGACCGCTTCTCGGTCGACTCCGTCGTCTTCGACCCGGCCGCCTTACGGCTGCTGGTCGAGACGCTGGGGGAGGACCGGGTCATGGTCGGCAGCGACTATCCGTATCCCCTGGGCGAGCGCCCGGTCGGCGCGGTGGTCGACACGGCGGACTTCCTGAGCGAGGTCCAGCGCGCGAAGCTGCTGGGCGCCAACGCGCTGCGGTTCCTCGGGCGTTGAGCACCGGCCCCCGTTACGCACCGGGCCGCGCGATGACATCGTCGCGCGGCCCGGTCTCGTTCGCGTCAGCGGGCGGCGCGATAGTGCGGGTGCCGTGGATGGCGAATCCTGAGGCACGAAGGGCGGGAACGGCCAGGACGGCGAGGGCCGCGCCGAGCGCGGCGACGGCGACCATGGCGCCCCGGAGGCTGGTCCCGTCGGCCCAGAAGCCGACGTAGACCGGTCCGAGCAGGAAGCCGAGGTAGGCAACGGTCGAGATGATCGCGGTCGAGCGCCCGCGGTAGGCCTCCGGCACGTTGCGGGCGGGGACGCTCAGCAGCGTCGGGAACAGCCCTCCCGTGCCGGCGGCGGCCAGAACGATGCCGAGCGCGGCCACTGGCAGGCTCTGCGCGATCGAGACCACCACTGCGCCCGCCGCCGCGACCGTCGCGCCGAGCACCAGGATGTGGGCGGCGAAGCGGGGCGGGACGGCGCCCAGACTCAGCCGGGCGACGGCTACCACCGCGGCGAACACGGCGGGCGCGAGAGCGCTGCGGCCGGGCCCGGAGCCGAGTTCCTGTTCGAAGAAGACTGCCTGCCAGCTCTGGTGGGCGTTCTCGCTGGCGAACGCGAGGGTGCCGAGGGCGCCGATGATGAGCAGCGGCGCGACCAGGCGGCGGTCGAGGGGGGCCACGGCCGGCCTCGCCGCCGCTGCGGCGTCGCTGGGACGGGCGGCGAGGCCGGCCGGGGACCCGGCGAAGACCACCACGGCGATGACGCCGTCCAGCACGGCGGCGATCGCGAAGGGCATGACGGTGGGCGCGCCGGCCTGCGCGGCGATGCCGGTACCGAGGCTTCCGACGACGACGAGTACCGAGAAGGCGCCGGCCGCCCGGGTGAGCACGGGCCTGCCGGTCGCCTGCTCCGCGTCGCCGGCCATCGAGTTCATCGCCACGTCGGTCGCGCCGCTGGACGCGCCCAGCAGTGCCAGTCCGGCGCACAGCGCGATCAGGCCGTGCGCGGTCAGGGCCACCCCGACCCCGCACACACCGAGCGCGATGAGCATCAGCGCCGTTGTCCGCCGGCCCCATCGGTCCACCACAGAACCGGTGAGCAGCATCGCCGGCAGGGCGCCGCCGCCGATGAACAGCAGCGCGACACCGAGTTGGGCGTCGTCGACGCCGGCCTGCTCGCGGATGCGCGGGATCGAGGCGCCCCAGACGCCCCAGAACGCGCCGAACGCGGCGAAGACCAGATAGCTGGGCAGTGTTCTGGACCGGGAGGCATGGAGGAAGGCGGACACTTGTGTAACGATACACAGCTAGGATGTGGGCGTGTCAAGGAAACCCAGGCGCGCGACCATGGCCGAGGTCGCCACTCGAGCCGGCGTCAGCCCGATGACGGTCTCGTACACCTACAACGAGCCCTCACGGGTCGCCGACGAGACCCGGGCGCGCGTCCTGCTCGCCGCCAAGGAGCTCGGCTACGCCGGTCCTGACCCCGCCGCGCGTTCGCTGCGCCGCGGCGCGACTCAGACCCTCGGCGTGGTACTCGGCGAACGCCTCACCTACGCCTTCGACGACCCCCAGGCGGTACAATTCCTTGCCGGTATCGCCGAGGTGTCCGCCGAGCATGGCTTCGGCATGACTATCCTGCCGACCAGCGGCTCCGACGCCGACGTGCAACGGGTCCGCGACGCCGCGGTCGATGCGTTCGTGCTCTGGACGACCAGCGACGACGATCCGGTCCTCGACGCGGTCGCGGCGACCCGGCGACCGGCCGCCATCCAGGGCGGCCCGGCGCGGCCGGGCCTCACGGTGATCGGCGCGGACGACCGCGCCGCCGCCCGCGCCGTCGGCGCGCACGCCTTCAACTCCGCGCGGTGTCCCGCGGTGGTGAGCTTCCCGCTGGGCCGGGATCGAACGGTGGCCACCGTGCACGGCCCCGACCCGGCCGCCGCGCCGTTCCCGGTGACCCGTCACCGCCTCGAGGGGTTCCGCGACGCGGCGACCGACGCCGGCATCGACTGGCAGAGCGTCCCGGTCGCCGTGTGCGCCACGAACGACGCCGACCTCGCTCAGGCCGCCGCCGCCGACCTCATCCGGGACGGGCGGGACGCCATCGCCACCATGAGCGACCAGCAGGCGCTCGGCGTCCTTCGCGCCGCCGAGCAGGCCGGCATCGCGGTCCCCGACCGCCTCGCCGTCACCGGCTGGGACGACTCCGAAACCGCCCGGCTGCGAAACCTGACCTCGGTCGCCCAGTCGCTGCGCGAGCAGGGACGGGCCTGTGCCGCCAAGGTCCTGACCGGATCAGCGCCCGGCAGCGGCTCCAGCGCCTGGTCCATCACGGTCCGCGGTTCCACCCGCGGATGAACGTACGCACAGTGAATGCCCGGCTATCGGGCGGACATGTCCCAGCCGCGTACGCGGTGGATACGGGCGGTCTTGGGGTAAGCGACGGTCGTCGGCGAGCGCGGACCGATCTCGAAGAGATCGATCATCAGGAAGAGCGGATAGCTCGGTGATTGCGCCACCCGCCTCACTACGGCTCCCTCGCAGCCGATGACGATGCCCTGCGGGCCCCAGAGTGCTGTCCACGTGTGCGGCCTCGATGCTGTCGCGGGGATGACAACCTCGGCCATGTCGGTCTGCAGCCGGTCGTCGTGGTGCGATTTCAACCCGCAACGCGCGCGGCTGATTCCATCCCCCACGGCGTCGGCGTCGATCTCGAAGATGCAGATCTCGCCGCTGTCACGGTCGGACAGGTGCTCCGTACCCACGAGCCACGCAGCGAGCATGCATCCCTCGTCCACGCTCGCGCTCACCGTCACGTCGACCCTGCCCGCGGCGGGAGCCCACAGCAGGCGCTGCGGCGTCGCGGTGCGAACGACAAGACCGTCGCTGCGATGCCGGTGTGTTCCTCGACCTGAACCAACCGGACCGGAGAACGTGCCACTCTGCAGATTGGAGACGCGAAGCGGCGCGTCTTCCGCTCGCCAGTCGAGTTGATCTTCGTCAACGCGGAGCCGCAGGCCCAGGCTGTCGATGTCATACCGCGCCTTCGACCGCTCGGGGGAGGTCCAGTGCGGCAGATAGTGATCGACCCAGCGGTCGTCGCGGAGTTGTGGCGCGGTGAAGTCCTCCTCGAAGTCGGGACCGCGGGACGGTGGTTCGGGGAGGCGATCGGTACCGGAGGCCATGCCCGCATTATCAGGGCTCCTCGCGGTTGGTGGGGGTCGCGGCCGGCCACCTGGCGAACCAGACCCGCACCGAGGTCCGCCGCCGGGTCACCGGTTTCGTGCCTGTGAAATATTGTGAACAAACCTGATCCGAGACATCCCCCGTACGGCCGAACAGTGCCGCCATGAGCAGTATCTTTGCTGTTCACTGCGGGACGCATCTTGTTCACTCAACTCATGCCTGATAGAACATCGAGCAGGTCGGGCTAACAGAGGAGTGAACATGGCAGACTCTCCCCTTCTCTCCCGCCGCTCCGTACTCCAGCTCGGCGGCGTGGGCGCGCTCCTGCTCGCCACCGGCGCCTGCGCGAGCGGCAGCAAGAACAACACCTCGTCGTCAGCCTCCGGCGGGGCCAAGTCGTCGACCCTGAAGATCGCGGTATCGAGCTACATCAGCAGCTGGGACCAGGACTTCGTCGGCTTCGACCTGACCGCCCTCATGCTGTACAAGAACGTCTTCCCATACATGATCGACTACGGCGTGACGACCGCCGGCGGCAGCAGGATCCTCGACACCGAGAACATCATGCCGACGTTCGCCGAGTCGTTCGAGCCGGACGCCGAGCACAAGGTGTGGACGCTCAAGCTCCGCAAGGGCGTCAAGTTCCCCAGCGGCAACGAGCTCAAGGCCGCCGACGTGAAGTGGTCGAAGGACCGGGCGTTCGCCGCCAAGGCCAACGTCGCCGGCATCTACCGCACGATCGGCCTCACCAAGCCCGAGCAGGTCGTCGTGGTCGACGACTACACGGTGGAGTTCCACCAGGAGTTCCCGAGCGCGCTGACCAAGCAGATCCAGGCCATCTCGCTCTACGTCTTCGACTCCGTCGAGGCGAAGAAGCACGCCACCGACGCGGACCCGTGGGCCAAGGAGTGGTTCGCCAAGAACCCGCCCACCGGCGGCTACTTCAACGTCACCAAGGCCACCCAGGGCCAGGAGATCGAGCTCACCGCCAACGACGGCTACCCCGGCCCGGACCCGGCCAAGACGAAGACCATCCGCATCTCGGTCGTGCCGTCCGCCGCCAACCAGCGACTGCAGCTGCAGGCCGGCGACATCGACATCGCGCTGGGCGCGAGCCCGCGCGACATCAAGGACCTGAAGAACGCCGCCGGCATCACGGTGCTGTCGGCGGCCAGCAACTCGCAGGTCGCCATCCAGATGTCGACGACCACCGCGCCGTTCGACGACGTCAACGTGCGCAAGGCGCTGGCCTACGCGACGCCGTACGAGCAGATCATCAAGAACGTCTACGGCGGCGACGCACGGCCGACGAAGAGCATCGTGCCGCTGGACATGCCGGGATACTCCGAGAAGGGGTACCCGTACACGTACGACATCGACAAGGCCAAGGCGGCACTCGCCGCGTCGGGCAAGACCTCGATCACCTCGGAGCTGGTGTTCCAGACCGACAACGACGAGCAGCAGCAGCTCGCCGTCCTGGTGCAGAGCGAGGCCCGCAAGGCCGGCATCGAGCTCAAGCTGACCCCGCTCGACCCGGCGACGCTCGCCGAGCGGCGCGGGAAGAAGAACATCCCGCTGCAGATCACCTCGGGCCAGCTGTGGGTCAACGACGTCGAGTACATGCTGGCGACGAGCTTCGTCAACGGCGCCAACCTCAACTACGCCAACTACAGCAACCCGCGGATCGAGCAGATCTACCAGCAGTCGCACACCACGGTGGACACCGGCGCACGCAACCAGCTCTGGGCGCAGGTGCAGGACATCATGGCCGAGGACGTGCCGTGGGTGGTGATCTGCCAGCCCAACTTCAACCTGCCGGTGCGCAAGTCGGTGGGCGGCTGGGTGCAGCCGATGGACGGCCTGGCCCGCCTGCGCTACCTGGGTGCGTCGGCGTAGATGCGCGTTCTCCGGTTCGTCGCCCGCCGGCTGCTCCAGCTCATTCCGGTCCTGCTCGGGGTGGTCGTGCTGACTTTCCTGCTGGTCCGGGTGCTGCCCGGTGACCCGATCCGGACCATCCTCGGGCCCAACGCGACCGCCGCCGACGAGGCGGCGGCGCGGGCCCGCTTCGGCCTCGACCGGCCGCTGTGGCGGCAGTTCACCGACTACCTCGGCGGCCTGGTCACCGGCGACTTCGGCACATCCATCCAGAGTGGACAGTCGGTCGGCGACGAGATGGCGTTGCGGATCGGCCCCACGATGGAGCTGGTCGTACTGGCGGTGGCGATCGCCGTGGTGATCGCCACCGTCGTCGGGCTGTGGTCGGCCCGGCACGCCAACCGGGCCGGCGACCACGGCATCCGGGTGCTCGCGCTGATCGGCAACTCGATGCCGGAGTTCTGGCTCGGCCTGGTGCTGATCCTCGTCGGGTATGCCGGCCTGGGCTGGTTCCCGGCGCCCAGCGGCCGCGTCGACCCGGACACCGACCTCACCCCGATCACCGGCGCGGACGCGCTCGACGCCCTGCTGACCGGCAACATGCCGGCGCTGACGTCGGCGCTGTCGCACCTGGTGCTCCCGGTGCTCACGCTCGTCATCGTGATCGTGGCCCCGCTGCTGCGCAGCGTGCGCGCGTCGGCGATCGAGGTGCTGCGTTCCGAGCCGTACGCGGCGGCCGAGGCCCACGGGCTGCCGGGCCGGCTCCTGCGCCGCGGCTACCTGGTGCGGGCGGCCCTGGTACGCCTGCCGTCGCTCGCCGCCCTGGTGTTCGGCTTCGCGATCGGATCGACCGTGCTCATCGAGTACGTCTACTCCTGGCAGGGCTTCGGTCAATGGGCGCTGCGCGGCCTGCTCTACCGCGACTACCCGGTCGTGCAGGCCTCGGTGCTGGTGATCGCGCTCTGCTACGTCGTGGTGTTCCTGATCGCCGACGTCGTGCACGCCATGCTCGACCCGAGGGTGAGGATCTGATGCACAGGGAGGCCCGTTTCGGCACGGTACTGGTGGCCACCGGCGCCGGGATCCTGGCCGTCGTCATCGCCGCCGTGCTGCTCGGCCCGCTGCTCACTTCGTGGGGACCGAACGAGATCGACCCGGCCGGCGCCACCATCGCGGCGCCCGGCGGGGCGCACCTGTTCGGCACCGACGTCAACGGCATGGACGTGTGGAGCCGGCTGCTCTACGCGGGCCGGGTCGACCTCGGCATCGCGGTGGCCGCGGTCGCCGCCGCCGTCGTGCTGGGCAGCATCCTCGGCGTGGTCGCCGGCTACTTCGGCGGCTGGCTCGACGACGTGCTGATGCGCCTGACCGACATCTTCCAGGCGTTCCCCACGTTCATCCTCGCGCTCGCCGTCGCCGCCCTGCTGGGCAGCGGGCCGGTCAACCTGGCCGTGGCGATCGCGCTGGTGAACGCGCCGGCCTACGCCCGTCTGGTGCGCGCCGAGGTCCGCACGATCCGCGACCTGACCTACGTCGACGCCGCGCGTACCTCAGGCGCCTCGACGATCGGCCTGCTGTGGCGGCACGTGCTGCCCAACAGCATCACGCCGGTGCGGGTGATCGCCCCGCTCAACTGCGGCTGGGCGATGCTCACCCTGGCCGGCCTGTCGTTCCTCGGGCTGGGCATCCCGGTGCCCGACGCCGAGTGGGGCGCCATGATCAGCCTCGGTACCGGCGACGTGGTGGCCGGCCGGTGGTGGACCTCGGTGCCGCCCGGCATCGCACTGCTCGTCTGCGTCCTGGGCTTCAGCCTCCTCGGCGAGGGCCTGCAGGAGCGCGCGGACCGGGTCCGACGGTGAGGAGCCGCACGTGAGTCTGCTTTCGATCGACAACCTGTCCGTGGTGATCGGCGGCCGCGTCGCCGCGCTGAGCAACGTCTCGCTGACCGTCGACGCCGGCGAGGTCGTCGGGCTGGTCGGGGAGAGCGGCGGCGGCAAGAGCATGGTCGGCCGCGCGATCGTCGGCATGCTGCCGACCGGCTCGGTGGCGACCGGCCGGGTCGGCTTCGACGGCATCGACGTGCTGACCATGTCCGCCGAGCGGCTCGCCCACCACCGCGGCCACGGCGCCGCGATGTGTTTCCAGAACCCGCGCGGCGCGCTCAGCCCGACCCGGACCGCGGGCCGGCAGCTGGTCGACCGGCTCCGGACCCACCAGGGCATGGACGGCGAGCGGGCCCGTGAGTCGGCGCTGGAGCTGTTCGAGGCGGTCGGCATCCGCAGCCCCCGCCGCCGCCTCGGCGCCTATCCGCACGAGCTGTCCGGCGGCATGGCCCAGCGGGTGATGATCTCGCTCGCCACCGGGTGCGCGCCGCGCCTGCTCGTCGCCGACGAGCCGACCACGGGCCTCGACGTCACGCTGACGGCCGAGATCCTGCGCCAGTTCCGCCACGCCGCCGACACCGACGGCCGCGGCGTGCTGCTGGTCTCCCACGACATCAACGCGATCGCGGCCGTGTGTGACCGCATCGTGGTCCTCTACGCCGGCACGGTCGCGGAGACCGGCCCGGCCCGGCAGGTGCTGACCGCGCCGGCGCACCCCTACACCCGGGCGCTGCTGCGCTCGGTGCCGGAGCTCGACGGCCGGCCGGTGGTGGTGACGCCGGGCGCGATGCCGCTGCTGCGCGAGGCGCCGGCCGCGTGCCCCTTCGCCCCGCGCTGCGCGCACGCCCAGGACGACTGCCGGACCTCCCGCCCGCAACCGGCCAGGCAGGGCCGGCACTGGACCGCGGCCTGCTTCCACCCGCTGCACGACGGTGTCGAGGCGCGCCAGGCGACCGACGTCACGGCCGGCGCACCCGCGCGGCGGGCCGGGACGACCGCGGACGCCACGCCCGTGCTCGTCGTGGACGACGCGCACGTGGTCTACAAGAGCCGGTTCGGCCGGGGCGGGCACCACGCGCTGCGCGGGGTCAGCCTCACCGTGGCCAAGGGCGAGCGGATCGGCGTCGTGGGCGAGAGCGGGTGCGGCAAATCCACCCTCGCCCGGCTCATCGTCGGGCTCACCAAGCCGACCCGTGGCCGCGTCACGGCCGCCCGCAGCGCCCTGGTCTTCCAGGACCCGATCGGCTCGCTCAGCCCGCGCCGGAGCGTCGAGGACGCGATTGGCGAACCGCTGCGCGCGCTGGGCGTTCCCGCGGTCGAACGGGCCGGCCGGGCGGCCGCCGCGCTCGACCGGATGGAGCTGGACCGCTCGATCCTCGGCCGCCGCCCGCACGAGCTGAGTGGCGGCCAGGCGCAGCGGGTCGGCATCGCCCGCGCGCTCGTCGCCGAGCCGGACCTCATCGTCTTCGACGAGCCGACCTCGGCGCTGGACGTGACCGTGCAGGCGCAGATCCTCGCGGTGATCGACGAGGTCGCCGCGGACCGCTCGCACGGCTCGGTGTTCATCTCGCACGACCTCGCGACCGTCCGCGGGTTCGCCGACCGGGTCGTCGTGCTCTATCTCGGCCGGATCGTCGAGGAGGGGCCGGTCGAGGAGGTCTTCGCGCGGCCGAGGCACCCCTACACGCGGGCGTTGCTCTCGCGGGGCCTCTCGCGCGGCACGGCCCTGGTCCGCGACCTCGAGGAGGCCGACGCGGCGACCGGGTGCGCGCTCGCCGCCCGGTGCCCGTTCGTCACCGACCGGTGCCGCGGCGAGGACCAGCAGTTGCAGCAGTACGGGGAGAGCCGGGCCGCCTGCTGGCGGGTTCCGGAGATTGGGGAGTTGGTGTGAGCCTCAGGCTGGCCGTCGATATCGGCGGTACGTTCGTCGACGCGATGGAGCTGGACACCCGGACCAACCGGGTGCGGTTCCGCAAGGCGTCGACGACCCCGGCCCGCCCGGCCGACGGCGTGCTCGCCGCGGTGGCCGCGCTGGGCACGGATCTGTCCTCGGTTGAGCTGTTCATCCACGGCACCACGCTGGGCCTCAACGCGGTGCTGGAGCGGCGCGGCGCCGCGACCGGCATCATCACCAACGAGGGCTTCCGGGACGTGTTTCTGATCGGGCGCGGCAACGTCCCGTCCGACCACATGTACGACTTCCAGTACGAGCGCCCGCCGAGCCTGGTGAAGCGCCGGCACACCGCCGGGGTGAAGGGGCGGCTGGATTACAAGGGCCGCGTGGTCGAGGACCTCGACGCCGAATCGGTGCTCGCCGCGGCCCGCGAGCTCGTCGAGGTGCAGGGCGTGCGGTCGATCGCCATCTGCTTCCTGCACGCGTTCCTCGACCCGTCGCACGAGCGTGCGGCGGCGGCCCTCATCCGCGAGCGCTACCCCGACGTCAGCCTCTCGCTGTCGACCGACATCGCGCGCGAGTACCGGGAGTACGAGCGCACCAGCACCACCGTGCTGGAGGCGTACATCCGGCCGATCTTCGAGCGCTACGTCGACGAGCTGGAGCGGGGCCTGGCCGACGGAGGCTTCGCCGGGCGCTTCCTCATCATGCGCTCCGGCGGCGGGTCGATGACCAGCGAGGCGGCCAAGCGCTCGCCGACCCACACCGTCCTCAGTGGACCGGCCGGCGGCATCGTCGGCGCGGCGTACCTCGGCGGCGCGCTGGGCCGCGACAGCCTCCTCACCTTCGACATCGGCGGCACCTCGCTCGACGCGTGCGTCATCGAGCAGGGCAGCGCGGTCGCCGCTCACGAGGCGCAGCTTGAGCACTTCCCGCTGCTGATCCCGACGTACGACATCCGCACCATCGGCGCCGGTGGCGGCTCGATCGCCTGGCTCGACCGGGGCCTGCTCAAGGTCGGCCCGCAGAGCGCGGGCGCCGACCCGGGCCCGGTCTGCTACGGCCGCGGCGGCACCCGCCCGACCGTCACCGACGCGGCGGTCGCGCTCGGCTACGTCGACCCCGACCGGTTCCTCGGCGGCGAGATGGGCCTGCAGGCCGACGCGGCCCGCAAGGCCCTCGACGAGCAGGTCGCCGGGCCGCTCGGCCTGCCGGTCGAGGCGGCGGCCGCGGGCATCTTCGACGTGCTGCTCGCGCGCACCGTCGGCGCGGTTCGGCAGATCACCGTCGAGCGCGGCCGCGACCCGCGGCAGTTCTCGCTGCTCGCCTTCGGCGGCGCCGGGCCGCTGCTGGCGCCGCTGCTCGCCCGGGAGATGGGCATCGCCGAGGTGATCGTGCCGTTCGCGCCGTCGGGCTTCTCGGCGTGGGGCATGCTCAGCGCCGACATCGAGGACAACTTCAGCCGTACCCTGATGACGCCGCTCGACGAGGTCGAGCCGGCCGCGGTCGAGGCGACCTTCGCCGAGGTCGAGGCCGAGGCGCTGGCCTCGCTGAGCGCGCAGGGCGTGCCGGCGGAGCTGGCGGTCCTGCAGCGGCAGCTGGAGCTGCGCTACCTCGGGCAGGAGCACAGCCTCACGGTCACGATCGGCCGCGAGCTCGACCCCGACGGCGTCCGGGCCGCCTTCCAGGAGCTGCACTCCGCCCGGTACGGCCACTCGATGGCCAACCGCCTGCAGATCCTGAACCTGCGCCTGCGCGCGGTGGGCCGCACGGCGAGCCCGACGCTGGTCGAGCCGCCGCCAGGCGACGCAAACCCGGCCCGGGCCCTGCTCGGGCGCCGGGACGCGTTCGACTTCGGTGTCCGCGCGGTCGTGCCGTTCGACGTCTACGACCGGGCGCTGCTCGCGCCGGGCGACGCGTTCGACGGGCCGGCCCTGGTCGACGAGGGCACGTCGACGACGGTGGTCCCGTCCGGCCAGCGGGTGACGGTCGACGCGCACGGCTACCTGCTGGTGCGTGCCGCATGACCGCCGAGACGAACCAGCTGGACGGCGCTACCGCCGAGGTCGTGCGCTCCTACCTGCTCGCCGCGGCCGAGGAGATGCGGGCGACCCTCATCCGTACCTCGTTCAACCCGGTCATCTACGAGGTCCACGACTTCGGGCTCTCGCTGTACGACGCCGACCTGCGCCTGGTGGCCGAGGCGACCGGGCTGACGTTCTTCCTCGGCGCCAACGACTTCTCGCTGCGCAAGGGCGTGGAGTACGTCGGCCGGGAGAACCTGCACCCCGGCGACGTCGTGCTGCTCAACTACCCGTACTGGAACGCGGCGCACGCCTACGACGCGACGCTGTTCGCCCCGGTGTTCGAGCCCGGCGGGCCGCTGCTGGGGTTCCTCTGCGTCCGCGCGCACTGGATGGACCTCGGCGCCAAGGACCCCGGCTACGTGCTCGACTCCACCGACGTACACCAGGAAGGCATCCTGTTCCCGGGCACCAAGGTGGTGTCGCGCGGCGAGCCGGTCCGCGAGATCCACGAGCTGATCCGGTTCAACTCGCGCATGCCCGACGAGGTGATGGGCGACCTGCACGCCCAGATCGCCGCGTTGCGCACCGGCGAGCGCCGGCTGCTGGAGATCGTCGAGAAGTTCGGCCGGCCGACGGTCGAGGCCACGATCGAGCGGATGATCGCCGACGGCGCGGCGCGCACCCGAGCGGCCCTGGCCGCGCTGCCGCAGGGCTCCTGGACCGCGGAGGACCTGCTCGACGACGACGGCATCACCGAGGACCCGATCCACATGAAGGTGACGGTCACGATCGCCGACGGCACGTTCACGGTCGACTTCGCCGGCTCGTCACCGGCGGTGGCCGGGCCGGTCAACATGCCGTACGGCGCGACCGAGGCGATCTGCAAGGTCATCCTCAAATCGCTGACCTCGGCCGACCAGCCCTCCAACGCCGGCACCGTCGCGCCGCTCGTGGTGAAGGCGGAGCCGGGCACGCTGTTCCACGCCGTCTACCCGCAGCCGACGTTCACGCTCTGGACCGGCATCGTCGCGGTCGAGCTGATCCTCAAGGCGCTCGCGCAGGGCATGCCCGACCGGCTGCCGGCCTCGTCGGGCGGCGACGTACCCGGGTTCATGATGGTCGGCATCCACCCGGACACCGGCGCGCTGTTCGCGGTCTCCAACAACGAGCCCGTCGGCTGGGGCGGCACGCCGCAGCACGACGGCATGAACGCCGCCACCCACGTCTCCGGCAGCACCGGGCGGATCACACCGATCGAGGTGCTGGAGGCGCGGACCGGGATGTTCTTCGAGCGGATGGAGATCCGCACCGACTCCGGCGGGGCCGGCCGGTTCCGCGGCGGGGCGGGCCTGCGCCGGGACATCCGGTTCGTCACGCCGGGGGAGTTCCTGTCGGTCATCAAGAAGACCAAGGCCAGGCCGTGGGCCCTGGCCGGAGGCCGCTCGCCGGAGGCGAACCGGGTGATCATCTTCCCGGGTACCGACCGGGAACAGTCGGTCAGCACGAAGCGCACGGCCGTGACCGTCGGGGACCGGGTCACGCTGCTGACCGCCGGGGGCGGCGGGCACGGCGACCCGCGCGAGCGCGACCCGGACGCGGTGCGCGAGGACGTCGCCGAGGGGTACGTGTCGGCGGAGGCGGCCCGCGAGGTGTACGGGGTCGAGGATGCCTGAGGTCGACGGCGCCACCGCCGAGGTGGTGCGCAGCTACCTCGTGGCCGCGGCCGAGGAGATGCGCGCCGCGCTCGTGCGCACCGCGTTCAACCCGGTCATCTACGAGGTGCACGACTTCGGCATCTCGATCTACGACGCCGATCTGCGCCTGGTCGCCGAGTCGACGGGCCTGTCGCGCTTTCTCGGCGCGAACGACTACTCGATCCGCAAGGGCGTCGAGTACGTCGGGCGCGACACGCTGCGGCCGGGCGACATCGTGCTGCTCAACTACCCGTACTGGAACGCCGCGCACGCCTACGACGCGACGCTGTTCGCGCCCGTGTTCGTCAACGACGCGCTCGTGGCGTTCCTCTGCGTGCGGGCCCACTGGATGGACCTCGGCGCCAAGGACCCCGGCTACGTGCTGGACTCCACCGACGTACACCAGGAAGGGCTGCTGTTCCCCGGCACCCGGGTGTTCGCGGCCGGCGCACCGGTGCACGAGATCCACGAGCTGATCCGGTTCAACTCGCGTATGCCCGACGCGGTGCTCGGCGACCTGCACGCCCAGGTGGCGTGCCTGCGCACCGGCGAGCGACGCGTCGCCGAGCTGTTCGGCGCGTACGGCCGCGAAACGGTGAACGCCGTGGTCGACGCCGTCATCGCCGCCGCCGAGGCGTCCGCCCGGGAGGCCGTCGACGCCCTGCCGCAGGGGTCGTGGACGGCCGAGGACTGGCTCGACGACGACGGGATCACCGACGACCCGATCCTGATGCGGGTCACCGTGACCATCGCCGGCGGCACGTTCACCGTCGACTTCGCCGGCTCGTCGCCGGCCGTGCCGGGCCCGGTCAACCTGCCCCTCGGCGCGACGATCGCGACCTGCCGGGTGGCGTTCAAGGCGATCACCACGCCGACCGAGCAGACGAACGCCGGCCACTTCGCGCCGCTGGTCGTCCACGCCGAGCCGGGCACGCTCTTCCACGCCGTCTACCCGGCCGCGACGTTCACGCAGTGGACCGGCACCGTCGCGCTGGAGCTGATCTACAAGGCGCTGGCGCAGGGCATGTCGGGCCGGCTGCCGGCGTCGTCGGGCGGCGACGTGCCCGGGTTCATGATGGTCGGCGTCCACCCGGACACCGGATCGCTGTTCGCGGTGTCCAACAACGAGCCGGTCGGCTGGGGCGGGGCGCCCGGGCACGACGGCATCGGGCCGGCCAACCACCCGTGCCAGACCCAGGCCAGGATCACGCCGGTCGAGGTGCTCGAGGCGAAGACCGGCATGTTCTTCGAGCGGATGGAGATCCGCACCGACTCGGGCGGGGCCGGCCGGTTCCGCGGCGGGCCCGGGCTGCGCCGCGACATCCGGTTCGTGACCCCGGGCGAGTTCCTGTCGGTGATCAAGAAGACGAAGTCCCGGCCCTGGGCGAGCGACGGCGGCGCGGCCCCGGAGGCGAACCGTATCCTGCTGTTCCCCGGCACGGCCCGGGAGCGCGCCGTCAGCACGACCCGCACGGCCGTCGCGCCCGGTGACCGCGTGACGGTACTGACCGCCGGCGGCGGCGGGCACGGGGACCCCGCCGCGCGCGATCCGGGGGCCGTCCGGGAGGACGTGGCCGACGGCTACGTCTCCGCCGCAGCGGCCCGCACGACCTACGGAGTTGATGTATGAGCGCTACGAAGCGAAGCGTAGTGGCCGCGAATCAGGGGCACAGGTGTAGCTCGTGCCGCTGCCGGAGCGAAGCGGAGGTGTCGGCATGAGCGGCAATGTGATCCTCGAGAACTGCACGGTCGTCGACGGGCGTATCCAGCCGGTGGAGGACGCCGCCGTCTGGGTGGTCGGCGAGCGGATCGCCGCCGTCGGCCCCCGCGAGCGGGTGCTGGCCGAGGCCGACGGCGACGCGACCCGCATCGACCTCGGCGGCGCCTGGCTGACCCCGGGCCTGGCCAACATGCACACCCACCTGTCGCTCACCCTGCCGGGCGCGGCCGGTGACCGGCTCAAGCAGATGGGCCCGCACGAGCTCGCGCTCTACATGGCCGACGGCGCCCGCCGTACCCTCCACTGCGGAGTGACGACGGTCCGGTGCGTCGCCGAGAAGGACCACGCCGACTTCGCGCTGCGCCGCTCGATCGAGGCCGGCCGCACGGCCGGGCCGCGGATCTTCACCGCCGGTCGCGCCCTGGTGTGCACCGGCGGCCACGGCCACGAGAGCAGCGACACCCTCGAGTGCGACGGCATCGACGGCTTCCGGCGCGGAGTGCGCCAGCAGATCAGGGCCGGCGCCGATTTGATCAAGGTGATGATCTCCGGCGGCATCGCCGGCGAGCACGAGTCGATCGACACCCGTCAGCTGCACCCCGACGAGCTGGCGGCGGTGCTGAAGACCGCGCACGACTGGGGGCGGCGCGTCACCGCCCATGCCGGCCCGGCGCCGGTCATCACCGAGGCGGTCGAACTGGGCCTCGACTGTGTCGAGCACGGCTACGAGCTGACCGCGGAACTGGCCGCACTCATGGCCGAACACGGCACCGCCCTCGTGCCGACCCTGCTCGTCACCCGGTGCAAGGCGTTCTTCGACGAGCTGGGCGTCCCGGAGTGGATGCAGCAGCGGTCGCTGGGCGCGGGCGAGCGGCACCTCAAGAGCTACGAGCTCGCCGTCGCCGCCGGGGTGGAGGTGCTGCTGGGCAGCGACATGCCGCCGTTCTGGGCGTTCGAGGGTACCAACGCCACCGTTCGCGAGCTGGAGCACATGTCGGCCGTCATCGGGCCGCAGCGGGCGCTGTACGCCGGCACGCTCGGGCCGGTGCGCTGGCTGCGGGCCGAGCGGGACCTGGGCACGGTCGAGCCGGGCAAGCTCGCCGACCTGATCGCGATGGACCGCGACCCGCTCGCCGACACCTCGGCGTTTCGCGGCGTGCGGTGGGTGATGAAGGGGGGCGCCGTGGTGCGCGACGACCGGTCCGGGGTGCGGCCGTGACGGTGTGCCCGGAGACCGCAACCGAGATCGCAACCGAGATCGCCGCCGCGATCGACGACATGTACGACGCGTTCCTGGCCGGCGACCGGGGCCGCTTCGACGCCCACCTCGACCCCGACGTCACCACCTGGGAGTCCCACCTGCCCGGGCCGCTGCGCACCCGGGCCGAGCTGGACGAGTACCGCGACCGGCGGGACGCCTCCGGCCACCGGCCGCTGCTGGCCGAGCTGGTCGCCCACGTCAAGCGGATCGACGTGTGGGGCGACGTCGGCGTGGCCCGCTACGAGCTGCACGCCCGCGCCGAGGACCAGGTGCCGGAGCAGGTGTCGGTCACCCGCGTCACCGACGTGCTGCGCCGCACCGGCGAGGGCTGGCTGATCGTTCACCACCACGCCGAGCTGGTGCGCCCGTGAAGCGCCTCGTCGCCTACCGCGACGGCGAGCCGGCCGACGTACTCGCCGTCGCCGACGTGCCGGACGACCCGGAGCCCGGCCCGGGCCGGGTGAGCGTCGCGGTCGAGGCGGTCGGCCTCAACTTCCTCGACGTGATGCTGTGCCGCGGGACCTACCCGGTGCGGCCGGCACCGCCGGTCACGCCCGGGGTCGAGTTCAGCGGGCGGGTCCTGAGCGGCCCGGACGCCGGCGCCGCGGTGATCGGGTGCCCGGCGCTGCCGCACGGCGCCCTCGGCGAGACCGTCACCATCGACGCCGGCCTGCTCGTGCCGCGGCCCGCCGCGCTCGACCCGGTGACCGGCGCGGGGATCCCGGTGACGTACCAGACCGCGTGGTTCAGCCTGGAGCGGGCCGGAGTGTCCACAGGGGACACCGTGCTGGTGCACGCCGGGGCCGGCGGGGTCGGCGTCGCGGCCACCCAGCTCGCGGTCGCCCGCGGCGCCCGGGTGATCTGCACCGCGGGCGGCCCGGCGAAGACCGAGGTGTGCCGCGCGAACGGCGCCGACGTCGCGATCGACTATCACGCCGAGGACTTCGCCCGGGCCGTCGACGCCGCCACCGGCGGCGCGGGCGTCGACGTCGTGATCGACCCCGTCGGCGGCGACGTGTTCGCCCGCTCGCTGGACTGCCTCGCCTTCGAGGGGCGGATCGTCGCCGTCGGCGCCGCGGCCGGCCCGCCGCCGGCCGTCGACCCGATGCGCCTGGTCGCCCGCAACGCCACCCTCGTCGGCCTCTCGTGGGGCTCGGCCTACCCCTGGCGGCGGCCGGACGAGGTCGCCGCCGCCTACGAGGCACTGTTCGCGCTCTGCGCCACCGGTGCCGTCCGGCCGCCGGTCAACCGGATCGAGCCGCTCGAAGGGGCGCCCGCCGCCCTGCAGGACCTGGCCGCCGGGCGTACCACCGGCAAGATCGTCATCCGGATCGGAGGGTGAGGAATGTCCGAAGACAACGACATGGAGCTTTACGACCTGCGGGTCACCGTCGACCACATCGAGGGCCGCTCGGTCTGCGGGATGGCGGTCGGTGACTGCTTCGAGCTGGAGCAAAGCGCCCACCTGCGGCTGCCCGACGGCAAGCACTTCTGCGTGTACGCCCTGGCCGCCGTCCTGCCGTTCCTGGCGGCCAAGCAGCGCGCGCTCCCGGCCGGCGACTGGCTGGAGCGCGACACCCTGTTCTGCTGCCCCGATCCGGAGGAGCGCCTGGTGATGCGGGTCGAGCGCACCCGGCGCCGCGGGATGCGATCGGGCGACCTCACGTGAGTGCTCGCATGGGGGTCGAGCTCGGCCTGGGCATCCAGAGCGACAAGCGGCCCGGCGACTACGCCCGGCTCGCCCGGGCGGCCGAGGCGCACGGGTTCGACGTACTGACCGTCTTCGGCGACCTCATGTTCCAGCCGCCGATCTTCCCGCTGCTGGAGATGGCCGGTGCGACCACGCGGGTGCGGCTCGGCGCGGCCTGCCTCAACCCGTATTCGATGGCGCCCTACGAGATCGCCGGTCAGGTCGCCGCGCTCGACCTCGCCTCCGCCGGCCGGGCCTACCTCGGCCTGGCCCGGGGCACCTGGCTCGGCGCGGTCGGGATCGACCAGCCCCGGCCGATCGCCGCGCTCGGCGAGGCGGCCGAGGTCGTCTACCGCCTGCTCGCCGGCCGGACCGACGGCTTCGACGGCCGGGTGTTCCGGCTCGCGCCGGGCGTCGCGCTGCGCTATCCGGTCCAGCGCCCCGACCCGCCGCTGCTGATCGGAGCCTGGGGCCCGCAGGGTGCGGCGCTCGCCGGCCGGATCGCGGCCGAGATCAAGGTGGGCGGCAGCGCCAACCCGGCGATGGCCGGCGTCGTGCGCGAGCGGCTGCGGGCGGGCGCTGAACCGGCCGGCCGGTCGGTCGACGAGGTGCGGATCGTGCTCGGCGCGGTGACCGTGGTCGACCGCGACGGGGCCGCCGCCCGGGCCAAGGCCCGCACCGAGGTCGCGATGTACCTCGCGGTCGTCGCCGAGCTGGACCCGACCGCGGGTGTACCGGCGGATCTCGTGCGTCGCGTCGCCGACCTGGTCGACCGGGGCGAGCACGAGGCCGCCGGCCGGCTCGTGCCCGACGACGTGCTCGACCTCTTCGCGTTCTCCGGCACCCCGGAGCAGGTCGCCGCGCAGGCACAGGCGCTGATCGACGCCGGCGTCGGGCGGGTGGAGTTCGGCACGCCGCACGGGCTGACCGACGAGGGCGGCGTGGACCTGCTCGGCGGCGCGGTGCTGCCCCTGCTGCGGCGGGAGGCGGCGTGAACGTCGACGTGATCGTGGGCCCGGGCCTGGTCGCCGACCTCGACCTGGTGCGCGAGCTGGCCGAGGCCGAGTTCGCCGGGCTCGGGGTGGACGGCGCCGTCCGCGAGGCGCAGGACCTCGCGTCGGCGTTGGGGGGGGGACGACCGGCGCCGTCGTCGCGCTGCCCGGGCCAACGGCACCGGCCCGGCGGCTGATGACAGCGCCGGGCGCCCACGCCGCGCGGACCGTGTGGCTCGACCTGACCGCGACCGGGCCGCAACCCGTCGCGCCCGGGTCGGAGCATCACCAGGGCCGTGAGATCTGGGGTGTCACCTGGGCCGTCCGGCGGGCGGTGCACCGGCTGCGGCGCCCGGCCCGGCGGATCGCCTACGGGCCCGAGCCGGAGCAGTGGGGCGAGCTGCGGCTGCCCGCCGGCACCGGCCCGGCGCCCGTCGCGGTGCTGGTGCACGGCGGCTTCTGGCGGTCGGTCTGGGGCGCCGACCTCATGGACGCGATGGCGATCGACCTGGCCGAGCGCGGGTTCGCCGCGTGGAACCTCGAGTACCGGCGCCCGGACCGCCACGGCTGGCCGGCCACGACGGCGGACGTCGCCGCGGGCTTGGCGTTCGCGGGCGCGGCCGACCCCCGGGTCGACCCGTCGCGGCTGGTGCTGTTCGGTCACTCGGCCGGCGGGCAGCTCGCGGTGCGGGCGGCGGCCGACGCGCCCGGCGCGGTGTCGGTGGTCGTGTCGCAGGCGGGCGTGCTCGACCTGGCCGAGGGCAAGCGGCGCGGGATCGGCACCGGCGCGGTCGCGGCGGCGCTACGCGGCGACGAGGCCGCGCTGGCGGCGGCGGACCCGCTGCTGCGGCTGCCGCTGGGTGTGCCGGTGGTCGTGGTCCAGGGCCGGGGCGACGGCCTGGATCTCGTCGACATGTCCCGCCGCTACGCCCGGGCCGCGCTGGCGGCCGGCGACCGGGTGGTCCGGCTGGAGCTGGCCGCCGACCATTTCGACGTGATCGACCCGCACACGCCGGCCTGGGCGGCGACGATGGACGCGGTCAACGAAATTTTGACGTGAGAGTGAACAGCGATCTTCAGAACAGCCGCGGGGTCACCACCGAGACCACGGTGGTGACCGCGTCGGTGTCGTTGTAGAGCCGGTGCGGGGTGCTGGAGCGCAGGTGCAGGCTGTCGCCCGGGAAGAGCCGGTGCTCGATGCCGTTGACCTCGTAGAGCAGCTCGCCCGACACCACGTAGGCGAACTCCTCGCCGGCGTGGCCGTAGGCCTCCTCGCGGCGCCCGCCGGGGGCGATGTGCACGACCATCGGCTCGAGCACCAGGTGCGGGCCGCGGTCGGAGAGCATGCGGTAGGTGGTCTGGCCGGACACGTACTCGGTCGCGCCGTTCTGGGCGCGCGTCAACGTGAAATGTTCCGGCAGGTCGTCGGTCGGCACCTGCGGCGGTGCCGCCTGGTCGTCGGCGTGGAAGAACTCGGAGACCGGGCGGTCCAGCGCCGCGGCCACGCCGTTGAGGGCGGTCAGACCGATCGCCGAGATGCCCCGCTCGACCTGGGAGAGGAACCCGATGGACAGGCCGGACTGGGTGGCGAGGCCCCGCAGCGTCAGCCCGCGCTCCTTGCGGAACTGGCGCATCCGCGCGCCGACCAGCGCTTGCCCGCTGTTCTCGACGCGGTCCTGCCTTGCCGTCGTGCGCACCTTCGAACCTCCTGCCGAAACTTGTTCAATCCTATCGAACTTGGTCCGGCGGTGAGGACCCCGAAAGTCCCCGATCCGCGGTCATCCGTGCCACAGTTTCGGGTGTTCTCACGTGCATCTATACTCCGAAACGGCTGCGCAACATGTGAGAACGTTTGCGCAACACGACCCGATGAGGCAACGTATCGCCGGGGCGCAACGCGGCGCCGGTGCGGGAGAGGACGATGCAGTGGTCGCGGACCTTCGTCAGGTCGCGGAGGCCAGCGGGGTCTCCCTCAGCACGGCCTCCCGCGCGCTGTCCGGGTCGGGGCGGGTCAGCGAGGCCACCCGGGTGCGGGTCCGCCGGGTCGCCGACGAGCTCGGCTACCGCCCCAACGCGCTCGCCCGCGGCCTGCGCACCAACCACTCCCGGCTGGTCGGGCTCGTCGTCACCAACCTCGTCAACGCGTCCTTCCACGTCATCGCGGAGATCGTGCACCACCGGCTGAAGGCGGCCGGCTACCACATGGTCCTGTGCGTCACCGGCGACGACGCACACGAGGAGCGCGCCTACGTCGAGACGCTGCGCGACCACAACGTCGACGGCATCATCGTCGTCGGCTCGGACGCGACGGCCGTCGAGCGGCTGCGCGACACCGCCATCCCCGTGGTGCACCTCGCCCGGCAGCCGCGGCGCCCCGCCGGCGACTGCGTGCTGGGCGCCGAGCTGGAGGGCGCGCGGGAGGCGACGCGGCACCTGCTCGGCCTGTCCCACCGCCGCATCGCCGTGGTCGCCGGCCCCGCGGAGGTGACGTCGGGCTATGAGCGGCTCGCCGGGTACCGGCTCGCGCTGGACGAGGCGGGCGTCGCCTACCGCGAGGACCTGGTGTTCCAGGGCGCGCTGGAGCCGGCCTCGGGCGTGGAGGCGGTCAAGCGGCTGCTGGCGCTGCCCGCCCGCCGCCGGCCGACCGCGGTGCTGGTCACCAACCACGAGTCGGCCTTCGGGCTGCTGCCGGCGCTGCGCGAGCGCAAGGTGCGGATCCCCGACGACCTCAGCGTGCTGTGCTACGAGGACGCCGACCTGCTGCGATGGTGGGATCCGGCGGTCACCGTCATGGACAACAACGCCGCGCGGATGGGCGAGCTGGCGGTGAACATCCTGCTCGAACGTATCGCCGGCAAGGTCGACGCCGATCAGGGCGCCTGGACCGAATACCGCGTCGGCGCGCAGCTGGTGGTCCGCCAGTCCTGCCTCGTCGCCAAACCGTGATCTCGCCGAGCGCGGCGGCACCCTTGACACTGACCTGGCACTGAGCAAGTCTGTGGAAACGTTTGCTCAAGGCGGTCGTGACGTCCGCCGGCAACCTTTCTGTAGTCCGGCCTTGGAGGCCCGCATGAAGATCCGGTCTGCTGGGGCGCTGGCAGCTGCCCTGGCACTGACGGTCACGCTCGCCGCGTGCGGTGGTTCGAACTCCTCGTCGAACAGCCAGCAGGCGGGCGCAACGCTCGTCATCGACAACGCATTCCAGCTCAAGACCGTCGACCCGGGCCGCATGTTCGAGCCGAGCGGTCTGATGATCGGCGAGGCGATGTACGACACGCTGCTCACGTTCAAGGGCAGCGACGTCGCGAAGCCGGTGCCCGACCTCGCGGAGTCCTACACCGCGTCGCCCGACGGCAAGACGTTCACGTTCAAGCTGCGCACCGACGCGAAGTTCTCCGACGGCACCCCGGTCACCTCCGCCGATGTCGTCTTCTCGCTCAACCGCGTGAAGAACCTGAAGGGCAACCCGTCGTTCCTCATGGACGGCCTGACGGTCACCGCCCCGGACGCGACCACCGTGGTCATCGCCAGCGACAAGGCCAACGCGGCGGTGCCGTTCATCGTGCCGAACCCCGCGCTGGGCATCCTGAACTCCAAGGTGGTCAAGGCCAACGGCGGCACCGACGCCGAGGACGCCGACAAGACCGACACCGCGGAGAGCTTCCTCAACTCCAAGTCCCAGGGCAGCGGCCCGTACGTGCTCAACAGCTTCAGCACCACCACGCAGGTCGTGCTGACCCCCAACGACAACTACTGGGGCACGAAGCCGACGTACAACAAGGTCGTCGTGCGCAACGTGCAGGCCAACGTGCAGCGGCTCAACGTCCTCAAGAACGAGTCGCAGATCGCGGTCGACCTCTCGCCCGACCAGGCGAAGGGGCTCGACGCGCTGCAGGTGGTCAGCGGCGCCTCGCCGAACGTGTTCTTCCTGTTCACGAACAACAACCCGGCGATCTCGAAGACCACCACCAACCCGAAGTTCCAGGAGGCCGTCCGGTACGGCGTCGACTACAAGGGCCTCATCGAGCTCGCGGGCGAGGGCGCGGTCCAGGCGCCGGGCGTCGTCCCGTCGATGTTCCTCGGCGCGCTGAAGGCCGGCGACGCGGTCACCCGCGACGTCGACAAGGCCAAGGCCGCGCTCGCCGCCTCGGGCCTGTCCAACCCGACCGTGACCCTGAGCTACCCCAGCGACGTCCAGGTCAACGGGCTCAACTTCGGTGACCTCGCGGCCCGCGTCCAGGCCAACCTCAAGGACGTCGGCATCACCGTCAACCTGGCGCCCGCGTCCGTGCAGGCCGCGCTGGAGACCTACCGCGGCGGCAAGGAGGAGATGGGGCTGTGGCAGTGGGGCCCGGACTACCCGGACCCCAGCGACTACCTCAACTTCCTGCCCGGTCAGCTCGTCGGCCTGCGCGCCGGCTGGGCCAAGGGCGCCGACCCGGCGCTGGAGCAGCTCGGCGAGCAGGCGGCGACGACCATCGACGACGGCCAGCGGGCCGGCCTGTACCAGCAGATCCAGCAGTCGATGAACAAGTCCGGTCCGATCATGCCGCTGATCCAGTCGGCGCAGATCCTCGTCAGCGCCAAGTCGGTGAAGAACCTGCAGTCCAACGCGGTCTGGCTGGTCAACATCCGTGAGCTCGGCTGACCCGGCCGCGGCCACCGGGGCGGGCCGGCGTCGTCCGGCCCGCTTCGGCGGGCTCCCGCGGTTCCTCGCGTTGCGCGTCGCCACGGCCGCGCTGCTGTGTGTCGGGATCACGCTGGTCGCGTTCGTCCTGACCCAGCTGGTCCCGGGCGACCCGGCCACCGCGAACCTGGGTCAGCGCGCCATCGGCGACCCGGCCGCCGTCGCCGCCTTCCGGTCCAAGTACGGCCTGGACAAGCCGCTGCCGGTGCAGTACGTGACGTATCTCGGCAACCTGCTGCAGGGCAACCTCGGCCAGTCCCAGCAGAGCCACCGAGCGGTGGCCGAGGACCTCGCCGAGTACGTGCCGGCGACGATCGAGCTCGCGGTCTTCGCGATCGTGCTCTCGCTGCTCGTCGGCGTCGCCCTCGGTACCGTCGCCGCCGTCACCCGCGACCGCTGGCCGGACCAGATCCTGCGGGTGCTCAGCCTGGGCGGCGTCTCGATGCCCACGTTCTGGGTCGCGCTCGTGGCGTTCTACCTGCTCTTCTTCAAGTGGGGCGTGCTGCCCGGCGGCGGCCGGCTCGACCCCGGCATGACCGCCCCGCCCCACGTCACCGGCCTCTACGTCATCGACGCGGCGGTCGCGGGCCAGTGGGACGTCTGGTCGTCGGCCGTGCGTCACCTGGTGCTGCCGTCACTCGTGCTCGCCGTCTACACCGTCGGCATGCTCATGCGCTTCACCCGCGCGTCCGTGCTGGAGATCCTCGGCAACGACTACGTCCGCGCGGCCCGGGCCAAGGGCCTGCCCGAGCGGGTCGTCATCCTGCGCCACGTGCTGCGCCCCGCGCTGGTCGCGATCATCACCGTGGCCGGCGTCGCCTTCGGCAGCCTGCTGTCCGGCGCGGTCCTCGTCGAGAACATCTTCTCCTGGCCGGGCCTCGGGCAGTACGCGTACCGCAGCGCGGTCAACCTCGACCTGCCCGCCATCATGGGCGTCAGCGTCGTCGTGGCCGTCATCTACATCGTCATGAACCTGCTCGTCGACCTCCTGTACGGGGTCATCGACCCGAGGATCCGACTGACATGACCGCGCCCGACCCGACAGGGAACAACCGGGGCACCCGGGCGCGCCGGGACCGGGCGGCCCGCTCGCCGTGGCGGCAGCCGCTCGCGATCGTCGGCGCCGTGCTCGTCGTGCTGTGGGTGCTGGTCGCGGTGCTGGCGCCGCTGCTCGCGCCCCAGGGACCGCTCGACCAGGTGTCGCCGAAGCTGCAGCCGCCGTCCGCACAGCACCTCTTCGGCACCGACGAGCTCGGCCGCGACGTGCTGAGCCGGGTCATCTACGGCGCCCGGATCTCGCTGCCGCTGGCGTTCGCGCTCGTCGCACTGGCCACCGTGCTCGGCTCCGTCGTCGGTACCGTCGCCGGCTACTTCGGCGGCTGGGTCGACGGCGCCCTGATGCGCCTGGCCGACATGGTGTTCGCCTTCCCGGGCATCATCCTGGCGATGGCCGTGGCCGCCGCGCTCGGGCCGCAGCTGCGCAACGCGGTGCTGGCGGTCGTGGTGGTGTCCTGGCCCTCGTACGCCCGCCTGGTGCGCGGCCTCGTGCTGTCGGCGCGCAACGCCGAGTACGTGACGGCCAGCCGGCTGCTCGGCTCGTCGGCGCTGCGCACGATGTTCGTCGACCTGCGCCCCAACGTCGCCGGGCCGATCCTGGTGATGTCCGCGCTCGACGTCGGCAGCGCCGTGCTGCTGCTGTCCGGCCTGTCGTTCCTGGGACTCGGCGCGCAGCCGCCCACCGCCGAGTGGGGTGCCATGGTCGCGGCCGGGGCCGAGAACTTCGACCGCTGGTGGGTCGGGCTGTTCCCGGGCCTGGCCATCCTCACGGTCGTGCTGGCGTTCAACTTCGTCGGCGACATGCTCCGCGACGCCCTCGACCCGCGCACCGCGCGCGCCATCAGGGAGTAGACATGGCAGGCGCACTGCTCGAGGTCGAGGACCTCACGGTCTGGCTCGCCACCCGCGGCGGGCCGCGCAAGGCGGTCGACGGGGTGTCGTTCCGCGTCGACGCGGGCGAGATCTTCGGTATCGCGGGCGAGAGCGGCAGCGGCAAGACCATGACGGCGCTGGCGCTGCTCGGCCTGCTCCCGCACGCGGCCCGGACCACCGGGCGCGCCGTGTTCGACGGCCGCGACCTGCTGGCGATGCCGGCCAAGGAGCTGCGCTCGGTCCGCGGCCGGCACATCGCGATGGTGTCGCAGGACCCGTCCACGGCCCTGCACCCGATGCTCAGCGTCGAGACCCAGCTGACCGAACACATGCGCCACCACCTCGGGCTGCGCAGGTCCGAGGCGCGTGCCCGGGCCGTCGAGCTGCTCGCGACCGTGCGCATTCCCGATCCGGAGCGGGCGCTCGCCGCGCACCCCGCCCAGTTCTCCGGCGGCATGCGCCAGCGCATCGCGATCGCGGTGGCGCTGGCCTGCCAGCCGCGCCTGCTGCTGGCCGACGAGCCCACGACCGCGCTCGACGTCACCGTGCAGGCCGGCATCCTGCGGCTGCTCGACCGGCTCCGGCAGGAGCAGGACCTCGCCGTCGTGGTCATCACCCACGACCTCGGCGTGATGTCCGCGGTGACCGACCGGATCTGCGTCATGTACGGCGGGCGGGTCGCCGAGATCGGGCCGCGGCAGGCCGTCCTGACCGGGCCCCGGCATCCGTACACCCGCGGCCTGCTCGACGCGCTGCCGCACCCGGAGGGCGGGGCGGCGGCGCTCAACCCGATCCCGGGCAGCCCGCCGGCGCTGGGCCGGGTGCCCGACGGGTGCCCGTTCCACCCGCGCTGCGCCTTCGCGGTCCCCGCCTGCCGCACCGATCGCCCGGTGCCGGTCCCGGTCGGCCCCGGCGGCCCAGCCGGCCCGGACGGCCCAGACGGCCCGGACGGCCCAGACGGCCCGGACGGCCCGGGGCACGCCGCGGCCTGCCCGCCCGACCCGCTGCGCGTCCCCGACCCGATGCGAGGTGCCGAGTGAGCGCCCTTCTGGAAGCGACCGGGCTCGCGGTCGAGTATCACCGGCGCGGCGCCCCGACGCTGCGGGCCGTCGACCACGTCGACCTGAGCCTGCGCCGTGGCGAGATCCTCGGCCTGGTCGGCGAGTCCGGCTGCGGCAAGTCGACGCTGGGCCGCGCGATGGTGGGCCTGCTGCCCGCCGCCGCGGGCGCGGTCCGGTTCGACGGCCGCCCGGTCAGCCCGCTGGGCCGGCGCCGGCGGCCGCGCGAGCTGCGCCGGCTGCAGATGGTCTTCCAGGACCCGTACGCGTCGCTCAACCCGCGCCGCCGGGTCGGCGAGCAGATCGGCGACGGGTTCGTCCTCGACGGCCTCGCGAAGCCGGCGGCCGCCGACCGGGCCGGCGAGCTGCTGGAGCGGGTCGGGCTGGCCGCGGACGCCGCCGGCCGCTATCCGCACGAGTTCAGTGGCGGGCAGCGCCAGCGCATCGCGATCGCGCGGACCCTCGCCGCCCAGCCGAGCTGCATCATCGCCGACGAGCCGATCAGCGCGCTGGACGCCTCGGCGCAGGCGGCGGTGGCCAACCTGCTCGTGACCCTGGTCCGCGAGCTCGACATGGGCATGGTGTTCATCTCGCACGACCTTTCCGTGGTACGCCAGATCGCCGATCGCACCGCGGTCATGTACCTCGGCCGCGTCGTCGAGGTCGGGCCCACGCAGGAGCTGTGGTCGGCGCCCGCCCACCCGTACACGCGGGCGCTGATCTCGGCCATCCCGCGCGCCGACGGCGCCGGCACGCTCCCGGTCGAGCTGCCCGGTGACGTGCCCGACCCCGCGCGGCCGCCGGCCGGCTGCCGGTTCCACCCGCGCTGCCCGCTCGTGCGCCCGGAGTGCGCCCGCCACGACCCGCCCCTTGCCGTGCTCGCCGGGGGCCGCGCCACCGCCTGTGTGCTGCAGAGCCCCGGCGAGCCGGCCCGCCCGCTCGTGCCGCTCGGCCCGTGAGCACCGTACCGACGAAGGAGTGACTGACAGTGGTTCTGGCTGAGCTGACCGAGCGCTTCTGGGCCTGGCGGCTGGCGCGCGTCCCGCGCACGCGCGACGACATCCCCAGGGTCGTGCGCCCCGCTGGCTGGCGCCCCGCGTGGGACGCCGCGAGCGTCGCCGAGGACCGGCGCTTCCTCGCCGGCGTCGAGCGCGACCTGGCCGCCGTCGCGCCGTCGGACGACCCCGCGGTCGAGGTACCGCGGCGGCTGCTCGGCTCGGCGACCTCCCGGGTCCGCTGGGAGCTCGACATCGTGCGCAGCTGGCAGCGCGACCCCTGGTTCTACCTCGACCAGACGATCGGGCACATCTACGACGCGCTGCTGGCCCCGGACCTGTTCGACGCCGCGCGCAGCGAGGACGTCGTCGCCCGGTTGCGCTGGATCCCGGCGACGCTCGACACCGCGCGGGAAAACCTGGCGACCACGGCGACCCGCGAGTTCGCCGAGCTCGCGCTGCGCGACAGCGCCGACGCGCCCGAGCAGCTGCGGACGTCGATCGGGCTGCTCGCCCCGCACCTCGACGAGGCCTGGCGCGACGCCGCCCGCACGGCCGCCGACGACGCCGCGGCGGCGCTCGCGGCCTGGCGCGCGTGGCTGACCGACCTGCTGCCGTCCTGCTCGCCGCACGAGCCCGTCGGCGCCGAGGCGTTCGGCTTCTTCCTGCACCGCGTCGCCCTGCTGCCGTACTCGACCGCGGAGATCCTCGCCCTCGGCGCGCAGGAACGCGACCGGGCCACCGCCTTCGAGCTGTTCGAGCGGGTCCGCTCCGGGCCGCCGCGGTGGCCGGCGCCGCCGGCGTCGGCGCAGGAGCAGTCGGCGTCGCAGCGGGCGGCCGAGCTCGAGGTGCGCGCGTTCTACGAGGAGCGCGGCCTGCTGTCGCAGCCGGCGACGCTGCGGCACTACCGCAACCTCCCGCGGCCGGACTACCTGGAGCCGCTGCGCTGGCTCGGCGTCTCCGACGACCTCACCGACGAGCACCGGCTCGACCGCGACGGCATCAGCTACGTGCCGGCGCCGTCGGCGGACCTGCCGTACTTCTACCGCGCCAACGCCGCCGACACCCGGGCCGGGATCATCCACGAGGGCGCGCACTACCAGCAGCTCGCGCTGACCTGGCGGCACCCCGACCCGGCGCACCGGCGCTTCTACGACTCGGTGCCCAACGAGGGGATCGCCTTCTACAACGAGGAGATGATGCTGCAGGCCGGCCTGTTCGACGACGCGCCGCTGACCCGCGCCATCGTCTACAACTTCATGCGGCTGCGCGCCATCCGGGTCGAGGTCGACGTCAGGCTCGCCCTGGGCGAGGTGGACATCGACGGAGCCGCCCGGATGCTGCGGGAACTGGTGCCCGTCGACCCCGAGACCGCCCGCGAGGAGGCCGCCTTGTTCGCGGCCACGCCCGGGCTGGGACTGTCCTACCAGGTCGGCAAGGTCCAGCTGCTGCGCCTGCTGGCGGACGCGGCCCGGCGCGGCGGCGACGGCTTCGACCTGCGCGCCTTCCACGACGCGCTGTGGTCCGACGGCAACGTGCCCCTCGCGGTGCAGCGGCTGCAGCTGCTCGGCGACGCCGGCGAGCTCGCCCGTGCCGACGCGCTCGCCGCGGCCGCCGTCGACCTGCGGCGGCTCGCCGAGGATCTCCTCGACGCCATCACCTCCGGCGACGCGCAGCGCGTCGAGCGGCTGTACGCCGACGACATCCAGGTGTGGCACAATCACGACGGGATCGGCCGGGACAAGGCGGAGAGCGTCGACGCCGTGCGCCGCATCGCCGAGCACTACGAGCACTTCCACGCCACCGACGTGCGCATCGACGTCCTGCCCGACGGCTACGCGCAGCGCTGCGTCTTCCGGGGCCGGGAGCGGCGCACGGGCGCGCCGCTGGCCGTCGACGCGATGATGCGGGTCGACGTCCGCGACGGGCGGGTCGTGCGGATCGAGGAGTACACGGATCCGGCCCAGGGCACCAACCCGGAGCCCGGCGCCGGTCCCATGCCCGACCCGGAGCCCGGCCCGAGGTTCCGCGACGGTACCGGCTGGGAGGAGACCGCCGGCTACGCGCGGGCCGCGCGGCAGGGCGACGCCATCGCGGTCAGCGGCACCACCGCCCACGGCCCGGACGGGTCGGCCCTGCATCCCGGCGACACGTACGCGCAGACCGCCGAGTGCCTGCGCCGGGCGATCGCGGCGGTGGAGCGGCTCGGCGGCGCGCGGACCTCGGTGCTGCGCACCCGCCTGCTGCTGGCCCCCGCCGCGGACTGGCAGGAGGCGGCCCGGGCCCACGCGGACGCGCTCGGCGACGTCGCCCCGGCCAACAGCACCTACGTCGTCGGGTCGCTGGTCGGCGCCGGCTTCCTCGTCGAGGTCGAGGTCGACGCGCAGGGAGTCGCGCGATGACGTACTCGCTGCGGGTCAACAACGACCTTGACGTCGCCACCCTCGTCGACCTGGCACAGCGTGCCGAGCGGTACGGCTTCGACCAGCTGTGGGTGTCCAACGACCTGTTCCTGCGCTCCGCCCCGGTGCTGCTGGGGGTGCTGGCGGCCCGGACCGAACGGCTCAAGCTCGGCGTCGGGATCATGAACCCCTACTCCGTGCACATCTCCGAGATCGTCATGATGGCGGCGACCATGCAGGAGGCGACCGGTGGCCGCTTCCTGCTCGGCCTCGCGGCCGGCTCGGCCGAGTTCCTCGCCTGGGCCGGGATCGAGCGGGACCGGCCGCTGGCGAAGACGGCGGAGAGCGTCCGGGTCGCGCGGACGATGCTCGGCGCGCACGACGTCGACGGCAAGCTGCCGTCGTGGTTCGGCCGCATGGCCGAGCTGCGCTTCCCGCTGGCCCAGCAGGTGCCGGTCTACGTCGGCGGGATGAGCCCGAAGATGCTGGAGATGGCGGGCCGGCTCGCCGACGGCGTCCTGCCGCTGCTGTACCCGCCGGAGCACTTCACGCAGGCGCGGGCCCAGGTGCTGCGCGGCGTCGAGGACGCCGGCCGGTCGCCGTCCGACGTCGACGTGCCGGCCTGCTTCTGGGTCTCGGTCGCCGACGACGCCGAGGCCGCCCGCCGCGCCCTGGCCGCCAAGATCGCCTACTACGGGCCGTCGTTCGCCCCGTACCTGCTGTCCCGGGCGGGCCTGTCCGTCGAGGACTTCGAGCCGGTGACCGCGGTGATGGAGCGAGACGGCCTGGAGGCGGCGACCCGGCTGGTCGACGACACGATGCTGGCGCTGGGGATCACCGGCAGCGTGCGGCAGGTGGTCGAGCGCTGCGAGGCGCTGCGCGCGGCCGGGGCGACGCACCTGTCGTTCGGGCCGCCGCTCGGCCCGGACGTGCGGGAGGCGGTCGACGTGCTCGGGACCGAGGTCCTGCCCGCCCTGGGAGGCGCGCCAAGCGGACATTAAGTGCCCGCCAACCGTTCGGGCTTCTGCTGTACCGCATGACGAACACCGAACCCAACCTGCTCGGCATCACGATCAACCACCGCTCGATGCGCGGGGACGCACGCCGGTTCGCCGACGTGACCCGCGCGATGGCGGAGGGGCGCACACAGGGCACGCCGGGTCGCGCGAGAGCGATCCGGCGGTACCTCAGCGAGCTGTGCGACGGCATCCACCACCATCACCAGGCGGAGGATGACGTGCTGTGGCCGGTGCTGCGCGAGACCGCCGGCGCCGAGGTCGACCTGGCCGAGCTCACCGACGACCACCGGGAGCTCGACCCGCTGCTCGACCGCGTGCGCGCCGAGGCCGCCGCGCTGGCCGCCGCGCCCGGCGACCCGGAGGCGGCCGGGCGGCTGTCGGACAGCCTGGCCACGCTGCGTGACCTGCTCGACGAGCACATCGACGACGAGGAGCGCACGGTGTTTCCGGTGATCCGGCGGTACGTCACGCACAAACAGTGGCAGCGCGTGGAGGACGCGGTCCGCAAGGGCTCGAAGGCCGGCTTCGAGCTGCCGCGCATCGAGCGGTACGCGACCGCCGACGAGCTCGGCGAGCTCGTCCGCATGGCCGGCCCGGTGCTGCGGCTCACACTCGCCGCCGTGCGCCCCGGCTTCCGGCGCCGCGAGCGCCTGATCTTCGGCTGAGCCGCGGTCCGGTGCGGGCCCGGGATGCGTTACATCCAGGGCGTCGCGCCGGTCCGCGCGGCCAGTGCCCGGGCGGCCGCGAAATGCTCGTGCGCCGGGCGCCCCAGCAGCGCCGCCAGGCGGCCCAGCAGCAGGTCGACCGGCGGGCCGGTGACGGTCCCGCTCGCCAGGCCGGCGAACTGGCCGGCCCACGGCAGCAACGCCGCGTAGCAGCCGGCCGCCACGTCGGCGTCGCCGAGCGCGACCGCGTTTTCGGCGCGCACGCCCATCCAGGCCAGCCAGTAGTAGTCCTCGCGGATCGGGTATTGCGGCGTCCAGCGGGCCCGGGCCTCGTCCAGCCGGCCGCCGTCGACGAGGGCGCGCACGATCAGCTCGTCGACGTCGGCCGGGGCGAACGGGCGCACCGAGTGGAGCACCGGCAGCAAGGTGTGGCCGAGGCCCTGCGCGAGCCGGACGAAGAACACTCCGCTCATGCCGACCAGCTTCGCGTTGGGCTGGCCGGCGGCCTCGATGCGCTCGCCCAGCTCCGTGTAGAGCCGCTCGGCCGTGGCGTGGTCGCCGGCGAAGAGGGCGCGGATCGCGCCGAGCAACGCCATCACCGACAGGATCACGCCGAGCTGGCCGGCGGTGGAGCGCTCCAGGGCGCGGTCCAGGTGCTCCTGTGCCAGCCGCAGGTCGCTGCGCTCGAGCGCCATCTGGTACAGCACGTGGTGTGCCTGCGCCTGGAAGCCCAGCGACCCGGCCCGCTCGGCGGCGTCCAGGAGCTGCTCGCCCACGCCGGGCAGCTCGTGGCGGCGCTGCGGGTTCAGCACCGCGAAGTACCGGGCGTTCAGCGCCTGGCACAACAGCAGCGGGTCGCCGTCGGCGCGGGCGACGCGCAGTGCCTCGGCGCTGGCCTCGGCGCACCGGGCGAGGTCCTCGCCCTCCAGCTCGTACGCGAGCGTGACCAGCATCCGGCAGCGCAGCCCCGCCGGCACGTCCGGCCGGGCCAGGGTCTGCTCCAGCAGCGAGACCAGCCGCGCGTCGGCGCCCCGGGCGGTGCGGATGGTCCACGCGACCGGCGCGTCGAACGCGGCCAGGGCTCGCGCGAGCGGCTCGGCGCCGGCCGGCGCACCAACGTCGGGGACGGCGTCGCCCGGTGCCGCGCCGTCGTGCCGCGGTTCGCCGGCGCCGAGCAGCGTCAGGGCCGTGTCGACCGCGTCGGCGCGCGCCGCGCGGGCGCCGATCGCGTCGCCGGAGTTGGCCCGGGCCGAGATCAGGCCGCACAGCAGGTCGAGGCGGCGCGCGGGGTCGGCCGGGCGCCGCAGGGCAAGGGCGTCGAGCGCCCCGGCGTACAACTGGGCGGCCTCGCGGTGCGCGAACAGCGCGGTCGCCTGGCGTGCGGCAGCGGCCGCGTGCCCCGCGGCGCGCGCGGCGGTCGCCGGGGTCGCCGCGGCGAGAGCGTGGTGGCCGAGGGCGGCGACGTCGTCGGGGCTGTTGCGCTCGAGCACGGCGAGCACACGCTCGTGCAAGCGCCGACGGCGAAGCTGGGGCATGTCGTCGTACAGCACGTCGCGCAGCAGGGCGTGACCGAACCGTACCCGGCCCGGCGCGGGCTCCTCGAGCAGCCCGGCGAGGACGCCCGCCTCCAGAGCGTCGAGCACTGCGTCCTCGTCCTCGGCGAACGCCTCGGTCAGCACGTCGATGTCGACGTCGCGGCCGAGGATCGACGCGTGCCGCAGTACCGTCTGCGCGGGCGCGGGCAGCCGGGCCAGGCGGCGCCGCAGGACGTGCCCGATGCCCGACGGGATCGCGCGTACCGCGCTGCCGGCGCCCTCCGCGGAGATCAACCGTGCCGTTTCGGCGAGGAACAGCGGGTTGCCGCCCGTGCGCTCGTGCACGACCGCGGCCGTCTCCTCGTCCAGCGGCGCGCCCAGGTGCCCGGCGAGCACCCGCGCTGCCGCCTGCGGGCCGAGCCCGCCGACGACGACCTCGGCCGAGCGCGGGCCGGCGAGCGCGGCGCGGGCCGACCCCAGCTGCGGCGGGGTCTCGCCGCTGCGGAACGTGGCGACGATGAGCACGGCGCGCTCGGCCAGCGCGACGGCGACGTGCCGCAGCACCTGCAGGGTCTCGCCGTCGGCGCGGTGGACGTCGTCGAGCACGACGAGCAGCGGCCCGCCCGACCCGAGCCGCTCGCCGACGGCCTGTGCGAGCTGGAACTGGTCGCCAGCCGGGTCGTCGCCGCGCCCGTCGAGCAGGGGCCGGAGCCGGTCGTCGACGCCGCCGCCGGTGGACAGCTCGCGCAGCACCTCGGCCCAGGCCCACGCGGGCGGCGCGCCGTCGACCTCGGGGCATCGTCCCCACGCGACGCGCCAGCCACGCTCGGTGATCGTCGCGCCGAACGCTCGCAGCAGCGTCGTCTTGCCCGCCCCGGGCTCCCCGCCGACCCAGACGATGCGCAGCCCGCCGCGTTCGGCGGAGGCGGCGATCGAGGCGAGCGCGTCCAGCTCGGCCTCGCGCCCGACGGCCTCGGCGGACCGGGTGGCGACGCCCGGATCGGCGGGGCCGCGGGGCGTGGTGGAGGCAGCGGAATCCGCGACCGGAGCGTCTCTGGACAGATGCGGGGCCTGCGCGAGCACGTCGGCCTCCAGGGCGCGCAGCGCCGGCCCCGGGTCGACGCCGAGCTCGTCGCCGAGGCGCCGGCGGGCCTGGCGCAGCGCGGCCAGGGCGTCGGCCTGGCGTCCGGCCCGGTACAGGGCGGCCGCGAGCAGGTGCACGGCCTCCTCGCGCAGCGGATGCTCCTGCACGTGGCGGTCCAGCTCGGGCACGACGAGCGCGGCGCGGCCGAGCCGCAGCGCCACCCGTCCGGCCGTCTCGACGCAGACCAGACGCAGCTCCTCCAGGCGGGCGGCCTCGGGGCCGGCCCACGACTCGTCGGCGAACTCGGCGTAGGCGGGGCCGGCCCAGGCATCCAGCGCCGCGCGCAGCAGCGGGTCGGCGGCGCGCGGGTCGCGCTCGGCCAGCTCGCTGCCGCGGCGCAGCAGGGCCTCGAAGCGCCACGCGTCGACCCGGTCGTCGGGCAGGCGCAGCGCGTATCCGGGTGCGGCCGAGACCACCACCGTCGCGGGGGTGCGGGGCGCCCGGCCCGGCTCGAGGGCCCGGCGCAGGTTGGAGACGTAGACCTGCAGCGCGGCGAGCGCCTTCGGCGGCGCCTCGCCCTGCCAGAGGTCGTCGATGAACCGGTCGGTCGGCACGACGTGCCCGCCGGCGGCGACCAGGCGCGCCAGGACCGCGCGCTGCCGCGGACCGCCCGCGTCCACGGCGGCGCCGCCGACCTCGGTGTGCAGCGGCCCGAGGACGGCGATTCGGACGGCCGGCGCGCCCGGACCCTCGGCCGGCCCGCGCCGCGCCGGTTCCGTGTCGTCGAGCCGCTCGGCGCTCGGCACCGGCTCAGTCACGGCGGGTCACGATCACGGGGTTCACTCACGTCAGGTCGGGCGGCGGTGTGCGTCGCGAGGCCGGCGGCGAAGGGCGCGAACATCCGACCACGAACGACGAGCCGCGAACAACGGGACCGCAGAGATCGGACACCCGCGGATCCCGGCGCCGCCGGCGGCCCGTGGACGGCCGCCGCGCGTCAGTGGAACAGCGAGCTGACCGACTCGCCGTTGTGGATGCGGCGCATCGCCTCCGACATCGCCGGGGCGATCGACAGCACGCGCAGCTTCGGCACCCACTTGTCCTTCGGCAGGGGCACGCTGTTGGTGCAGACGATCTCCAGCACGTCGTCCTGCTCCTGCAGCCGGCGCAGCGCGTCACCGGTGAACAGGCCGTGCGTGCACGCCACCCTGATGCTCGCCACGCCGCGCTCGCGGAGGCGGTCGATGAGCTCGAAGACGGTGCTGCCGCGGGCGATCTCGTCGTCCAGGACGATCACGTCGCGGCCCTCGATGTCGCCGATGACGGTGCCGATCACGACGCGGTCGTCGGAGAAGCGCTGCTTGGCGCCGGCCGCCACGGGTACCGACAACATCCTCGCGAACGCCGAGGCCGGTTTCGCGTTGCCCAGGTCCGGCGACACGACCACGCTGTTGGACAGGTCGTGGCCGCGGAAGTGCCCGGCAAGCTCGCGCAGCGCGTGCAGGTGGTCGACGGGCACCGAGAAGAAGCCGTGGACCTGCGGCGAGTGCAGCGTCAGCGTGAGCACCCGGCTGGCGCCCGCGGCGGTGAGCAGGTCCGCGACGAGCCGTCCGCCGATCGAAATGCGCGGCTCGTCCTTCTTGTCCGAGCGCGCGTACGCGTAGTGCGACATGACCACCGTCGTGCGCGCCGCGGACGCGCCGCGGGCCGCGTCCAGCATGAGCAGCAGCTCGACGAGGTGCTCCTGCACCGGCGGCACGAGCGGCTGGATGAGGAACACGTCGCGCTCGCGGCAGTTGGCCTGCAGCTGCACCTCGAGGCAGTCGTTGGCGAAGCGGTCCACCCGAACGGGCAGCAGCGGCACCTCGAGCTGCGCGCAGATCTCCTCCGCGAGCGCGGGGTGCGCGCTGCCACTGAACACGGCGATGTCGCGCACGGGCGTAACTCCTCGGGGCCGGGGTCTGGTCATCCCGTTGATACCACACCAACCCGCCGATCACGCTGCTGCCGGGCGTCGTCAGCTGGACAGCGGCCCCGCAGGACGTACCGGTCGAGGAACTGCGCCACCGCGTCACGCACCGGCAGCGGCGCGCCACGGCGGGCGAGCACCGACTGCGCCGCGGTGAAGCAGACCAGCGCCGCGGCGGCGAGCGCCGGGTCGGCGAGGCCGTCGCGGGCGGCGCCGAGCCAGTCGCGGTGCCGGCGCAGCGGCGAGCGCAGGTGCTCGGTGGCGTCGGCGGCGGCCTGTGCGCCCTCCGGGTCGTCGAGCAGCGCGGTGACGACCGCGACCGGCACGATCCAGTCGTCGCCGGCCTGCTGGTCGATCATCCGTAACTCCAGGTAGCCACGCGGACGCACCGGCGGCACCAGCGTGCCGAGGTGGCGCTCGAGGTCGGTGAGGGTCACGGGGCGCGGGCCGTGCCCCCGCAGCCAGTCGCGCATGGTCAGGCCGCTCGGCACCAGCCAGCGGCCGCCGGCCTCGACGGCCGGGTCGTCCTCGGCCGGCGCCACCATCGCGACCTTCGCGGCGAGGGCGTAGCGCGCCCACGCGGTGCGCGGGTCGGCGGTGCGCCGCGGCGCGCGGGTGCGGCTGGCGTCGGTGCCGAAACGCAGCGCCTGGCGGTACGAAGCCCAGCGCCGGCCGGCCTTGGTCACGTGCGGGGAGTTGGCGAAGGCGGCCATCATCACCGGGCCGATGGCGTCCGCGAGCCACCAGCGCCGCGCGAAGTGCGACCAGTCGTCGGTCTCGGAGCCGTTCTCGTCGGTACCCGAGTCGAGACACACCTGGATCGAGGCGGAATTGGTCATCACGGTACGCCCGCGCGTGCCCGCCCGGTCGTGGTACTCGGCCAGGGCCACGTACCGTGGGTGATCCGTCACCAGTCGCGGCCGGCGCACGGTGTCCAGGCCGGTGCCGTCGAGGTACAGGCCGTGGTCGGCCAGCGTGGCGCGCACCAGCGCCAGGTCGCCCGCGACGGCGCTCGTGCACTCGGTCAGCGAGGCGCCGACGGCGCTGGACAGCTCCAGCTGCCCGCCGGGCTCGATGGTGACCGCGCTGCCGCCCGGCAGCGGGTTGCCCAGGTGAGCCAGGAGGCCGAGCAGCCGCGCCGGTGACGGGCGGTGCTGGGGCCGACGCGGATCGCGCACGCAGTACTCCAGCTCCACCCCGACGCGCCCGACCGGCCCGACCCGGAACCCGGCGGCGGCGACATACGCGGCGGCGGTGGCCTCGGTGAGGAGGATGGCGGGTGTCGTGTCGTTCACGGCGGCCTCCCGGACGAAGGGTGCGTGGTACCCAGGCTGGTGTTGGTGGTGGCGAAAAGTGATCGTTCAGGTGCATGGTGAAGCGGCGGCCCGACCGGCGGCGGGCTGCCGGGCGAGTGCATTCAATTAGGAGGTCAGCGGGGCGTTCTGTCCAGCGCCAGAGGACAACGCGCGATGAACACTCGATGGGAAGGCACTGGATGCCCGCAAGATCTGCGGTCCGGCGCCGCCCGGGCGCCGGATCCTGCCGGCGGCGCGAAATCGGCCGCTCTTGGCATGCAAGATCGACGTGTGTCGGTTTTTGATTGGTATTCTTTGCCGCTTCAAGAACGCGTTTCCGGCCGCCCCGCCGCTGCTGTGCCCGGTCGGCGGGCGGGCGCGGGAATGGCGGCCAGCAATGTGTCGCGGCCCGTTCGCGGGGCCGCTGCGATCAAGCCACAGGAATGCCGGGCGGGGTCGCTCGGTCGAATCGGGCGCCCGGGGCCGCGGCGGTGCGCGCCGGGTGACGGCCGTCACCGGCGCGATGCCGATGGTGGTCCGCGCCCGACGCGCGCCGACGGTGCTCGCTACCACGGGCTGGCGAAGTCCTGGGTCCAGAAGGGCAGGCCGCGGGAGTCGTAGGCCACGGCCACGCCCACGTTGCGGAACCGGCAGTCGAGGATGTTCGCCCGGTGGCCGGGACTGTTCATCCACGCGTTCATGACGGTCCGCGCGTCCGGCTGGCCCCAGGCGATGTTCTCGCCGTAGGTGGACCAGCGGTAGCCGGCGGCTCGCACCCTGGTGCCGGGCGAGCCACCGCCCGGCGACCCGTGCGAGAAGTAACCACGTCCGGCCATGTCTCGCGAGTGCTGCCACGCGGCGTAGCTGAGGCGCGGGCTCTGCGTGACCGGCCCGCAGCCGGCTCGCGCGCGGACACTGTTGGTGATGGCGACGACCCCGCGGACCATGCCGTAGTCGGCCGCGAAGGCCGGCCCGGCCTGAACCGCCGCGCCCGCCGCGACCGCACCCGCGACGAGCGTCACGGCGACACCCTTCCGGAATCCCATATCACCTCCACGAAGTAGTGCGTATGGCCTGAAACTATGGAGATTGCGGCCATCCGGGCGGACTCTGCGAAAACTCCGGCTTTCGCACCATTGATGCGCTACGGCGCGCTCAGTGCGGTCGCCGCGAGGCCGGACAATTCACCCGTGAGGGTGACGGCAGCGACGGATTCAGGGGGCCCGGCGGGTCGCGGCGCGCCGTGCGGCAATCGCCGGGGCGCCGGGTGGCGGCGCGGGTAGCGTAGGAACCGCACGGCTCGTGGCGCTCTTGGGGGGAGACGCATGAAGATCGGCATCATCGGGTCCGGGCACATCGGCGGCACGCTGACCCGCCGCTGGCGCGAGCTTGGGCACGACGTCACCGTCGCCAACTCGCGTGGGCCCGGCTCGCTCGCTGGCCTCGCCGCCGAGACCGGCGCGACCGCCGGCACCGTCGCCGACGCCGCCCGCGCGGAGCTGGTCGTCCTGGCGGTACCGCTGCGGGTCGTCCCCGGCCTGCCCGCCGCCGACCTGGCGGGCCGCGTGGTCATCGACGCGGACAACTACTACCCGTCCCGCGACGGTCGCATCGCCGAGATCGAGGCCGGGACCACGTCGAGCCGCTGGACGGCCGAGCACCTGCCCGGTGCCCAGCTGGTGAAGGTCTTCAACACCATCCAGTCGGGGCACCTGCTCAGTCTGGGCCGCCCGCCTGGTGGTCAGGGCCGCATCGCGCTGCCCGTGGCCGCCGACGACGCCACCGCGAAGCGGCTCGTCATGGGGCTGGTCGACGAGCTCGGCTTCGACCCGGTCGACTCGGGCGGGCTCGACGACAGCTGGCGGCAGGAGCCGGGCACGCCCGTGTACGGCACCGACCGCGACGCCGCCGGGGTCCTCGCCGGCCTCGCCGCCGCCAGCCGCTGAGGACAGCCGTGGCGTTCCTGGTGGAGATGCCGGACGGGGGCTACCTCGAGGTCGAGGAGCGCGACGACGTGGCCCCCGACGACGAGCGGGTCATCGGCGTGCTGGCCGCCTCGCCGCTGGAGGGCACGGGCCTGATCACGTTCGGCGCCGCGGTGCGCACCGGTCTCGCCGAGCAGGAGCAGGACGACTTCGCCGACTGGGTGTACGACCGGGTGGTGATGTTCGCCGAGGTTGGCGGGGCGATCGATGGCTGGCTGAGCCGCGACGACGGGACGTGGGAGGTCCACGCCTACCGCGAGCCGGCGTGACGAGCCGCCCGCCGCTGTGCGGATCAGCCGCTCATGACATGTTCGACGAGTGCCAGAGCCCGGGCGTCCAGCGCGCCGCCGGCCGCGGGGTCGGCGAGGCCGGTGGTGCGGTACACCACGACCGCCCGGTCGCCGGAGTCGCTGACGCCGTTGAAGGTGGAGGTGCCGGGCACGCCCCCGGGGTGCGCCCAGAACCCGCCGCGGCGGGTCGGGACCCAGAAGATGCCCAGGCCGTAGCGCATTCCCGCGCGGATCTCCTGGAAGGTCTCGGCGAGCACGGTGCGGTGCAGCTCGGCCGCCTGCGCCGGGCGCAGCAGCTCGCCGCGCTGCAGGGCGCGCCAGAACCGGGCCAGGTCGTCGGTCGTGCTGACCAGGCCGCCGGCCGCGTCGGCGGCGGTCAGGTTGAACTCGGTGACGTCGACGAGCGGGCCGCCCGGCGCGAACTGCTGGTACGCCCGCGCCGACGAGGCCGGCAGCGACGGGTGGTCGTACGGGAAGTACGTGTCGCGCAGCCCCAGCGGCCGGGTGATCCGGTCGCGCACCTGCTCCGCCCACGAGCGCCCGGTCACCCGCCGCACGATCATCCCGGCGAGCACGTAGTTGGTGTTGGAGTAGTCCCAGTGCTCGCCCGGCGCGAAGTTCGGCGCGTGGCGCATCGCCATCGCGACCAGGTCGGCCGGGTCATAGTGGTCGTAGCGGTGCCGCACGTACTGCTCGGCCGACCCGATCGCGGCGAGGTCGTCGACGTAGTTGTACAGGCCGCTGGTGTGCTGCAGCAGCTGCCGGACCGTGATGCGCGCGCCGTCGTTGCCGTTGCCGGCCACGACGCCGGGCAGCCAGCGCTCCACGGTGTCGTCCAGCGACAGCCGGCCCTCGCCGGCCAGCTGCAGGACGACCACGGACACGAACGTCTTGGTGTTGCTGCCGATGCGGAAGCGCCCCGCGGCCGGCATCGGCGCCCGGGTGCCAAGGTCGGCCACGCCGGCGCGCGCGACGACGTCGCGGCGGCCGATCGAGATCTGCCCCTGCGCCCCGGTGACCCCCATGGCGCGCAGGTCCTCCAGCGCGCCCCGCAGCTCGTCGCGCAGCCCGTCGCGGGTGCCGGCCGGCGCCGGGGCATCCGCGGCCGGGGCCGCGGCCGCGCGCCCGGCCGGCGCCAGCACGGTCGCGGCGACGGCGGCCGCCCCCGCCCTCAGCAGCATCCGGCGATCCCCGCGCCGGCTCGGTGACATCTGCTCCTGCATGCCATCCAGCCTCGAAGAACGCCGATCCGCGGGCCATCCCGCCACCCGGCCGGTCGAAGGTAGGGCTGGCCGGAGCATCCGCGGCGCCCGGGGCATGATGTGCGGATGCAACCGATCACCTTCCGCAGGGCCGCCGCCGGCGACGTGCCCGCCCTGGTCGGCCTGGTCCAGTCCGCGTACCGCGGGGAGTCCAGCCGCGCCGGCTGGACCACCGAGGCCGACCTGCTCGACGGCCAGCGCACCGATCCGGAGATGGTCGCCGGGGCGATCGCCGATTCGGCCGGCCTGGTGCTGCTGGCCGAGGCGGACGGCGCGCCCGTCGCCTGCTGCCAGCTGGAGCGGCGCGACGGCTACGCGTACTTCGGTATGTTCGCCGTCGACCCGGTCCGTCAGGGCGGCGGCCTCGGCGCGTCCGTCCTGGCCGAGGCCGAGCGCCACGCCCGCGACGCGTGGGGCGCCCCCGAGCTGCGGATGACGGTCATCGTGCAGCGCGAGGACCTCATCGCGTGGTATGTGCGCCGCGGCTACGCACGCACCGGCGAGATCAGCCCGTTCCCGTACGGCGACGAGCGCTTCGGCCGCCCCCGCCGCCCGGACCTGGCGTTCGAGACGCTCACGAAGCCGCTCGCATGACCGGTCCGGAGCGAAGCGGAGGGGCCGGTCATCATTGGTTCAGGTCCCAGTCATGCCGCAGCCGGAGCGTAGCGGAGGTTCCGGCATGACCGGTCCGGAGCGAAGCGGAGGTTCCGACATGACCAGCTGGGAGTGGGACGAGACCCTGTTCGCGGGGACCGCCGTCCACTACGGCGTCGGCCGGCTGCCCTACCCGCCACGGCTGGCCGAAACGATCCGCGACGAGCTCGGCCTCGACGGCACCGGGCGGCTGCTCGACGTCGGCTGCGGGCCGGGGTCGCTGACGACGCTCCTGGCCCCGCACTTCGCCGCCGCGGTGGGGGTCGACGCCGACCGGGGGATGATCGCGGAGGCGGCCCGGCGCGCACCGGGCGTGGACTGGCGCGTCCTGCGCGCCGAAGAGCTGCCGGCGGACCTCGGCGAGTTCCGGGTCGTCGCGTTCGCGCAATCGTTTCACTGGATGGACCAACCGCTGGTCGCCGAGCGGGTCCGCGGCATGCTCGGGCCCGGCGGCGCCTGGGTGCACGTGGGGGCCATGACGCACCGCGGCCTCGACGGCACCGACGGCGACGATGCGCTGCCGCACCCGCGCCCGCCGTGGGACGAGGTCGACGCGCTCGTGCGCGAGTACCTCGGGCCGGTCCGCCGGGCCGGGCGCGGCACCCTCCCGCAGGGCACGCGCGGCGGCGAGGAAGACGTGATGCGCGCCGCCGGCTACCTCGGCCCGCGGCGGCTCGTCGCCTGGCCGGGCGGCGTGGTCGAGCGCGGCGCCGACGAGTTGGTCGCCTCGGTGTACTCGCAGTCGTTCTCCACCCCGCACCTGTTCGGCGAGCGCTGCGGCGCGTTCGAGGCCGACCTGCGCCGGCTGCTGACCACGGCGTCGCCCTCGGGCCGCTTCGCCGAGCGCACCCGCGAGATCGAGGTCGTGATCTGGCGCCCCTGACCATCGGCTGCGGGTTCGGCGGCTGCAGCAAGGTGCCAAATGGAGCTCTCGTCCGGGAATGTCCGCCACTCCGTGACGGACATTCCCGGAATTTCGGTCACGTCCCGTTTTGTGCCGTCGGCGGCGCTGAGGTGGTGCGGCGTCAGGTGGTGCGGGTCGGGCGCGGTGTCGCACCCGGGCGCTGACCGCCGCCGTTGCGCTGGCGCATCAGCGCCATGTCGATGATCTCGGTCGCGGTCGCCGTGTCGCCGGAGACCAGGCCGACGATGGTGACGGTGTCCCCGGCCTTCACGTCGGAGATCGTCGACATCCCGTTGCTGACCCGCGTGCTCTCGCCGACGACGAACG
Organism: Dactylosporangium sp. NPDC048998; assembly: GCF_043197855.1. Lineage (NCBI taxonomy): Bacteria > Bacillati > Actinomycetota > Actinomycetes > Micromonosporales > Micromonosporaceae > Dactylosporangium > Dactylosporangium sp. NPDC048998. Next base: position 60,555 of record NZ_JBICTV010000031.1, read on the forward strand.
TGGTGGCGTGACCGTCCTCGCTCTTCGCGGTGATCGAGGTGGCGCTCACCGCCGTGACGGTGCCCGTCTGGAGGCGCTCCGTGACGTACTGCCCGTTGCCGTTCTTGACCACGAAGTCCCCGTGCAGCATGCCGCCGAGCCCGCCCGCGCCGCCGCGGCCGAATCCGCCATTGCCCTGGAAGCCGTTGCCTTGGAAGCCGTTGCCGCCGGGCCCGCCCTGGAAGTTGCCGCCCGGCATGCCCTGGCCGTTGCCGCCCGGCCCGCCGCCGGGGAACCCGGGCGCGCCGCCGCGCCCGCCCGGACCCCGGCCCTCCTGCACGGCGTTGCTGCTGCTCGCGGCCTGCGCGACGGCCACGCCCCCGCCGATCACGATGACCGCGGAGACGGCGGCGACGATGCCGAGCTTGAGCCGCGACGACCGCGGCGCCGGCGCGCCCGGGCCGCCGGCCGGTGGAGCCGGCGGCGCCGTCGAGGCCCAGATCGGCGTCGGCTCGGTCGGGCCGCCCGCCCACGGACCGGGCCCCGGCCCCGCTCCCGGTCCCGCCGCGCTCGGCGCCGGCTCGGGCACACCCGGTCCCGCTTCCGGCCCCAGCGCGCCCGGTCCCGGCGATGACGGCGCGGCCGGCGCCGGCCCGGGTTCGGGCGCGGACTCCGCCCTCGCGCCGCTCGCCCACGGACTCGGCTCGGCGCTCGCGGTCGCTGGCGACGCGGGTCCGGCCTCCGCGGGGGAGGCCGGCACGCCGGGCGTCGGCTCGGGCGCCGCGAAGTGCGCCGGTCCGGCGTTCGGGGCCGGCTGCGCCGCCGGCGACGGTTCGGCGTTCGGTGCGTCCTCGTGAGCAGAGCTCATCGCGCGTACTCCTCCAAAATCGGACCTATCCCCCTCGACCGTGCCCGTCGCAGCTGTGGCCGCAATCCCGTGGACCTGCCAAGTGCCTGTGAATCACGGCGGCGGCGCGCCGGGCCCGTGCGTCTCCGGACGGACGTGGAACCGTAAAGAGCCGCGGTTACGGTACAGCGATGAGCGAGGTCGTCTCCCTGGCACGCGAGCTGATCCGGTTCGACACCACCAACACCGACGGTCCGTCCACCGGCACCGGGGAGCGCGCCGCGGCCGAGTTCGTGGCCGAGCGGCTGTCGGACGCCGGGTTCGAGCCCGTCTATCTCGAGCCGGCGCCCGGGCGGGGCAACGTCGTCGTGCGCCTGCCCGGCGCCGATCCCTCGCGGGGCGCCCTGCTCGTGCACGGGCACCTCGACGTCGTGCCCGCCGACGCGTCCGAGTGGTCGGTGCCGCCCTTCGAGGGGGAGATCCGCGACGGGTACCTCTGGGGCCGCGGCGCCATCGACATGAAGCACATGGTGGCCATGAGCCTCGCCGTCGCCCGGCGGTTCAAGCGTGACGGGATCGTTCCGCCGCGTGACATCGTGTTCGCGTTCCTCGCCGACGAGGAGGCCGGGGGCTGGCAGGGCGCGGGGTGGCTGGTCGAACACCGCCGGGAGCTGTTCGACGGGGTGACCGAGGCGGTCAGCGAGGTCGGTGGCTTCTCCTACACCGTGCGTGACGGAGTGCGCGCGTACCTCGTGGAGACGGCCGAGAAGGGCGTCATGTGGCTGCGGCTCAAGGTCCGCGGTACCGCCGGGCACGGCTCGATGGTGCACACGGACAACGCCGTGGCCAAGCTCGCCGCCGCGCTGACCCGGCTGGAGGAGCACCGGTTCCCGCTCGTGCTCACCGAACCCGTTCGCGACTTCCTCGCCGGTGTGGCCGAGTTGACCGGGGTGGAGTTCGACCCCGACGATCCGGAGGCGGCGGTCGCCCGGCTCGGATCGCTCGCCCGCATGATCGGCGCGACGCTGCGTGACACCGCGAACACGACGATGCTCTCGGCCGGGTACAAGGCGAACGTCGTGCCCTCGATCGCCGAGGCGACCGTCGACGGCCGGATGCTGCCCGGCCGCGAGGCGGCGTTCGAACGCGAGCTCGCCGAGGTGCTGGGACCGGGGGTGGAGATGGACTGGGACTCGCTGCCGCCGGTGCAGACGAGTTTCGAGGGCCGGCTGGTCGACGCGATGGCGGCCGCGATCGAGGCGGAGGACCCGGGCGCGCGGGTGCTGCCGTACATGCTCTCGGCCGGCACCGACGCGAAGTCGTTCCAGCGCCTGGGCATCCGGCACTTCGGTTTCGCCCCGCTGCGCCTCCCGCCGGGCCTGGACTTCACGGCCCTGTTCCACGGCGTCGACGAACGCGTTCCGATCGACGGCCTGGAGTTCGGCGAACGCGTCCTGGCCCGCCTGCTGCAATCCTGCTGACCGGGTATTGACGCCAATTCCGGTATGAATAGCATTGATGCGTGGCGGTGGCCGGGATCCTCTTCGCTGGGGCGCTCGTCGCGCTCGCCCTGCGCTGGGAGGTCGCGTTCTGGGTGCTGTTCGGGCTCACCATGCTCTGGCAGCTGGTGAGCCTCGAACGGCCGCGAAGGGCCGCGATCAGACCCCGGCCGACCCGCGACGAAACGCGGGCAGAGGCCGAGTGAGCGGCGAAGTGCCCGCGTGGCCCGATCGGACGCCGTGAGGCGCCGGGGTCAGACGCGGAAGGACAGGCGAGTCGTGCCGATCATGATCTCGTCGCCGGGGGTGAGGGTCACCGAGTCGACGCGGCGGCCGTTCACCAGCGAGCCGTTCGCCGAGCCCAGGTCCGTCAGCACCGCGCGGTTGCCGTCGTACTCGACGCGGGCGTGCTGGCGGGATGCGCCCACGTCGGCCAGGCGCAGCGTCGCCTGCTCGCCGCGGCCGATGATCGTCGCGCCCCGCGTCAGCGGATAGTTCTGGCCGTCCTCGGTGACCAGGCGTACGCCGGTGCCCTCGCCCGGGGCGACCTGGCCGCCCGTGTACACCTGCGCGGCGACCCGAAACAGGCCCGTGTCGAGGTCGTCACCGCGTGTGATCTCGACAACGATGTCGCCGTAGACGGCCCAGCCCTGCTCGCCGACGTACTCGGCCTGCGACTGGGCCAGCTCCTGCGCCAGCGCGGCGGCGAACGGGGCCAGCCGGCTGTGGTCGGCGGGGGCCAGCGCGATCACGTACCGGTTGGGGACGAGGATGCGCCCGCCCGTCATCTGCGTCTGGTTGGCGCTCGCCTCGCCCTGCATCGCGTTGAGGATCTCGACCGGGTGCACGACGCCCTTGAACACCTTCGCGAAGGTGCCCTCCACCATGCCTTCCAGCCGCTTCTCGAACCGCTGCAGCGCGCCCAACTCGTCCCCCTCAGGCAAATCCGCCAAGACCGCACGGATTGTGTACCACGGTAGCTATGCCGCCACAGTCGTGAGCGCGACGCGCGGAGTGGCCGTGACCCACGTCATTGCCGGGGTTACGGCGAGCGAGCCGAGGACGAACACGAACGCGATCGCCAGCCAGCCGAGCCCGCCCCCGTGCATCGCCAGGTACGTCAGCGACGCCGGGCCCAGCATGCTCTGCACGCCGTGCGACATCCGCGCCGCGCCCACGTATGCGCCGCGCGCGGCGGGCGGCGGCAGCTCGGTCGTCACGCCCCAGTAGCCGGCCGACTGCCACAGCTCGCCCAGCGTGACGAGCGCCGAGCCGGCCAGCAGCAGCGCGATCGTCATCCAACCCGAGGCGTACCCGGACAGGTACAGCGGGGCGCAGGCCGCGGCCACCGCGATCCCGCCGCGGCGCAGCGCCCGGGAGATGCCTGTGGGGGAGTCCGCGCCGCGGCTGGCGGCGACCTGCAGCGCGACGCACGTCGCGGTGTTGCATCCGAAGAGTACGGCCAGGGTCACCTTCGGTGCGTCCGTGTGCGCCACCAGCCATAACGGGATCACCTCGCTCGTCAGCGACGCGTGCCCGGCCAGGACGCTGCACAGCGCGACCACCGCCAGGAACGGCCGGTCCCGCCACACCGCCCCGCGCCGCACCGGCCGCGCCGCGCGCTCCTGCCGCACCGTCTCCGGCGGCTCCGGCATCCGGGCGACCAGCACCGCGTTGACCAGCAGGCCGAGGGCGTTGCCCAGGACCATCGCCCGGTATGCCCAGCCGGTCCCGACCGCCAGGGGCACCGCGGCGATCGCGCCGCCGGCGAAGAAGCCGATGTTCATCGCCGAGCGCACGAACGCCAGGCTGCGGACCCGCTCCTGCCTCGGCAGCACCTCGGCCTGGTAGACCGCGCGCCCGCTGCCCGACACGGCCTCGGCGAGGCCGGCGAGCGGCAACAGGGCCAGGAACGCGCCGAAGCCGTGGATCCACGGGTACCACATCAGGACGAATGCCTCGGCGAGCACCCCGAACAGCCAGGTGCGCCGCCCGCCGAACCGGTCCGCGAGGCCGCCCAGCGGCACCGACAGCAGCAGCGACAACGCGCCGGCGACTGAGAAGCCGATCCCGATCTGCACCGGGGTCAGCCCGGTGACATGCAGGAAGAACACGGCGCTACCGGTCAGGAACACGCCGTTGCCGACGGCGTAGATCAGCGACTGCACGCACAGTGACCGGGCGACGCCCGGCGGTGGCAGGAGGCTCATGGACATAGTTCAACGGCTCATGGTGTACCGCCGCGAAGGTTTTAGAATCGGCGAAAAGGTCCCATGTGGACGGACGGTGGTGGTGTGTCCGAGGTGCGCTTCGAGGTCTCCGACGTGGCGGAGATCCGGTTCTGCGTGTCCCCGTTGTGGGAGACCGTGACCAGCATGTGGGCGCTCACGCAGCCGGGGCGGCACGCAATTCACCTGCCCTGGATCAAGACAGCGCGCCCGCTGGCCCGGCGGCGCGACCTGGCCGGGCACGTCGAGCTGCTCACCGCGTTCGCGCGGCCGCGGGCGTGGCTGCCGGACTTCCTGACCCCGCCGCCGGCCTCGCCGCTGCAGGACATCTGCGAGGAGCTCGCGACCGTGCTGGCCTCGCCGCCGGAGGAGGTGCGCCGTGACATCCTCGTCACCGAGGGTTCGGGGCCTCTCGCGCCGCTCGCGCGGGTCGTGGCCGACGACCCGGAGGGGATGGTGCCACGGCTGGTGGCGGCGGTGCGTGCCTGGCACGACGCGGCGATCCGGCCGCACTGGCCGCGGATGCGGGCGCTGCTGGAGGCCGACATCGCCTACCGCGCCCGCCAGCTGGCCGCCGGCGGCGCCCGGCAGCTGTTCGACACCCTGCATCCGGCCGCGCACTGGGACGGCGACCGGCTTGTCATCGCAGACCGCTGGACGCAGTCGCTGACGGTGAGCGGTCGTGGCTTTCCGCTGATGCCGTCGGTGTTCGCCGACAAGGCCCCGCTGATCTCGTGCAGCAACGAGGCGGCCCCGGGTGCGGTGTACCCGGCGCGGGCGGTTGGCACGCTCTGGGAGGGCCTCGGCCGTCCCGGCCCCGGCGCGACGGACGGTGACCGTGCGGATGCACTCAGCGGGGTGGTCGGGTCGGCCCGGGCGCGGCTGCTGGAGCTGCTGCGTGCGCCGGGGACGACGTCGGATCTCGCGCACCGCACCGGGCTGTCGGTCGGGGCGGTCAGCCAGCAGTTGGGACTTCTCTATGAAGCTCGGCTCGTGCAGCGTAACCGACAGGGGCGTGCCGTTTACTATCTGTGCACGGAACTCGGTCTGGCCCTGCTTGACGGCGTTTTCTGAGATTCGGCTGGACTGCAACCGATCGCTGTCCCAAATCCGTCTTCAGGGACGAAACGCGGATGCACAGTTTCGGGGGATATTGTGGCGCGCCGAGGGACAGTCGTGTCGGGGAGTGGTATGGCGAAGAAGCGTGGGAAGAAAGACCCGTTGTGGGCGCGGTTGTCCCTGGTGTTCGGGGCGTTACTGCTGCTCGTCAGTGGTGGCACGCTCGTCGGTGGCAATCTGTTGCTGAATCACTACAGCGACCAGATCACCCATGACGGCGGCCTCGGCGACTCGGCGGCCGGCGAGACCATCGACGGGCCGATCACCCTGCTGCTCGTCGGCATCGACGAGCGCATCGGCAACGAGGCGATGGGCGCGCGCTCCGACTCGATCATCATCGCGCACATACCGGCGTCACACGACGCGATGTATCTGATGTCGATCCCCCGTGACACGCGGGTGCAGATCCCGGCGAGCAAGAGCACCAAGTACAAGGGCGGCACCGACAAGATCAACGCCGCGTTCCAGTTCGGGTACCAGAACGGCGGCGGTCGCGGCAACGGCCTGGCGCTGCTCGCCGAGACCGTCAGCAACCTGGCCGGCGGCCTGAAGTTCAACGGCGCCGCGATCGTCAACTTCGACGGCTTCAGCGGCCTGGTCAAGGCGCTCGGCGGCGTGCACATGTGCGTCGACGAGAAGGTGACGTCGATCCACACCGGCTGGAACAAGAAGACGGGCGAGGAGGGCGTGCCGTACAACTTCAACACCGACGGCATCCCGACGTCGCTGAAGCCGAACATGGAGCCGAAGGTGTACGAGGTCGGCTGTCGCGACTTCGCCGCCTGGGAGGCCCTGGACTACGTCCGCCAGCGCGACAAGCTGGCGAACAACGACGGCGACTACGGCCGCCAGCGCCACCAGCAGCAGTTCATCAAGGCGATGGCCAAGAAGGCCACCAGCGCCGGCGTGGTCACCAACCTGTTCAAGGTCAACGAGATACTCAACTCGGTCGGCCAGGCCGTGTCGTTCTACAACAACAAGGTCTCCCTCGCGGACTGGATGTTCACGCTCAAGGGCATCGACCCCGACAAGATGATCACGCTGCGCACCAATAGCGGCAAGTACAATTCCGAGACCATCAACGGTCAGTCGTTCGAGAGCCTCGACGAGAACGCGCTGGAACTGCTGAAGGCGTTCGGCACCGACACGGTCGGCGAGTTCGTGGCCAACCACCAGGAGATGGTCGCCAACGACGCCTCGACGCCGGCGTCGACCCAGTCGACCTCGGGCCGCTGACCGGCCCGATCCCGCTACCGCGCGGCCCCGCCCACCGGGCGGGGCCGCGCCGTTTTCCGGGGCCTCCGGCGGCCTCGGGGCACATGACACACCCGCGAAACATGTGACATGGACGGATAACTATCCCTGTGCCGTCCGGCTAGCGTCGCCGCACGCCGGCGAACTCCGCCGGCGTAGCGAAGGGAAGGTCCCATGCGACACCTCACCCGCGCGGTCGTGGCCGCCGCTGCGCTGCTGCTCACGACCCTCGCCGCCGCGCCGCCGGCGGCGGCCGCCGGAAACCCGTACACCAAGACCCCGGTGTCCGGCTCGCTCGGCTCGTACCGCGTCTCCGGCGTGTACGTCGCCGGCGTCTCGTCCGGCGGCTACATGGCGACCCAGCTCCAGGTCGCGTACTCCAGCCGGATCGCCGGCACCGCGGTCTTCGCGGCCGGTCCCTACTACTGCGCCCAGAACAACGTGCTGCAGGCCCTCAACGGCTGCGGGGACAACGCCTGGCCGACATACCTGAGCAGCCTGGAGTCCTACACCCGGCTCTGGGCGTCGTACGGCTGGATCGACCCGGTGCGCAACCTTTCGGGCAAGCCCGTGTACATCTACCACGGCGGCAACGACGGCGCCGTCAAGAAGTCGGTGAACGACGACCTGGCCACGTACTTCCGGGACTTCGGCGCCTCGGTCCGGTACGACACCGGCTCGGCCGCCGGGCACGCCTGGGTCACCCCGTACGGCACCGTCGGCTGCTCGGCCACCGCGTCGCCGTACCTGAACGACTGCGGCACCGACCCGGAGCGCGACCTGCTCGGCAAGCTGTTCGGCGGGGTCGCCGGCCCCAACACCGGCCCGCTGGGCGGGACCCTCGTCAAGTTCAGCCAGAACGCGTACGCGGTCAACGGCTACGCGCCCGGGCTGAGCATGGACCCCTCCGGCCTCGCGTACGTCCCGGCGGCCTGCGCGGCCGGCCAGAGCTGCCGGCTGCTGGTGGCGCTGCACGGCTGCGTCCAGGGATACGGCGCGATCGGCACGACCTTCGTGGACCGGGCGAACCTCAACCAGTACGCCGACACGAACAACATGATCGTGCTGTACCCCCAGGCCGCGGCGTCGGGCGTCAACCCCAACGGCTGCTGGGACTGGTGGGGCTACCTCGGCGCCACCAACTACCCGATCAAGGGCGGCGCCCAGATCGAGACCATCATGAACATGGTCCGCCAGCTCGGCGGCTGACCGGAAGGCCCCCGACGGCCCCCTGCCGCCCACCGACAGCAGGGGGCCGCCGACCTCGGTGTTCCTGACGACGGTGGTGCGCAGGCAGGCGACCCTGGACGCCGCGTCTCGGTCGGTGTTCGGCACGCAATGGCAACCCGTGTCGAAGGATGCCGCGGCATCGGTTCGTGCCGCGGCGAAGTGACCCGAACCGCCCCCGGTCTCGTCGTAATGCGGACCCAGGGCTGCCGAAGGGTCCCCGGCTCATCGATCATGGGATCCGTGCCGATCCTCCGTTGCCTCGCCGGGGCGGCCGCCGCGCTGCTCGCGGCCGTGCTGTTCACGGGCGGGCCCGCGGCGGCGGCGCCGTCCCGCGGGCCGACCTGCCCGGAAACGCGCGCCGACGTCGCCGGCCTGCACTTCACCGATACCGCCGAACTGCCCGACCTCACTTGCGCCGACCTGCACGGCGCCGTCTTCGACGGCCTCGACATGGCCCAGGTCAGCTTCGCCGGCGCCGACGCGCACGGCGCGTCGTTCCGTCATACCCGGCTCATTCAGGCCACGTTCACCGGCGCCGACCTGCGCGACGCGGACTTCGGCCACGCCGACCTGGGCCAGGCCGACCTCAATGACATCGACGCCCGCGGCGCGCGCTTCGGCCACGCCTACCTCGGCCAGGCCGACCTTTCGCACGCCGACCTGCGCGGTGCCGACCTGCTCGACGCGTCGCTGGTGCAGGCCGACCTCACCGGCGCCGACCTGCGTACCGCGCGGACCTTCTGGACGAACTCGACCCAGGCCGACCTGTCCGGGGTCCGCGTCGACCTCACCGACCCGCGCAACTTCCAGGTCGGCATCCTGGCGCTCGTCGCCGGCCTGCTGATCCTCGTGCGCGCCGTCGTCGCCGCGCTCCGCGGCCGCGCGGGCGGCGCAGGGCCGATCGGCCTGACGGTGCTGCCGGCGGTAGGCTTCCTGATCGCCGGCGGATTCTCGTGCCTGATGGGTTCGACGATGTTCCCGCTGCTGTTCGTCGTCGTCTGGTACCCGCTGCTCGGCGGCGCCGGCCTGGTGCTCCTCGGGAGCCTGATCCGCCGGTACGCCCCGATCCGCAAACCACCGGCCCCGACGCCCTTCGAACCGCAGGCGTCGACCATCAACCCTTGGTCGTGAACCGCCGATGCCACAACCGACGCCACCACCGATGACCGGAAGCCGCCGCATCGCCTGGACCGCGCTGCCGCCCGGGGTCCGGGCCGCCGTCGAGGACCTGCTCGGCGGCGCGGTCGTCGACGCGGTGAGCCTGGCCGGCGGCTTCTCGGAGGGCGTCGCCGCCCGGCTGCGCCTGGCCGACGGCCGGGACGCGTTCCTCAAGGCGGTCAGCGCACGGACCGCGCCCGGCGTGGCCGGGTTTCACCGCCGGGAGGCCGTGGTCACCCGCCTGCTGCCGCCCGCGGCCCCGGTCCCGCGCCTGCTCGGCACCCACGACGACGGCACTTGGGTGGCCCTGCTGTTCGAGCACGTCGACGGGGCGCTGCCGGCCCAGCCGTGGCACCCCGGCGACCTCGAGCGGGTGCTGGAGGCCGCGACCGCCATGGCGCACGCGCTCACCCCGTCGCCGATCGACGCCTCCGCCACGGCCCGGCCCCGCCTCGGCGGCTGGCCCGGCCTCACCGGCCGCGACGAGCTGGCGGCGCTGGCCCGGCTGTCGCCGTGGGCGGCCGGCCACCTCGACGAGCTGATCGGGCTCGAGGCCGCGGGCGCCGCGATGCTGGCCGGCGACACGCTGCTGCACGGCGACCTGTACCCGTTCAACGTCCTGCTCTCGGCGCGGCGGGTGCACGTCGTCGACTGGCCGCACGCCTGGGTCGGCGCCGCGCACTGCGACGTGCTGACGCTGCTGTCCAGCGCGGTGCTGAGCGGCCTCGACCCGCAGCCGTACGCCGAGACGAACCCGCTCACCCGGCGCCTGCACCCGCACGAGATCGACACGTTCCTGGCCGCGCACGCCGGCTTCCTCATGCGGCTGGCCGTGACGGCCGGCCCGGCGCCGGACCCGCACCTGACCGGCATGGCCGCCGCGCTCGGCCGCGCCTCCCTGCGGTGGCTGCGGCGCCGCACGAGGTGACGCGCCGGGCGCATCCGGGGATGCAATGATGGCGGCATGGTCGACGGTCCGGACGTGCTGCCCCCGGCCGACGTCCTCGCCATGCTCGACGCCGATCCGCAGGGCTGGGCGTTCGCCCGCGCGGTGCGCGACGCCGCGACCGGCGAGATCGAGGACTTCGAGCTCGCGTACCTCAACGAGGCCGGCGCCGGCTACCTGGGCCGGCCCCGCGCGGAGCTCATCGGCGGGCGCTACCGGCGGCTGTGGCCGGACACGGTCAACGAGGCGACGATGCCGTTGTACCGCAAGGTCGTCGAGGCCCGCGAGCCGGTCACCCGCACCGTCTACCACGACCGGACCAACGTCTCGGGCCACTTCGAGCTGTGGATCGGCCCCAGCGGCGACGGGTTCGGGGTGCGCTTCGTCGACCTGCGCACCGTCACGCTCGGGCCGCAGTCGGCGGGCGGCACCCGGCTCTACGACGTGCTCGACGCCGCGTTCGACGGCTTCACGCTGCTGCGCGCGGTCCGCGGCCCCGACGGGGACGTGCGCGACTTCGTGTGCGAGTACGTCAACCGGCTCGGCGCCGGGCTGACCGGCCGGCCGGTCGGGGACACCATTGGGCTGCGCTGGAGCGAGCTGGCCGTGTCGGAGGAGGGCAGCGGCCTCGCCGAGCGCTGGCGGACGGTGGTGCAGACCGGTCAACCGTGGCGCGAGCAGCTGCGCTACCCGGAGATCGGCCAGGTGTGGGAGATCAACGCGGCGCGGGCCGGCGCCGACTCGGTCGCCGTGTCGTTCCGGGACGTGACCGGCCAGGCGCGTCAGCAGGAGCGGGTCGAGCAGAGCATGGCCCAGGCGCGGCGGGCCGCGCAGCGCAACGCCGCGCTGCAGGCGGTCACCTCGGCGCTGGTCGCGGCCAGCACCGCCGCCGACGTCTACGCCGCGATCGGCGCGGTGCTGCGCCCCTCGGCCGGCGGGCAGGGCCTGGCGCTGCTGCTGCGCCGCGACGAGCACCTGGTGCTCGCCTACCACGCCGGCTACGAGCCCCAGGTCGTCGAGCGGCTGCGGGAAGTACCGCTGACCCACCCCTATCCGGCCACGGAGGTGGCGCGCACCGGGCAGCCCCGCTACCTGAGCAGCCTGGCCGAGTTCGCCGCGGCGCAGGCGGCCGGCCCGGGCCGGGCGATCCCCAGCGGCGGCCGGCAGGCGTGGGCGTTCCTGCCCCTGGCCGTCGGCGGCGACGTGCTCGGCACGCTCGTCGTCGGCTACGGCACGCCGCGGGAGTTCGACGAGGACGAGCGGGGCAACCTCGGCGCCTTCGCCGGCGTGTGCGCGCAGGCGATGCAGCGGGCGCTGCTGTTCGAGGCGCAGCTGTCGATCGCCGGCGAGCTGCAGCGGGCGCTGCTGCCGGCCGAGCTGCCCGACGTGCCAGGGATGCGCCACGCGGCGCGGTACCTGCCGTGGACCCACGGCGCCGACGTCGGCGGCGACTGGTACGACGTCATCCCGCTCGGCGACGACGTGGTCGCGGTCGTCATCGGCGACGTCGTCGGGCACAACGCCACCGCCGCCGCGGTCATGGGCCAGGTCCGCAACGCGCTGCGCGCCTACGCCGCCGAGCGGCACAGCCCGGCCGTGGTCATGCAGCGGGTCAACCGGCTGCTGCTGGACCTGCAGCCCGACGCCGTGGCCACCTGCTGCTACCTGGAGCTGCACCTGGCCGAAGGCACCGCGACCGCGGTCCTGGCCGGGCACCCGCCGCCGGTGCTGCGGGCCGGCGCCGAGGCCGGCACGCTCGCGCTGCGCGCCGCCCCGCCGCTGGGCGTCAGCGCCGCGGTCGCCTTCATCGAGACCACGTTCCTGGTGCCCGGCGGCGCCAACCTGCTGCTATACACCGACGGCCTGGTCGAGGACCGCCGCTACCACTTCGACGACGGCCTGGCGGACCTGTGCGCCGCGGTCCGCTCCGCCCCCTCCACCGACCCGAACCACATGCTCGACCACGTGCTCGCCGCGGGCGTCGGCCCGCGGCCCCGCACCGACGACGTGGCGCTGGTGTGCCTCGCCGTCGACCGCCGCGCGGAGCCGGCCGGCGGCGCGCGCCCGGCCGCCCAGCGGCGCTTCCGCGGCGACGCGGTCAGCGCTTCCGCGGCCCGGCGCTTCGCCGCCGACGTGCTCACCGCGTGGGGCGAGCACGACCTCGTCGACGACACCCTGCTGCTGCTCGACGAGGTCATCACCAACGCCATCCAGCACACCGTCGGCGCCGTCATGGTGCGCCTGGAGCTGGGCCCCCGGCGACTGCGCGTGTCGGTCGCCGACCGCAGCGAGCGGCTGCCGAGCCCGCGTCCGGCCGCTGCCGACAGCGAGAACGGCCGCGGGCTGCTCATCGTCGCCTCCGTGTCCGCCGCGTGGGGCACGCAGCCCAACGCGGCCGGCGGCAAGGAGGTCTGGTTCGAGATCGCCCGGCCGCAGTCCGGCGCCACCGACGATCGGGCCTGACGCCGCAATCCGCGGCCTCCCGCGCCCGCCGCGGCGCCGGCCGGCGCGCGCGTGCTGGATCGAGCGGAGCGGGAGTACTACCCTCGGTGCAGGCGGATCGATCACGGGGGATGAGTCGATTGAACGCGCGCGAGTTCGTTGCCGCCCTCCTCGCGGGGCTGCTCCGGCCCCCGCGTGCGGTCCCGCCGCGGGCCGTCCTGGCCGCCGGGCGCGGCTGGCGTTACGCCCGCTCCGCCACCTCGGCCGGCTTCGGCGCCGTCGAGCTGCGCTGGCGCGCGGCGCACGCCGCCGGCCTGGCCGACCTCGACCCCGCCGAGGAGATCACCGGGGTGCTCGACGGCGGGCCGCCGTTCACCGCGTTCGACATGCGGGTGATGGGTGCCCGGGCGCCGTCGCGGCGTACGGTCAGCATGGTCCACCTGCCGGCCGCGCTCCCGCCGGTGGCCGTCATCCCCGACCCGGACAACGGCGAGCCGTGCGCGGAGGGCCGGGTCGGCCCGGTGCCGCCGTGGGCCGCCCTGGGCTTCCAGCGCCCGGCCGAGCTCGACGCCGCCCCGCCGCCGGACCACCCCGGCTTCGCCGAGGCCCTCGTCACCGGCGAGGTGCTCGACCTGACCCGCCGCCTCGGCCTGACCGGCTGGCGCATCGCCGGCCCCGACCTGATCTGGGTGTCCCGGCCCGGCCCGGACGGCCCGCTGCCCGCCGAACGGCTCGTCGCGGTCCTGGAGGGGCTGGGCGCGCTGGCCGGCGCCCTGCCCCCGGAGGTCGTCGCCCGCTACGCGTAGGTCTGATCGTCGCTGCTGCCGGTTCCCGGCCGGGCGAGGTGGGATCCGGCGGCCCGGGCCGCCGCGGCTGACCGGCATCGCCGCCCGCCCGGCTACGGCCACCACCGGTGCACGAGCGTGATCGCGTCGAGCACCCCGCGCGGCGCCCCGGGCCCGGCCGCCCGCACGATCGTCGGCACCAGCTCCGCGAGCGCGGCCAGCGGACCGTAGGTCCGGTGCCCCCGCAGCGCCCGCCGCAGCACCTCGACGGCGAGCCGCACGTTGCGCGGCGTGGGGGCCTCCTCGACGAACGCCCGGGCCCGCGCCGCGAAGGCCCGGGCGGGGAAGTGGCGGTCGTCGACGGCGGGCAGGGCGGCTGCGAGCAGCTCGGGGGAGAGCCGGTCGGCGAGCTGGGCGAGGATCTCGCCCCGCCAGAACTGGCTCCCGCCCCGCCCCGCGGCCGCCAGCGCCTCGGGCAGCAGCTCGGCCGGCAGGTGCGGGACCAGCGTCAGGAAGTACTGCGCCCGGCGCTCCGGGTGGCGGACGGCGGCGACCGCGTCGATCGCCCGCCGCTGCCGGTCGAGAGGCAGGTACGGGGCCAGCCGGGCGAGCAGCCGCGGCGACTCCCGCGGTTCGTGGTCGGCGAGGACGGCGGCGATCGTCGCGTCCCGCCGGTCGGGTGGCAGGTGCCGGACGGCCTTGCCGAGCGCGGCGGCGCGGTTGCCGGCCTCGGCGACGCCGAGCGCGACCTCGGTGGCCCGCTCGGCGACGGCCGCCCGCCGCTCGGGCGGCAGGTACGGCGCCACCATGGCGAGAATCTCGACCTCGTCGCAGTCGCCCCGCGCGTGATCGGCCGCGGCCAGGGCCCGTTCGAGCACGGCGGCCCGATCTTCCGCCGGCAGGCGGGGCGCCAGCGCGGTCAGGGCCCTCGCCCGCAGTGTCACGTACCGCAACCCGTCCGCCGCGGCGACCGCGTCCGGCACCAGGCCGGCCGGCAGGTGCGGGGCGAGCCCGGCGAGGGCGTCGGTGCGGACCCGCTCGGTCTCGATCGCCGCAGCGGTCGCCAGGGCGGCGCCCAGTTGCCGGGGGCCCAGGTGCGGCGCGAGCAGGATCAGCGGTTCGGCACTGCCGTACGGCTTCGTCGCCGCCTTCCGGGCCGTGCCTAGGGCCGCGGCGATCGCCGCCGCGCGGCGCTCGGGCGGCAGGTGCGGCAGGAGCCGGACCACCAGGCGCGCCGGATGGCCGCAGGCCCGCAGGGCCTCGGCGGCGGCCTCGGTGCGCTCCCCGGGCGCCAGGTGCGGGATCAGCGCGAGCCGCGCCTCGGCCCGGACCCCCGCGCCGACCATGCCGGCCTCGTGGGCCTCGCCGGCCTCGCCGAGCGCCGCCGCGCGCTCGTCCTCGGGCAGGTACGGGCCGAGGGCGGCCAGGGCCTCCGCCCGGTGGATGCCGCTGTGCAGGGTGGTGGCCGACGCGAGGGCGCGGGCGAGCGCGGCGCGGCCCGCGTCCGGCGGTGCGTAGGGCGCGAGGGCGGTCCAGGCCTCGCGGCGGTCGCGCTCGTCGCGCAGCCCGTCGGCGGCGGCGAGCAGGCGGGCCACCCGCTCCGGCGGCAGGCTGGGGGCGAGCGTGGCGTACAGGTCGTAGCGCGCGCTGTCGGAGGTGATGGCGTCGGCGGCCGCCACGGCCCGGTCGAGCTGCCCGGCCGACAGGCGCGGGGCCAGCCGCCGCAGCACTTGCTCCCGCTCGGTCCAGCCGAGGGCCAGCGTGGCCGCGAACGCCGTCTCGATCTGGTCGTCGCGCAGGTGCGGCGCCAGCCGCTCCAGGGCGGTGCCCTCGGCCGCGGCCACCGCCGCGCCGAGCGCCCGGTCGAGCCCGTGCGGCGCGACCGCGCCGAGCGCCCGGGCCCGGGCGCGGGCGTCGCCGATGCCGTCGGCGACGTCGAACGCCTCCGCTCGCAGGGCGGTGCGGTCCGGCTCGGGGAGGTGGGCGGCGACGCCGGCCAGGGCGGCGGCGCGGTACTCGGGGCTCTCGATGGCCCGGGCGGCGGCGCGGGCCGCTGCCAACTGGGCGGGCGACAGGTGCGGCGCGACCGCCGCGATGGCGCCCGCCCGCCACGCCTCGACGTGGGCGCCCACGGCCGCGTCGAGCGCCTCGGCGACGACCTCGGCCCGCACCGGCCCCGCCAGGCGCGGCAGGAGGCCGGCCAGGGCCTCGGCACGCCATTGCGGCGCCTCGATCGCGCGCGCGGCGGCGAGCAGCGGCCCGAGCTCGCCCGGGCCGAGATGGGCCGCGGCCGCGGTGTACAGCTCGGCCCGGTAGCTGCCGACAACGCCGTCGAGGTTAGCGACGATCCGCTCGGCGACCGCGGGCCGCTCGGCCGGCTCCAGGTACGGCAGCAGCCTCGTGAGGAGGGCCGAGCGGAAGTGGGGGACGTCGAGCCGGGTGGCGTGCGCGACCGCGCGTTCGGGCCGCCAGAGGCCGGCGGCGACGAGCCGCTCCACAAGGTGCCCGTTCAGGTTGTTCGTGATGCCGGTGAGGCTGGCGGCGATCAGGCCGTACAGGATCTCCTCGACGAGGCTCGGGGCGGGCCCGCCGGCGGCCAGGGCCGCGTCGGTCCGCGCGGCGGCGTGGCGGCGGGCGCGCTCGACTTCGCCGAGGTAGGTTCCGACCGCGTCGTGGCCGTCCGTCATGGCCGCATATCATTCCAGGCCTGCGGGTCGGCACGGACGGAGGCTGCGGTGAGCGGAGCATCGGACTGGACGGAGCGGGTCGACACGACCGTGGCGCACCCCGCCCGGCGGTACGACTACTGGCTGGGCGGCAAGGACAACTTCGCCGCCGACCGCGAGTCCGGCGACGCGATCGCCGCGGCGTTCCCGGCGATCCGCACCGCGGTCGTGGAGAACCGGGCGTTCCTGCGCCGGGTCGTCAGGGTGCTCGCCGAGGAGCACGGGATCCGGCAGTACCTCGACATCGGCACCGGCATCCCGACCAGCCCCAACGTCCACGAGATCGTGCAGGGCATCGCGCCCGAGTCGCGGGTCGTCTACGTCGACAACGACCCGATCGTGCTCGCCCACGCCCGGGCGCTGCTGACCAGCTCGCAGGAGGGCGCGACCGCATACGTCGACGCCGACCTTCGCGACCCGGACACGATCCTGGCCGACCAGGCGCTGCTGGCCACGCTCGACCTGACGAAGCCCGTCGCGCTGATCCTGGTCGCCGTCGTGCACTTCCTGCCGGACTCCGAAGACCCGTACGGCATCGTGTCGCGCCTGCTCGGCGCGCTCGCCCCCGGCAGCTTCCTGGTCATGTCGCACGCGACTACCGACGGGCTCGCGCCCGAGCTCGCCAAGCAGATCCAGGCCGGCCGGCACGGGCCGGGCAAGCTGCGCGACCGGGCCGAGTTCACGCAGTTTCTCGACGGTCTCGAGGTGCTGGAGCCGGGCATCGTATCGGTCGCCGAGTGGCGTGCCGCGGGCGAGCCCGAGCCGCGGCCCACGTTCGACCAGGTCGCCGTCTGGGGAGCGCTGGCCCGAAAAGGGTGAAACCGCCCACCACTGGGTAACCCCATGGGTATGAGCGAAGAGAACGCCACGATGGGCACGACCGGGACGCCGGGCAGCGACGGGGCGTCCGTCATCGACGAGGAGGGCAGGGCCAACGGCTCGGCGCGGGGGATCTACACCCCGTACGGGCTGGGCGGCGAGCCGGACGACCCGGCCATGCCGTTCGACCGGAAGGTGAGCTCGGAGGACAAGCTGCACCTGCCCCGCAACGCGGTGCAGCGCGGCTGAGTTCAGCCCCTGAGTTCGGTGAAGCGGCGTAGCAGGAGGCCCTCCCGCAGCGCCCACGGGCAGACGTCCAGCGAGCGCAGGCCGAGGGACTCCATCACGGTGACCGCGGTGACCGCGCCGGCGAGCAGTTGACGGGCGCGGGCCGGGGCGACCCCGGGCAGCTTCGCCCGCTGCCGGGGGCTCATCTCCGCCAGCCGCGGCACCCAGCGGCGCAGCGCGCGGCGGGTGAGCCGGTCGTCCTCGCCGGTCAGGCGGGCCAGCTGCTTGAACGTCTTCGAGGTGCCGAAGATCCGGTCGGCGCGGGGCCGCCGCGCGAGCTCCGCGGCGACCGGGTGCACCGCCGCGCGCACGTGCCGGCGGACGCGCTCGACCGCGTCGCGCCCGGCCGGGTGCTCGGGCAGGAACCGGCGGGTCAGCAGGCCCGCGCCGAGCGGCAGCGACACCGCCAGGTCCGGCCGCTCGTCGTGGCCGGCGGCGATCTCCATCGACATGCCGCCGATGTCGAGCAGCAGCAGGCCTTCGGGGCCGGCCAGCCAGCGCCGCACGGCCAGGAACGTGACCCGGGCCTCGTCCTCGCCGCTGAGCGAGCGCAACTCGACGCCGGTCGCCTCGCGCACGCGGCGGCGGATCTCGGCATTGTTCGTCGCGTCGCGGATCGTGGCGGTCGCGAGGGGGATGAGATCGGCGGCCGGGTGCCGGCGCAGCGCCTCGACCGTGCACGCCACGGCCTCGACGACCCGGTCGATGCCGTCGGGCGTCAGCGCGCCGTCGGGCGTGACGGACTCGGCGAGCAGGGTCGGCGCCTTGAGCCGGAACACCGGCTGCGGCGGCTTGCGCGAGCTGGCCTGGACGATCTGCAGATGTGCGGAGTTCGATCCCACGTCCAGCACGGCCAGCAGCACGGCGCACCCTCCCCAAGAAACCTCAACCGTAGTTGATGCGCGCCGGTTCGTACCCCTTGCGTCGGCTTCAAAACAGGCGTGATGCGCATCCCACGAACCGTGGGATGCGCATCGATCCCTATCCGGCGAGCACCCCGGCGGGCGCCGGGGCGTAGCCGGCCGGGCGGGTCGTGAACGTGCCACGGCCCTGCGTGCGGCTGCGCAGCCGCGTCGCGTAGCCGAACAGCTCGGCCAGCGGCACCGTCGCCGTGACGGCGACCGTGCCGCCGCGGGCCACCGAGCCGGTCACCCGGCCGCGGCGAGCCGCGAGGTCACCCAGCACGCCGCCGACCATGTCGTCGGGGGCGGTCACGGTGGCCTCGGCCACGGGCTCCAGCAGTACCATCTCGGACTCCCGGAAGGCCTGCTGCAGCGCCTCGCGGCCGGCGAGCCGGAAGGCCAGCTCCGAGGAGTCCTTCTCGTGCATCCGGCCGTCGGTGAGCGTCACCCGCACGCCCGTCACCGGGTAGCCGGCGACCGGGCCGGACGCGAGCGCGTCGCGGCAGCCGGCCTCGACCGCCCGCACGTACTCCTTGGACACGTGGCCACCGACCACAGTGGACTCGAACACCAGCTCCTTACCGTCCACAGGGGACACATCGATGGTCACGTGGGCGTACAGGCCGGAGCCGCCCTCCTGCTTGACGTAGCGGTACAGCAGCCCGCTCACGCCGCGCACGAGGGTCTCGCGGTAGGCGACCTGCGGCCGCCCGACGCTGATCTGCAGCCCGTTGCCCGTCTGGCGCATCTTCTCCACCGCGACCTCCAGGTGCAGCTCACCCATGCCGCTGAGCAGCGTCTGGCCGGTCTCGGCGTCGGTGCGCACGACCAGCGACGGGTCCTCCTCGACCAGCCGCGCCAGCGCCGTGGCCAGCCGGCCGGTGTCGGCGCGGCTGCGCGCCTCGACGGCCACGGAGACGACGGGCGTCGCCGTGGACGGCGGTTCCAGCACCAGCCGGTGCCGCGGGTCGCACAGCGTCTCGCCGGTGCGGGCGAGCTTGGGCCCGACCACCGCGACGATGTCGCCGGCGACGGCGTGCCGCAGGTCCGTGTGCCGGTCGGCCTGGACGTGCAGGATGCGCGAGACGCGCTCGGTCTCGCCCGCGTTCGGCTCGAACACCTCCATGCCCTTGCGCAGCGTGCCGGAGTACACCCGCAGGTAGGTCAGCCGTCCGGTGGCGGCGGCGCTCACCTTGAACACCAGCCCGGCGAACGGCGCGTCCGGGTCGGCCGGGCGCTCCTGCTCCGCGCCGTCCCACTCACCGCGCACCGGGGGCCGGTCCAGCGGCGAGGGCAGGTATGCCACCACCGCGTCGAGCAGCTCCTCGATGCCCTTGTCCTGGTACGCCGAGCCGCACAGCACGACCACCGCGGCGCCGCTCAGCGTCAGCTCGCGCAGCGCCCCGCGCAGGGTTTCCGGGCTCAGGGTGCCGGTCTCGACGTACTCCTCGAGGGCGCCGCCGTGCAGCTCGGCGACCTGCTCGACGAGCATCGCGCGCCGGGCGGAGAGCTCCGGAAGGCCGGACGGCTCCGTGAGGTCCCAGACGCCGTCGAACGCCGACTCGGCGCCTCTCGGTGCCTGCACCACGAGTGGCGTGACGTGCAGCCGGTCGCGGATCGAGGCCACCGCGGTGGCCAGGTCCGCGCCCGCCCGGTCGAGCTTGTTGACGAACGCGATGCGCGGCACGCCGTAGCGGTCCGCCTGCCGCCACACCGACTCGCTCTGCGGCTCGACGCCGGCGACGCCGTCGAACACGGCGACCGCCCCGTCGAGGACGCGCAGCGAGCGCTCGACCTCGTCGGCGAAGTCGACGTGGCCGGGCGTGTCGATCAGGTTGATCCGGTGGCCGTGCCAGTCGACGCTGACCGCGGCGGCGAAGATGGTGATGCCGCGGTCGCGCTCCTGGGCGTCGAAGTCGGTGACGGTGGTGCCGTCGTGGACCTCGCCCTGCTTGTAGGTGGCGCCGGTGGCGAAGAGGATCCGCTCGGTGGTCGTGGTCTTCCCCGCGTCCACGTGGGCCAGGATGCCGATGTTGCGGACGCGGTCCAGTTCGTTTCGCACTGCTGCCCCTTCACGGGCTCGTCACTTGGACAGGACAGCGCGATTCGCCCCGCGGGGCCGGATGCTCAGCCGGACACGGGACGCCCCAGTGTCGCCGCGCGTGCGGACACCGGGAGGAAGGAAGACACGCGGATCACCTCGTGCTGCGAGCGGGGAACGACGACAGCGGTGCGGTACTGCACGGCCGGCTCCCTCCACTCGACGAGTTGTCCACCGAAAACGTTAGCGCCGCTGTGCAACCCGTTATTCCCGGCTCGATTCCCGGCTCGGGCTGCTCAGGGGTGCAGGCCCAGGTAGGTGAGCGGGCCTGGGTCCGGCACGTCGATGACGTGGAAGCCGAGGCGGTCGTAGAACCTGCGGGCCGGCTCGTTGGCGGTCACCATGCCCAGGTGCAGGCCCGGGACGCCGCGCTCGCGCAGTGCCACGACGAACGTGTCGATGAGTGCCCGGCCGTGGCCCGCGCGCTGGTAGGCCGGGAGCAGGTCGATGTGCAGGTGGGCGGGGTAGGCGGCGAGATCCGGCAGTACCATGCGTTCCGGCCGGTGCAGCAGGTGCGCCATCACCTCGTCGGGCGTGGGGCCGCGGTCAGCCGGCTCGGCCTCGGGGGCCGGGTAGCGCTCGGCGACCAGCGGCAGCCACTCGTCCCGGAAGCGCCGCGCGAACGTCGCGGTGTCGGCGGTCCCCAGCACGTAGCCGACGGCCGTGCCGCCGTCGTCGACCACGAACGCGAGGTCCGGCTCCAGGTAGGCGTACGGGTGGGCGAAAATCTGTGGCAGGATGCCCGGGTCGGCGTAGGAGCCGGACGCGTCCTGGCCGGCGTCGGCCGTGCGGATGCAGATGTCGTGGACGGCGTCGCGGTCGGCGGGGCGGTACGCGCGAATCATGGCATTCTTCATACACGTCGCCGCGAGCGAACTGATATCTGTTAGGAATATTGACAGATATATGGAGCCGGGGCTTAATACAAGTCCTGAAGTTACCCCGCCCACACCCCGCCCGCCAGGAGGCGTGCACATGGTCCCAACCCGACCGTTGTCTGCGCTGCTCGTCGCGGCCACCGCGGCCGCCCTGCTCACGTCCGCCCAGCTCCCCGCCGCCGCGGCGGCGAGCTCCGTCCAGGTCTACTGGAGCTCCGAGTCCCGCACCGCGGGATACGAGCCCAAGAACGGCAACTGGTACACCAACCCCGCCACCGGCCTCGCCGGCACCCCGTACCAGCTGTCCCGCCAGGCCGACCTCCCGATCGGCGCCGCGAGCGGGAGCGCCACCGTCACCGTCGACACGAACACGCGCTACCAGTCGATCCTGGGGGTCGGCTCGTCGCTGGAGGAGTCGACGATCTACAACCTGTCGCGGATGAGCGCCGCCGGCCGCGACCGCGCGCTGCGGGCCCTCGTCGACCCGTCCACCGGCGCCGGTTTCAACGTCGCACGGATCACGTTCGGCACGAGCGACTTCACCTCGCACGACTTCTACACCTACGACGACGGCGCGGCCGATCCGTCGCTGTCGCGCTTCTCCATCCAGCGCGACATCGACTACAACATCATCGCCACGCTCAAGCAGGCCCTCGCGATCAACCCGAACCTGCGCATCTTCGCCAGCGCCTGGTCGGCGCCGCCGTGGATGAAGACCAGCAACAACATCATCGGCGGCAGCCTCAACAGCACGTACATCCCGACGCTGGCGACGTACTATCGGCGGGCGGTCCAGGCGTACGTCGCCCAGGGCATCCCGATCTACGCGCTCACCCTGCAGAACGAGCCGCTGTTCTCCCCGCCGGACTACCCGGGCATGCTGGTGAGCGCCGACCAGGAGCGCCAGCTCGCCAAGGCGCTCAAGACCGAACTGAACGGCGCCTCCCTCGGTACCGTCAAGATCTGGGCCTTCGACCACAACTTCAGCGAGGGAGCGTCCTACGCCGCGGGGGTCCTGGGCAGCGCCTCCAGCCACAGCGACGCCTACGGCTCGGTGGACGGCATCGCCCTCCACGACTACGCCGGCGACCCCTCGGCGATGTCCACCGTGAAGGCGAGCTACCCCGACAAGGACGTGCTCATGACGGAGCGATCCGTCTGGGGTACGGCGGGAGCCGACCGCATCGTGCAGTACTTCCGCAACTCCGCCACCCTGTACGAGGGCTGGGTGAGCATGCTGGACCAGAACCGTTCGCCCGAGCGGTGGTCCGGCTCGCCCGACCCGACCATGCTCGTGCAGAGCACCACCAACCGCGACACCTTCTGGGCGCTGCCGGACTACAACATGATCGCGCAGTTCTCGAAGTTCGTGCAGCCCGGCGCCCGGCGCGTCTCGACCGGCTACGGCTCGACCGGCACCGTCACCAACGTCGCGTTCCTCAACCCGGACGGCACCCTCGTCACCGTGGTGGTGAACCAGACCTCGGGGAACCAGGCGTTCACCCTGCGGGTCGGCACCCAGCAGATCCAGAGCACCCTGCCCGCGAAGACCGTCGGGACGTACCTCTGGGCCGGCGCCGACAGCGGCACCCCGACGACGCGCACCGGCCAGATCACCGGCTACGGCGGCAAGTGCGTCGACGTCGCCGGCGCGAGCTCGGCCAACGGGACGAAGATCCAGCTGTACACCTGCAACGGCACCACCGCCCAGCAGTGGACGGTCAGCACCGACGGCACCCTGCGCGCGCTGGGCAAGTGCCTCGACGTGGCCGCGGCGAACTCCGCCGACGGCACGAAGGTGCAGCTCTACGACTGCAACGGCACCGCCGCACAGCAGTGGACGTCCGGGGCGAACGGCAGCCTGCAGTCCCTCGGCAAGTGCCTGGACGCGACCGGCCCGAGCTCGGCCGACGGCACGCAGCTGCAGATCTGGTCGTGCACGGGCGCGGCGAACCAGCGCTGGACCCTGCCGTAACCGTTCCCTCGTGAGCCCGGGCGCCCCGCGGCGCCCGGGCTCGTGCCCGTTTCGGTTACGACGAGGCGGAAGGGGCCGCCGATGCGGAGGCCGACGTGGACGTGGACGCGGACGGCGGCGCCGGCGGCTGGTAGGGCACGGCGCTGCCCTTGACGTACTCATCCCAGGAGACGTCCCAGTCGGTCCAGCCGTTGCCCCACTTCACGTGCTCCTCGGTGTTGCGGATGATCACCGGGTCACCGATCAGCGTCTGCTTCCACAGCCACTCGGCGTTGGCGGGGGACAGGTTGGTGCAGCCGTGCGAAACGTTGCGCTTGCCCTGGTCGCCGACGGACCACGGCGCCGAGTGCAGGTATTCGCCGTCCCAGGTGAGCCGCTGCGGCCAGTACACCTTGAGGCGGTAGCCGTTCTTGCTGTCTGACGGCACGCCGAACGTGGAGGAGTCGAACCACTCCCACTCGTTCTTGATCATGATCATGAAGTGGCCGCTCGCCGACGGGTTCGCCGGGCGGCCGTTGCTCACCGGCATGGTGCGCACGACCTGGCCGTCCTGCGTGACGGTCAGCTGGTGGGTCTTGTTCTCCACCTCCATCAGGAACTTCCGCCCGACGGTGGCGTTGATGGTCAGGTCGCGCTCGGTGTGCCACTTGCCGCCGATCGGCAGGCCCCCGAGCGCCGCGCGCAGCGACAGCTTGGTGCCCGGCTGCCAGTAGTCCTTCGGGCGGAAGTGCACCTCCTTGCCGTTGAACCAGTTCCAGGTGCCCTCCTGCGGCGGGTCGCTGACGACCGTCAGGCGGCGCTGGACGGCGGCCCGCTGGTCCTTGGCGACGTCGACGCCGAAGTTGATGATGAACGGCATCGCCACGCCGACGGTCTGGCCGTCGTTGACGACGCTGGTCACCTTGGCCAGGCTGCCCGGCTTCTTCATCGTGGTGAAGCTGGCGGTCGTGGTGGCGGTGCGCCCATCACTGCCGGTCACCGTGACCCGGGCCTCGTAGCGGGTGTCGTACTTCAGCTGCCGGGCCGGGATCCAGGCGCCCTCGACCTGGTGCGGGACGGCCTCGACGACCTCGCCGCCCGGGTCGGCGAACACCACCTCGGTCTTGGTGGCGTTGGCGACGGTGACCGCGACCTCCATGGCGGTCGGGACGTTGGCGGTGCCCTCGGCGGGCGCGGTGATCTGCGCGGTCGCCGCCGGGACGCTCGGGCTCGGCGAGGACGCGGGCCCGGAAGAGGACGCCTGCGGCTTCTTGCCCGGGTCGGAGGTGCAGCCCGCGAGCACGGCCACGCCCGCGGCGAGCATGAGTGACCGGCGCGTGGTCCGGCCGGACGACAGGGTGGGCCGAGCGTCACTGTGCATGGCGATCGCCTTTGACCTGAGGGATGAGAGGGCGAAAGTGTACTACCGCGGCGATCCGGGCGCTGACCCGCTTCGGCGAGCTCGGCGCGGTCACTGGATCACGAAGGTGGTGAAGGAGATGTCCATGACCTCCTTCTTCTTGTCGACGGTGTAGGCCTTCACGACCCTGCCGACGAGCGCCTTCTTCGTGCGGTCGCGCTCGGCGTTGGACATCAGCTCGTCCATCTTGCGGCCGATGAGGGCGGTGAGGGCGATGGCGGCCCTTCTTGTGTTTGGCGTGCGCGCCGGCCTTCGCCGCGTGACCACCACCAATCAGGGCGCCCCTCCTCCCGATCGGCTGTAACTCCGTCGGGGATGACATCGGCCCGATCGGCCGACACAACAGTCGCGGGCCGGTGCAGCGCGGTAGCTACTGCGTGTGCGGTGGCGCGGCGGGCAGTTGCACCGTATATCCGAATCGCCCGATAGTCCCGGCCTGGATCTCCTTGCGGCTCCGAGGTCGCCGACTCTTACATTTAATAGTGTTAACTGATAGCGTCCCTCTCCATCGATCCATCGATGTGTAGGGGGTCCCATGAGATCTCGACGTCGTACATTTGCCCTAGCAGCGGGCGCGGCACTGACCATCGTGACGGCGCTGGTTCTCTCGCCCGCGATCCAGGCACAGGCCGCCACCAGCGCCGCCCTCGCTGCCTGCACCGCCCCGGCCTGGGCCGAAGGTAACACCTACACGGTGGGCACCCAGGTCACGTACCAGGGCCACACCTACCAGGCACTGCAGACTCACACCGCCTACCCCGGCACCGGCTGGTACCCGTCGACCACGCCGTCGCTGTGGAAGGACCTCGGCGCGTGCGACGGCGGTGGCGGCAACCCGCCGCCGGGCGTCCCGGGTGCGCCGTCCAACCTGCGCGTCACCGCGACCACGAACACGAGCTTCACGCTGGCGTGGAACGCCTCCAGCGGTACCGTCACCGGATATCGCGTCTACGAGGGCACGACCGTGCGGTCCACCGGCACCGGGACCACCGCCACGGTCTCCGGGCTGGCGGCCGGCTCCACGCACACGTACACGGTCAAGGCGTACAACACGCAGGGCGAGTCGGCGGCGTCGAACAGCGTCACCGCGACCACCACGGGCGGCACCAACCC
This sequence comes from Dactylosporangium sp. NPDC048998, assembly GCF_043197855.1. Taxonomy (NCBI): domain Bacteria; kingdom Bacillati; phylum Actinomycetota; class Actinomycetes; order Micromonosporales; family Micromonosporaceae; genus Dactylosporangium; species Dactylosporangium sp. NPDC048998. Next base: position 86,243 of record NZ_JBICTV010000031.1, read on the forward strand.
GCCGCCGTCCGGCGGCTTCGCCGCGGCGCCCTACCTCTACCAGTGGGGGGACCCGCCGAACCCGCAGACGGTCCAGTCGGCGACCGGCATCAAGTGGTTCACGCTCGCGTTCGTGCTCTCCGGCGGCGGCTGCTCGCCGGCGTGGGACGGCAACCGGCCGCTCACCGGTGGCGTCGACTCGACCGTGATCAGCCAGGTGCGCGCCGGCGGCGGCGACGTGATCCCGTCCTTCGGCGGCTGGAGCGGCAACAAGCTCGGCCCGAACTGCTCCACCCCGCAGGCTCTCGCAGGCGCCTACCAGACCGTGATCAACGCGTACGGCCTGAAGGCGATCGACATCGACATCGAGAACACCGACGAGTTCGAGAACGACACCGTGCGGAACCGGATCGTCGACGCGCTGAAGATCGTCAAGCAGAACAACCCCAGCCTGAAGGTCATCGTCACGTTCGGTACGGCCACCACCGGCCCCGGCTACTACGCGCAGCAGCTCATCAGCCGCGCGGCGTCGACCGGCGCGAACATCGACATCTTCACCATCATGCCGTTCGACTTCGGCGGCGGCGCGAACATGTACAACAGCACGGTCAGCGCCTCCGAGGGGCTCAAGGCGATGCTGAAGAGCTCGTTCGGCTGGGACGACGCCACCGCGTACCGGCACATGGGCATCTCCGGCATGAACGGCCTGTCGGACCAGCAGGAGCTGACCTCGGTCGCGTACTGGCAGCAGATCCGCGACTACGCCCAGAACAACCACCTGGCGCGGCTCGCGTTCTGGTCGGTCAACCGTGACCGGCCCTGCGCGGGCGGCGGCGTGGTGTCCAACTGCAGCGGCATCTCGCAGAACAACTGGCAGTTCACGCAGATCACGGCCACCTTCACCGGCTGATCCGGGCACCTGGGCCACGGCGGGGGCCGGCGCTACAGCGCCGGTCCCCGCCGGTCCGCGTGGTGAGCCGGACAACCCTCGGCGGGCCGAGGAGCGCCCCGCCACGAAGGCGCTGATCGCGACCATATTGGCGAGCGGATCGCGGTCACTGAGCGCATCGACGGGGTGACCCCCGGCGCATCGTACCTGGGGCCACCAGGCTTCCATCTCACGTCTGCTGAGGTTCGGCGCCGGCCTCGACGGGTTGGGGTGCCGCCTCCTCGGCCGGCCCGCGGTGGACGCCGCGGGTGTAGAGGGCCGCCAGGCCGGTGCCCAGGCACAGCGCGGCCGAGCTCAGGCCGAGCGACCAGTGCACGCCGATCGCCTGGCCCAGCACGCCGACCGTGACGCCGCTGCCGGCGCGCAGGCCGTTGGCCGAGACGTTGTAGACGCCGATCACGCGGCCGCGCTCGGCGGGCGGGGCGAGCAGCTGGGTGACGGTCTGACCGATCGACATCGACGCCAGGTTGGCCACGCCGCCGATGAACAGCAGGGCAATGGCGAGGGCATAGTTGCGGGTCACGGCGAACAGGAGGGTGCTCACGCCGTACAGCAGGGTGGTCACCAGCGCGACGCGGACCGTTGGCCGGATGCGGCCGGTCGCCTCGAGCAGGATGCCGCCGACGACGCCGCCGGCGCCGGCGGCGAAGAGCAGGACGCCGTAGACGTCGGTCGGGTCGCCGCCCAGGTCGTCGGCGAAGCTCGGCATCGTGGCCTGCAGCGACGTGCCCACGAAGAACGACGCCAGGCCGGCCAGGATGATCATGCTGATGAGGGTGTGGTCGCCGGCGACGCGCCGCAGGACCTTCGCCGAGTCGAACAGGCCGACGCGCTGGGCGGGGGCGCCGGAGTGGCGGGTGTGCCCGGTGAAGCGGGTGCGGAACAGGAACAGCGTCAGCGGCAGGTAGAACGCGATGTTGACCAGGATGCCGGCCTTCGGGCCCAGCTGCAGCAGCAGCGCGGAGCCGACCGCCGGGCCGAAGAGGACGCCGAGGCTGCGGAAGGTCGCGTTCAGGCGTACCGCCGAGGCCAGCTCCTCGTCGCCGACGAAGTCGTGCAGCATCAGCTGCTCGCCGGGGCCCCACAGCGAGCCGGCCATGCCGTGCAGCACCAGCAGCAGGCAGGCCTCCCAGATCTGCAGCGAGTCGGTGATGAACAGGATGCCCCAGGCCAGCGACACCGCCATGAACAGGATCTGGGCGGCCTGGATGACGCGCCGGCAGTCGTAACGGTCGGCGAGGCCGCCGAACCACACCGACAGCAGCAGGAACGGCACCCAGTGGCTGATCACCTGGAAGCCGGCGAGCGCTTCGGAGTGGAACTTCTGCCACAGCATCCAGTACGTGATGACGTGCTCGATGTTGTCGGCCATCATCGACAGCGCCGCCCCGAAGAGGTACGGCCGGCAGTCACGGTTGCGCAACGCGGCGAACCGGCGGGCGGCCGGGGCGGCGACGGTCATGGCGGCAAGCCTGCTCCGGTCCTTACCCTCCCGTCTCGCCGCAGGCCCCCGGAGTGACCGGCGCCACCCACTGCAACAAACCTGCAAACGCCACGCGTTGACTCCCCGCGCCGCGAGTGCCAACGTGGTCGTCAGGAATGCGCTTTCCTCAACGTTTCCCCGCGAACGAAGGAGGATTGCATGCACGGAGGTATCCGCGCCGGGCTCACCGCCGCCACGCCCGGACATCGCCACCGACGCGGGCTGGACCCCGACCCGGCGCGCGCCTCGCTGGACCCGGCCGCCGACGTGCCGCGGATCGTCACCGCGAACGCGGGCGCGAACAAGCTGCCCGGCTGACGTCGCCGGTGACGGCCGGGCGCCGGGGTCAGTCCCGCGCCTGGCCGTCGCCGGTGAGCACGGTTTCCATCAGCTGCTCGAGCCACTCGGCGAGCTTGGCCCGGCCCCACCCGCGCTGCTCGATGAGCAGCGCCACGGCGTGCCAGGTGACCAGCGCCCACAGCGTGTCGGTGGCCCGCCCGACCGTCAGCCCGGGCCGCAGTCGCCCCGCGTCGGCCGCGGCGCGCACCAGGCCCTTGAGCTCGGCGCGCCGCCGCCGCTCGTGCCGCCGCCACGCCTCGCGCAGCGCCGGCTCGGCGGCCGCGGCCTCCTCGAACGCCCGCTGCACGGGGTATCGCCGCAGCAGCCCGCCGATGAGGTCCTCGGTCCCGGAGCCGGGCTCGGCCCGGTCCACCGCGAGCAGCAGCAGCCCGGGCTTGTCGGCCAGCGCGTACACCGACTTGGGCGTGACCCCGGCCTCCTCGGCGATCGCCGCCATGGTCGTCGCCGCGTAGCCGCGCCGGGCGAACAGCCGCTCCGCCGCGGCCACGATCGCCTCCCGGGTGGCCGCGGCCGCCGCGACACGCCGTGGTGCGTGATACGAACGCCCGATATTCGATACAGTCATCGTCACCTCATTTCATGATGACTGTACCGAAGGGTCAAACGCCTGTCGCAGCGGCGATGCACCGCCGCACGCAGGTGGCGCCGGGCATGGTGAGATCCATAGTGGACGGTGGAGATGTGACGGACACTTCATGGAAATCTTCCGGAAAGCCTTTGTTCACCGAGAGTTTGGCCGTACTGTCTGATGAGTCAGTCCACCCCTGGGAGGTGATCCACCATGGCGAAGAAGTCGAAGAAGGACAAGAAGAAGAACAAGAAGAAGAAGTAAGGTGCGCCGCTGGCCGCCCGGGTTACGCCGGGCGGCTCGGCTCATCGGCCGTGTGGACGGCCCTCAGGCGCCGCCGCCGTTGACGAACACGGTCTGGCCGTTGATCCAGCGGGCCGGGCCCGCCAGCGCCGACACCACCTCGGCGATGTCCTGCGGCGTGCCGAGGCGCTCCATCGGGTTGAGCTTCGCCAGCCGGTCGATCGTGGCCTCGTCCTTGCCGTTGAGGAACATGTCGGTGGACGTCGGACCGGGCGCGACCGCGTTGACGGTGACGTCGCGGCCGCGCAGCTCCTTGGCCAGGATCGGGGTGAGCGCCTCGACGGCCGCCTTGCTCGCCGTGTATACGGCGTAGGTCGGCGACAGCAGCCGCGTCTGCGACGTGGAGAAGTTGATGAGCGCGCCTCCCGCGCGCAGCCGGCGGGCCGCCTCGCGGGACACCACGAACGAGCCGCGGATGTTCGTGCGGTGCACGCGGTCCAGCGCGTCCAGGTCCAGCTCGGCGATCGGCCCAAGGGTCATCACGGCGGCCGCGTTGACCACCACGTCGACGCCGCCGTACTCGCGCTCGGCGAGGTCGAACAGCGCGGCCACGGCGGCCTCGTCGGCCACGTCCGCACGCGCCGCCGTCGCCCGGCCGCCGGCCGACCCGATCGCCTCGACGGCGGCCTTCGCCTCGGTGTCGTTGCTCGCATACCCGATGACGACCGCCTGGCCGTCCCTCGCCAGCCGCTCGGCGACGGCCCGCCCGATCCCGCGGGACCCACCGGTGACCACGGCCACTCTGCTCACGGCACCCACCCCAGTTTCCGTCGCTGACGCGTTGACGTTAGCCGCCCCGGCGCCGACCCGCCCGCCGCCGTCGCGGACATCCTCGCCGGCCAGGTGCGCCGCATCGCGAAGGCCGGGCGGCACTACCCGCGACCGAAGTGCTCACACCCGCCCAGCGCGCCCTGACGGCCGGAGTGGCTCGACCGGATTACAACTGAGCGGTGAACAACCTCGACGGATACCTCGGCGCGGTCATCGACCGGCTGCAGGGCATCTTCCGCGGGCGGCTGGTCGGCGTGTACCCGGCCGGCTCGCTCGCCTTCGACGCGTACCAGCCGGGCCGCAGCGACGTCGACCTGCTCGCCGTCGCCGAGGAGCCCACGGCCGAGGAGATCGCCGCCGTCGTCGCGGCACTCGGCCACGCCGCGCTGCCCTGCCCGGCGACCGGCCTCGAGTTCGTCCTCTACGACCGCGCGACCCTGGCCGGCCTGTCCATCGAGGCCGGCTTCGCGCTGAACCTCAACACGGGCGCCGAGCTGCCGTACAAGGCCGAGACCGACCCCGGCGACGGCCTGACCTTCTGGTACCCGATCGACCGGGACATGGTGCGCCAGCAGCGCCGCGCCCTGATCGGCCCGCCGTTCGCCGGCCTCGCGCCGCGGGTGCGCTCGCGGGTGCTGCTCCCGGTCGTCGCCGAGTCGGTCGCCGTCCAGCTCGCCCACCTCGGCGAACACGGCGACAACGCGGTCCTCAACGCCTGCCGGGCGCTGCGGTACCACGCGGAGCGCACCTGGTCGCCGAAGCGCGCCGCCGCCGTGTGGGCGGTGCAGCACCTCCCGGGCGGGGCCGAGGTGATCCAGGCGGCGCTGGACAGCCACGCCGTGGGCCGCGACGCGGGCCGCTCGGTCGACCGCGCGGCGGCCACGCAGTTCCTGACCCGCGTCCACGCGATCCTTGCGGGCTCAGCGCCTGATCAAGCGTTCTGTCCGTAACCCTCGGCAACGCCCTCGGCGTCGCGCCGCTGCCCCGGCCGTGCGTGGCCGCCGTTCCGGAGGGATTCGACCAGGTCGACGGCGACGGCCGCGCCGTCGCGGCCACGGATGTCGTCGCCGAGCCGGGCCGCGGCCGCGCGGTGCGGGCCGTCGGCGAGGAGCTCGGTGACGGCGGCGCGGATGGCGCCGGCGCCGGCCGACTTGGGCAGCATCCGCCCGGCGCCGTGCCGGACCACCGCCTGGCCGATCGCGGACTGGTCCATGAGCGGGTGCATGGGCAGGACGAGCAGCGGGATGCCGTGCGCGAGGGCACGCGCGGCGGTGCTGTGGCCGCCGTGGCCGATCACCAGCGACGTGCCCGGCAGGATCTCACCGTGGTCGAGGTACCGGTGGACGGTGGCGTTGCCGGGCGCGCGCAGGGTGGCCGGGTCGATCGAGGGTCCGGTGGTGACGATCGCCTCGGCGTCCAGACCGTCGAGGGCGTCGAGGATTCGCTGCAGGGTCTTGTCCTGGCCGGGGAACCGGGTGGTGCTCAAGCTGACGAGGATCCGGGGTCGTCCGGCCGCCGGCTGAGCGGCGACGGGCGTGTCCTGCCAGACCGGACCGACGTGGTGCACGCCCGCCGGCAGCGCCTCCCGGGCCGGCGGCTCGAAGTCGGCGCGTACGGTGACCAGGCTCATGGCCGGCGACCGCAGGACCGGGCGCATCCGGATGCCGCGCAGGCGCAGGATGGCGCCGACCGGGCCGCGGGCCTCGCCCTGGAAGAAGCTCCACAGGGTGTGGACGAGCGAGACGGTCGGCAGCCCGGACCGCACGAGGACGTCGATCGCGCCGAGCAGCAGGCAGTCCACGACGACCACGTCGGTGGGCTCGGCGCGGGCCAGCCGGACCGCGTCCGCGCCGATGCCCCGGTCGGCGAAGACCGCGGTCAGGTCGCGGAGCCCGGACATGGTACTGCGGGGCGCCGCCGCATCGTACGGTCGCCCTTCGCGCACGGTCTCGAACCGGAAGCCGGCGCGCTCGATGGCCGCGCGCTGCGGCTCGTGGCCGAGGAACCGCGCGGTGCCGCCGCGCCGGACGACCTCGCGGGCGATGCCGAGGGCCGGCGGCAGGTTCCCGCCGGCGTCGGCGGTGACGAAGAGTACGTCCACGATGGTGCTCCTTCTCGGCGTCCGGCCGTGTCAGTCGCCGGCGAGGAGCGCGGCGACCAGGGTGTGCATGCGGGCCTGCGTGGTCGCGGCATCCAGGCCACGGTCGCGGCGCAGTAGCTTCCACGTGTACAGATCGGTGGCGACCACGAGCAGGTCGACCAGCGCGTCCCGGTCGCCGGGAGGCCGCGCGTCGAGCTGCGGCCGGAAGACGTCCTCGACCCAGCGGCGATGCAGCCGCTTGCCGGGCTCGACCACGGCGGCGATGCGCGGGTCGTGCTCCTGGCCGAGCAGCCGCAGGACGTGGTCGCCGCGCCGTTCGTAATGGGCGACGATCGCCTGGATCGCGCCGCCGACGTCGCCGACGGGGGCCCGCCGCTCCTGCTCGACCTCGGCCGAGGCCAGCTTGACGGCCTCGTCGAGCAGGCCGTCGCGGGTGCCGAAGTGCCGCAGCACGGTCTGCACGCTGGTGCCCGCGCGGGAGGCGACCTCGTCGAGGGTGATCTCGATCGTCATCTTCTCCTCGCTCAGTTCGAGCACGGCGCGCAGCACGCGCAGCCGGGTCGCCGCCTTGGCGTCGGCGCGGGCTCGCATGGTGTAGCTGCGTGGACCGTCCATCCGCGACGACGGTACCCGGGCCCCCAATTTGGTGTCAACGTCGATTAACACGAAATCTATCGCAGCGCGATCGCGACGGTTCCGGGCAACTGGCCCGCGCTCACCACCGAGACCGCGCCGGTCGACACGTCCCAGGCCACCAGACCCTCCCGCTCCGTACGCAGCAGGACCGTGCGCTCGTCCACCCAGTCCAGCGGCTGGCAGCAGCCCTTCCACCGGTCCCGGCCCAGATCGAGCAGGCGCTGCAGCACCCCGGTGCGCACGTCGACGACGGCCACGACCTCGATGCCCTGATACGCCGGCGTACGGCCCCAGCCGGCCCGGACCACCAGATCGCCGGCCGCGTCCGGCCCGTTGCGCAGGGCGGGGCCGTACCACTCGTCCACCCCGTACGGTGCGAGCGCCCGGCCGTCGACCGGCACCTCCCGCACCGGCGCGGCCCGGTCCAGCTGCCACTCCTTCAGCACCAGCGGCTCGTCACCGGCCTCACCGCCGAGCGTGCCCCGCAGCTCGAGCACCGGCCCGTCCGGCCGCGACACCACCGTGTTCCAGACCGACAGCCCCGCAGCGACCCGCGTCGCCGTCCGCGCCCGCCAGTCGACGGCGAAGGTGGCCGTCGCCTGCTCACCGGCGTCCCGCGTGACCAGAACGGTGTCGTCCGACCGCCACATCACCTGCTCGTTGAAGCCCGGCAGCGGCGTGCGGTACACCGCCGCGGTCGTGACATCGACGACGACGACCTCGTCGGTCTGCGCCACCGCGACGAGACGCCGGTCCGGCGACACCGCCGTGGGCCGCAGCGGATCGGCCGTGTTGTTCCCCGAGTCCCGGGTGAACGCCAGATCGACCACGTCCACCCGGGCCCACGAGCCGTCGGTGTCGAGCACGTACAGCGGCTCCGGCCGGGTGGCGTTCTCCGCACTGCCCGGCTCGACCACGGCAACCGCGCGCCGCACCGGCCGCTGCGACAGCATGCGGGCCTCGGCGGGCCGGAACGCCGCACCGGTCGCGGGCAGCGGCCCGATCGTGCGGCGGCCCGGCTGCTGCGGCATCTGATCCACCCTCGGCGGGCCGAGCGGCGCCGCGGACGGCGCCGGGCCGCTCGTCGGCGTGGCCGCCGGGTGCGGTCGCGGCCCGCCCCGCAGCGGCACAGCGACCCCAACCGTCACCGCGCACACCGCGACCACCGCCGCCGCGCCGGTCAGGATCCGCCGCCGCCGACGGACCCGGCCGGCCCGCGCCCACGCCGCCTCCGCCAGCGCCGGCGCCCCGACGTCCGCCGACGCCTGCTCGAGCAGCTCGGCCAGCTCACGCGTGCCCATCTCGGCCCTCCCGTCGCACCACGAGCAGTTCGCCCATCTCAGCGCTCCCGCCCGGCCGCGAGCAGCTCGCCCAGCTCCGGCGCGAGCGCCCGTAGCCGCCGAAGCGCGACGCTGGTCTGGCTCTTCACGGTGCCGACCGACACGCCCAGCACCTCCGCGGTGCGGGCCTCGGTCAGGTCGTCGAAGAACCGCAGCACGAGCACCGCCCGCTGCCGCGGCGCGAGCCGGGCCAGCGCCGCCGCGAACACCATCCGATCCGGCACCGCCTCGGCGCCGTCGCAGCCCGCGGCCTGCGGTACCACGTCGATCAGCGTCTCCCGCCGGCGCCGCCGCCACCAGGACACCGCATCGCGGTACATGATCGTGCGCAGGTAGGCCTCCGGCTCGCCGTGCCGGACCTGGCGCCACCGCAGCGCCAGCTTGACCAGCGCGTCCTGCAGCAGGTCCTCGGCCCGGTGGTGGTCGCCGCACATCAGGTACGCCGAGCGCAGCAGCCGGTGCTGGCGGGCCTGCACGAAGGCGACGAACTCGGCCTGCTCGTCACTGGGCGTGGCGTTCACGTGAGGTCAACGCACGAGTGCCCCCAGATGGTTGGGGACGTGCCGGGATCCTTGCGGTCCGTTGCTAGGTGTCGGGACAATGCCGGCTGTGGCGGGTTGGAGGGTTAAGAGGTCGCACAAATAGGTGGACGTTCATGGTCGGCGGGTGGGACGGGTGTCCCAGCGGTAGAGGGTCCATGCCTGGCGGATAAGGCTGCGTACG
>NZ_JBICTV010000032.1:0-90096 GCF_043197855.1 Dactylosporangium sp. NPDC048998
GCCGATCTACCAGGAGCTCGCTTCATGCCGAGCCACTACACGCCGTGCTTCATCGCCTTGTGACCATGCGCCTGCCGAGTTCCCGGACGCTCACTCAGTGGCTCGCGGTGGTTCAGTGGGTCGCGGTGGTTCAGTGGGTCGCGGTGGTTCAGCTGGAGGCGACGCCGAGGTGGCCCTCGCCGCCGTGGAACTCGGTGCCCTCGGTGAACGCGGCGTCGAAGCGCTGCTGCAGGGCGTCGAGCTCGCCGAACTCGGCCTGGTGGGCGTGCTCGCTGCCCTCGGCCGCGAACACGTGGTCGTCGACCTGCGCGTCGTGGCTGTAGTTCGTGAAGTCGTCCGACTCGTAGTGCACGGCGGCCGGCGCGTCGTACTCGACGTGGTGACCCTGCGAGAAGTCCGTCGACTCCGCGGAGTGGTGGTCCTGCTCGTACTGACCGAACTGGCTGCCGTAGTCCGCCTCCGAGCCATGGGCCTGGTGCAGCTGGTCAAGGGCGTCGTGCTCCTGACCCGCCTCGTGGTGGCCGTAGTCGACGTCGTGGCCGCCGTCGTACCCGCCGGTGTCGATGTCGCTCATGGAGTGTTCCCCTCGGTTCGCTTACGGAGTGCGATGTAATCGACGTTACGGTCTGTGTGACTTTACGGAATCATCCGAACGTGCTGTTACGAGCTTCGCGCAGGTCGCGCGCCGCACCGGCCGCGCCGTGGCTGCGCGAAATTGACCGCCGACGTGGCCGCCGTCTGGCCCGCGCCGCGTGCATCGCGGTGGGTTGAGGACCGCGTTCACTGTGTGGGGAGCTGCCGTCTGGCATCGGCGGCTCCGGATTCCTTGGTGAGGTCAGAGTAGCGGGTGGGTATGACAGTTTTCCGGCTTTCGGATGAGCCCGTTCGCCCGCGCGCATATCGGTGGACAGGGCACTGCCGGGGCCGGGAGGATCGGCCGATGGTGCAGGCTTCTGGGGTACGCATCGGGTGGGGTGATCTGCCCGGCAGCGTGCGGGACGGGGTCGCCGGCGTGCTCGGGGACGAGGTCGTCGAGGCGGTTTCGCAGGCGGGTGGGTTCTCGCCCGGCACCGCCGATCGGGTGCGTACCGCCGACGGGCGGCGGGCGTTCGTCAAGGCCGTCGGGAGCGTGCTCAACGCCCAGAGTCCGGCCATGCACCGGGCCGAGGCCCGGGTCGCGGCGGCGCTGCCGGGCGGGGTACCGGCGCCGCGGCTGCTCGGGGTGCACGACGACGGGGACTGGGTGGCGCTGGTCTTCGAGGACGTCGTCGGGCGGCACCCGCGCACACCCTGGGAGGACGGCGAGGTCGCGGGCGCGCTCGAGGCGCTGCGGCGGCTCGCGGTGCCCGTCGCGGGGCTGCCCTCGCTGCGGGACGAGGCCCGCGAGGACTTCGGCGGGTGGCGGCAGATCGCGGCCGACCCGCCCGAGCGGCTCGACCCGTGGGTCGCCGGCCACCTCGACCTGCTGGTCGAGCTCGCCGAGCGGGGGCTGGCCGCGCTGGACGGCGACCGGCTCGTGCACGGCGACCTGCGGGCCGACAACATGCTGATCCGGCCCGACGGGTCGGTGGTGGTGATCGACTGGCCGTTCGGGTGCGCGGGGCCGGCCTGGTACGACACGCTGGCGCTCATCCTCAATGTCCGGCTGTACGGCGGGCACCTCTGCGACGACGTGGTGAACGCCGACCCCGACGACGTCACCGGCTGCGTGGCCGGCCTGGCCGGCATGTTCACCGACCGGGCGCGGCGGCCCGCCCCGCCCGGCCTGCCGACGCTGCGCCGGTTTCAGCAGGACCAGGCCGACGTGATGATCCCGTGGCTGCGCGAGCGGCTCGGCGCGCGCTGACCACCCCGGGACGGCTGTGCCGGCCGAGTGGTCACGCTGCGTGGTCGTCCAGGTCGATGCCGAGCGTGCGGGCGAAGGCCGCGACCGCGGGGTGGCGCGCCGCGCCCGCGCGGAACGCCAGCCGGGTGCGGCGGCGGGTCGGCAGGGGCGTGAGGACCACGCCGCCGGGCACGTCGGTCGCGGCGAGCTCCGGCACCAGCGCGACGCCCTGGCCGGCGGCGACGAACGTGAGGACGGTGACGAAGTCGTCGGCGTGGTGGCGTACGCGCGGGGTGAACCCGGCGGCCTCGCACGCCCGGACCGTCATCGTGTGACACAGCGTGCCCTGGCTGGCGAGGATCCACGGCTCGTCGCGGCACTGCGCCAGCCGCCGCGGGCCGGTCGCGGCGATGAAGATCGTCTCGTCGAGCAGGGGCGCGGTCCGCAGGGCCGGATCGGGCTCGATGGGCACCAGGTCGTAGTCGTGCACCAGGGCCACGTCCAGGGTGCCGTCGCGCAGCAGCCGCGGTACGACCGCCGGGTCCAGCTCCTGCACGGTCAGCTCGAGCGCGGGGTGCGCGTCGCCGAGCGCCACCAGGGCCGGCGGCAGCAGGGTGCGCATCGCGGTCGGGAACGCGCCGATGCGCAGCGGGCCGGACAGGCCGGCGCGGCTGGCGGCGAGCGCGGCGCCGGCCCGTTCGAGCGCGGCGAGCACCTCCTCGGCGTGCGCGACGAGCGTGCGGCCGGCCGGGGTGAGCGCGACCCGCCGCCCGGTCCGCTCCAGCAGGGCCACGCCGGCCTCCCGCTCCAGCGCCGCGAGCTGCTGCGATACCGCCGAGGGCGTGTAGGTGTGCGCGGCCGCGACCGCCGCGATCGTGCCGTGCTGGGCGAGGTCGCGCAGCAGGCGCAGCCTCCGGACGTCGAGCATCAGCAGAGCTTACGCTCGACGGTGCGATTGTGAACTGGATTTGGCGCTCGGGGAGACCCAGGCTGAGGACGTGGACCTTTCCGGGATTTTCGTACCGCTCGTGACCCCCTTCGACCCGTCCGGCGCCGTGGACACGACGGCGCTGCGCACGCTGGGGGAATCGGTGCTGGCCGAGGGCGCGGCCGGCCTGGTGGCGCTCGGCACGACCGGCGAACACGCGACGCTGAGCGCGGCCGAGCGCGGCGAGATCGTGTCGGCGTGCCGGGCGCTGGGCGCGCCGCTGCTCGTCGGCGTGGGCGGCAGCTCGACCGCGGAGTGCGCCGCCGAAGTCGCCGCGCTGCCGCCGGGCGTCGCGGCGATGGTGGTCGTGCCGCCGTACACCCGCCCCGGCGAGGCCGGCGTGGTCGCCCACTTCCGGGCGGTCGCGGCGGCGTCACCGGTGCCGGTGGTGATCTATCACATCCCGTACCGCACGGGTCAGCTCCTCTCGCCGCCCGCCCTGCTGGAGCTCGCGTCCATCCCCAACGTGGTGGGCATGAAGCTCGCCGACGGCGCGGTCTCCCGCGACACGCTCGCGTTCCTGGCCGCGGTGCCGCCGGGCTTCGCGGTCCTCGGCGGCGACGACGCGGTGATCTCCCCGCTGCTGGCCCTCGGCGCGAACGGCGGCATCCTGGCCTCGGCGCACGTGGCGACGGCGTCGTACGTGTCGCTGTACGAGGCGTGGCGGGCCGGTGACGTGGTCACGGCCCGCAGGTTCGGGCCCGGCCTGGCCGCGCTGTCGGCGGCCCTGTTCGCCGAGCCCAACCCGGCGGTGGTGAAGGCGGTGCTGCACGCGCAGGGTCGCATTGCCACGCCGTCGGTACGGCTCCCGCTACTCCCGGCGAGCGACGCGGCCCGCGACGCCGCGCTGGCGCTGCTCCCGGCGAGCGACACCGCGCGTGCCGCCGCGCCGGCGTTGCCGTAGCGGGGGAGCGGGCATGGCGAAGGCCGGCCACCGGGTGGGGTGACCGGCCTTGAGCCAGGGGCAGGTGTGACGGGCTGGAGGCCGCTCAGCTGGAGGCGATGCCGAGGTGGCCCTCGCCGCCGTGGAACTGGGTGCCCTCGGCGAAGGCGGCGTCGAAGCGGTGCTGCAGGGCGTCGAGCTGGGAGAAGTCGGCCTGGTGGGCGTGCTCGCTGCCCTCGGCGGCGAAGACGTGGTCGTCGACCTCGGCGTTGTGGCTGTAGTTGGTGTAGTCGTCGGCCTCGTAGTGCACGGCGGCCGGCTGGTCGTACTCGACGTGGTGGCCCTGCGAGAAGTCCGTGGACTCGGCGGCGTGGTGGTCCTGCTCGTACTGCCCGAACTGGCTGCCGTAGTCGGCCTCGTGACCGTGGGCCTGGTGCAGCTGGTCGAGGGCGTCGTGCTCCTGGCCGGCCTCGTAGTGGCCGTAGTCGACGTCGTGGCCGCCGTCGTACCCGCCGGTGTCGATGTCGCTCATGTCGTTTCCCCCTGGTCTTGGAAGGCTGTGTTGCCGTTGACAAGAACGTTAGGCGGCCCGGCGGGCGGTTGAATCCCGAGAACGTGCCAGCCCCGGCGCCGTGCTCGCGGCCCGGTCGCGGCCTATTCGTCCTTGTCCTCTCGGCGGCGCAGCTCCTCCTCGCGCCGGCGCAGGTCGGCCTCCCACTTGGAGAACATCTCCTCGTCGGCGCGGCGGTTGCGGGCCAGCTCACGCAGGAAGGCGGGGTCGTCGTCCGGGGCCACTTGCCGGCGGCTCGGGCGTTGGTCCTCCGGGAACCCGTTGCCGGAGCGCCACTGCGCGCCGGCGCCGGCGCGGGCCTGCTGGGGGCGGCCGGCCACGAACCAGAGAATCCAGCCCACCGGCGAGAAGAGCAGGATGATGAAGACCCAGGCGACCTTCGGCAGGTTGCGCACCTGGTATTCGTCCGTCGACAGACAGTCGATCAGCGCGACCACGAGCATGATGAGGTCGATAAAGAACAGCAATCCATAGAGGCGAATCACGCGGGACATCATGCCGGAACCGGCGGCCGCTGTCCGCCCCCCGACCGGCCGGCGCGACCACCGGGCGGGGGGTCGCGCTCAGGAGGTGAGGCGGATCCGCAGGTACCCGAGGTCGAGCTCGCCGCGGCGCAGGCGGTCCAGGTCGGTGCGGTGGGCGTCGCCCGAGATCAGCAGTGCGTGCCGGGTCGACTCCGAGCGGACCTCGGGGCGGCGCTTCGGCGGTGGCGCCGACGGCGTACGCGCGCCGTGTGGTTCCGGCCGGCCCGCGCCGAGGCGCTGCCGGACGTCCGACCACCGAGCGGCCGGGAAGCCCAGCGACTCGTCGGCGAGGACCAGGTCGTACGGGATGCCCTTCTCGTCGCGCAGCGGGAACGCGACCAGGGTGCGGTCGCCGACGAGCTCGGCCAGGGCGAGCATGCGCAGCCCGTCGCGGCGGGTGACGATGAGCTCCTGCGCCCGGGTGAGCACGGCGCCGCGCAGCGGGCGGGCCGGGCGCAACACGCGGTAGGCATACGGGCCGACCCGCACGTCGTCGCGGCGCGTCGGCCGTTGGTGGGCCGGCCCGCCCGGTACCGAATAGGCTTTGAACCCATGGTGCGCATCGAGCGGTTGGTCACGTCGGGCACGTTCTCGCTCGACGGTGAGACCTTTGACGTCGACAACAATGTCTGGATCGTCGGGGACGACGCTGAGGCGCTCGTCATCGACGCCGCGCACGACGCCGGGGCGATCCTGGAGGCGCTCGGCGGCCGCCGCGCCGTTGCCATCGTGTGCACCCATGGTCACGACGACCACATCGATGCCGCGCCCGAGGTGGCGCTGCGCACCGGCGCGCCGATCCTGCTCCATCCGGACGATCTGCCGCTGTGGCACATGAGGCACCCCGATCTCGAACCGAACACGCACCTTACCGACAGTCAAACGATCGGGGTAGCCGGTGCCGAGTTGCGCGTGCTGCACACTCCGGGGCACAGCCCGGGCGCGGTCTGCCTGCACGCGCCGGAGCTGGGCGTGGTGTTCTCCGGCGACACGCTGTTCGCGGGCGGCCCGGGCGCGACCGGCCGATCATTCTCGGACCGCCCGACGATCCTGCGCTCGATCCGCGAGCGCCTGCTGACCCTGCCGCCGGAGACGGTCGTGCACACCGGCCACGGCCCGGACACCACGATCGGCGCCGAGGCCGGCTCAATCGAGTAGGGCCGCAGCCCCCCGCGGCGTTGGCTTGTCGGCCGCGCGGCCGGGCCGGTTCAGTCGGCGTTCGCCGCCGCCGAGGGCCGTGGTCTGACCGGCGGCGCCCTGCCGGGACGGGTCAGGGCGCGTTCTCGGCGGCGCGCTCCAGCAGGGCGTCGCGTTCGGCCGGGCTGTGTGCCAGGTCCGCGGCGCGGCGGAACAGGTCGGCGGCGCGCTCCCGGTCGCCGGCCCGTGAGGTCAGGTCGGCCTCGGCGGCGAGCGCCAGCGGGTAGTCGTCGAGCGCGCCACCGGATCGGGCCTCGGCGAGCAGGGCGAGGCCGGCGCGCGGGCCGTGGGCGTAGCCGTGCGCCACCGCGCGGTTGAGCGCGATCACCGGCGTCGGCTGCCGGAGCCACAGTTCGTCGTAGCAGTGCGCGATGCGCGGCCAGTCGGTCGCGGCGACGGAGTCGGCGGTGGCGTGGCAGGCGGCGATGCGGGCCTGCAGCGCGTACGGGTCGTTGCGGTGGGCCGGGTCCGCGTCCAGGGCGGCGAGGATCGCGACGCCCTCCGCGATCGCCGCGCGGTCCCAGCGCGAGCGGTCCTGCTGCTCCAGGGTGCGCAGCCGCCCGTCGTCGTCGCGCCGCGCGTCGCGCCGGGAGTGCTGGAAGAGGAACAGCGCGAGCAGGCCCGAGATCTCCGAGGAGTCGGGCCGCGGCCGCAGGGTGGGCAGCAGGTCGGCCAGCAGGCGGGCCAGGCGGATCGCCTCGTCGGCGAAGGCGGGGGAGCCGTCGGCGTTGTACCCCGTCGTGAACAGCAGGTACAGCACGCCGAGCACGCCCGGCAGGCGCTCGGGCAGGGCGGGACCCTCGGGGACGCGGTACGGGATGCCGGCCTGGGCGATCTTCGTCTTCGCGCGGGTCAGGCGCCTGGTCATGGTGGCCTCGCCGACCAGGAACGCCCGGGCGATGTCGGCCGTGCGCACGCCGCAGATGGTGCGCAGGGTCAGCGCGACGCGCGCCTCCAGCGGCAGGGCCGGGTGGCAGCAGGTGAAGATGAGCCGCAGCCGGTCGTCGGGGAAGCCGCCGGGCTCCGGCGGGGCCGGGTCGCCCCGCTCCAGCACGGCCAGCTCGCGCAGCTTGGTGCGCTCGACCGTGGCGCGGCGCAGGACGTCGATCGCGCGGTTGCGGGCCGCGGTCATCAGCCACGCCGCCGGGTTGTCGGGGACGCCCGCCGACGGCCACCGCTGCAGCGCCGTGGCCAGGGCCTCCTGGGCGCAGTCCTCGGCCAGGTCCCAGTCCCCGGTGATGCGGATCAGGGCGCCGACGATGCGCGGGTACGCCTCAGCCGCCGCGGCGGAGACGGCCGCAGCGGTGGCCGAGGCCGCCCCGGTCCCGGGCGCGGCCGGGGCCGCGTCCGGGGCGGGCGAGGTCACACCGTGCGCGCGGGAGGTCACTGCTCGAAGTCGGCGAAGGGGCGGATCTCCAGGCGGCCGTCGCGGGCCATCGGGTGGGCGCGGGCGACCGCGATCGCCTCGTCGAGGTCGGCGCACTCGAGCAGGTCGAAGCCGACGATGACCTCCTTGGTCTCGGCGAACGGGCCGTCGGTGACCAGCAGCTCGCCGTTGCGGACGCGGACCGTGGTGGCCGCCGAGGGCGGGGCCAGCACCGCGCCGCGCACCCGGCGGCCCGCCGCGTCGTTCTCCGCCACCCAGACCTCGATGTCCGGCTCGTCGGTCTTGTCGGTGTCGGGCTCCGGGTCACTGCAGACGAACATC
Source organism: Dactylosporangium sp. NPDC048998 (assembly GCF_043197855.1). Taxonomy (NCBI): domain Bacteria; kingdom Bacillati; phylum Actinomycetota; class Actinomycetes; order Micromonosporales; family Micromonosporaceae; genus Dactylosporangium; species Dactylosporangium sp. NPDC048998. Next base: position 7,697 of record NZ_JBICTV010000032.1, read on the forward strand.
AGGTACTTCATCAGGCTCTCCTCTGCTGATGGACTCAACCCTAGTGACGAACGGGTCCGCCGGATCCGGACAGCGCTCACCGCAGCGCGGTCCATTGCCCGACAAAGTAGGGCCGGTGCACTCGGAGGCCTTGTTACATTGATCGGCCTGTCCCCCGCCCCGAAGGACCCCCGCGTGACCGGACCGACGATTCCATGAGCCGCATCTGCTACCTCGTGGCCGCCTGCCTGGCCACGGTCGGCCTCATCATCGGCGGCATCGCGACCTGCTCCGGGAGCTTCTCGCCGCGCTCCTACGTGGCCGGCCACTACCAGCGGGCGGCGTCGCGCGACATCGGCGCCGAGGCGCGCGCCTACGTGAGCACCAAGCCCCCGAGCCGGGTCGCGGACGAGATCTCCCGGGCCTGGTCGCCCGCCGGCCGCCACGTCGACGGCTCCGGCGTCTACCTGCGGTACTCCAACGACTCCGTCGTGCTCAAGCCCGACGGCACCGGCACGCTGATCCTGGTGGAGGCGCTGCGGACCGCGTACCGCCGCTACTCCGGCACGCTCGGCGGCAGCGGCTGGGTCGGGCGCGGCGACGGGAGCAGCGGCTGATGGCCGGCGGGATCCCGCGGAAACTGATCGACGCGATCTGGGTCGGCATCGTCGTCGTGGTGATGCTGTGCGTGGCCGCGTACTGCTCGTCGCGGGACTCCGGCGACGCCGTCGCCGTCGACCAGGCCGACGCGCAGAGCGTCGCGGCCGGCCTCGCCCGCGCCTCGGCCGCGCACGGCATCTGCTACGGCTGGCAGCTGCTGGACTCGACCACGCCGGTGAGCTCCGGCTCCAACCTCGGCGTCGGCGTGCGGGTGACCGACAGCCCCGAACAGTGCCCCAAGTACGTCGAGGTCCGCGGGGCGTACCACAACTACCCGGACGGCAGCGAGTCGGAGGACTACGCGCAGTACACCATCGTCAGCAGCGCCGGGAACGCGGCCCGGATCGATGCGGCGGGCCTGGAGCGGCTCGGTGCCGGCACCAACCGGCTGCTGGACGACCCGGCGGCGGCGATCCTCGACGCCGCCGAGGCGCTGCCGCTGCTGGCGCTGGAGGCCGGGGTGGCCGAGGGCGCGGTGCCGCAGCCGAGCGCGACCGGCACCCCGCTGCCGGTCGCGGAGGGCGGCAGCGACTTCCTGCGGGACCGCTGGGTGCTGCTGGTCATCAGCGGCTCGTTGCTGCTGGCCGCGGCCGGCACCGTGGTCCTCGGCCTGGTCGTCGCGCGCAACCTGGACGACCCCGAAAAACCGGCGAAGCCCAAGGCGAAGCCCAAGAAGAAGCCGGGGAGCGGGGTGGACCGGCGGGGGAACTCGACGGGTCGGCGCGGTGAATCCGATCCGAACAGCCGGGTGGATCGGCCGTTCCGGGGCAGGCGGCGGAGCGGTCGCGGCGACTAGACTAACGATCTTGTGTCGATGCCTTGTGTGACGTGTGGTGCTCCCGGACACGACACCGGCGGGACTTTCCTCTGCATCCGGCACGGCGGGGTGCCGTCCGCGGCGTTCGTGGCCGCGCTCGTCGGCGGGGCGGACGGCGGCGGCCCGCGGCGGGCGTCGGACCGGACGCCGGCGGAGGCGGACGAGCCCGATGTGGGCGGCCCGTGGCTGCCGGATCTGCCCGATGTGGCCCTGCCGCGGTGGCCGGACGAACGGGTCGGCGCGGCGACCGGAGCCGCCGGCCGCACAACGACCGGCCCGGGCACCGGCGAACCGGACGGCGTCGCGGAGGAGATCGAGGAGATCGAGGACCGGCCGCCGGCCGGGGTGCGCGTGTACACCTGGCTGTTCGTCGCCGTCACCACCCTGCACGCGGTGCTGCTCGTCGTCGACGTGCTCGTGCTGCGGCGGGAGGACGAGGTCCTGCGACGGTACGCCACCGAGCCCGCCTCCATCGACCGGCCCTCGGCCGTGGCGGTGTTCGAGCTCGTCGACCGGGTGGCCGGGGCGGTAACCGTCGCGCTGTGGGTGACGCTGCTGATGTTCGCCGTCTGGTTCGGGATCGTCGGGCGGGTCGCCGACCGGCAGGGGCGCGACCGGCGGGCGGTGCTGCGGCACTGGACCTACCTCGGCTGGCGGCTCGCGCTCGTGCCGCTTGTCCTGTACCTGTTCGCGGACGCGGCGCGGGACGAGACCGGGCCCGCCGACCGGACGGCGTTCGTGGCCGAGGCGCTCACGGCCAACCACACCACCGCCATGTTCACCTCGCTGCGGATCGTGATGCTTGGGCTGCTCACCGCGTTCGTCGTCGTGGTCTGGCGGCGGCTCAATCCGCATGAACCGGGCGCGCCGCCGCGATACTCACCGTAATCGCCCCTCGCTGCGTGTGCTCCATCCACCACTCCGTAGGCTTTGCCTGTGGCGAGGTACTTCGACGTGCACCCAGACAACCCGCAGCCCCGGCTGCTCCAGCAGATCGTGGCGCTGCTGCGCGAGGACGGCCTGGTCGCCTACCCGACCGACTCCTGCTACGCGCTCGGCTGCCAGCTCGGCAGCCGCCCCGGACTGGAGCGCATCCGGGAGGTCCGCCGGCTGGACGACCGGCACCACTTCACGCTCATGTGCCGCGACTTCGCGCAGCTCGGGCAGTTCGTGCAGATCTCCAACGCGGTGTTCCGGCTGGTCAAGGCGGCGACGCCGGGCAGCTACACGTTCATCCTGCCGGCCAGCCCGGAGGTGCCGCGGCGACTGCTGCACCCGAAGAAGCGCACCGTCGGCGTGCGCATCCCGCAGCACACGGTGACGCAGGCGCTGCTGGCCGAGCTGGGGGAGCCGCTGCTGTCCAGCACGCTGCTGCTGCCCGGGCAGGACGAGCCGATGACGCAGGGCTGGGAGATCAAGGAGACGCTCGACCACCAGCTCGACGCGGTCATCGACGGCGAGTGCGGCACCGAGCCGACCACCGTGGTCGACCTGTCCGACGACGAGCCGGAGATCCTCCGCGTCGGCGCGGGAGACCCCAGCCGCTTCGAGTGAGCGGGAACGGCCTCCCCGACGCCTGCCGCGGTGCCGGTCAGCGGACGACGAGGTCGTTCGCGCTGCGGAGCACCGGGGCCGACGACCACGCGGCCGGGTCGGCTTCGGCGGCGCCGTGGACGCGCAGCGTCACCGACTCGCCCGGCAGCAGGGTGATCAGCAGGTCGTCCACGGTCGCGGCCGGGTCCAGGCGGTCCGGGAACACCGCCAGGTCGCGCACCAGCGTCCGGGCCGTGATCTCCAGGTCGACACCGCCTTGGAGGTCGTGGACCGGCCGCGCGACCACGTCGACGACCGGGCGCGGGTAGGCCAGGTCGACGTCCTCGGCGAAGAACCACACGGCGCGCCCGCCGTCGCCGTCGGCGACGATCAGTTCGGCCGCGCCGTTGTCCGGCGTCGCGACGTCGGGCGGCAGGGGTACCGTCACCGCGGACAGCGCCGGCACCTCCACGGACACCGTCGCCTTGGCCCGGGCGCCGCCGTCGAACGACACCCGCCGCACCTCCAGCCCGGCCCGCCACGGCGCCGGGGTGTCGTTGACGGCGACGAGCGCGGGCACGCCGTCGCGGGGCTGGATGGTGACGAGCCGTTCGGCGTACGCGCGGCGCAGCGCGTACCACAGCGGCTTGCGCCGGCCGTCGCCGTCGATCGTCGACCACGAGGTGACCGGCCAGTTGTCGTTGAGCTGCCACATGATGGTGCCCATGCACAGCGGCTTGAGCGAGCGGAAGTGCTCGATGCCGTAGGCGATGGCGCGGGCCTGGTTGAGCTGCGTGGCCCAGTGCCAGTCGTCGAAGGTGGCCGGGGCGGGGAAGTGTCCGCGCAGACCGCGGGCGAGCTTGTCGTTGCCGCCGGTGGCCTTCTGGTGGTGCAGCACGCCGGGGGACTCCGGGGTGAGCGGATCGTCGCCGACGGCGCGGCGCAGCGTGGCGTACACCGGGGGCGCCTGGAAGCCGAACTCCGCGGCGAACCGGGGCCGGTACGTGCCGTAGTGGCGGTAGTCGTGCGTGTTCCACACGTCCCAGATGTGCGTCGTGCCGTGCGCGGGGTCGTTGGGGTGCAGGGCGGGGTCGCCGGAGTACGGGCTGCCGGGCCAGTACGGCCGGGTCGGGTCCAGCTCGGCCACGATCCGCGGCAGGAGGTGCAGGTAGTAGCCCTCGCCCCAGGTGCGCCCGGCCAGCTCCTCCCGCCAGCCCCAGTCGTGGTAGCCCCAGATGTTCTCGTTGTTGCCGACCCACATGACCAGGCTGGGGTGCGGCATGAGCCGGACGACCTGCTCGCGCGCCTCGGCGGCGACCTCGGTGGCGAGGGGCTCCTCCTCGGGGTAGGCGGCGCAGGCGAAGGGGAAGTCCTGGCCGACGAGCACGCCGAGCTCGTCGGCCAGGTCGTAGAGGTCGTCGCTCTCGTACCGCCCGCCGCCCCAGATGCGCAGGTAGTTGACGCCGGCGGCGACGGCCTGGCCGATGCGCTCGGCGTAGCGGCCGCGGTCGACGCGGGTGACGAACGCGTCGTCGGGGATCCAGTTGACCCCGCGCACGAACACCGGCGTTGCGTTGACCTTGAGCACGAACCGGCTGCCGTCCTCGTCGCGGGTGGTGTCCAGCTCCACGCTCCGGAACCCGATCATCCGCCGCCAGGTGTCCAGCGCCGTCCCGTCGGCGGCACGCAGGGTGACCTCGACCTCGTACCGGTGCGGGTCGCCGTATCCGCGCGGCCACCACCGCCGCACGTCGGGCACCTCGACCGGCACGGTGGCCCGGGTCGCGCCCGCCGGCACGTCGACGGTCGCCTCGCGGCCGTCGACGACGACGGCGACCGTCGCCGGCGCGTCGGTGGCGCGCTCGAGCACGACGTGCAGCTCGACCCGGCCGGTGTCCCCGGACACGGTCACGACGGGCCGGACCTCGGCGAGTCGCGCCTGCGACCAGGCGTGCAGCCCGATCGGCCGCCAGATCCCCGCCGTGACGACGGTCGGCCCCCAGTCCCAGCCGAAGTTGCAGGCCATCTTCCGGATGTACTGAAACGGTTCATCGTACGCGTTCGGCCGCGCCCCGACCTCGTCCCGGACGCGCTCCGCGTACCCGTACGCCGAGTCGAACCGCACGGCGAGCTCGTTCCCGGCCGGGCGCAGCAGCGCCGTCACGTCGAAGCGGTACCCGCGGTGCATGTTCGCCGTCCGCCCGACCTCGACGCCGTTGAGCACGACGGTGGCGACCGTGTCGAGCCCGTCGGCGACGAGGTCCACCCGGTCGCCGTCGAGCCCGTCCGCGTCGAACGTCGTCTCGTACCACCATGCGGTGCGCCCGATCCAGTGCAGCCGCGTCTCGTTGTCGTCGAGGAACGGGTCCGGGACGGCCCCGGCGGCGAGCAGGTCGGTGTGGACGCACCCCGGCACGGTGGCGGGGAACTCCCGCCCGGCGACGACCTCGGCGGCCGGCTCCGCGGCACGTACGCTCCAGCCGCTGTGGAGGGGACGCAGAACATGCATGTGTCGCTCCCGTGCAGGTGCCCGCCGGACTGAACCGGATAAGTAGATGGGATTTGAACACTAGGGCGGGCCGCGAAGCGGTGTCAACACGCCGCAGGTTCATCGCTTCGGCGGGCGGGTCCGCGCACCCGATCAAAGGTCCGAACCACCGCCGCCACGGTCCATTGTCGCGGCCACCCTGCCCGCGCGTGAGCACTCCGCCGCAATGCAGTGGGTCAGGGGTGGCGCGGGCGAGGTGGGCGCGTGGACTGGCGGGCGGTCAGCGTGCCCGGTGGGAGCGTCAGATGCGTCTCGCCGCCGCTGGTGAGGGTGGTCACCAGGGCCCGCGCGGTGAGTTCCGCCTGCAGGGCCGGGACCTGGACGACCGCGGTGATCTCCGGGACCGTGATCTGGCACAGGTCGGAGTCGTCCCAGGCGACGACCGAGAAGTCGCCGGGCACGGACAGGCCCATCTCATGAGCGACTTTCAACGATGCCGCGGCCATCACGTCGTTGTCGAAGACCAGGGCCGTGGGGGGTTCGGCCAGGCTGAGCAGTTCGCGGGTCGCGCGCATGCCGTCGGCGGCGCTGTAGTTGGTGTCGATCGACCGGTAGCGGATCTCGCCCAAGGAGTCCACGGCCGCCTGGTACGCCGCGTCGCGCTTCGTCGTGTGCAGCAGCTCCTGCGGGCCGGCCACCCGGGCGATGTCGCGGTGGCGCAGGGCGCGCAGGTAGCTCATGATGCCCTGGGCCGTGCCCGTGACGTCGGCGTCCACGGAGCTCAGGCCGGACAGGTCGAAGCCCTCGGAGCCGCCGCCGATGACCGCGGCCGGCAGGCCGATCTCGCGCAGCGCGGCGGGGCGGGGGTCGCCGTGGCGGAGGTCGGTGAGGATCACGCCATCGACGTGGCGGCCCGCGTACCAGCGGCGATACACGTCGATGGTCTCGGCGAAATCGTCGACCAGGTGCAGGACGAGCGCCACGTCGTTGCGGTTGAGCTCGGCCTCGACGCCGCTGAGCATCTGGGTGAAGAACGAGTCCACGACCATGACCCGCGGCGGGCGGACCAGCACCATGCCGACCGCGTTGGCGCGGGCGGTGCCGAGCGAGCGCGCCGCGATGTTCGGCGCCCAGCCCAGCTCGCGCGCGGCGGCCAGGACCCTCGCGCGGGTCTGCTCGGACACGCCGGGGCGGCCGTTGAGCGCGTAGGACACGGCGGCCTCGGAGACCCCGGCGTGCACCGCCACCTGACGGATCGTGACCCGTGCGTGCTGGTCACCGGATGCTGCGGCCACCTCGTGCTCCCGACTCGCCCTCCGCCCTCAACGTCGCGACAGTACAGGACCGCTCTACTTGGTCGCCCCGGCGGTGAAGCCGTTGTAGATGAAGCGCTGCAACGCGAGAAAGACGATGAGGGTGGGAATGATGACCAGGATAACGCCGGCGGAGATGACCTCCCACTGGGCGCCGAACGGGCCCTTGAAGCGGAACAGCGACGTCGAGATGACCCCGAGGTCCTGCGAGGGCATGTAGAGGAACGGGATGTAGAACTCGTTGTAGATGGCGATGCCCTTGATGATCACGACGGTGGCGATCGCGGGCTTGAGCAGCGGCAGGATGATGCGGCTGTAAATGGTGAACGGGCCGGCGCCCTCCAGCGCCGCGGCCTCGTCGAGCTCGGTCGGTATGCCGCGCAGGAACTGGCGGAAGATGTAGATGGCGATGATGTCGGTGCCGAGGAAGAGGGCGACGGCCGACCAGCGGGTGTCGTAGAGGCCCAGGGTGTCGACGACCTTGAAGGTGGCGACCTGCGTGGTCACGCCGGGCACGAGGGTGGCCAGCATGAACAGCGCGATGACGACGGCGCGGAGGCGAAACTCGAAGCGGTCGATGGCGTAGGCGGCCATCGAGCCGATGACGACCGTGCCGGTGAGGGACACGGCGAGGATGACCGCGGTGTTGGCGAACCCGCGCAACATGTTGCCCTTGGTGAACGCGGTGACGTAGTTGTCGAGGTCGAAGTGGTGCGGCAGGTCGAACGGGCCGGTGGTGGCGAACTCCTGGTGGGTCTTGAGCGAGGCGAAGACCAGCACGAGGGGCGGGAGCAGGACCACGAGGGTGGCGCCGACGAGGGTGAGGTACTTGAGCGGTCTCACGACAGGGTCACCTTCTCGTCGGGGGCGACCCGTCGCTGGATCCAGGTCACGAGCAGGATGATGCAGAGCAGAATGACGGCCATGGCCGAGGCGAGGCCGAGCTTGTAGTACTTGAAGGCCATGTCGACGGTCTGGATGACGAAGGTTTCGCTCTCGTTGGCGCCGCGGGTCATGATGAACGGGATCTCGAAGACGGACAGCGAGCCCGAGACCGCCAGAATGAACGACAGGCCGACGACGGGGCGGATGCCGGGCAGGATGATGTACCGGAACTGCGCCCAGCGGCCGGCGCCGTCGAGCTCGGCGGCCTCGTAGAGGTGCGCCGGGATCGACTGGATGGCGCCCAGGAACAGCACGAAGTTCAGGCCGAGGTACCGCCAGACGGACGTGCCGGCGAGGGAGTAGTTGACCACGTCGGGGTCGCCGAGCCACTGCTGCTTGAGCCCGCCCAGGCCGACGCTGCCGAGTGCGGCGTCGAGGGTGCCGCCGGGCTGGAAGAAGAACAGGAAGATCATGCCGATGGCGACGCCGTTGATGAGGTACGGGAAGAAGATGACGCCCTTGAACAGGTTCCGGAACCGGGTGTCGAAGCTCAGGACGGTGGCGAAGTACAGGGCCAGGGCGATCTGGACCACCGACCCGCCGATGTAGTACAGGCTGACCTTGAGCACGCCGAAGAGCTCGGGGCGGGTGAAGATCTCGACGTAGTTGTCCAGCCCCACGAACTCCTTCGACGGGCTGAGCCCGTCCCACGACGTCACGCTGTACCAGAACATGTTCGCGACCGGGATGTACGTGAACACGACCAGGAAGGCCAGCGGCGCGACGAGGAAGGCGTACGGCGTGAGCGGGCCGCGCCGGGAGTGCCGGCGCGGCCGAACGTCGATCACTTGAGCTTGGCCCGCGCTTGGGACCACTTCTTGTTCAGGTCGGCGAAGATCTGGTCTTTCGACTCGTTCTTCGCCCCGCGCGCCGCGTCGACGATGCCCTGGCGGTACTTGCCGTCGAACAGCGCGATCTCGGCCGCGTTGCCGATCTTGTCGGCGAGGCCCTCCTCGCCCTTCGGTGCCGGGTTGAGCTCGATGAACTCGGTCTTCGCCGCGGTCAGGTCGGCGAGGGTCGCGGGCATCGACGCGTTCTTGAACGTCGCCACGCCGCCCTGGTCCGTCGCGTAGTTCGACTCGTCGGTGAACCAGTCGATCCAGGCGCGGGCGGTCGCCTTGTTCTTCGAGTTGACGTTGATCGCGTTCTTGTAGTCGCCGCCGACGACGGTGTAGAACTTGCCGCCCACCTGGTTGGGGAAGGGCCAGTAGCCGATGTCGTCCTTGTTCGTCGCGGCCTCCTGCATCTGCACGATGGACCAGGAGCCCAGCATCATCGTGGCGATCTTGCCGGTGCCGAGCAGGCCCTTGGACTGCTCCCAGTTGGTCGTCGCCGGGTCCGGCTCCGTGTAGCCGCCCTTGACCGCGTCGTAGAGCAGCGAGTCGATGATGTACTGCTCCTTGCCCGGGCTCCACGGCGCGTCGTCCTTGCCCAGCTTCGTCACCGCGTCGGGGTCGCCGCTCACCGCGCCGCGGGCGCCCTCCCACTGGCCCAGCGGCCAGCCGTCCTTGTAGTTGGTGTACAGCGGGATCGCGCTCGTCTTCTCCTTGATCGCCTTGAGCGCGGCCAGGAACTCCTCGGGCGTCTTCGGCGCCTCGGTGATCCCCGCCTGCGCCCAGACCTTCTTGTTGAACACGTACCCCTGCGCGTTGCCGGTGATCGCCAGCCCGTACACCTTGCCGTTGTACATCTGCTCGGTGCGCACGAACCGGTACTTGTCCTTGAGCTCGTCGACCGTGCCGAGCGGCTCGAAGAACGAGGCCAGCTGGTCGGCGTTGACGGAGTTGGGGATGAGCAGCACGTCGCCGTAGTTCTTGGTGTTCATCCGGACCCGGACCTCGCCCTCGTAGTCCGTGATCGCCTCGAACTTGACGCTGGTGCCCGGATACTTCGCCTCGAACTTCTTCTTGTAGTCCTGGAACACGGTGCTGACGATGTCGGTGCGCTGGGTCAGGACCGTGATCTCGCCGGCGATCTTCCCGTCGCCGCCGCTGTCGCCCCCGCCGCAGCCGGCGAGGCCCCCGAGGGCCAGGCTCATCGCCAGCAGCCCGATGACTGGTTTCTTCATGTGGGCGGTACCGCCTTCCGTGTGTGTTTACTCAGCCCGCAGGTAGTCGACGTCGAAGGTGCCGCCGCCGGAGAACCACACCCAGACGGCGTGCACGTCGCTCAGCGCCGCGGCGTCGCAGGACATCGCGGTGGTCAGGTCGATCGAGACGGTGGTCGTGGTGCCGGCGTCGACCCAGCCCCAGCTGGACTGGCACCAGGTCCAGGCGTCGCCGGTCTGCACCGCCACGCTGGTCGACGTGCCCGCCGAGGAGCCGGTGCGGATCTCGTACTTCAGCGAGCCCTTGCCGGACAGGTCCGCCTTCTCCGGCAGCGGCGAGACGCCGAACCAGCCCCCATCGGCGGTGGCGATCCGCAGGCCGGAGGCGCCCTGCGGGTGGAAGTCGCCGGTCTGCGCGACGGTGCCGGCGTTGGCCTGCCAGTTGCCGGGCGCCCAGCCGTCGGTGCCGTCCTCGAACGACGACAGCACGAGCGGGTCGCCGGGGCGCGGGCGCACGGTGACGTCCAGCCGCGCCACGTTGGAGGTGCGGCCGGCCTCGTCGCGGATGGTGTACGCCGCGCTCGCCCGGCCCTGGAACCCGGCCGCCGGCGTGAACGTGACGACACCGGTGGCGGTGTTCAGCGTGAAGGTGCCGCCGGGCCCGGCCGCCGTCGTCTGCTGCCCGGCCGTGGCCGGGTCGAGGTCGATCGTCGACGGGCGGACCTTCGTGCGGTAGGCGATGTCGTTCGCCGCCGGCGTCAGGGTCACCGGCTCGTCGCGCAGCGTCTGGGCGGCGTCGTCGTCGGCGACGGGCGGGCGCGAGCGCTGCCCGTGGCGCAGCTCGTCGCCGGCGTTGGCGATGGTGGTGCAGACGGGGCTCGGGCAGTACACCGTGAACCCGTCGTAATCGGGGTAGTTCGTCCCGTCGTCCTGCGCGCCGGAGAGGATCCAGTAGAGGAACCCGTCGATGCCGGAGCGCACCGCCTCGTCGGTCCACGCCTTGTACACCACGTTGCGGGTCGCCTTGTCCTTGTACCCGAACTCGCCCAGCATCACGGGCTTGCGGATCCGGTCGGCGATCTGCACGTGGGTGCGGATCCACTGCGTGCCCCACGCGGCGTCCTTGCCCCAGCCGTCGGGGTACAGATGGAAGGACATGAGATCGACGCCCGGCAGCGCGGCCAGGGCCGCCGAGTCGACGCCGTCGGCGCAGTTGACGGTCCAGTCGCCGCTGGTGCGGTCGCTGCACAGGAAGCCCTCGTCGCCGACGCCGACGAGGTGGTGGCGGTCGACGCCGTGGATGTACCGGCTCACGTCGTCGGCCCAGCCCAGCAGCGTCCGCTCGGTGCAGCCCGAGCGTGGCAGCGCCCCGGAGCCGCCGCAGCGCGGCTCGTTGGCCAGCTCCCAGGCCATGACGGTCGGGTCGTCCTTGTACTTCACGCCGGTGAGGCTGTTGGTGCGGTTCAGCACGTGGCCGATCCAGTCCTTGAACCAGCCGCGGATCACCGGGTCGGTGTAGAAGTCGTCGTGGTGGCCTTCGGCCTGCGTCTGGGAGACCCGCCAGCGCACGTACTGGTCCATGCCGCCGAAGTCGCTCCAGTTGTTCGTCAGCGGGATGACCAGCCGGATGCCCCGGTCGCGGGCCGCCTTGAGCACGTAGTCGAGGCGCTGCAGCCCGTCGGGGCCGTCGTTGTACGCGGGCCTCGTGCCACCCCAGTACTGCAGGGAGACGCCGTTCTGCTGGGTCTCGAGGAACCCCCACGTGCGCAGGACGTCGAAGCCGGCCGCGGCGGCGTCGCCGAGCACGTCGTCGACCATCGCGCGGGAGCTGTACATCAGGTAGTAGTTGTTGGAGCCGGCGAAGCGGAACGTGCGGCCGTCGAGGCGCAGGTCCGAGCCCTGCCGGCCGACGAACCCGGTGCCGCGCTCCGCGGCCGACGCGGTGCCACCGGCGGCGACGACCGCGACGGCGGCGATCGCGCTCAAGGCCCGCGCGAGCATTCTCTTGTACATCGGTGGCCTTCCTTGGCGGGGAGGGCGGACGCCCACGCCGAGCAACGTAGTCAGCACCGTGCATGCGTCAACGAACCGCGATCGCCCGTGCTGATCAGCCCGAAGGCGGATCTGAAACTTCCACGGACCTGGGGTGTTAAGCGGTTAATTGGAGCCGACGATACGAGCCGAGCAGAGGGCAGTCAAGAACTCCGATCCCGGCCCAGGCCACCGGGGTTACCCGGTTCAGTCGTCTAGAGTTCGTCGGCGGTCAGCAGGGCGCGCACGCCCAGGTCCCGGCGAATTTGCGCGCGGTCGCCGAGGTCGTCGACGACGCAGGCCAGGCCCAGCCAGGCGGCCCCGATCTCGGCGACCATCTCCCGGATCGCCAGGGCCTGCGCGCCGCTCTCCACCCAGTCGTCGACGCACAGGACGCGGTCGCCCGGGCGGACCAGGGCGCGGCGGAAGCTCAGCAGCGCGCCGCCCTCGTGGTAGGTCGCCGGGAGCCGGCGCGACGCGTAGAACGCCGAGTGCGTCGCCACGCGGTCGTTCTTGCGTACCTCCACCAGGCCCACGCCCAGATGGGCGGCGACGAGCGCGCCGAGCAGCGTGCCGCGGGAGGCGGGGCCGAGCACCACCGTCGGCTCGCCGCCGACCAGGCCGGCGACGGCTGGCGGCAGGTCGCGCAGCACCGCCGGGTCGCGCCACCACTCGGTGATGTCGGCGAAGGCCACGTCGGGGCCGCCCCGCCAGTGAAACCCGATGCGGAGCCGGGCGAGCAGGCTTGGCACCGCGCTCAGGCACCCAGCTCAGGCGCCGAGCGCCGGGGCGGGCTGCCAGCGCCAGCGCGGGTCGCAGTCGGGGTCGTTGGCCGCGAGCACGGCGCGCAGCACGCCGTCGGGGTCGCAGCTGTACAGCCCGGAGCTCCACACGTTGTTGACCTCGAGCACCGCGAACTGCCCCGAGTCGGTGCGCCCCACATCGATCACGGCCGTCGGGGGCACGTCCTCGGCCGGCAGGTCGGCGAGCATCAGCGCGACGAAGGCCGCCGCCTCGTCGTGCCACGACGCGCGATGCATGCGCAGCGAGGGGCTCCACTCCTCGCCCTCCACCAGGTAGGGCGACCACGCCACCGGCTGCCGCCCGATGGTGAACACGCGATACTCCGAGGCGAGGTCGAGCCAGTGATCCATGATGATCAGCGTGCTGTCCGCGGGCAGCCGGGCGGTGCGCAGCCGGTTGCGCAGGTCGTCGGCGTTGCGCACCCAGGCGGCGGAGAACGCGGGATGCTTCTCGTCGGCGAGCTTGGCCACCGCCGGGCGCGGCCCGACGACGTCCGGCGCCTCGCCGACGGTGACGAGCCGGATGTCGCGGCCGGTGACGTCCTTGGGCAGGGCGGCGAACCACGACGGGGACGCGCCGTAGAGGCAGACGTCGGCGCCGCCCGCGATGAGCGTGGTGAGGTATCCGCCGGCGGCCCGCCAGGCCACGAGGTCGGCGGAGTGCAGCCCGGTCACCTCGGCCGGGTCGCCCGGCAGCTGCACCACCGGCAGCCCGATGCGCTGGGCGGCGTGCGTCAGCGCCGCGCTCGCCTCGGGGGAGCGCACGCGCAATGCCAGGGTCCGGAACTGACGCACCCTCATATCCTGCCAGCGAGCTTCGTCAGTGTCGGTGGCGGAGCCCACAGACGGCACATCGGCCGGCGGTGGCGGTCCGCCGGCAAGTCTCCGTGATCATGCGTTTCGGCGGCCTCCTTGTGCATCTCCACCCCACAAACGCGTGGTCAAAGCCGCACGCGCTCGCCGGTCGGGTCGTACAGGGGGCGCAGGGAGGCGCGCGCCGGGTACGTGGCCCCGGCGATCTCCACGGTCAGCTCGCCGGCGTCCAGCCAGGCCTGGTCGAGCGGGTCGGCGCCGGCGTCGAGCATGGCCAGGCCGACCGCGCCGCCGAGCGTGTGCCCGTAGGAGGCGGCCCGGACGTACCCCACGTCCCGGCCGTCGCGGCGCACGACCTCGCCGTGGAACATCAGCGCCTTCGGGTCGGTGACCAGCACCTGGACCAGCCGCCGGGTCAGCGGGCCGCGGGCGCGGCGGGCCAGCACCGCCTCGCGGCCGATGAAGTGCTCCTTGTCCAGCGCGACGGCGAAGCCCAGCCCGGCCTCGAGGACGTCGTCGGTGTTGTCGATGTCGTGGCCGTAGTCGCGGTACCCCTTCTCCATGCGCAGGCTGGCGAGGGCCTTGAGCCCGGCGTGGCGCAGCCCGTGCTCAAGGGTCCGCGCACCGGCGGCGACGAGGCGGTCGTACACGTGCACGGCCTGGTCGGCGGGGACGTAGAGCTCGTAGCCCAGCTCGCCGACGTACGTGATGCGCAGGCACAGCGCCCGGGCGTAGCCGATCTCGATCTCCGCGGCGCCGCGGAACGGCAGCGTGATCTCGGCCCCGGCCGCGGCCGACAGCACCGCCCGCGACCGCGGGCCCTGGAGGTTGATCTGCGCCCAGCCGGAGGTGACGTCGGTGACGAAGGCGTGGCGTTGCGGGGCGAGGTGCCGGCGCAGCCGGGTCAGCACGTGCCGGTGCGCGGTGTCGGAGGCGACGACCCAGAACCGGTCCTCGTCGAGCTGGGTGACGGTCAGGTCGGCCTCGATCGTGCCGCCCTCGTTGAGCCACTGGGTGTAGGTGACCCGCCCCGGGTTGCACACCCGGTTGGCCGACAGCTCCTCCAGCGCCGCCCCGGCCTCGCGCCCCTGGACCAGGAACTTGGCCATGAACGACATGTCCATGAGGATCGCGTCCTCGCGGGCCGCCCGGTGCTCCGCCGCCCAGGTGCCGAACCAGTCCGGCTTTCCCCATGAAAGCGCGACATTTCCGGAAAAGTCGTAGAAATCGGGCATTTCCCAGCCCGACACGTCCCGCCGGTACGGCCGCAGCGGCTCCAGGCGATCGTGCAGCGGCGAGCGTCGCGCGTCCCGGGCCGAGGTGAGGGCCTTGTTCGGGTAGTGCGCGGCGTAGACCTGCCCGAGCGCCTCGACGGTTCGCGCGGCGCGGTAGTCCCGGTTGCGCTGGTACGGCTGCAGCCGGTCGATGTGCATCCCGGTCACGTCGACGTCGGGCCGCCCCTCGGCGATCCACGCGGCGAGGGCCCGGCCGATCCCGCCCCCGGTCAGGATGCCGATCGAGTTCATGCCCGCCGCGACGAAGTAGTTGCGCAGCTCCGGCGACTCCCCGAAGATCGGCGCCAGGTCGGGGGTGAAGCTCTCCGGCCCGCAGAAGAAGGTGCGCACGCCGGCGGTCGCGGTCACCGGGATGCGGGCCATCGCCGCCTCCAGGTAGGGCGCCATGCGGTCCCAGTCGGGCGGGAGCGTGCCGAAGGAGAAGCCGTCGGGCACCCGCTCGACGCTCCACGGCGCCGCCGCGCCCTCGAACAGCCCGACCATCAGGCCGCCGGTCTCCTCGCGGAAGTACCCGTAGGCGCCGGGATCCTCCAGCACCGGCAGGTCGGCGCTCACCCCGTCGATCGGCTCGGTGATGAGGTAGTAGTGCTCGGCGGCCTGCAGCGGGATGCTGACCCCGGCCTCCTCGCCCAGCTGGCGGGCCCACATGCCGGCGCAGTTGACGACGACCTCCGCCTCGACGTCGCCGAACGGCGTGCGCACGCCGGTGACCGTGTCCCCGCGGCGCAGGGTGCCGGTCACGGGTACGCCCTCGAGGATCTCGACGCCGCGCAGCCGGGCCCCCTTGGCCAGCGACATCGTCACGTCCACGGGGTTGGCCCGCCCGTCCTCGGCGACGTAGAAGCCGGCCAGCACGTCGTCGGTGCGGGCCAGGGGGAACAGGTCGCGCACCTCGGCCGGGGAGATCTCGTGCACGTCGACGCCGAGGTGCCGGTTGAACGCGGCCACCCGGCGGTACTCCTCCAGGCGCCCCTCGTCGGCGGCCAGCTCGATGAAGCCGCACTGCCGCAGGCCGGTCGACAGGCCGGTCTCGGCCTCCAGGCCGGCGTACAGGTCGCGGGTGTACTGGCGCAGCCGGGTCGACGTCTCCGACAGCGAGCCGAACGTGACGATCAACCCGGCCGCGTGCCACGTGGTCCCGGCCGTGAGCCGGTCCCGCTCCAGCAGCAGTACGTCGGATACGCCCATCTTCGCCAGGTGGTACGCGACGGAGGTGCCGATGACGCCGCCGCCCACCACCACGACGCGGGCCCGTTCGGGGAGCTTCATGCGGAGCACTGTAGTGCGCCCGGCGCCGGGCGACCGCCACCGCCGCGTTCCCCCGATCGGCCACCTGGCCGTGCCGGCCGACGGCTGACCTGCGGCGTTGCGAGTGATTCGGGAACATCTCCGCTGAGAATGGCAAAAGTCCGCGCATGGGCGACCCGGCGAGGTAGCCTCGTTGGCGCTGCCGCTGTTGATATGTCCACAGTGGACCGAATCGGGCCGGATTCGCGTGAGCCGGCGTGAGCCGGGACACACCCGCATTCATTCATGTCGGCCGGGAACACATCCGAGGCCGGCGGCGTTCGTTACACAACCAAGTCACCAAGAGAGGGTGAACGCCATGGCCATCAGCACCGACTACGACGCGCCACGCCACCCGGTCGGGAGCGACCTCGCCGAGGACAGCCTCGAGGAGCTCACCGCCCGCCGGGCCAGTGGCCAGTCGGCATCGGTCGACGTCGACGACAGCGAGGCGGGCTTCGAGCTACCGGGCGCGGAGCTGCCCGACGAAGAACTGACCGTCCCTGTCGTCCCCATGCGCGGCGATGAGTTCCGCTGTTCCAGCTGCTTCCTCGTGCACCACCGCAGCCAGCTGGCCAGGGAGCGCAACGGCGCGCCGATCTGCACCGAATGTGACTAGCCGCGGATCTTGACCCTGGTCAGGTCCTCGGCCACGACAACCTCGCCGTCGAAGACCGCTTCCGCCTCCCGCCGGAAGCGCGACGGGTCGTCGTAGCGCTGCGAGAAGTGGGTGAGCACGAGCGTGCCCACGCCGCATTCCGCGGCCACCCGCGCCGCCTGCCCGGCGGTGAGGTGCCCGTGCGCGACGGCCAGTTCCTCGTCCTCGGCGAGGTACGTGGACTCGATCACGAGCACGTCGGCTCCTTCGGCCAGCCGCCCGACGCCGTCGCAGAGCCGCGTGTCCATCACGAACGCGAACCGCTGTCCCCTGCGCGGTTCGCTCACCTCCTCCAGCCGCACCCCCTTCAGCTCCCCGGCGCGCTGCAGCGCGGCCACGTCGGGGCCGGCGATGCCGCGCTCGCGCAGCCGGTCGGGCAGCATGCGCCGGCCGTCGCGCTCGACGAGCCGATAGCCGTAGGTCTCCATGCCGTGGTCGAGCCGGTGCGCCTCGATCCGGAACTTCGGGGTCTGCGCGATCGTCCCATCCGCTTCGACGGGGTTCTTGGTGATCGTCGCGCAGTCGTAGAAGGGCGCCGCGTTGCGGAGGCGGTCGAAGTACTCCTCGCCGCCGGCCGGGAAGTAGGCCTGCACGTCGTGCGGTGAGGAGTCCAGGGAGATCCGCTGGATCACGCCCGGCAGGCCCAGGCAGTGGTCGCCGTGGAAGTGCGTGATGCAGATCCGGGTGACGTCACTGGCCGCGACCCCGGCGTGGACCATCTGCCGCTGCGTGCCGTCGCCGGGGTCGAAGAGGATGCCCTCGCCGTCCCACGACAGGAAGTACCCGTTGTGGTTGCGCGACCGGGTCGGCACCTGGCTGGCGGTGCCCAGCACGACGAGCTCTCGAGGCGACACCCCGGGGACTGTACCGCCGGGCTACTCGGCCCGCGCGGGGGTTTCGCATCGGGCGAGCCAGGCCGCCGACTCCGCCGGCGGGAGCACCTCGTCGACGCGCAGTTGCGGTGCCATGAGCGGGTAGGGGCGGCCGGAGGTCCAGTGGCGCGGGTACGGCTCGGGATCGAGCACGACCACCCGCACGCCGTCGAGGTGCGGGATGTCGGCCGGGCGGCCCTCGTTCCAGATCCACTCGCCGCGGGCGTCGACGAGGTTCCAGTTGCCCTGGATGCCGCCCTGCGGCATGAGCTCCTCGCCGTCGGTGGCGGCGGCGATCTCGGTCTCGGTGGGGCGCCGCCCGGGCAGCCTGTGCGCCGCCGTGTCGTCGCCGATCAGCGCGGCGGCGAGCAGCGTGTGGAGCTGGAAGTTGTCGCCGATGCCGCCGATCGTCACCCGGAAGCCCCGGCCGGTGCCGGCGAAGCCGCGGTCGAGCACCACGAGCGGCTCGTCGTCGAGCACCAGCAGCAGCCCCTCGAGCCAGGCGGCGTTGCCGAGCAGTTCGCTCGCCGGCCCGGCCGCCGCCAGCAGCCGCTCGCGCTGCGGGAGGGCGGCGCGCACGTCGCGGCGCTGGTTGAGGTACAGCACGGGCTGCACCCAGGCGTCGCCGCAGAACCAGGCCTGGACCAGCGCCTCGGCCTCCTCCTCGGCCATGCCGCGCCCGGGGGCGGTGGCGACGAACCGGGCCCGCGCCGCCGCCACCTGCCCGAGATCGCCGGGGTCCGGCAGGCCGCCCGCGACCGCCCTGAAGAGCTGGGCGAAGCGCGCCGCCTGCTCCATCGCCCCGGCCGCCCGCTCGACCAGCGTCGGCAGCACCACGCCCGGGTCGGCGCCGAAGTCGACCATGGCCCCGGCGATCTGCGCCAGGTCGGGGCCCATGCCCAGCGGCAGCCGCGCCAGCATCGGCTCCAGCCGCACGAGCGCAGCCTGGACGTCCGCCGGCCCGGCCTCCCGGGTGCCGCGCATGATGCCCTCCAGCGCGGCGCGGAAGTCGTCCGGACCGCCCGACCGTACGGCCTCGAACAGGGCCTCCACCGGCCCGGCCAGCGGTGAGGTCATATGATGATCCTAACGATGGCCCGTATGTCCCTCGCGTGCCTGATGTTCGCCCGCCGTTACGCACCGCGACAGCCGGCGCCACGAGAGTCACCCTCATGCTCACCCGACGCCAGTTGCTCACCGGGGCGGCGGTCACGACCGGCGCCATCGTCCTTCCGCTGACCGCGGCCGATCCCTCCGTCGCCGAGCCCCTCCGCGGCGACCACCACGACCACGACGGACCGTTCGCGCTCGGGGTCGCCAGCGGCGACCCGCTGCCCGACGGCGTCATCCTGTGGACCCGCCTGCTGCGCGCGTCCGGGCCGCTGCCGGCTCGGCCGGTCGGGGTCGAGTGGCAGGTCGCCCTCGACGAGCGGTTCCGCCGGGTGGTCCGCTCCGGGCACGCCACGGCCTGGCCGCAGCTGGGCCACTCGGTCCACGCCGACGTGCGCGGGCTGTTGCCCGGCCACGAGTACCACTATCGCTTCCGCGCCCTCGGCGAGCTCAGCCCCGTGGGGCGCACGAAGACCGCGCCGCCGCCGTGGCTCGACGGCGGCCGGCTGCGCTTCGGCATCGTCAACTGCCAGGACTTCCAGAACGGCTACTGGCCCGCCTACACCGGCCTGGCCGCCGAGGACCTCGACGTGGTCCTGCACCTCGGCGACTACATCTACGAGTACGACCCGCACAGCGCCTACGCCGACCGCAACCACACCACCCCGCGCACGCCCGGGCTCGACCAGCTGCAGACGCTGGACGACTACCGGGCGCGGCACGCGCAGTACAAGGGCGACCCGGCGCTGCGGGCCGCGCATGCCGCCTTCCCGTGGGTGGTCACCTGGGACGACCACGAGACCGAGAACAACTACGCCGGCCTGATCGACGAGATCGACGACACCGGCGCGCAGCACCAGTCGCCGGAGCAGTTCGCGCGCCAGCGGGCGGCGGCCTACCAGGCGTACTACGAGCACATGCCAATCCGCGCGAACCTGCGGCCGGGCAGCCCGGACCTGCGCATCTTCCGCCGGTTCGACTTCGGCCGGCTGGCCCGCGTCAACGTGCTCGACACCCGGCAGTACCGCACCGACCAGCCGGGCGGCTTCCCCGGCGACTTCGGCCTGCCCGAGGCCGGCACCGCGAACACCGGCGGCACGCTGACCGGCGCGGACCAGGAGCGCTGGCTGCTCGACGGCCTGGACCGCTCGCCGGCCCGCTGGAACGTCATCGCCCAGCAGGTCATGATGAGCCGGACCAAGCTGCCCAACCCGACCGGTGGCGTCCCGCCGGTGCTGGCCAACCTCGACCAGTGGGACGGCTACGCGCCGCAGCGCACCCGGCTGCTGCAGCACCTCGCCGACGCCCGGGTGGCCAACCCGGTGGTCCTCGCCGGCGACATCCACTCGAGCTGGTTCAGCGAGCTGAAGCTGGACTTCGACCGGCCCGAGCAGCCCTCCGTGGCGGTCGAGTTCACCGCCACGTCGGTCAGCTCGGACTTCCCGATCGCGTTCGACGCGCCGCTGAAGGCGGTCAACCCGGTGCTCAACCCGCACGTGAAGTACTTCGACGGCTCGCGGCGCGGGTACCTGCGCTGCGAGGTCGGCAAGGACGCGTGGCGCACCGACGCGCGCACCGTCGACACCATCGCCACGCGAACGGCCCCGGTGTCGACGAGCGCGTCCTACGTCGTGGAGGCGGGCACCAGCAGCATCAGCAGGAGTTGAAGCCTCAGCACGAGTTCAACATCGTCTGCAGCGCCGACTTCTCCGACGACTGCAGTTTCAGGCTCCAGGTGTACTTCACGGTGATCCACATCTTCGCGTAGGTGCACCGGTACGAGGCCAGGGGCGGCTGCCAGGTCGACGGGCCCGAACCATCGACATGCGTGTCTCCTCTCGATCCGTTGGGAGCACGCTGTCGTTCGGTTGTGAACGACATGGGACGGCGGCGTTACCGCTGATCGAAGACTGTGAATTACTCCGGGAGGGGGGTCGGGCGGCGCTGAACGCCGGATGAAACGAGCAACCGCCGGCCGCGCGTGGCGCGGCCGGCGGCTTCAGCAGAGTGTCAGGACAGTACGCGCAGCTGGACCGTGGTGGCCATGCCGGCCAGCTGGGCGAGGATCTCCTGCGGGTAGTCGATGGCGATGTCGGTCAGCAGATAGCCGAACTCGCCGCGGGTGGCCAGGATCTGGCCCTCCACGTTGACCTTGTGGCCGGCGAAGATGCTGTTGACGTCGGCGAGCACGCCAGGGACGTTGTGGTGCAGCAGCGCGATGCGGTGCGTGTCCGGGGCCTGCTGCAGGTTGAGCGAGGGCAGGTTGACGCTGAGCGTCGTGGAGCCCTCCGAGACGTACTTGTGCAGCTTCTCGGCGACGAACGAGCCGATGTCGGACTGCGCCTCCTCGGTCGACCCGCCGATGTGCGGGGTGAGGATCACGTTGGGCAGGCCGCGCAGGGCCGACACGAACTCGTCGCCCTTCGCCTTCGGCTCCTTCGGGAACACGTCCACGGCGGCGCCGGCGAGGTGCCCGTTGTCGAGGTGGCGGCGCAGCGCGTCGTGGTCGATGACGAAGCCGCGGCTGAGGTTGAGGAAGATGCTGCG
The DNA here is from genome assembly GCF_043197855.1 of Dactylosporangium sp. NPDC048998. NCBI lineage: Bacteria > Bacillati > Actinomycetota > Actinomycetes > Micromonosporales > Micromonosporaceae > Dactylosporangium > Dactylosporangium sp. NPDC048998. Next base: position 28,895 of record NZ_JBICTV010000032.1, read on the forward strand.
CGGGCGCATCCTCGCGAACTGCTCCTCGCCGAAGAACCCGCTGTTGCCCGGCCGCCCGTCCACGTGCAGCGTGACGATGTCGGCGACCTCGAGCAGCTCGTCGAGGGAGTTGCAGCGCACGGCGTTGCCCAGCGCGAGCTTCTCCGAGGTGTCGTAGAAGTACACCCGCAGGCCGAGATTCTCGGAGAGGACCGACAGCTGCGTGCCGATGTTGCCGTAGCCGACGATGCCGATCGACCGGCCGCGGATCTCGTGGGAGCCCTCGGCGTCCTTGTTCCACACGCCGTTGTGCATGTCGGCGTTCTTCTCGGTCAGCCGCCGCGTGAGCGCGATGATCTCGGCGATCGCCAGCTCCACCACGCTGCGGGTGTTGGAGAACGGCGCGTTGAACACGGCGATGCCGGACTCCGCCGCGCTGCGCAGGTCGATCTGGTCGGTGCCGATGCAGAACGCGCCGATGGCGCGCAGCTGCGGCGCGGAGGCCAGGACGTTGGCGGTGACCTGGGTCTTGGACCGGATGCCCAGCAGGTGTACCCCATCGAGCCTCGCGATCAGCTCGTCCTCGTCGAGCGCGCGACCGACGCTGTCCACCTCGTATCCCTCGGAGCGCATCCGCTCGACCGCGATCGGGTGGATGTTTTCGAGGAACAGGACCCGAACCGGGTCGGCCTGGGAAGTCTGTGGCTGCACACACCTACCCTATGTGACCCCCCGTGTCACTGGTACGTGAGCCGCGACTCGTCCCGTCCTGTGCGACCGCATGCCGCTGACGCAGCCGTTCGCGGACCTCCTCGGGCGTGTACGCCCGCCGCCGCCGCTCCGCCCGCGCGACCAGCACGCCCGTGGCCGCCACGCCGACGACACCGGCCAGCCCCACGACCTTCCACCACTTGATGCGCATGAGGCCCTAGGGTAGTACCGGTGATGGTCGATCTCGACGAGGCCGTGCGGATGGCGCGCACGGGTGACCTGTGGGTGTTCCGCGGCCGCACGACCGCCGACCGCGCCATCCAGACCCTGACCAACAGCCCGGTCAACCACGTCGGCATGTCCGTCGTCCTCGACGACATGCCGCCGCTCATGTGGCACGCCGAGCTCGGGCGGTCGCTGCCGGACATGTGGACGGGCACCCACCAGCGCGGCGTCCAGCTGCACGACCTGCGCGACGCGGTGCTGGTCTGGGGCCGCCGCTACGGCCAGCGCGCCTGGCTGCGCCAGCTGTTCCCGGAGGTCGGCCCGGCGATGGAGGACGCGGTCCTGCGCACGATCGCCCGCCTGGACGGCACCCCGTTCCCGTCCACCGCCCGGCTGGCCGGCCGCTGGTTCAAGGGTCGCCTGCCGCACCTGCGCGAGCCGACCTCCGGCTCCCTGGAGACTGCCTACTGCGCCGAGGTGGTCGCGGTGACGTACGAGGACATGGGCCTGCTCGCCAAGGACAAGCGGGCTAACTGGTACGACCCCGGCAAGTTCTGGAGCGGCGACGACCTGCGACTGCTCGGCGGGGCCACCCTCGGCGAGGAGATCGCCGTGTCGCTGCCCGCCGCATGAGCCCGCACCGGGGCTCGCCGGGGCCGGGGTGTGCCGATGCCCATAGGTCGTTGAGCAACTCTGGCCGTTCGGACGTGCGCAGTCTGCGAACGGACCGGGGTAGCTTTCTCGCGTGACCGAGCAGCCCCACCAGCCCCTCGACCACCTGGATCCGCCAGTGTCCGACCCCGAAGCCACGCAGCCCCTGCCGCCCCCGCCGCCGCGGCTCCACCCGGTGCACCGCCCGCCCGTGGCCCTCATCGCGGGCCTCGCGGCCGGGGTCGTCATCGCCGGGGCCGTGCTCGCGGTCCTCCTCGGGCGGATCGGCCGGGACCCCGACCCCGCGGCCGAGACGCCGCCGCGGCGGTTCGCCTCGCCGCAGGCGCTGGTGGAGTACCTCGACCGGCGCGGCCTGGCCTGCGACGACTACGAGGCCGTCGACGACGCCCGCGACGCCGTCGGCCGGGGCCGCTGCGTCGCCGCCGGGCAGCAGGTCGACGTCGGGGTGTACGCCGTGCACAGCGAGGTCGAGGCCCAGTGGGTCGCCCTGGCCGGCATCCGCGAACCGCTGTTCATGGCCCTGGGCGAGAACTGGGCCGTGGACGGCCCGGCCGACTGGACCAAGCGCGTCGCCGAGGTCATGAACGTCCAGTACCGAGCCCGACCCTAGGATGCACGAGTGCTCGATCGGTTCCTTCGTGTCTGGCTCGGAAGCTGGCCGTCCCCGGGGGGCCTCGTCGTCGTCGGCAGCCCGCTGCGGGAGAAGCCACGGTGGGACGGCGGGGAGCAGCGGGCGCTCGGCGTGACCGACGCGGCCGGCAACGGCGTGCTGTCCGTGCCACCCGCCGCCCGTGACGCGGTCGCGCGGCTCGTCGCCGAAACCGCCCCGGACGAGCTGGAGGCGGTGCTCGGCGCGGCGCTGGCCGCCCTCGTCGGCCGGCCCGAGCAGCACTTCTTCACCGGTGTGTTCCGCTGGAGCGAGGCGCCTTCGGACCTGCCGGACGCGGGGGAGTGGGAGCCGTCGGACGGGCTGCCGGACCGGCCCGGCCTGCCCGACTGGCTGCGGCCGTTCCCCGGCGAGGTGCTCGTCGCGCGGGAGCCGGGCACGGGGGAGTACCTGGCCGGCGTCGGGCTCAAGCCGCACGACGCGACCGGGATCGAGATCTCCGTCGGCACCGAGGAGCGGGCCCGCGGGCAGGGGCTGGCCCGGCGGCTGGTGGCCCGGGCGGCCCGGCGGATCGTGGGCGCCGGTGCGGTACCGATATATCTGCACGACCCGGCGAACACCGCGAGCGCCCACGTGGCCGTCGCGTCCGGCTTCCCCGATCTCGGCTGGAAGGTCCACGCCCTCGCGGGAAACGCCTGAGGGCGCGGAAATCCGCAGATCCGGGGTGCCGGAGTCGAAGAGGCGATATGTTCCCCCCTTCCGGCGCAGTGCACGTCGGCCGCCAGCCGATCTTCGACCGGGACGGCGACGTCCACGGGTACGAGCTGCTCTTCCGCGGCGACTTCGCCCGGCCCGGCTCGATGCAGCCTCGCGGCGCGTACGCCACGAGCCGGGTGCTCATCGCCGCGTTCACCGAGATCGGCATCGAGCCGCTGTGCGGGCGCGCGCTGTGCTTCGTGAACCTGACCCGGGAGTTCCTCGTCGGGGACCTGCCGCTGCCGTTCGACGCCGAGCAGGTCGTGCTCGAGATCCTCGAGACCGTCGAGCGCGAGCCGCTGCTGGACCTCGCGACCTACTGAGGATGCCGCCCGTTGCCCCCCACGCGGCCGTGTCAGCGGGTCCGTAGCTCTCGCCGGCTGACCGCCAGGTACACCCGATGGTCGCGGTGGTCGATGCGCTCGACCGTGTTCACGTCGACCTTGAGCAGCGCGCCGTCGTCGCCGGCGACCAGCACCTGCCGGCCGTCGTACGTCCTGCGGTCGATCGCGCCGACCTCGCCGTCGGTCGCCTCGACGGTGTAGCCCACGAGCACCATGGCTCTGTTAGTACCCATCTGGGTGTGGTTCCTCCCGCACTTTCCCGGTTGGCTGGAGAATCATGCCAGATGCCGCGATCACCCCGAGCACCATCATGGCGATGGCGCTCAGCAGCAGCGTGCGCCCCGCGCCGAACGCGGTCACGAGCGGCCCGCCGATCGCGGTGCCGAGCGGCACCGCGATCACCGTGATGGAGCCGAACGCGGCCAGCACCTGGGGCAGCCGGTCCGGCGGGGTGGTGCGCTGGAACAGGGCCATCACCGTAGACAGGTACGGCGCCCAGCACAGGCCCGCCACCGCGAACGCCGGCAGCGAGACGACGGCGGGGGCGCCCAGCCCCAGCGGGAGCATCGCGGCGCCGAACGCGACCACGATGCCGGTCATCGCCGGCCACAGGGGCAGGCGGCGCAGGAACGCGCTGCCCAGGCCGCCGACCACGGCGCCGATGCCGAACGCGGTGTAGTAGACCCCGAGGAGGGTGGCCGGGGCGTGCAGCTCGTCGGCGATGTGGATCGGCATCGCCGCGTAGAACGGGCCGAAGAGCAGGAAGAACCCGAACGACAGCGCGAGGAGCCCTCGTTGGGTTCGGCCGTTCGCTTCGCTGCCGCTCGGGTCGGTCGTGTGCCCGATCTTTTCGCTTGTATCGGGATCTGCTGGCTGACTGGTTGGCTGGGTTCTTGGCATGGCCAGCCGGTAGGTCGCGGCGAGCACCGCGAAGCTCGCCGCGTCCAGCGCGATCACCACCGCCGCGTTCGTCCAGCCGATGAGCAGCCCGGCCAGCGGCGGCCCGACGATCGTGGCGAACTCGCCGATCGCGGTGAGCACCCCGTTGGCGGCCAGGTGGTGCTCGCGCGGCAGCAGCTCGGCGACGAGCGTGTACCGCCCCGCCGAGCCCCACGCCGCCAGCAGCGAGGACACCGCCAGCAGTGCGACGTAGAGCCAGGTGTGCAGCACCCCGGCTCCGTACGCGACCACGATCGCGCCCAGCGCCGCCCCCCGCAGGGTCGCGTTCCAGCCGGCCAGCTGCGCCCCGCTCCGGCCGCGCAGGTAACGCCGGAGCAGCACGCCGCCGAGGGCCGAGGGCAGCGAGTACGCGGCGACGGCGGCCGCCACCCACGCGCCGCGCGCGCCGTCCGGCGCCAGCTGCAGCGCCAGCCACGAGATCGCGACGATGGACATGCCGTCGCCGAGCGCGGAGACCGCCAGCCCCGGCAGGACGCGACGCAAGAGCGGGTGGCGCAGAACCGGCCGATATGGCGTGGAGAGCATGGCTGCTACCCGATCTCACGCCGTACCACGAAGACAAGAAATATCGCGATGAGCGCAATTCGCGGCCTTGGGTTATGTTGCCTGCCATGCGTGGGTGGCCCGTCGGGCTGGCATTGTGGCTTCTCTTCGTGGCCGCCCTGGAGGCGGCCGGTGCCGTTGCGGTCTGGCGGTTCTTCGTCGGCACCGAGCACGGCCAACTGCTGGACTACGTCGCGATCACCGGCAACAGCATCGGCCGGTCCCGCGTCGAGACCCTGGTGCACAACACCCTCAACGGCATCTCCATTGTGTCGCTGACCGCCGCCACGATCGCGATCGGCTTCATCGCCCTGGCCCGCCGCCGGGTCGCCCTGGCCGTCGGCGCGGTCCTGCTCATCGGCGGCGCGAACGTGACCACGCAGGTGCTCAAGGCACTCATCTACCGCCCCGAGCTGGGCGTCGACCCGGAGCGCGCCGCGGCCGGCAACAGCCTGCCGAGCGGCCACACCACCATCGCCGCCTCGGTGGCCGTGGCCCTGGTCCTGGTCCTGCCCGCGAAGGCCCGCGGCCCGGCCGCCTTCCTGGGCACCGTCTTCGCCGCCCTGGCCGGCGTGGCCACCCTCTCCGCGGGATGGCACCGCCCCAGCGACGCTGTCGCCGCGCTGCTCATCGTCGGCGCCTGGGCCGCGGTCGCGAGCCTCTTCATCGTGATCGCCCAGCGCCGCCATGGCGGCGTGAGCTACGGTGCGCCGAGCACCTACACCACCGTCTTCCTGACCTTGGTCTCCCTGGTCCTGCTGGCCGGCGCCGCCCTCTGCATGCACCTCACCGACGACGTCATCACGCGCTCCGTCGACGACCTGAGCCGCCGCCGCCTCTTCGTCGCGTATGCGGGCGGCGCCCTCGGCATAGCCGGCATCACCGCCTTGGTGGTGGCCGCGGTCCTGCTGACGGTCCACCGCGTCGTCCCACGTCTCGTCCCACCCGCCGACCCCGAGCCAGACGAGGACGACGAGCCGACCACGCAGGCGATCCTCCCGGCCTGACCCCGCGCTGAAAGATCAAGCTCAGTGGTCGTCATCACCTCGCGGGGTCGATGACGAGCTTGCCGATGGACTGGCGGTTGCGGAGGTCCTCATGTGCGCGGCGGACTTCGGACATCGGGTAGTCGCCGCCGTGTATCACTCGGAGGTCGCCGGCGGTCACCAGCGCGGCCAGTTCGGCGTAGGCCTTTTCGAGGATCTCCGGGCGGGTGAAGGCGTGCATGAGCCAGAAGCCGCTGATCGTTGCCGAACGGCGTTGCAGTGCGCGGAGCGAGACCTTCTCCGGTTCGATGCGGCTCGCCATGCCGTACAACGCGAGCCTGCCGAACGGAGCGAGCGCGGCCAGGCTCTGGTCGGTCACGCGACCGCCGGTCATCTCCAGGACCACGTCGACCTGCGCGCCGTCGTTGGCGGCGCACAGCTCGGCTGTGAGGTCGTCGGCCGCCGGATCGATCGTGTTGTCGGCGCCGAGCGACAGCGCCACGTCGCGCTTCTCCGGTGTGCTCGCCACGGCGATGACCCGTTCGGCGCCGCGCAGCCTCGCCAGCTGTAGCGCCAGGGAGCCGACGCCGCCCGCCGCCGCGTGGACGACGACACTCTCGCCGGGCTGGATCCGGGCGGTGCGGTTGACCAACCACCACGCTGTCAGGCCCTGGGCGAGCAATGCGACCGCCTCGACGTCGTCGAGCTCGTCCGGCACCGGGAACGCGTGCGCTTCCGGGACGACGGCCTTCTCCGCGTATCCACCGTTCTGGATCATCGCGGCGACCCGTCGGCCATCAGGTGTCCGGCCGACGACCTCGCCGCCCGGGATGATCGGCAGCGTCGCCGAGGCGATGTAGCCGTTCTCCCTCAGCAGCGAGTCGGCGAAGTTGACGCCGCAGCGGGCCACCTCCACCAGCAGCTCGGCCGCTGCCGGGACCGGCTCGGGGAGGTCGCGCACCTGGACGACCTCGGGTCCGCCGAACTCCCTGATCTGAACCGCGCGCATTCCTGCCTCCGAATTGGTATCGAGTTCCATTTGGTACTGGGGACCGTATCGGACTGGGTTCAAGAACGCTAGACTGATGTGGTGGCTATGCACGAAGCGTCACTGCGGGAACGCAAGCAGCAACGGGCGCGCGAGGAGATCGTCGCGGCGGCGTACGATTTGTTCGCGGAGCGCGGCTACGCCGACGTGACCGTCGCCGATATCGCCGAGCGGGCCCAGGTCGGCCGAACGACCTTCTTCCGCTACTTCGGTGACAAGCAGGAAGTCGTATTCGCCAATGATCAGGACTGGCTCGACGGTCTGGTGCTGCCGGAGAGCCTGAGCGGCGAAGGGAAGCCAACCTTCGGCGACGCGATCGCGTTGCTGCGGGCCGTTGCGGAGCGGATCTGCGCAGCCGTGACGAGCGACCCGGAGCTCTACGTGCGGCGAGAGCGCCTGCTCGCCGAGAACCCGGAGCTCGAGGACCGCAACGCGCGCAAGCACCGGGCGTTCGCGGAGCGCATGCGGCACATGCTCGCCGAGCGTGGCGCCTCGTCGGAGGCGGCCGTGCTCGGGCCGCGGCTGGCGCTGGCGTGCTACTACACCGGCCGCGAGCTGGCTGGTGGGGATCCGGCTGCCCTCTGGCCGAACGTCGCCGCCGCGTTCGACGCGATCAAGTGGGAGTGAGCACGATTCGGTGAGGTCAGCCGATCAAGCGGGCGTGCCCACGTCCAGCGGGACACGATCCAGTGGGAGTAGCGCGAACCGGCGGGTGAGGCGATCAGGCGGGGTGAGGCGAAACGTTTGACACGGTCCGGGGACGGATATCTGAATGGTATGGCGAAGACGGATCACACCGGGGTGCCGCGGGTCGACGAGGCCATCGATCTTGCGACCATCCGGGACGAGGCGGAGCAGATCGCGGTGCCGGCGTTCGACTACATCGCGCAACCGATCGACGCGGTCGTCGACGGGGTCACCGGGCATGCGCACCACGAGGATCTCGACTCCGAGAACACCCAGGTCGACGAGGAGTCCTGAGCCGCGATCACGGGCAGGACCACGGTTGCGCGGTCAGCAGCTGATTCAGGTGTACCGCCGGAGCGGTGGCGAACTCGCCTGCCCGATCGTAGCCCTCGGCAGACAGTGCGCGGTGCCAGGTCAGGGCGCGGATCACGTTGCCGGTGATCATCGCGTTGCGGAGGTCGGCGAGCAGCTCGGCGCGCGGGGCGAGGTCGGTGAAGACCTCGAGGTACGCGTCGCGGGGGGCGCGTGTCGCTCATGCCACGGAGCGTGACGAGCATCGAGCCGAACGGGTGGGCCACCACACTGTCGCCCCAGTCGTAGCAGCGGCCCCCGTCGGCGAAGATGTTGCCGGAGTGCAGGTCGGCGTGGTCGAGGCTGACCGGTACCGCCGACTCGCCGAGCGCGGCTGCCACCTCGGTGAACCAGGCCCGCCGCGCGTGGACCGCGCTGTGACGTCGCCGGTGCGGCGCAGGCCGGCCTCGGACAACCGCGCGTCCAGCCAGCGCACGGGCTCGTCGGGGGCCGAGGTCACCGGTCCGGGGCCGGATGCGGGAGCGGGTGGGCGCCCTGCGGCCGCAGGCCGTCGAAGATGATCGCCAGATAGCGGCGCCACAGGTCGGGCGGGGCGCCCGAGGCGTAGCCGGCGACGTAGTTCGGCGCGCACATGAGCAGGAAAAGGTCCGTGCCCGTGATGTCGTCGCGGACGGCGCCCTGGTCGCGGGCGCGGTCGACCAGCGCGTCGATGGTCGCCTGCAGCCGGTTCTGGACCTTCGAAACGGTGGGGGAGGAGATATTCGGGTTCGCCACGCCCCGCGCGATCCGCCACATGGGCAGCTCGTCGTTGAGCACCGGCGCACTCGCGGAATACGCGGTGTTCGAGGCCGACACGCCGTTCCTCGCACGAAGGCCGGACGCGCTCGACGTCGAGCAGGCGGCGGCCCTGCCCACGGTGGGGCTGACGGCTCGGGCCCTCATGGCGTCCGCCGAGGTCAAGCCAGAAACCAGGGTCCTGGTCGTCGGCGCCACAGGAGGAGTCGGCACTACGGTGCTGCCCCTCCTCGCCAGGGCTGGCGCCCACGTCGTGGCGACCGCGCGCGAGGCCGACGCCGACCTGGTGCGCTCGCTCGGCGCCGCCGAGGTCGTCGGGTACGACGACTATCCCGACGGCATCGACCTGGCACTCAACCTGGTGCTGCCCGGCGACCGGCTCGAGCGGCTGGTCGCGGCGGTGCGGCCGGGAGGGCGTCTGCTGACGATCACGTTCCCGCCGCCGGAGCGCCACGACGAGGCCGACGTGCGGCTGGTGCTCGATATGGAGGGACGGTTCGGCGGCATGGCCGAAGTCGCGGCGGACGCGGTCGCTGGGGACCTGCGGGCCCGGATCGCCGCGCGATACGAGTTCGACGACGCCGCGCGGGCACTGTCCGACTTCGCCGCGCGGCACAAGACCGGGAAGCTGGTGGTGCGGGTACGCTCTCGCACGTGAATATCGTCGCCGAGGTCCTCGTCGGCCTGGTTGCCGCCCTGCATCTGTACTTCCTGGTGCTGGAGATGTTCCTCTGGACGGCACCACGGACGCGGGCGGCGTTCGGCACGACGGAGGAGTTCGCGAACGCCAGCAAGGCGCTCGCGGCGAACCAGGGCCTGTACAACGGGTTCCTCGCCGCCGGGCTCGTCTACGGGCTGGTCGCGTCGAACATCGCGTTCGAGGTGTTCTTTCTGATCTGCGTCATCGTGGCCGGTCTGTACGGCGCGGCCACCGCCAACCGTCGCATCCTCCTGATACAGGCACTACCGGGCGCCCTCGCGCTCGCCGCCGTCCTCATCGCCCGCTGACAAACCCGAGCGTTGTGCGCTGGTCAGGCGTCGGCCTTCGCCGAGTGCTGGGTGTTCGCCAGGCGGTGGGTTTAACGAAGATCGAGTGACTTCCAGGCCGTGGGGTTGGCGGGGCGGTCGGCCCACCAGACGACGCCGGCTCGGGCGGTGGTCACGCCGATGTCGGTGCCGAGGAGGCGGATAACGCCGGCGTCGATGTCGTAGGCGACCAGGCGGACCGTCGCACCCTGGGCTTCGGTGAAGATCTCGTAGCGGCCGGCGAGCGCGTTGTCGATGGTGACGGCGGTCAGGTCGCCGGGGACGCGACGGCGGGCGGTGCCGTCAGGATGGAGGACGTCGTAGATGTGCCGGTCGCCGAGCTGGACCATGGAGCGGCACCACACAGGGGTGCAGACGACGGTCTCGGCGGCGGCGCGGGTGACGGTGCGCCGCTCGCCGGTCTGCGGGTTCGCGAGCACGAGCGGGGCCTGGTCGTCGACGCTGAGCAGCCACGGCCAGGCGGTGTGCCGGAACCGGCCCTCGAACGAGGCCGTGGTGACCCGGCCGCCGGTGAGCGCGACGCTGCGCAGCTCGGTGCGGGCCCCGTCGTCGGGCGGAGCGGCGACCCAGTGGAGGCGGCCGTCGGCGACGACGAGGTCGTACTCGGAGTCGAAGAACACCGCGGCGCCGGTGTCGGCGGTGAGGGACGCCGGCGGGGAGGAGCCGTCCAGCGGCGCGCGCCACAGGCGAGTCTCGTAGGTGCCGTCGGGGTCGGCGGCCGACTCGGCCCAGTAGAGTGTGCCGTCCGCCGCGGTGAAGCCGAGGAACTGGGCGTACCGGTCCCTGGGGGCGCGGCGCAGTTCGCGGTCGCCGCCGCGGTCGCGCAGGATGAGCCGGTCCGCCGAGCCGTCCGGCGTGAGGGCCGTGCCGACGGAGGTGGTGGCGCCGGCGTAGAACAGCGGCGTGTACTCGGCGCCGTCGGGCAGCGTCGCGGAGAAGACGACGGGCGCGGGCGGGGAGGCGGTGGCGGCGGCCGGCGTCGCCGACGGCGGGGTGCTGGGCGCCGACCCGACCGCGGTCAGCAGCCAACCGGCGGCGGCGAGCGCGACGGCTAGGGCGATCAGCGGCCGGGCCTTCCTCACCGGGGCAACCTAGCCGGAGTTGAACACCATTTCCAACTCTGCCGCGCCGGGCCCGGGTGTTTCGTGAGAGTTTCACACTGTCGAAGCGCTTGACCAGCCTCTGGCCTGGGGCGAGATTGACCCGGGACCGTGAACGCTCACACGATCCGCGCATGCGAAACAGACCCCATCCCCCCTTGCGTCGCAGATCGACGAGACTCGGCGCCTGTGCCGTGGCGGCCGTGGCGGTCGCGGCCATCGGCGTCGCCGTGCAGACCGCCGTGCGGCCCGCCGAGGCCGCTGCCGCCGACCCGTACGCGTTCAAGAACGTGCAGATCGAGGGTGGCGGCTTCGTGCCGGGCATCATCTTCAACCAGTCGCAGGCCAACCTGGTCTACGCGCGCACCGACATCGGCGGGGCGTACCGCCTCGACACCGCCACCAACCGCTGGATCCCGCTGCTGGACTGGGTCGGCCAGGACAACTGGGGCTACAACGGCGTCGCCAGCCTCGCCACCGACGCCGTGGACCCGAACAAGGTGTACGCCGCGGTCGGCATGTACACCAACTCGTGGGACCCGAACAACGGCGCGATCCTGCGCTCCTCCGACAAGGGCGCGACCTGGCAGGTCTCGCCGCTGCCGTTCAAGATCGGCGGCAACATGCCCGGGCGCGGCATGGGCGAGCGCCTGGCGATCGACCCCAACCGCAACTCGATCCTGTACTTCGGCGCGCCGAGCGGCAACGGCCTGTGGCGCAGCACCGACTCCGGCGCGACGTGGGCGAAGGTCACCTCGTTCCCGAACGCGGGCAACTACGTGCAGGACCCGAACGACTCCAACGGGTACCTGACCGACAACCAGGGCGTCGTGTGGGTGACGTTCGACAAGCGCACCGGCACGGCCGGCAACACGACCCAGACCATCTACGTCGGCGTGGCCGACAAGCAGAACACGGTGTACCGCAGCACCGACGGCGGCACCACGTGGTCCCGTCTGGCCGGTCAGCCGACGGGGTACATCGCCCACAAGGGCGTGCTGGACACCGTCGGCGGCTACCTGTACCTCGCCACGAGCGACACCGGCGGCCCGTACGACGGCGGCAAGGGTGACGTGTGGAAGTACGCCACCGCGACCGGCACCTGGACGCAGATCAGCCCGATCCCGTCGAGCAGCAGCGACGACTACTTCGGCTACAGCGGCCTGACCATCGACCGGCAGCACCCGAACACCATCATGGTCGCCACCCAGGTGTCCTGGTGGCCCGACGCCATCTTCTGGCGCAGCACCGACGCCGGCGCGACCTGGACCCGGATCTGGGACTGGACGAGCTACCCCAACCGCAGCTTCCGGTACAAGATGGACGTCAGCCGCTCGCCGTGGCTGAGCTTCGGCGCCAACCCCCAGCCGCCGGAGGTCACCCCGAAGCTCGGCTGGATGAACGAGTCGCTCGAGATCGACCCCTTCAACTCCAACCGGTTCATGTACGGCACGGGCGCCACCATCTACGGCAGCACCGACCTGACCACGTGGGACACCGGCGGCCAGATCACGATCAAGCCGATGGCCCCGGGCCTGGAGGAGACCGCCGTGCTCGACCTGATCAGCCCGCCGACCGGCGCGCCGCTGATCTCCGGCCTCGGCGACATCGGCGGCTTCCGCCACACCAACCTGGACGCCGTACCGTCGATGATGTTCACCTCGCCCGTCTTCACCTCGACCACGAGCCTGGACTACGCCGAGCTCAACCCGAGCGTGATGGTGCGCGCCGGCAACTTCACCAAGTCCGACCGCCCCAACGACATGCACGCCGCGTTCTCCACCGACGGCGGCGCGAACTGGTTCCAGGGCACCGAGCCGGGCGGCATCAACGAGGGCGGCACCATCGCGGCCAACGCCAACGGCTCCCGGTTCCTGTGGGCGCCGAAGAACAGCGCCGTGGTGTACAGCGTCGGCTACGGCAACAGCTGGACGCAGTCGACCGGCATCCCGCAGAACGCGATCGTCAAGTCCGACCGGGTCGACCCGAACACGTTCTACGGGTACGCCAACGGGGCGTTCTACGTCAGCCGCAACGGCGGCGCCAGCTTCACGACCGCGGCGACCGGCCTGCCCACCACCGCCAAGTTCAAGGCCGTGGCCGGGGCGACGGGCGAGATCTGGCTGGCCGGCGACACCGGCGGCCTGCTGCGCTCGACCAACGGCGGCACCTCGTTCACCAAGGTCACCACGGTGCAGGCGGCCAACGCGGTCGGCTTCGGCAAGGCCGCGCCCGGGCGTACCAACCCGGCCGTCTTCCTCGTCGGCCAGGTCGACGGCAAGAAGGGCGTCTTCCGCTCCGACGACGCCGGGGCGACCTGGCTGCGCGTCAACGACGACCAGCACCAGTACGGCAACATCGGCGACGCCATCACCGGCGACCCGCGCATCTTCGGCCGCGTGTACCTCGGCACCAACGGCCGGGGCATCATCTACGGCGACCGGACCGGCCCGCAGCCGTCCTACTCGGCCACGCCGTCGGCGTCGGCCTCGGCGTCGGCCTCGCCGTCCAAGTCGGCGTCCCCGTCCGCCTCGGCCTCGCCGTCCAAGTCGACGTCCCCGTCCGCCTCGGCCTCGCCGTCGCGCTCGGCGTCCTCGTCCGCGCCGGCCGGCGCGTGCAACGTGGCGTACAGCGTCACCGGGCAGTGGGGTGGCGGCTTCCAGGGCGCCGTGAAGATCACGAACAACTCGTCCACCGCGATCGACGGGTGGAGTCTCAAGTGGACGTTCGCCAACGGCCAGGTCATCAACCAGATCTGGGGCGGCGCCTACACGCAGAGCGGGGCGAACGTGACCGTCACGCACGTCGACTACACGAAGACCATCGCCGCCAGCGGCGGTAGTGTGGAGTTCGGCTTCCTCTCCAGCTGGAACGACTCGACGAACGCGAAACCGGCCGCGTTCACGCTCAACGGCACCGCCTGCTCCGTGAGCTGACGGCACCGGCGCGCCGGCCCCCGCGACGCCAACCGCGGGGGCCGGCGCGTACCACTGTCGACGCTCAGACCGGCAGCGGACCCGTGCCGATCCCCTCGGTAGGCTGCCGGCATGCTGAGCCTGCGCGCGCACGGCCGCACCGACGCCCAGCTGCACTCCCTGCGCACCCGGGTGCGCGCCTGATGCGGGCGGTCGTCTTCGACTTCTTCGGCACGCTGACCGACCCGGGCGTCGAGGCTGGCCGCCGGGGCGCGGCGGCCGTCACCGCCGCCGCGCTCGGCGTGCCCGCGGACCCGTTCTGGCAGGTGATGCGTGAGACCTTCACCGAGCGCATCACCGGCGTGCACGGCGACACCCGCGGCATGCTGCGCATGATCGCCGAGCGCTGCGGGACCGAGCCGACCGCCGCGCAGCTCGACGCGGCCGTCGAGGCGCACCACGCCGGTGCGGTACCGCTGTGGCGCCCGCGCCCCGGCGCCCTGGACGTGCTCGCCGGGCTGCGCGCCCGGGGCCTGCGCCTCGGCGTGCTCAGCGACTGCGGCGCCGAGCTGTGCCAGGGCTGGCCGAGCACCGTCTACGCGCCCTACATCGACGCCACCGTGTTCTCCTGGCAGGAGGGGGCCCGCAAGCCGGACCCGCGCCTGTACGCCACCGCCGCGCGGCGCCTGGGCGTCGCCGCGGCCGAGTGCTGGTACGTCGGCGACGGCGGCAGTCGCGAGCACCAGGGCGCCCTCGCCGCGGGCATGCGACCGGTCCTCGTCACCAACGCCGGCTACCCGGGCGCCGCCCGCCACCGCGACGACCCCGACCCGTTCATCCCGCCCATCACGATCGAGGACCTCCCCGAGTTGTACGCCTTGACGGTCCAAGGTGTCGATATGTGAGTGTTCCGTGGCTGTAGGCCGTTTCGGCCTCGGCCATGGCCCAGCGGAGTTAGGTTGGTGGTCGATACACCAATTTCTCGCACGGGGCAAGGTCAACGAGGTCAATGACACTGAAAAAGGCACTGACGTGGGCCGCTGGCGTCTTCACCGTGTGGTTCGTGGCGTTCCGCCCGGACTCCGCGGCGAAGGTCGTTCAGGGCGTCGGCACGATGATCGGCCAGCTCGGCACCGGGTTCGGCGATTTCTTCACCCGCGTGATCGGGTAGACATTCTTCTTTCCCTCACGGTGGCGATTCGAGCGGATCCGGGCGTGATATGCCCGGATCCATCGCAGATGCGGCCGGTAGGGTTGCGCGGGTGCACTACTGCCAGCGCTGCGACGACCCGATCGTCATGGCGCCGCGCGGCGATCTCGCCGTCTGCCCGGACTGCGGCGCCGCCGAGCCGGCCCGCCGGCTGCCGCTGTTCGTCGTCACCGGCGCGTCCGGCTCGGGCAAGACGGCCGTCTTCCCGCACCTCGTCGCCGAGCTGCCCGACTGCCTGGTGTTCGACGCCGACTGGCTGATCGGGCCGTTCGAGCGGGCGTGCGAGTTCGGCGAGGTCGACTGGCCGGCCTTTCGCGACGCGTGGCTGAGCTTCGCCCACGGGGCCGCGCAGAGCGGCCGGCACACCGTCCTGCTCGCCCCGTTCATGCCGGCGCAGCTCGACGACCTGCCGGGACGGCGCTGGGTCGGCGAGCTGCACTTCGCGGTGCTGGACTGCGCCGACGACGTGCGCACGGCCCGGCTGGCGGCCCGGCCCCGGTGGCGCGAGCGGGCGATCGAGCGGCACCTGGGGTTCGCGGCGCACCTGCGCGGCGGGGTGGGCGCGATCGTGCGTACCGACGACGGGACGCCCGCCGAGTCGGCCCGCCGCGTCGCGGACTGGGTCAGGAGCCGGATCAGCTGACGGTGCGGGCCCGGGCGGCGGCGGCCCGGCCCGCCGCGGAGACGGCGGGCCGGGCGCGCGACGCTGACGGCGCAGTCACGGTGCAGGGCCTACTCGAAGCGCAGCCCCTCCGGGCGCATCAGCCGGAACAGCGGCGGCAGGCTGGCCGCGGTCACCAGCAGCACAACGCCGCCGGCGATGGCGCTGACCACGGCCACGCCAGGCCAGTCGAGGCGGACCTCGACCGCGATGACGCGCAGCAGCGCGACGCCGAGGGTCAGACCGAGCGCGGCCGCCACGACCAGGCCCAGCGCGACCGGCACGGCGGTCTGCCACAGGATCGACAGCGCTATCGTGCGCCGGCGGGTGCCGAACGCAACCAGCGCCGCGAGGGTCCGGCGCCGCTCCCGCAGCTGCTCCAGGGTGCCGACCAGCAGGCTCAGGCCGACCAGGACGAGGACCACCGTCGCGCCGGCGAACAGGCCGCGGCGGATGCTCGCGAACGTGCGGTTGACGGTGCGCGACTGCAGGATGCTCACGTCGGTGGTCGGTCCGAGGCGCATGGCGGCGTTGCGCAGGTGCTCCTCGGCGTCCGGGTTCGCCGGGTCGAGGCCGATGTAGCTGTAGATGTGCTGGTGCGTCCCGACCGGCGGGGCCGCGCCGGGGGTGAGTAGCAGGCCGTCGTGGTCGATCCCGTACGCGTCGCGGTGCTCGCGGGCGCTGCGCAGATGTTGCGGCACGGTCCAGCGGCCGCCGTCGCGGTTGCCGAGGATCACCGTGCGCCCCGCGGCGCCGGTCGCGTCCAGGCCGGAGCCGGGTTGCCCGAACGAGGCCGGGTCGACCGCGAACGCGTCGCCGTCGGTGCAGCCGGGCAGGTCGGCGAGCTTGGCCAGGGTCTCGCAGTCGGCGACGACGATCTCGAACCCACCGCCGTCGGGCGCATCCTCGACCGTGGCGTAGTCCTGCCGGTAGGAGTGCAGGCCCGTCACGCCGGGGGTCGTGCGCAGCACGGCGTCGACGTCGGCGGTGCCGCGCGCCGCGGCCGGCGGTGAGATCGTCACGATCGTCACCGCCTGGGCCCGGTTGACGTCCTGCCTGCTGGCCGTCGTGCTCTGGGCCTCGGCCGCGGCGAAGAGCATCTGCAGGGCGATCGTGCCGGCCGCGGCGACCGCGATGGCGTTGACGGCCCGCAGCGCGCCGTCGGAGGACAGCTGCAGCCGGCGTACCGCGATCTGCCACGACACCGGGCCACCGGCCCCGAGGCGGGCGACGAGCCGGTCGAACAGCCACGGGAGCAGGGTGGCGACGCCGAGCAGCAGCAGGACGACGCCGCCCGCGGCCTGCCAGACGTTGAGACGGTGCGGCCTGTCGTCGATGAGCGGGACCAGCAGGCCCAGGCCGGCCAGCGGCAGCAGGATCCGCCACCAGATCCGCCGCCGGGTGCGCGAGACGGCCCTGCGTACCACGCCGAGCGGCTCGACGACGACCCGGCGCAGGGCCAGCAGCGTCATGGCCAGCGCGGCCAGCGGCACGGCGACGACGATCAGCGCGGCCAGGGCGGGCGAGGGGCGCAGGTCCGAGGCGAACACGCTGGTCCCGGACAGCTCGAGCCGCTCGGCGAACTGCCGGCCGACGAGGAAGAACCCGGCGCCGAGCAGCACGCCGAGCGCGGCGCTGACGACCGCCTCGCCGGAGGCGACGCGGCGGGTCATCCACGTGTCGGCGCCGACGAGCCGGACCGCGGCGAGCCGCCGGTCGCGCTGTTCGCCGCCGAAGCGGGTGGCCGCCGCGACGAACATGGCCACCGGCATCAGCAGCGCCACGAAGATGACCACGACGAGCAGCAGCAGGACGGGGGCGAGCGGATCGTTCGTGCTGTGCGAGCCGTACGAGGCCAGCCGCATCACGCTGGGCTGGCCGTAGGCGAGGTCGCCGCGGGTGCCGTAGAAGTACAGCTCGTTGGGGCCGGAGAGACCCTCCTTGGCGATGGTGCCGGCGATCGGCTGCGGGAACCGCTGGCGCAGCAGGGCACCCTCGGGCGCGGCGAGCAGGTCGCGCAGCGCCGGGGAGACCACGATCGAGCCGTCCGGCGGCAGCGCGGACACCCCCGGCGGCAGCACCGGGTGCGAGCCCTCCGCCCGCAGGAACCGGCCGTTGACCGCGCGGTCGCGGTACGAGCTGTAGATCGGCAGCGACAGGACGGTCGCGTCGCTCTTCGGCGGCGGGTCGCCGAAACGCAGGTCGCCGCGGGCGTCGGTGCGGGCGTGGCGGCCGTCGAGGATGCCGGGGACGGACACCGCGAGGAGCAGCACCGCCACGCCGAGCCCGACTGCGAGCGCGGTCAGCCCGGTGCGTAGCAGCCCCTCCCGGCCGCCGCTGAGCGCCAGCCGGGCGCCGAGGCCGATCTCGGCGAGCCAGCGCCGCAGCACGCCGGGGCGCCCGTGTGGTCGCGGCGGCCCGGCTGAGGTGCCGGCCGAGGGGCCGGCGTCCGCCGTCGCGGAGCCGGCCGAGAGCGCGGTCATCGGGCCCGCTCCAAGTCCAGCGCGCGGCCGTCGCGGACCACGACCTCGCGGTCGGAGTAGGCGGCGACCCGCGGCTCGTGCGTGACCAGGACGACGGCGGCGCCGCTGTCGCGGGCCGCGGCGGTGAACAGCCGCATGACGCGCTCGCCGTTGAGCGAGTCGAGCGCCCCCGTCGGCTCGTCGGCGAAGACCACCCGCGCCCCGGTCACCAGCGCCCGGGCGACCGCGACCCGCTGGCCCTGGCCGCCGGAGACCTCCCCGGGCCGCTTGCCGGCCACGTCGTCGATCTCCAGCCGGGTCAGCCACTCGGCGGCGCGCCGCTCGGCGTCGCGGCGGCGCACGCCGTCCAGCCGCAGCGGCAGCGCGACGTTCTCCAGGCAGGTCAGCTCGGGCACCAGCTGCCCGAACTGGAACACGAACCCGAACTCGCCGCGGCGCAGCGCGCTGCGCCGCACGTCGGAGAGGGCGGACAACTCCTGGTCGCGGTACAGCACCCGGCCCGAGTCCGGCGCGATGATCCCGGCCAGGCAGTGCAGCAACGTGGACTTCCCCGAGCCCGAGGGCCCCATCACGGCCACGATCTCGCCGGCCGCGACCGACATCGACGCGCCGGCCAGCGCCGGCGTCGCCCCGAACGTCTTGTGCAGGTCCTCGGCGGAGAGCAGGGCGGTCATCGGCGCACCAGCCCGGCGAGCTCGTCGAGGCGGGCCGCGGTGAGCTCCAGCCAGCGCAGGTCGGCCTCCAGGTGGAACAGTGCGTGGTCGCAGATGAGCTGGTCGGACAGGTCGCCGCCGGCCTTGCGGCGGGTCAGCTCGCGCATCATGCGCAGGTGCTCGGCGCGCTGGGTGTCCAGCACGGTGGCGGCCGGGCGGCCGGTGAACAGGGCGAGCACGACCTTCATGTAGAGGGTGCTCTGCAGGTAGGGCTCGGGCTTCTCCGGCTGCGCGAGCCAGTGCTCGACGTCGGCGACCCCCGCGTCGGTGATCGCGTAGCGCTTGCGGTCGGGCCCCTCGCCCGACTCGACGCTGTCGACGGTGACCAGGCCGTGCTTGAGCAGGCGGGACAGGGTCGCGTAGACCTGCCCGTAGGCGAGCGGGCGATCGGCGCCGAAGCGCTCGTCGTAGGCCCGCTTCAGGTCGTAGCCGTGGCGGGGCTGGGCCTCGAGCAGCCCGAGGAACGCTTGACCGATGGACATGCCGAGCACTCTACACGACAGGTATACATGCTGTGTATACCTGTCGTGTAGAGTGCTTGAGCTGCGGTTTTCTACAGCTCCAGGGTCTTTCGGTAGGACGCCTCGAGGTCGGCCCAGCCGTAGTTGAGCGCGTCCTGGCCGCGCACCGGCGGGTGCGGAGTGCCGTCGAGGTCGAGCTCCATGACCCGCACGCACTGGTGCCACCCGGCCGCGATCCTGGGCACGAAGTCCCGGTCGGCGAGGGTGTGCCAGAGCGTCAGTCGGGTCGCGGCGCCGACGGCCTCCAGCTCCCACCGCAGGCGGTCTTCTCCCCAGGTGTACTCCAGGATCCGCGGCCGCTCGGCGAGCAGCACCTCGGCCGGTAGGGGATACGGCGTGTCCCCGTCGATCATGGACAGCGTCGCCGGCCCGGGGCTGCCCAGGTCGCGATCAGCGGTGAACGGTGCCCACCGTGCCAGGGGCTCCGGCTCGGTCAGCATCCGCCACACGCGCTCCGGCGGGTGTCGCAGGGCGCGGACGAAGCGCAGCGTCCAGCGCCCGTCCTCGGCGGCGGTGTACGCGACCTCGGCGGCCGGCCCGGGATCGAACATGACTCCTCCAATGCCTCCTCGGCGGTCTTGACCACACTATATGCCTCTGTGGGTATATACGCGTCCCGCAGTACCAAATGAACTCCTCCTTTTGTAGGAGCATTTGTGCCAATCCGTCCGCTCTGATGTTATCCAGTTCACAATCGCGGCTTTTCGTCTGTTTTTGACCTTGTGTCGATCGGTACGGTCGCCCGAACACGCGCCGCAATCACCCGGTTTTTTCCCCTTGGTGCGTGTCGTCCCTGCCCCCGATCGACCGAGGAGAGCTGTGCGCCTGCCGGCCCTTTCCCGAAAAGCACGCCTAGCCGCCATCGCCGCCGCGATCGTGGCGGTACCCGCGGTTGCCCTGCCGATCGCGCTCTCGGGCCGCCACGACGAGCCGCCGGCCCCCATCCGTGCCGACACCAGCGCCGGTCCCGTCGACGTCGGCTACACGTTCCCGCCCACGCCGGACCACATCCCTGACACGCCCGTGCGCGTCAACCAGGTCGGCTACCTGCCGGACGGGCCGAAGCACGCCACGGTCATCTCCGACTCGAGCGAGCCGCTCTCGTGGCAGCTCAAGGACGCCGGCGGCAAGGTCGTCGCGTCCGGCCGGTCGAAGCCGCACGGCATGGACCCGAGCTCGGGGCAGAACACGCAGGTCGTGGACTTCAGCAAGTACCACGCCACCGGGCACGGCTACACGCTGGAGGTCGACGGGAAGACCAGCGTGCCGTTCGACCTGGACCCGAAGGCGTACCAGCAGCTGAGCATCGACTCGCTCTCCTTCTTCTACACGCAGCGCAGCGGCATCGCCATCTCCGACGAGATCGCGCCCGGCTACGGCCGGCGGGCCGGGCACACCGCCGACACCCCCAACGGCGGTGACACCAACGTGGGGTGCCAGCCGGGTGTCTGCGACTACCGGCTGAACGTCACCGGCGGCTGGTACGACGCGGGCGACCAGGGCAAGTACGTCGTCAACGGCGGCATCTCCGTCGCCCAGCTGCTGAGCATCTACGAGCGCTCGCCCAAGGCGTCGCAGGAGCGCGCCCTGCGCATCCCCGAGCGCGGCGGCCCGATCCCCGACGTGCTTGACGAGGCGCGCTGGGAGCTGGACTTCCTCACCAAGATGCAGGTGCCGGCCGGGCAGCCGCTGGCCGGCATGGCGCACCACAAGATGCACGACGCGGCCTGGACCGCGCTGCCGATGGACCCGGCCGCCGATCCGCAGCTGCGGGAGCTGCACGCGCCCTCCACCGCCGCCACGCTGAACCTGGCCGCCGCGGCCGCGCAGGGCTCGCGGGTGTTCGCAACCTACGACAGGGCGTACTCCGCGAAGCTGCTCGAGGTCGCGAAGACCGCGTACGCGGCGGCGCTGGAGCACCCGAAGATGTACGCGCCGGACTCCGACTCGACCGGCGGCGGCGCGTACGGCGACACCGACGTCACCGACGAGTTCTACTGGGCCGCGGCCGAGCTGTACATCACCACAGGCGACAAGCAGTACTCCGACGCGGTGCAGGCCTCCCCGCTGCACAAGGCCGACGTGTTCGCCCGGGCCTTCGACTGGCAGAACGTGGCCGCGCTCGGCCGGCTGGACCTGGCGACGGTCGACAACAAGCTGTCGGACCGCGACCGGGTGCGCCAGTCCGTCGTCGACGGCGCCAACCACTTGCTGAAGACCATGGAAGGGCAGGCCTACGGCCAGGCGTACGCGCCCGAGGGCGGGTACGACTGGGCCTCCAACAGCCAGATGCTCAACAACCTGGCCGTCGTCGCCACCGCGTTCGACATCACCGGCAAGGGGAAGTACCGCGACGGCGTGCTGTCCGGCATGGACTACATCCTCGGCCGCAACGCGCTGAACCAGTCCTACGTCACCGGCTACGGCGAGAAGGCGTCGAAGAACCAGCACAGCCGCTGGTACGCCCACGAGCTCGACCCGAAGCTGCCGAACCCGCCGCGCGGCACCCTCGCCGGCGGCCCGAACTCGCAGCTGCAGGACGAGGTCGCGAGCGCGGCGCTGAAGGACTGCAAGCCGCAGCTGTGCTACATGGACGACATCCAGTCATGGTCGACGAACGAGCTGACCATCAACTGGAACGCCTCGCTGGCGTGGGTCTCGTCCTTCGTGGCGGATCAGGCCTGATCCGAGGGCAGGTCTGAGTACAGGGAATGGGGCGGCCACCGGTCGCCCCATTCCGCGTCCCGGGCCGCCTTGTAGAGCGGCCCCTCGCGCTTGGACACCAGCGCCGGGCCGACGGCGGCGTCGCGCCCGCACACCTGCAGGGTGACCATCCCCTTGCGGAACGCGGGGTGCCGAACGACCCGGCCTCCAGCGCCGGCCGGCTCTCGGGTGGCCGCGACGAATGCGAACTTCTCGTCCTCGTAGCCCAGGCTCGCGTCCTTGAGCCGGCGGTGCAGCGCGGAGCGGTTGACCCGGGCGGCGAAGTGGCACCAGTCCCTGCCCCGCATGCCGCAGCCGACCTGGTGCGGGCAGGGCGCGGCGATGTGCCAGCCGTCGGCCAGCAGCGCATCGCGGGCGGCCAGGATCCGGCGGTACCCCTGCGGCGTCCCGGGCTCGACGAGCACCACGGCGACGGCGGCGGCCGCGCTCGCCCGCGCGACGAGGTCGCGCTGCCGCTCCTCGTCCAGCTCGGTGAGCACGTAGGAAGCGGTGACGAGGTCGGCCGTGGGCACGTCCTCGCCGAGCCGCCACTGCTGCCAGGCGATGTCCTGGTCCTTCGCGATCCGCGCGCCGAGCTTCAGCGCCTCCGGCACCTGGTCCAGCACCGTGGTCGCGATCGGGCCGTAGACGTCGCGGGCCGCCCACGCCGCCGCGCCGGTGCCGCCGCCGAGGTCGACCAGGCTGCGCGGGGAGATCGGCGGCAGCTGCCGCAGGGCCGCCGTGACCGCGGCGTGCGTGGCCGGCATGCGGTAGGCGGCGTACGCGGTGGCGTCGACCATGTTGCGCAGCAGCGGCTCGCCCGCCGGCAGGCCGCTGCGGTAGTCGGTGATGAGCCGGCGCACCGAGTCGGCCAGGCGGGCCGGCGCGACGTCCTGCAGTACGGCATCCAGGGCTTCCCGAAGCTCAGCCACGGCGCCACAGCCGTCGCAGCACCAGCAGCGTGGCCACCCCGGCGGTGACGATCGCGGCCAGGTTGACCAGCAGTTGCAGCGCGGAGCCGCCGGCCTCGTGCGGCACCCCGTACGCCAGCGCCACCGCGATGTTCGCCGCCGCCGGCACCGTCGTCACCGAGATGAGCACGCCGATCAGCGGCCCCGCCTTCGACGACGTGAGCGAAAGCATCCCGGCGATCCCGGCGAAGAATCCGACCACCCACGACAGTGCGTCGGGGCGCCAGATGAAATCGGTGAACGGCCGCTCGCGCAGCAGCATGCCCTTGTCCACCAGGCCCAGCGCGTCGAGCCCCCAGGTGGTCAGGACCGTCACCACGATGCCCAGCGGAAAGCCGACACCCAGCGCGAGCAATGCGCGGCCGGCGGTCCGGGGCCGCCGCCGCACGATGCTCACGCACAGTGCGGCCAGCGGCCCGAACTCAGGCCCGACCACCATCGCCCCGACGATGAGGATCGGCTGGTCGAGCAGCACGCCGATGCCGGCGATGATGGTCGCGACCACGAGCATCGCCAGGAACGTGCCCGACAGCTCGGTCTCCTGGCCGGTCTTCTGCTCGATCTCGTCCCACACGACGGCGTCCCCGGACAGCCCGGGCACGGCGTCGGCGGCGCGCTCGGCGGTGCGCGACAGGGCCACGTCGACGTTCTCGATCGCGATCGACCCGCGCTCGTGGATGCCGAGCTCGCGCAGCGCGTCGAGCACGGAACTGCCCGACTCCCGCACCACGTCGCAGAGCACGAGGTCGCCGGCGGGCTCGCGCGCGGCGCCGGGCAGCACGACGACGTTGGTGGCCCCGGCCTCCTCCGCCAGCAGCCCGACGACCCGCTCCGTCTCGTCGGACGGGCTGATGACTCTCAGATGCAGCACCGGTACATCATCGCGGAGCCGCCGGCGCGGGCACGGGGCGGTAGCCGTCGAAGGTGGCCTCGAGCACCCCCTCGCCGTGGGTGAGGCCGGGCAGGGCGCGCTCCAGGGCCGTCGTCCGCGCCGCCGGGACCAGGCCGCCGACCGTGAACCGGCGCCCCTCGACCGCCGGCGGATCCGGGATCGCGGCAAACCTCGGCAGCGCGCCGAGCGTCGCGGCGAGGGCGTCGGCCGGGCCCTCGATCGCGAAGCGGTTCATCGGCTCGCACACCACCGTGCCGGCCTCGCGCAGCGCCCGCGCGATCAGTTCCGGCACGAGCCGCTTGAAGTCGCCGGCCGTGCTGTTCGGCGAGACGTACCCGCACCGGGTCACGGTCACCCGCGCGTCGCCGACGTCCCAGCCGTGCGGGCCGCCGCGGGTGAACGCGTCGCGGACGTAGCGCGTGACGGCGTCCTGGAAGCCGGCGACGGTCTTGTACACGTACATCGGGATGTGCTCGACCGGCACGGCGAGCGCGACCTCCAGCCCCTCGCCGGGCTCGACGAGCAGCTCGAGGGTGGCCTGGTGCGGGTTGCCGTCGCGGCCGATGACCGCGCCCGCGCGGCCGGTGCCGGCCGGGCGCTCCCGGTGGATCGTGACGGTCTCGCCGAAGGCGACCGCGATGCCGTACTCCTCGGCGAGGGTGGACTCGATGACCTCCTTCTGCACCTCGCCGTACAGCGAAACGGAGAGCTGCCGGCTTTCGGCGTCCAGGCGCAGGTTGATGAGCGGGTCCTGCTCGCCGAGCCGGGTGAGCGCCGCGTGCAGCTCGTGGCGCTGCTCGCGACGCACCGGCTCGACCGTGGTCTCCATCGTGGGCGGCGCGAACACGGCGGCAGTCGTCTCGTGCCGCGCGCCGATCGTGTCGCCGATCCGCAGGCCCCGCACGCCGTGCAGGCGGCCGATCTCGCCCGCGCGGACGTGGCCCCGGCGGCCGTCGTCGATGGCGGTCACCTTCTCGTCGTTGATCCGGTCCCGGACCCGGACGGTCCCGCTGAACATCCGGACGTACGCCGCGTGATCGCGGTCAATCTTGAAGACCGTGCCCCGCAGCGGTCCGCCGGGGTCGCCGGCCGCCCTCGGCAGGTGCGCGGCGATGCCCGCGGTCAGCTCGGCGATGCCCGCGCCGGTGATCGCCGATCCGCGGTACGCGGGGCGTATTCGCGCCTGCGCCGTGAGCCGGCCGAGGACGCCGTCCGGGGCGGGCTCGCCGGCGAGGTAGGCGGCGAGGGCCTTGTCGTCGTGCTCGGCGAGCGCCTCGCCACGATCGCGCCACATCGGTACCGCGCCCGTGATCGGGGCGATCGCCCGGTCGGGGTCGGCGCCGGTGCGGTCGGTCTTGTTGACGAACAGCAGCGTCGGCACGCGAAGCCGGTCGAGGGTGCGCAGCAGGACGCGGGTCTGCGCCTGGACGCCCTCGACGGCGGAGATCACCAGGACCGCGCCGTCGAGCACGCGCAGGGCGCGCTCGACCTCGGCGATGAAGTCCGGGTGGCCGGGCGTGTCGATGAGATTGACGGTCAGCGCGCCGATGCCGAACGTGGCGACGGCGGTCTTGATGGTGATGCCGCGGCGGCGCTCCAGCTCCAGCGTGTCGGTCTGGGTGCTGCCGGCGTCGACGCTGCCGAGGCGGTCGATGACGCCGGCGTCGAACAGGAGGCGCTCGGTCAGGCTGGTCTTACCGGCGTCGACGTGCGCGACGATGCCGAGATTGAGGATGCTCAACGCGTGTCAGGTCCTTCGCGGGCGAGATGGACTGCGGCCGGGACGTGACACGTGCGCGCATGGGTCCCCCTCGTTCGCGATGACCTGGTGCTTCGAACATACCCCGGCGGGCATCCGATTTTTTTGTCGTACCCCGTCGCTACGCTGTCGCCGACCCCCTCAACGGAGAAAGGTTCGGGCCGATGCCGCAGACGACGTATCTGGAGCTGTCCGAGGACACCGGGAGCGCGCACAAGTTCTACGAGGTCACCGTCGACGGCAATCAGATGTCGATCCGCTACGGGCGCATCGGCGACGCGGGCCAGACGAAGACGACGAGCTATGCCGACGAGGCGAAGGCGCTGGCCGACGCCGCGAAGAAGATCGGCGAGAAGGTGCGCAAGGGTTACGCGCCGGCCGTTGCCGGGCAGCGCGCGCCGCGCTCGGTGACCCGGCGCCAGATCGTCAGCCAGCGCTCGACCGCGAAGACGGCGCCGGTGCTGTGGAAATACCGTTCGGGCGCCCCCGCGTTCGGCATCTTCATCGACGACGACGTGTGCATGGTCGGCAACGAGAGCGGCACGATCACCGTGCTGCGCCACGACGCCACGGTCGAGCGCCAGTTCCAGCTGCCCGACGGCGTCAAGTGCATCGTCGCCGACGACGCCTGGATCTACGCCGGCTGCGACGACGGCAACGTCTACGACCTGTCCGGCAAGGTGCCGCGGCTGGCCTACGCGATCGCACCCGACATCGACATCTACTGGCTGGACATCCACGACGGCATCCTCGGCGTCTCCGACGCCCAGGGCGGCGTGTGCAGCATCGACCACGAGGACGAGTTCCTGTGGCGGCGGCAGGGCCGCGGCCACGCCGGCTGGATGGTCCGCTGCGACGCCACCGCCGTGCACCACGGCCACAGCAGGGGCGTGACCAGCTACGACTGGCGCACCGGCGAGGAGCGGTGGCACCAGAGCACCAACGGCGCGGTGCTGTTCGGCTGGCAGGAGCGCGACAAGGTCTACGCGGGCATGTCGTCCAACTCGGTGCTGGAGTTCACCAAGGACGGCCGCCCCGGGGTCACCTACCGCTGCGACGACACCGTCTTCTCCAACGCCACCGCCCCCGACGGCCGCTACGTCTTCGCCGGCGACCACCGCTCGTCGGTGTACTGCTTCGCCGCCGACGGCCAGCGCCTGTGGAAGCTGGGCACGGGCTGCGGCAGCGCCTATTCGATGCAGTACCACGACGAGAAGCTCTACATCGTCACCACCGACGGCTCGCTGGCCTGCATCGACGCGAGCGAGCAGGCGGTGCGCGCCGCCGAGCAGGGCGTCGTGCCGGACTTCGTGGACGTGAAGGCCCCGCCGCGCATGGACCGGGTGGCCCCGTCGACCACGGTCGAGGTCGTCACCGACCCGTCGGAGGGCGTCGTCGTCGAGTGCTTGGAGGACGGCGGCCGGCTGCGGATCCGGGTGGTGAGCGCCGGCTACCACCAAGACTGGCAGGTCCAGTTCCCGAAGGGCATCCGCGAGCCGAACGCCCGGTATGTGGTCACCGAAATCCGCGAGGCCAGCCGCGGCGGCTTCTACCGGGCCCTGGGAGACATCCGCCGGCTGGTCTGATCGCTCGAACAACCGTGCCACCGCCTGGGCCGCGGCCGCAGTTGGATGCGGGGCCGCCCACGTTGCGGTCCTCGAGGGTGTCAACGGTGCGGGCCGGGGCCCTATGATGGGCCGCCCCCGATTCCATGAGTTGGAGTAATGTGCCGATGTCCCGGTCGTTGCGCAGCCCGGCGCTCGGCGCGTTTCGGCTCGCGGTCGTGACCGCGCTCGTTGCGGTGGGCGACGCCGTCGTCACCGTTGCGGGGCGGTATCGGTTCGGGACGAGCCTCGACGCGTACGGCTGGGTGATCGGGGGGCCGCCGTACGACGGCACCCTGCAGCGGTTCGTCTTCTGCATCTCGGTGGCCGTGATCGTCGCCGCCGTCGGGGTCGCCGCGGCGGTGTTCGTCACGCAGCCGCGGCCGGGCTCGCGGCTCGCGGTGATGTACTCGCTGCCCGCTTGCGTGGTCGTCGACCTGTTCACGGTCGTCTACGGGCCGAACAACATCGGGGCGGAGTCCCGGGGCGTGTCGCCGGCCGCGCTCGCCGAGAGCGAGGCGGCGTTCGACCACATCTTCCCGCTCTGGTACCTCGGCGGGCACGCCATCGGGATCGGGCTGCTCGCGCTGCTGACCGCCCGGCTGCTGATCGTGCTGCGCAAGCCGGACGTGCGCGACTTCTACGAGTACTACAACCCCGACGTGCCGCCGGTGCTGCGCTGGGGCCGTGGTAGCAACGACAGGTGAGTGGGGGCCATGGACGCTGTGGAGGTGCAGCGAGCCGCCGCGGTCCTGGGTGAGGCGCGGCGGGTCGTCGTCTTCACCGGAGCCGGCATGTCCGCCGAGAGCGGCGTGCCCACGTTCCGGGACGATCTGACCGGCCTGTGGGCGCGCTTCGACGCGGAGCAGCTCGCCACCCCGGAGGCGTTCCACGCCGACCCGGACCTGGTGTGGTTCGGCGAGGCCCTTTCCGAGGCCGCCCTGACCGCGGCCGTCGAGGCTGCCGCCTCGTGCGACGTGCTGCTGACGGTCGGCACCTCCGGCGTCGTCTACCCCGCCGCCGAGATCCCCCGGGTCGCCGCCCGCGTGGGCGCCACCGTGATCCAGATCAATCCGGAGCCGACCCCGCTCGACCGGGTCGCCACTCTCAACCTGCGCGGCCCGGCGGCGACGGTGCTCCCGGCGCTGGTCGCGCTCGCCTGGGCCCCACCGTCGGCGTGAGCGTGCGGCCGCGCGGGTTGTGTGCGGGTGGTGTACTGGGCCGATGACATGGGCGCGGCCGGTGGGCATCGGGTTTCTCGTGTTGGCGGTGCTCGCCGTGATCGCCGTGCGGGTGGAGATCGGGCACGAGTCGACCTCCTGGCTGCTCACCACCGTCTACGCGGTGCTTGGGGCGGCGGCCGCGCTCGTCGGGGCCGGGCTGATGGTCATGGCCGGGCGTCTCGACCGGCGGCGGTGACCTACGTCGTAGGTGCGGAGCAGTGCTCGGCCAGCGCGCCGGCCGGGTCGAGGTAGGCTGCGGCGACCAGGGCGATCCACTGGTACACGGCGTCCTCGTTGTCCGCGAGGGGGCCCGGCACGTAGTGCGGCGAGCTCAGGCCGCGCTGCACCGACTCGCACGCCGCCCAGTCCTGGCGGTTGGTGAGGTCCCAGAACTCGACCGCGTACGTCGGGTCGACGGCCGGGTCGGGGAAGTACCAGCTGCATTCGATGTCGGTCAGGCCCGGCGCGACGGGCGTGAGCCGGTGCGTCATGACGTAGTCCGGGTGGGCGGAGATCAGCAGGTTGGGGAAGAGCGCGACGTACAGGATCGTGCGGCGCGGCGCCCCGTCGATGAACGTGCCGGCGCTGCGGCCGTCGAACGACATCGTCTCGGCGTGTTCGCGCAGATCCATCGTGCCGCCGACCCACGCACCCGGCAGCGACCAGTTGTCGCCGGACGTGGGCGGGGAGACGCGGCACAGCTCGGGGTGGATGAGCGGGCAGTGGTAGCACTCCTGGTAGTTCTCGACGACCGCCTTCCAGTTCGCCTCGACCCGGTAGGCGTGCCGCGCGCCGAGGTGGAGGGAGTCCATCCGGTACGGCCGGAGCAGCCCGTCCAGCGCGCCGGCGTAGGCGTCGAAGGCCGGTGCGGGGGCGCCCGCGTTGACCAGCAGCCAGCCCTGCCACGTCACGGCCGGCAGCTCGACGAGGCCGAGCGCGTCCGGGTCGAAGTCGGTCACGCCGGTCATGTGCGGGGCGGTGGCCAGCGCCCCGTCGAGCCGGTACGCCCAGCCGTGGTAGGGGCAGACGGCGGACGGGCGCTGCGCCGTCTCGCCGTCGGCGAGCAGCTCGTGGCCGCGGTGCCGGCAGACGTTGGCGAAAGCGCGCGCCTGGCCGCCGGCGAACGTCAGCAGGACGCCGACGTCGCCGGCGGTGACCGCCCGCTGGGTGCAGCCCTCGGACAGCTCGTCGAGGCGGCCGAGGCACGTCCACGCCCCGGCGAACAGGTGGCGCCGCTCCCAGGCGAGCACCGCGGCGTCGGTGTACGCCGCCGCGGGCAGCGTCCGGGATGACCCGAACGGTCGCAGCGCCGGCTCGATGCCGGCCGGATCCAGCGGTGCCGCCTGAAAGTCCGTCATGCCTTGAGGATGCCCTCACGCCTCGCGCAGCGCCACCGTCGCGTGCAGCCGGCGCAGCGGACCGGGGGAGTACCAGTTGAACCGCCCCAGGACCCGGACGATGGCCGGGACCAGCACGCCGCGGATCAGCGTGGCGTCGACGATGATGGCCAGGCCGCTGCCGATGCCGAACATCTGCAGGAAGCTCACCGTCCCCGTGCCGAAGGCGAAGAAGCTCACCGCCAGCAGCGCCGCCGCCGCGGAGACGATGCGTCCGGTGCGGGCGAGGCCCGCGCGGACCGCGTCCTGCGTGGGCAGTCCGCGCTGGTGCAGCTCGGCGATCCGGCCGATGAGGAAGACCTCGTAGTCCATCGACAGGCCGAAGACGATGCAGAACATGAGCACCGTCATCGCGGTGTCCATCGGCCGCGGGGTGAAGTGCAGCCAGGACGCCAGGTGGCCGTCCTGGAAGATCCAGGTGAGCACGCCCATGGTGGCCGACAGGCCGAGCACGTTGAGCACCAGGGCGCGCAGCGGCTGCACGACGCTGCCGGTGAACAGGAACAGCAGCGCGAAGGTGGTCAGCACGACGACCGCGATGCCCAGCGGCAGGCGGGCGCCGATCGCGTTCGTGGTGTCGATGAGCCGGGCGTCGACGCCGCCCGCGTACGCGGTGGCCGGCGCCGGCGTGGCGCGCACCGCGCGGACCAGGTGCTGGGCCTCGTCGGACTTCGCGGCGAGCCGGCTGCTGAGCACCAGGCGCTCGGCGTCGGGCCGGCCCAGGGACGGGTCGCCGTCGCCGGTGCGGGTGCCGCCGGAGTACGACCCGGCGCTGCTCGTCACCCGCGCGGCGCCGTCCAGCGTGGACAGCCGGCGGGTGTAGTCGGCGAGGTCGGCGCGGGCGACCGCCCCGTCGAGCACGACGTCGACGCCGGCCTGCTGGTTGCTCGGGAAGCCGGTCGCGAGCCGGTCGGCGACCTGCCGGCCGGCGCTGCCGGGGCGCAGCACGCCCTCGTCCGGCGTGCCGAACGAGACGTGGGCCAGGGGGCTGGCCGCGACCAGCAGGCCCAGCACCACCGGCAGCGCGGCGAGCGCCGGGCGGCGCATGACGGCGCCGGCGAGGCGGCCCCAGAACGGTGAGTCGGCGGCCGGTCCTGCGTCCGCGCGCCGCCGCCACGGCAGGCGTCCCCCATCGACGCGGCGGCCGAGCACCGCCAGCAGGGCCGGGGCGACGACGAGCGCGCCGATCGCGGCGATGACGACGACGCCGATGCCGGCGTAGGCGAAGGAGCGCAGGAAGTACAGCGGGAAGACCAGCAGCGCGGTGAGCGCGGTGCCGACCGTCGCCGCGGCGAACAGGATGGTCCGGCCGGCCGTGGCGACGGTGGTCGCGAGCGCCTCGGCGACGGGCGTGCCGGTGCCGAGCTGTTCGCGGAAGCGGCTCACCATGAGCAGCGCGTAGTCGATGCCGAGGCCCAGGCCGAGCGCGGTGGTGAGGTTGATGGCGAACACGGACACGTCGGTGACGGCGCCGAGCAGGGACAGCTCGGCGAACGTGCCGACGATCGCCACGCCGCCGATGGCCAGGGGCAGCAGCGCGGACACGACGCTGCCGAAGACGACGATGAGCAGCAGGAGCGTCAGCGGTACCGCGATCGCCTCGGCGATCGCGAGGCTCCGGGCGACCTGAGCGTTGACGTCGACGTTGGTGGCCGCCTCGCCGCCGGCCCGCACGGTGAGCGCCGGCCCGTCGGCGGCGTAACGAGCGATGAGCGCCTCGGCCCGGTCGCGCCGCTGCGTCTCGTCGCCGTCGACGTGGGCGAGCACGATCGTGTCGGCGCCGTCGGCGGAGCGCAGCTCGGTGGCGCCGATCGCCCAGTACGACACGACGTCGCGCACGCCCGGCTCGCCCTGCAGCGCGGTGACCAGGTCCCGGCCGGCCGCGGCGGCGTCCGGGGCGTCGACCGAGCCGCTGGCGGCGTGGGCCAGCAGCACGAGGTTGGGCCGGCCCCCGAAGCGCTCGTCGATGAGCCGCTGGGCCCGCGACGACTCCGACGCCGGGTCGTCGAACCCGCCGCCCTCCAGGCGGGCGAAGACGCCGACGCCGGCCACGCCCGCGGCCGCGAGCAGCAGCACCGCGACGACGAGGACCAGCCGGGCGCGGCGGTGGATGAAGGTTCCGTACCGGTACAACATCTGCTCTGCTCCCCCTGAGGGATGTTGACGGTGTAAACTTAACGGTGTCAACATTGCACAAGGTGTTAACGCTGTCAACATCCGGCAGGATGAGAAGGTGCCTTCCAGCAAGATCAGCCGCCACTCGTACCACCACGGCGACCTCGCGAACGCGCTGACCGGTGCGGCGCTCGACCTCGCCCGCGCCGGCGGGCCGGACGCCGTGGTCCTGCGCGAGGCGGCCCGCCAGATCGGGGTGTCGGCGACCGCGGCGTACCGCCACTTCAGCTCGCGCGACGAGCTCATGCACGCCGTGAAGGACTGCGCGCTGGTCGAGCTCGCCGAGCGGATGCAGGAGGAGCTGGAGCGGGTGCCGGCCGACGTCGACACGGTGACCCGGCTGACCCTGAGCCTGCGCGCGCTCGGCGCCGGCTACATCGGGTTCGCGCTGGACAATCCGGGGTTGTTCCGCACCGCCTTCACGCACGCGGAGCCGATGACGGGCCGGCAGGGCCTCGACCCGATGCAGACCGAGCCCTTCCTGATGCTGGTCGGCACGCTGGACAGCCTGGCCGAGCAGGGCGTGCTCGCGGCGCAGCGCCGCCCGTTCCTCGAGCTCGCCGCGTGGGGGACCGTGCACGGCATGGCCGAGCTGCTGCTGGACGGCCCGATGCGCCACCTGCCGCCGGAGGTGCAGCGGGCGGCCGTGGACCGCGCCCTGGACATGGTGATCGACGGCATCATGGCCGCCCGTTCCTGATCGGCTCCGGCCGGCGGGCGCCGCGCGCGGCGCATCGCGGTCAGGACGGCAGGGGGCGGCGGCCGGCGAAGCCGAGGTCGACCCGGTGGTACCAGGCGAGCTCGGCGTCGCCCTCCAGCCAGCACAGCAGCACCTCGTCGCCGTCCAGCTCGGCCGGGAAGTCCACCAGCAGCGGGGCGAGGCCCTTGAGGTGGGCGCCGGTGTCGCGGACCGCGGTGATGAGCTCGTCCAGCAGCGCCTCGGCGGCCTTCAGCTCCGGCATCCCGCCCAGCGCCGTCGGCGGGCCGCCCGGGCTCAGCGCCGCGGCCAGCTCGGCGGCGTCGGCGCGCACGGCGACGAGCCGGTCGAGGGCCGGGCGGATCCGGGCCAGCTCGGCGCGGGCCTGGGGGACGGTGAACAGCGCCATGCCGACCAGCCTGCCACCGAGGCTCACCGGGCCGCGCGTGGGGGATGAATCCGGCGCTGTGGCGGCCCAGCTGCAGCCCGCTGGTATCACCGGAAGGATCTCCCGCACGACCGCCGCGATCGCGTCGGCGCCGTCTGCCATGTTCGCAGCCTATCGGCACCGGGCGACCGCGGCGGCCGTGCGGTGGGTCAGCTCCCCGCGCAGGTCGCCGTCAGGTTACCGGCGGTGCCGTTGGCCTGCAGGCCCCATTCGGTGTACTGCCCGGCCTCGACGCGGCCGTTGTAGGACATGTTGGTCCAGTTGTTGCCGGAGCGGTTGACGTTCCAGGTGTTGACGATCGTCGTGCCGGCGGGCAGGGCCATCGTCACGGTCCAGTTGTTGATGGCGGTGGAGCCGGCGGTGACGCGCACGGTGGCCGTGAAGCCGCCCTGCCACTGGTTGATCAGGACCGACGCGGTGCAGCGGTTACCGGTGCCGCCGCCGGTGCTGCTCGGCGAGGCCGACGGCGACGCCGACGCGGACGCCGACGGGGAGGTGCTCACCGGCGTGGACGGCGACTGCGAGGTGCCGCCGCTGTTGAGGCCGAAGAACGCGATCGCCATTGCGGCCTGGCCCGACAGCGGCAGCGAGTGCCCGACGCCGTTGATGCTGATCGCCTCGACGGGCGCCTGGGTGGTCGCGTTGCCGTACCGCGTGCGGGTCCAGCCCGACTGCGGCGTGTCGGTCAACACCGGCGTCTGGCTGACGCCGAGCACGTTGGTCCACTGCTTGATCTCCTCGCCGAAGTTCGGGTAGGCGAGGGTCGTGTCCGTGGTGCCGTGCCAGACCTGCATCCGCGGCCGCGCCCCGGTGTAGCCCGGGTACGCGGCGCGCACCAGGTCGCCCCACTGCTGCGGCGTCTTGATGAGCTGACCGCCGGAGCACTGGCTGTTCCACGACGAGCCGTCCGTGGTGGCGAAGCAGCCGAACGGCACGCCCATGAACGCGGCGCCGGCCTTGAACACGTCCGGGTAGTCGCCGAGCAGGACGTTGGTCATCATGCCGCCCGAGGACGCACCGGTGACGTAGACCCGGCTCGGGTCGCCGTTGTAGTGCTGCTCGGCGTAGGTGACCATCGACATGATGCCGACCGGGTCGCTGCCGCCGTTGCGCGTGAGCGCCTGCGGCGACGAGACGTCGAAGCAGGAGCCGCTGCGGGTCGCCGACGGGTAGACGACGATGAAGCCGTAGCGGTCGGCGAGCGAGGCGAACTCGGTGCCGGAGTAGAACGCCGGCCCGGAGCCGGTGCAGTAGTGCACGGCGACCAGGATCGCCGGGCGCGCCTGCACGGTGTTCGGCACGTAGACGTACATCCGCAGGTTGCTCGGGTTGTTGCCGAACCCGGTGACCTCCGTCAGCGTCGCGGCCGCGGCGGGCCGGGCGAGGACGAAGACGCCGATGAGCGTGGCGGCCAATGCGGTCGCGACGGCGAGCAGGCGACGGCGCATGTCAGCTCCCCGCGCAGGTCGGCGTCAGGGTGCCGGCGGTGCCGTTGGCCTGCAGGCCCCATTCGGTGTACTGCCCGGCCTCGACGCGGCCGTTGTAGGACATGTTGGTCCAGTTGTTGCCGGAGCGGTTGACGTTCCAGGTGTTGACGATCGTCGTGCCGGCGGGCAGGGCCATCGTCACGGTCCAGTTGTTGATGGCGGTGGAGCCGGCGGTGACGCGTACGGTGGCCGTGAAGCCGCCCTGCCACTGGTTGATCAGGACCGACGCGGTGCAGCGGTTGCCGGTGCCGCCGCCGGTGTTGCTCGGTGAGGCCGACGCCGACGGCGACGGCGAGGTGCTCACCGGCGGGGTGCTGGTCGGCGGGGTCGAGACGCCGCCGCCGGGGCCGTTGAGCGCGTCCAGCGTGGACTGGTAGGCCGCCTTCTTGTTGCCGTTGTTGTCGAACAGCAGCGGGGTGTCGCCGCTGCGCCACGAGTCGCTGTCCCGGATGCCCCACACCGTGATGCCGGTGCAGCGGGACACGGCGAGGCACGCCTTGACCACGCTCGCGTAGGTGTTGGCCTGCGTGGTGCCGGAGCCCTGGATGTCCAGCTCGGTGATCTGCACGTCGACGCCGAGGTCGGCGAAGCGCTGCAGGTTGGCCTGGTAGTCGCTCGGCATCGGCGAACCGGAGTTGATGTGCGACTGGAAGCCGACGCAGTCGATCGGCACGCCGCGGGCCTTGAAGTCCTTGACCATGTTGTAGACGGCGGTGCTCTTGGCGTTGACGCCGTCGGTGTTGTAGTCGTTGTAGCACAGCTTGGCGCCCGGGTCGGCGGTGCGTGCGGTGCGGAAGGCGACCTCGATCCAGTCGTCGCCGGTGCGCTGGAGGTTGGAGTCGCGCCGGGCGCCGTTGCCGCCGTCGGCGAAGGCCTCGTTCACCACGTCCCAGGCGTAGATCTGGCCCTTGTAGTGCGTGGCGACGTTGGTGACGTGGTTGACCATCGCGTTGCGCAGCGCGGTGCCGGACAGGTTCTGCACCCAGGACGGCTGCTGCGAGTGCCAGGCGAGGGCGTGGCCGCGCATCCGCTGCCCGTTGGCCCGGGCGTGCGAGACGATCTGGTCCGCGCTGCCGTAGCTGAACGAGTTCTGCGACGGCTCGGTCGCGTCCCACTTCATCTCGTTCTCGGGCGTGATCATGTTGAACTCGCGGTCGAGGATGCCGCTGTAGGTGGCGTCGCTGAGCTTGTAGGCGGCGACGGCGGTACCGAAGTACCGCCCCTTCTCCGCCGCCGACGCCCCGAGCGTGGTGCCGGCGTTGGCGCTGCTCGCCAGGCCCACGACGGTCGCGATCGCGGCGGCACCGGCCAACGCGATCGCACCCCGGGTCCTTGCTCTGTTCATGGCGGGAGACCTCCGAACGTTTCGAAATCCGCTGATTCGCGGACCGTCCACAGCGTTCCCCGAAATGCATGGAAAAGAAACGTCCCAGGGGGTCTCACCAGGTCAAAGGCGTTATCGAAAGCGCAAATCGTGAAACTTACAATCTTTCGAAATACACCAATGTTTCAGCCTTTTACTGAACCGGTTAGGCCGCCGACGATTCGGCGCTCGGCGAACACGAAGAAGCCGATCGCGGGGATCATCGAGGCCGCCGTGTACGCCAGGATGCGCGCGGTGTCCTGGGAGTACTGCGTCTGGAAGGCCGCGACGCCCAGCGGCAGCGTGAAGTCCGACGGGTCGGACAGCACCAGCATCGGCAGCAGGTAGGCGTTCCAGCTGGTGACGAACGCCAGGATGGCGACCGTCACCAGCGCCGGCCGGCTCAGCGGCAGCAGGATCCGCCAGAAGAAGCCCAGCCGACCGGCGCCGTCCATCGCCGCCGCGTCCTCGAGCTCGCCCGGGATCGCGTGCATGAACGGGCGCAGGATCACGATGGTGATGGGCAGCGAGAACGCGGCCTCGGGCAGGGCCACGCCGAGCGGGTGCTCGAGCAGCCCGAGCTGGCGCAGCAGCAGGTACAGCGGCAGGGCCGCCGCGGTCACCGGGAACAGCAGCCCGATGGTGAACAGCGTGTAGAGCCCCTCGCGGCCCTTGAACTGGTATCGCGACAGCGCGAACGCCGCCATCGCGCCGACCGCGACGGCCAGGGCCGTGGCGAGGACGGCGATGAACGCGCTGTTGCCCATGGCCCGCCAGAACACGCCCGAGGTGAGCACGTCCGTGTAGTTGCGCAGCACCCACGGCGACGGCCAGCCGGCCGGGGAGCTGTTGATCTGCGCGTTGGTGCGGAAGCCGCCGAGCACGGTGAACAGCAGCGGGATCACCGTCACGCCGACGACGAGCAGGGCCGCGAGGTACGTGAACGGGGTGCCCGGCGTCATGGCGTTCGTGCGCTTGGCCATGTTGGTCACTCCACGATTCGGGTCAGGGCGCCCTCGGTGTCGCGGCGCAGGGCGAAGCGCTGGTAGATCAGCGCGAAGATGAAGCACACCACGAACAGCACGACCGCGACGGCGCTGCCGTAGCCGAACTCGTAGCGGCTGAAGCCGTGGTCGAGCAGGTAGGTGGCCATGGTGCTGGAGGCGTTGGCGGGGCCGCCCAGCGTCATGATCCAGACGAGGTCGAACAGCTGCAGCGAGCCGATGATGGACAGGAAGATCCAGATGCGGATCGTCGGCCCGAGCAGCGGCAGCGTGATGCTGCGGGTCGTCTGCCACGAGGTCGCGCCGTCGGTCGCGGCGGCCTCGCGCAGCTCGGCCGGGATGCTCTGCAGGCCGGCCAGCAGCAGGATGATGCCGAAGCCGAGGTACTTCCAGGTGATCACGATGAACAGCGTGTACAGCACCAGATCGCCGTTGGCGAGCCACTGCTGGATCGCCCCGCCGAGGCCGAGCGCCTTGAAGATCTGGTCGACCAGGCCGTCGGGCTGCAGCATGAGCAGCCACACCACGGCGGTGATCGCCTCGGACAGCACGTACGGCGCGAACACCACCAGACGCAGCGCCGCCCGGCCCCACAGCTTGCGGTTAAGCATCAGCGCGATCGCGACCGACAGCGGCAGCTGGATCGCCACCGACAGCACCGCGATGATGATGTTGTGCAGCAGGGAGTGCAGGAAGACGCTGTCCTCCAGCACCCGGGAGTAGTTGCCCAGCCCGTACCAGGTGCGGGGGCTGAAGCCGGTCCACTTGTAGAAGCTGTAGTAGACGGCCGCCGCGATGGGCAGCAGCACGAAGCCGATGAACAGCACCAGCGCGGGGGTCAGCAGCAGCGCGAGTTCCAGCCGCTTGGCCCGGCGCCCGCCCGGCCGGCGGGCCGGTCGCGACGCCGCGCGACCGGCCCGGGCCGATGGTGCCGCCACCGTGGCGATACCACCTGATTGCGTCATGCCCTCTTGCTCTCTCGGATCACTTGTTCGCAACAGCCTTGGTGAAGGCGTCGACGATGCCCTGCGGGGAGCCCTTACCGGCGAAGAAGTCCGCGATGGCGTCGTTGAGCGCCTGACCGACGCTGGTCGGCAGCGCCTGGTCGAAGTACACCTGGATGAAGGGCGCGCTGTTGAGCGCCTCCTGCACGGTCTTCAGCGACGGGTCCTGGATCGCCGAGATCGCCTGCGGGTTGGCCGGCAGCGTGGCCGTGTTGGTCTGCACCAGCTTGACCTGCACGTCGGTGCTCGCGACGTACTTCAGGAAGTCGGCGCAGGCCGGGCCCGCCTTGACGCTGCAGGAGAAGCCGTCGCCGCCGCCGAGCGCGGTGCCCGGTGCGCCCTTGCCGCCCTCGACCGTCGGGAACGCGAACCAGCTGAGCTTCGAGGCGAAGTCCTTGTCCTCGGTCAGCGGGATCATCGTGGGCAGCTCCCAGTCGCCCTGCAGCTCCATCGCGGCCTTGCCGTTGGCGATCAGGCCGGCCGAGCTGCCCGCGCCCTGCTGGGCCGGGGTGCCCAGGAACGCGTTCTGGAACGGGTTGGTGGCCAGGAACGCCTTGAGGTCCTCGCCGGCCTTCACCCAGCACGGGTCGTCCATCTTGAGGCTCTTCACGGTGGTCTGCACGACCTCGTTGGAGCACTCGCGGATCGCGAAGTACGACCACCAGAACGCGTCGGGCCACTTGTCCTTGCTACCGACCGAGATCGGGGTGATGCCCTTGGCCTTGAGCTTGCTGACCGCGTCGTTGAGCTCGGTCATGGTCTTCGGCGGGGCCGAGATCCCGGCCTGCTCGAAGAGGTCCTTGCGGTACCAGAACCCGACGACGTGCAGGTCGTAGGGGATACCGTACTGCTTACCGTCGACCT
The DNA here is from genome assembly GCF_043197855.1 of Dactylosporangium sp. NPDC048998. NCBI lineage: Bacteria > Bacillati > Actinomycetota > Actinomycetes > Micromonosporales > Micromonosporaceae > Dactylosporangium > Dactylosporangium sp. NPDC048998. Next base: position 67,761 of record NZ_JBICTV010000032.1, read on the forward strand.
GCCAGCCCTTCGCGGCCGCCCCGAGCTGGCTGATCCAGCTCGACGTCTCCGAGGTCATGTCCATGATCTTGCCGGACTCGACCTGCGTGGCCAGGGCGCCACCGCCCCACTGCTGGAAGATGCTCGGCGGGTTCGGGGACTGCAGCGCCACCGAGATCTTCGTCTTCAGGGCCTCGTTCTGGGCCGGCTCGACCTTGAACGAGACGTTCGGGTGGTCCTTGTGGTATTGGTCGGCGATTGACTGCCAAACGCCCAGGCCCGGGTCCTGGTTGGCGTTGTGCCACCAGGTCAGCGTTACCGGGGCGTTCGCGTCCGTGGGCGCGTTGTTGCTGTCGTCTCCGCAAGCGGTCAGGGAGGGGAGCGCCATCGAAACGGCGATGGCGATCGCGGCCAGCCTCCGTGGGGTGCTCAGGCGGACGTTCAAATTGATCATCTCCTGACGGGGGCGTGGGCGAGCTCAGGGGCTCGGCCCTCGATGAGCGCAGAGTCTGCGCCTTGATTACGAGCGTTGTCAATCGTTGTCGATAACGTTATCGGACGTTATTGTGCCCTCGTGAAACCCAGTTCCCGAGTCACCATCCGTGACGTGGCCGCAACGGCCGGCGTCTCGGTCGCGACGGTGTCCAAGGTCCTCAACGCCCGTTACGGCGTCTCAGCGGCCACGAGTGCACACGTCCAGGCCGTGATCCGTGAGCTGGGCTACGAGGCGAGCCTGGTCGCGCAGAGCCTTCGCAACCACAAGACCAACGTGATCGGCATCCTGGTCGCCGACCTGGAGCCGTTCTCCACGGAGCTGCTCAAGGGCGCGGCCAAGGCGATCAAGGGCACCGGGTATGAGCTGGTCGTCTACTCAGCCGGCGGGCGCACCGTCGACCACGCGGGGTGGGAGCAGCGGTATCTCTCGCGCCTGTCCGGCACCCTCGTGGACGGCGCGCTGCTGGTCACGCCCACCGTCGTCGAGGTGGACTTCGGCCCGGCCGTGGTGGCCGTCGACCCGCACACCGGGCCGACCGGACTGCCCACAGTGGACTCCGACAACCTGCTCGGCGCCCGCACCGGTGTGCGGCACCTGATCGACCTGGGGCACCGGCGCATCGCACTCATCGGAGGGCGCCCGGACCTGGAGTCCGCCAAGCTGCGCGAGCAGGGCTACCGCGATGAGCTGTGCGAGGCCGGGATCCCGGTCGAACCGCAGCTCATCCAGCCCGGTAACTACGACGCCGACGACTCCGCCGCGGCGGCGCGGCGGCTGCTGGAGTCGCCGGACCGGCCCACGGCGCTGTTCGCCGCGAACGACATCTCGGCGATCGCGGCGATCGAGGTCGCGGTCGAGATGGGGCTGCGGGTGCCGCAGGACCTGTCGGTCGTGGGCTTCGACAACGTGCCCGAGGCCGCCCTGGCCAGCCCGTCGCTGACCACCGTGGAGCAGCCGATCCACGAGATGGGGCACCGCGCGATCGACCTGCTCATCCAGCTGATGCACGGCGAGCAGGTGGACAACACCCACATCCGGCTCGCGACGCGGCTCGTGGTGCGGCAGTCGACCGCCGCCGTGTGACGACCCGGCACCGGCCCGAGCGTTTCCGACGTTTCCCCGACTTCAGTGAGTTTGCGACTTGCGCGTTTGTGAACGGAGCGAACCAGCGTGACAGACAGCGGCGCCGCCGGATCGTGGCGGGACACCGACCTGCCCACCGCCGAACGGGTGGCGGACCTCATGGCCCGGATGTCGCTGCGCGAGAAGGTCGCGCAGATGTACGGTGCCTGGCTCAACGTCGACGATACGGCCGGCGAGGTGGCCCCGCACCAGAACGACCAGGCCCCGGACCCGATCGACTGGCCCGAGCTGATCCGGCACGGGCTGGGCCAGGTGACCCGCGTCTACGGCTCCGCACCGGTCGAGCCCTCGGCCGGCGCCCGGCGCGTCGCCGACCTGCAGCGGCAGATCGTCGCCGCCGGCCGGTTCGGCATCCCGGCGATCGTGCACGAGGAGTGCCTGACCGGCCTCGCCGCCTGGAAGGCCCCCATCTTCCCGGCCCCGCTGTCCTGGGGCGCGAGCTTCGACCCGCGGCTGGTGGAGCGGATGGGCGCGCACATCGGCGCCACGATGCGCCGGCTCGGCATCCACCAGGGCCTGGCGCCCGTGCTCGACGTGACCCGCGACCTGCGCTGGGGCCGCGTGGAGGAGACCATCAGCGAGGACCCCTACCTGGTGGGGACCATCGGCGCGGCCTACGTCCGCGGTCTGCAGTCCGCCGGCGTGATCGCCACCCTCAAACACTTCGTCGGATACTCGTCCTCGCGCGCCGGGCGCAACCTCGCCCCGGTCTCGGCCGGCCCCCGCGAGGTCGCCGACGTGCTGCTGCCCCCGTTCGAGATGGCGCTGCGGGCCGGCGCGCGCTCGGTGATGAACAACTACACCGACATCGACGGCGTGCCGGTGGCGGCGGACGCCTCGCTGCTCACCGAGGTGCTCCGGGAGCGTCTGGGCTTCGACGGTACCGTCGTGTCGGACTACTTCGCGATCGCGTTCCTGGAGACGCTGCACGGCGTCGCCGCCGACCGCGGCGAGGCCGCCGTGACGGCGCTGCGGGCCGGCATCGACATCGAGCTGCCGGGCGTGAACTGCTACGGCGGGCCCCTGCTCAAGGCCCTCGAGGCCGGCGACGTCGACGAGGCCCTCGTGGACCGTGCGGTCGAGCGCATCCTGCGGCAGAAGTGCGAGCTGGGCCTGCTCGACGCCGCCTGGGAGCCCGACCCGGAGTACCTCACCGCGGCCGGCCCCGCCGCCGAGCTCGACGACGCCGAGGCGCGCGAGCTGGCCCGGACCCTCGCCGAGCGCTCCGTGGTCCTGCTGCGCAATTCCTCGGCGCTGCCGCTGCGCCCCGGCACCCGCCTCGCGGTCGTCGGCCCCGGTGCCGGCGGGCCCGAGTCGCTGTTCGGCTGCTACTCGTTCCCGCGCCACGTCGGCGTGCACCACCCCGCGCTCGAGCTCGGCGTGGCGGCACCGTCCATCGTGGACGCACTGCGGGCGGACTTCGAGGTGGAGTACGAGCTCGGCTGCCCCGCCCTCGGCGGTGACGACGAGGGCATCGCCGCCGCCGCGCGGGCCGCTGCCGGCGCCGATGTGTGCGTGGCGGTGCTCGGCGACCTCGCGGGCCTCTTCGGCCTGGGCACCTCCGGCGAGGGCTGCGACGCGGGCGACCTGCGCCTGCCCGGCCGGCAGGAGGAGCTGCTCGAGGCGCTGCTGGCCACCGGCACCCCGGTCGTGCTCGTGGTGCTCGCCGGCCGCCCATACGAGCTGTCCCGCCAGGTCGACCGCCTCGCCGCCGCCGTCTGCGCGTTCTTCCCCGGCGAGGAGGGCGCCACCGCGCTCGCCGGCGTGCTCACCGGCCGGGTCAACCCGTCGGGCCGGCTCCCGGTCGGCTTCCCGGCCGCGGGCGCGTCGCAGCCCTCGACATACCTGGCCGCGAAGCTCGGCCGGCGCAACGAGGTGTCCAACGTGGACCCGAGCCAGCTCTTCCCGTTCGGCCACGGCCTGTCCTACGCCGACGCCACGTGGGGCGCGGTCACGCTGCACTCGACGGACGGGTGGGCGACGGACGGGGAGGTCGAGCTGACGGTACCGCTGAGCAACGAGACCGACCGGGACGTCAGCACGGTCGTGCAGGTGTACGCCCACGACCCCGTCGCCTCGGTGGCCCGCCCGGTGCAGTTCCTCGTCGCCGCGCCGCGGGTCGACCTGGCGCCGGGGGAGTCCCGCACGCTCGTCATCACCCTGCACGCGGACCTGTTGTCCTACACCGGCCGCGACGGCCGGCGCGTGGTCGAGCCGGGCGACGTGGAGCTGCTCGTCGCCCGGTCCAGCACCGACACCCACACCGCGCTGCGCGTGCCGATGGTCGGCCCGAGCCGGCAGGTCGGCGCGGCGCGCCGCCTGCACCCGACCGTCACGCTGCTGCCGTAGCCGGTTGTCCTCCGCGGTCCGGGTCAGGGTTCGGCGCCCTGGCCCGGATCTTTGCTACCGCGCCCACGGCACCGGCCTCGCGCCGTGAGCCGTGACTTCAACAGTTGCGGCCCGGGTGGGGCACGGTGCGGCCGGCGAGGGCGGCCACGAAGGCGTCCGGCCGCGGATCGTGGCGCAGCAGCGAGCGCTGCCGCTCCGCGCCGGTGCCGTGGCGGCGCAGCCAGCCGAGCCGGCTGTGCACGGCGACCGCGTCGCCGGACTCGCCGAGGGCCGGCGTCACCTTGCGCAGCAGCGCGCGCAGGTGGCCGGCGGTCGCGGCCGGGGGCCGGCCCGGCGGCCTGTGCAGGACGGCCGGCCCGCGCACCACCAGCCCGTGACGCGCGGCGGCGGCCAGGTCGTCCTCGACCTCGACCGCCGACGGCGTCGTCTCGGCGACCCGGCCGTGCCGGATGTCGTCGATGAGGGTGGCGACGAGCGCCCGCACGATGCCGGCGAGCAACACGGTGTCGTTCACGCTCAGGCAGGTGTCGGCGATGCGGATCTCGATCGTGGGGTACCGTCCGGACAGACGCGCCAGCAGGTGCACGCCGCCGATGTCGAGCGCGGTGCCGCCGGAGATGAGCGCCTCGATCGCGCGGTCGTAGTCCCGGGCGTCGGCCCAGACCTCCGGGGCGCGAAACGTCGGCCATTGGCGGCGCGCCTCGTAGCGGATGCTGCCGAAGCCGCTGTCGGCGCCGTCCGCGCACGGTGAGTTCGCGGTGAGCGCGAGCAGCGGCGCCAGCCAGGGTCGAAGGCGGCCCAGGACGCCGACCGCCAGGTCGCGGTCGGCCACGCCGACGTGCACGTGGCAGCCGCAGGTCCCGGCGGCGGCCACGGTCGCGCCGGGATAGCGTTCGGCCAGCCGCCGGTACCGCGGATCGTCGGTCAGCGTCTCCAGCGGCCCGCGCCGGAAGGGCGGCGCACCGGCCGCGACGAGTCGCGCGCCGGCCAGCTCGGCGGCCCGCGCGGCGATCCGCCGGAGATCGGCGAGCTCGTCGTGGAGGCGGTCGAGGCGGGTGTGCACGCCGCTGACGGTCTCGAGCTGATACGCCGTGTACTCGTGCCGGACCCGATCGTCGCCGTCGGTGACGCCGAGCACGCCGGCAGACACCGGCGCCACGGCGCCGTCGGGCTCCAGGAGCAGGAACTCTTCTTCGACTCCTACGGTGAGCATTGCCGCCTCCCTCCACGGAAATTGCTTGGACGGGTGAAGCGTCACCCCGCGCCGCGTCGCCGCACGTCATCCCGGGCGGGTGACCGCCCGCACGCACGGTGCATCGGCAACTGCATCCGGTCACCGCCCCGCTGCGCCGCCGGGCCGTCCGGTGCGGGCGACGTCATCCCTTGCGGGTGAGTGGCCACCGCTCGCCGGACGCCGACCATCGGGTGAGGAGGTGCGAAATGTGCCGATGGCTCGCGTACTCCGGGTCGCCGATCCTGCTCGAGGAACTGCTGTACAAGCCCGAGCACTCGCTGATCGACCAGAGCATGCACGCGAAGCTCGGGCTGGGCACGACGAACGGTGACGGGTTCGGCGTCGGGTGGTACACGCCGGACGGGCCGGCCGAGCCGACGCTGTTTCGCGGCACGGGGCCGGCCTGGGGGGACGAGAACCTGCGCGAGATCGCCCACTCGGTGCGGTCCGGGCTGTTCCTCGCCCACATCCGGGCCAGCACTGGCACGCCGGTGCAGCAGACGAACTGCCATCCGTTCCGGCACGGCCGCTGGCTGTGGCTGCACAACGGCCGGATTCGCGGATTCTCCCAACTCAAGCGCGCGCTCATGCTGGCCGTCGATCCGGAGCTCTTCACCTGCATCGGCGGGTCCACCGACTCCGAGCTGATGTTCTATCTCGCGCTCACGTACGGCCTGGAGCAGGACACCGTCGCCGCCGTGGAGCGCATGGTCGGCTGCGTCGAGGAGGTGGGCCACCGGCACGGCATCGACAATCCGATGCAGATGACGGTGGCCGTCTCCGACGGCGAGCGGCTCTGGTCGTTCCGCTACTCCAGCGAGCGCAAGAGTCGATCCCTGTACTGCAGTACCGCCGTCGACACGCTGCGCACCATGTACCCGGACAACCCCGTGCTGCAGCGCGTGTCGGACGAGACGCGCATCGTGGTCTCCGAGCCGCTCGGTGGGCTGGTCGGGGCCTGGCAGCCGGTCGCCGAGTCGAGCTACGAGTTGGTGAAGCCCGGCGTCGACGTGGTCGGCCCGTTCCAGCCCGAAGCCGGCTGACCGGCGGGAGCCGCGGGGCCCACGCTCGGTGTCCACTGTGGACCGCGGCCCGGCGGATCGCCGATCCGAAACTCGACCGTGCTGTCGGGATCGAACCGGGCCGCGCCGCGAGGTTGGACAACGGGCCAGTCGCGAGGTCCGGCAACGGGCCCGTCGCGGGGGCCGGCGGCGGCCGCGACGCGACCGTCGGCAGCGGCCGCGCCGTGGGATGCGGACGTGGCGTGCCGTGGTCGAGCGGTGCCGAGCGGGAGCAGCCTCGGACGGCGCTTCGCGGCCACGTCCTCCACCCAGCCGAGGAGGAGCACGACCACCGCGAGCAAGACCAGCGCGACCGCGAAGTACCCGAGTTGCATCAGCGAGGGGCCGAGCTCCCACACGTCCAGGCGGTCGCCGATCGCGAAGCACACCGCGATGGCCGCGTTGTGCCACAGGTAGATGGTCACGGCGCGGGCGTTGAGCAGCGAGACGAACGAGTCCAGCGGCCGGACCCGGCGCAGCCAGGCCATCGACGGATTCAGGCGCAGGACCGGCAGGACGAAGCCGAGGGAGTACAGGGCCTGGGCGATCGGAATGCCGTTGAGGTTCGCCGAACCCTCGTCGCTGGGGTGGGTGAGCGCCCAGCCCACGCCCGACGCCAGGCCGGCCGCCGAGAGCGTGAGCAGCAGCGGGAGGGGAATGCGCCGCAGGGCGCCGGTGCGGTGCGCGAAGCCGGCGATCCAGCACGCGGCGAACGTGGCGACGTTGACCAGCACGGAGCCGGCAGTGCCCTCGAAGGAGATCGGGCCCAGCTGGGTGGCGGCCAGCAGGACCAGCGGCAGCAGGATGGCGAGGAGCGGCAGGCGCCGGAACAGCCACCAGGCGGCGGGGGACAGCAGCACCAGCCAGAGGTACGTCACCAGGTACCACAGCACGACCGTCACGTCGGCGGCCCACTCGGCGCCGGGCGGGTCGGCGAGCGGTACCGCCCACAGGAGCAGCTGGGCCGGATTGACGGTCCAGCCGCGCCACAGCATGACGGGTATCATGATCAGGCCCATCACCCAGAGTGCCGGGAGCAGGCGTCGGACCCGGCCGCTGATGGCGCGGGTCGCGGAGCGTTGCATCGATGCCGCCATGAGTGAGCCACCGAGGGCGAACATCACGCCCATTGCCGGGAAGGCATAACTCAGCCAGGCGAAGCCGAACATGTGGAATACCACAACCCTGGCGATGGCGACGGCGCGGAGCGTGTCGAGGTAGCGGTCACGGCCGCCTGCGTGCGTCACGCGGGCAGCATCGCGGCCGGGGGTGACGGCCGCGGGCGATTCCGCGAAGTTCCACCCGATCGGGCGACCCGGCAAGGTCGACATATCGAGCGCGGGCTTTCCTTGATCGCAGAGCGAACGTGCTGCTCGTTGCACGCGTCCACGCCGTGATCATGACGAACCGAACCGGTATGCTGATGCGTCGTGCCGCTGTCCGACCTCACGCTGGCAGAACTCGCCGAGTACCGCAGCGCAGCCCAGGAGCCGCCGGACTTCGACGCCTTCTGGGCCGACGCGCTCGGCTCCGCGGCGGGCGCCGGCGGTGCGCCGGTCTTCGAGCCGGTGCGGACAAGCCTCAAGACGCTGCAGGTGCAGGACGTGAGCTTCCCCGGCCACGAGGGCCGCCCGGTGAAGGCGTGGCTCACCGCGCCCGCCAGCACCGAGGGGCCACTGCCGTGCGTGGTGGAGTTCCCGGGGTACAACGGCGGCCGGGGACTGCCGGAGGACTGCCTGCTCTACGCCTCGGCCGGCTATGCCCACCTGTTCATGGACGTGCGCGGCCAGGGCAGCGGCTGGCGGCGCGGCGACACCGAGGACGCGGAGCCGCAGGGCGCCGGGCCGCAGCACCCCGGCTTCATGACCCGCGGCATCATGGACCCGGCGAAGCATTTCTACCGCCGGGTCGTCACCGACGCGGTGCGGGCCGTGCAGGCCGCGCGCAGCCACCCGCTCGTGGACCCGGCCCGGGTCGCGGTCACCGGCATCAGCCAGGGCGGCGGGCTGACCCTCGCCGTGGCGGGCCTGGTCCCGGACCTGGTCGCGGTCGCGCCGGACGTGCCGTTCCTGTGCGACATGCGCCGGGGCGCCGAGCGCGCCGCCGCCGGCCCCTACCTGGAGGTCGCCGGCTACCTGAAGGTCCATCGCGAGCGGGTCGAGCGGGTCTTCGAGACGCTGGGGTACTTCGACGGCGTGCACTTCGCCCGGCGGGCCAAAGCCCCTGCGCTGTTCAGCGTCGCCCTGATGGACACCACCTGCCCGCCGTCGACGGTCTACGGCGCGTATCACAGCTACGCCGGCCCGAAGCGGATCGAGGTGTACCAGTTCAACGGCCACGAGGGCGGCGAGTCGGTCCAGGACGCCGCCCGCCTGCGCTTCCTCGCCGGCCTGCTGCACCCCTGAGTCGTCGTCTTCTCCATTGACAAGAATCTTTACCGATCGATAGTGTGAGAGCGCTCTCAAGGCTCTGCCCCGCCCTCAGTTCCCGAGCCGAAAGAGCGCTCTCTCATGCCACGCCCCGGCCGCCAACACCGGGTGCCGGCCGGTCCGTGGTGGCATCGACGCCTCGTTCACCGTCCGCAATGGAGGACACCGCCATGCTCCTCAGACGAAGGCTCCTCGGCCTGCTCGGCGCGCTGGCCCTGGCCACGCCCGCGAGCGTCGCCGCGCTCGCGCCGGCCGCGCACGCGGTCGGGCCGGCCCTGCTGCCCGTCACCGTCACCAACAGCACCGGCCGCGGCGACGCGGTCTACCTGTACGTCCTCGGCGTCAACCTCACCACCGGCCGGCTCGGCTACGTCAACGCCGCCGGCACGTTCACGGCGTGGAGCGGCGGCGCCCTGCCGCCCGCGCCGGCGCCCGACGTCTCGATCGGCGGTCCGGGCAACGGCGGCAGCACGACGCTGCAGTTCCCACGCGGCTTCTCCGGGCGGGTGTACTTCTCGTTCGGCGAGAAGCTCAAGTTCTTCCTGACCCCCGACGGTCTCGTGCAGCCCGCTCCCTGGGCGGCCGGCGACGCCAACCAGAACATCCTGTTCGACTGGAGCGAGTTCACGTACAACGACGCCGGGCTGTGGATCAACAGCAGCCAGGTCGACATGTTCGCGGTGCCGCACGCGGTCTCCGTCACCGGCGCGAGCGGGGCCACCGCCCGCACCGGCGACCCGGTCGCCGACGGCCGCAACAACGTCATCAACGCGATCAAGGCGCAGTCGGGCTGGGCGAACACCGTCTACACCCGCTCCGACGGCACCGTGCTGCGCGTGCTGTCGCCGGGCAAGGCGGCCGGCGCGGGGCTGCTCAGCGCCACCTACCTGGACTCGTACATCAACACGGCGTGGAACGCGTACACGAGCAAGACGCTGACGGTGGTGCCGTTCGCGGACCAGCCGAACACGAAGTACTTCGGGCGCACCAGCGGCAACGTCATGACGTTCACGAACACCTCGGGCGCGGTGGTCGCCTCGTTCAACAAGCCCAGCAGCGCCGACGTCTGGGGCTGCGCCGGCAACCTGCCCGCCCCCAACGACCAGGTCGTCGGGCCGATCTCCCGCACGCTGTGCGCGGCGCTGAACCGTGGCACCCTCGGTACCGTCGACACCCAGCCCGACCTCAACGCGGCCGGCTTCTACCAGAACAGCCCGACCAACCAATACGCCAAGATCATTCACGCGAACATGGCCGACGGCAAGGCGTACGCCTTCCCGTTCGACGACGTCGGGCACTTCGAGTCCCTCGTCACCGACTCCGACCCGCGCTCGGCGGCCATCACGCTCAGCCCGTTCAGCGGTGGTGGCGGCGGTGGCGGGAGCATCCCGTCCTCGACGTGGTACAGCGTGGTGGACAAGGCGAGCGGCAAGTGCGTGGACGCCCGTTCGTCCGGCACCGCCAACGGCACGCCGATCCAGCAGTACACCTGCAACAACAGCTATGCGCAGCAGTTCCAGTTCCAGCCGACGAGCAACGGGTACGTGCGGATCAACAACCGCAACAACAGCGCACAGGTGCTCGACGTCAACGGGGTGTCCACTTCGGACGGCGCGGTGGTGCAGCTGTGGGCCTACGGCGGCGGCAACAACCAGCAGTGGCTGCCGGTGTCCGAGGGCGGCGGCTACTACCACTTCGTGAGCCGTAACAGCGGCAAGTGCCTGGACGTGCCGGGCTCCTCGACCGCGGACAGCGTGCAGCTGCAGCAGTGGACCTGCAACAACACCGGCGCGCAGTCGTTCCGGCTGGTCGCCCAGGCGTGAACGCTCCCGGCCGCGGTCGTCAGGCGGACTCGCGCACCACGAGTTCGGTGGGAATGATGACCGCGGCCGGGCTCTCGCCCTCGATGAGGCCGAGCAGTAGCCGGACCATCTCGGCGCCGATGCGGGGGTAGGACTGCCGGACGGTCGTCAGCGGCGGCTGGGTGTTCGCGGCGATCTGGCTGTCGTCGAAGCCGCCGACCGCGACGTCCTCCGGCACCCGGCGGCCAGCCCGGGCCAGCGCCGTGAGCGCTCCCGAGGCCATGAGGTCGGAGGCGACGAACACGGCGTCGAGGTCGGGCGCCTGCTCGAGCAGCCGGTTCATCGCCCACTCGCCGCTGGCCCGGGTGTAGTCGCCGTGCGCGACGAGGTTGTCGGCGGCGTCCTCGAAGGCGTCGCGGTAGCCGGCGAGCCGCTCGACGCCGCCCGAGGTGTCCAGCGGGCCGGTGATGGTGGCGATCCGGCGCCGGCCCGCGGAGCGCAGGTAGGTGACCATCTGCTTGGCACCGTCGCGGTCGTCGGCGGCCACGTAGGCGACCTTGCGCTCGTAGCCCATCGGCTTGCCGCAGGCGACCACCGGCAGGCCGCGGGCGAGCAGCTCGGCGATGAGCGGGTTGCCGCTGTGCGTGGACACCAGAAGCGCGCCGTCGACGTGGCCGCCGGTGAGGTAGCGGCCGAGGCGCTTGCGGTCCTCGAGGCTGCTGGCGAGGGTCAGCAGCAGCGTGATGTCCTGCTTGGCCAGGGCCTGGGTGCAGCTGTGCAGCAGCACGTTGAAGTTGGGGTCCTCGAACAGCCGTTCCTGCGGCTCGGACAGGATGAACGCGACCGACTGCGAGCGCTGCGTCACGAGGCTGCGGGCGTGCTGGTTCACCACGTAGCCGGTCTTGCGCATCGCGCGTTCGACCGCCTCCTGGGCGGCGTCGCTGACGTCGTGGCCGCCGTTGAGGACGCGGGAGACCGTGCCCCGCGACACCCCGGCCGCCGCCGCCACGTCGTTGATCGTGGGGCGGCGGGCCGGGCGTCGCCGGGTCTCGCGAGGTTCTGGCACCTCGACATTCTGCCTCAAGGTCAGCCCTTGACGGCGCCGGAGAGCAGGTCGACCCGCCAGTACCGCTGCAGCGTCAGGAACAGCACGACCAGCGGCAGGATCGACAGCAGCGCACCCGTCACGACCAGCGTGTACAGCGCCGGCGTGGTGTTGCCCTGGTTCAGCATCGTGTAGAGCCCGACGGTCACCGGGAACTTGTCGTCGGACGTGAGCATGATGAACGGCAGCAGGAAGTTGTTCCAGATCGCCACGAACTGGAACAGGAACACGGTGACCAGGCCCGGCAGCATCGAGGGCACCGCCACGCTGCTGAAGATGCGCAGGTCGCCGGCGCCGTCGGTGCGCGCCGCCTCCACCAGCGAGTCGGGCACCGCCGCGGCCGCGTAGATGCGGGCCAGGTAGATGCCGTACGGGCTGAGCACGCTGGGCAGCAGCACCGACCAGTAGGTGTCGGTGAGGTGCAGGCTCGCCAGCAGCAGGTACTGCGGGATCGCCAGCACCACCGCGGGCACGAGCACCCCGGCGAGCAGCACGTTGAACACCGCGTTGCGGCCCGGGAAGCGGTACTTCGCCAGCGTGTACCCGGTGATCCCGGAGACCGCGGTGGACAGCAGCGCGCCGGCGCCCGCATACAGCGCGGTGTTGAGGATCCACTGCCAGTAGACGCCGCCCTGGTACCGCGAGAGCTCGCCGACGTTGTCGAACAGCGCCGAGCCCGGGGCGAGCGTGAACGTGCGGAACAGCTCCGCGTTGGTCTTCGAGGAAGCGGTGACCACCCACACGATCGGCAGCAGGCAGTACAACGCCCCGGCCAGCAGCGCGATCGTCGGGAGGGTCGCCACGCGGCGCGCGGTCACGACTCGGCCCCGAACGCACGGCGCTGCACCAGGCGCAGGAAGCCGAACGACAGCACCAGGGTGGCCACGGCGAGCACCACCGAGGCGGCCGCGGCGGTGTGGATGTCGTCGCGGGCGAACGCGTCCTGGTAGATCTTCATCAGCGGGGTCCAGTTCGACGGGAGCGAGTTGGTCAGCGGGCGCAGCGTGGTCGGCTCGCTGAACACCTGCAGGGTGGCGATGAGCGAGAAGACCGACGTCATGATCAGCGCCGGGGTCAGCATCGGGATCTTGATGCGCCAGGCGATCTGCCACTCGGTGGCGCCGTCGATGCGGGCCGCCTCGTACAGCTCGGCCGGCACCGCCCGCAGCGCCGTGTACAGCACGATCATGTTGAAGCCGGTGCCGCCCCACAGCGCGATGTTGGCTACCGAGAAGTAGATGCTGTCCGGGCTCAGCAGGTCCACGGGGTGGCTGCCGGCCGCGGTGAGCAGGTACTGCCCGGGGCCGACCGACGGCAGGTACATGAAGCCCCACATGAGGCTCGCGATGACCGCGGGCACGGCGTACGGCAGGAAGATCGCCACCCGCGAGAAGCGCCGCGCCCGGGCCCGGGGCGAGTCCAGCAGCAGCGCGAACAGCAGCGCCAGGCCGAGCATGGTGGGCACCAGCAGGCAGCCGTAGATGAGCACCCGCAGCGCGCTGTGCCAGAACTCGCCGTCGTCGAACACCTGGCGGTAGTTGGCCATGCCGACGAACCGCTCGACCCGCGACGCGGCGCCCAGGCCCAGCCCGCTGACCTTCACGCGGCGCAGCGACAGATACACGGTGTAGCCGATCGGCACCACCATGAACAGCGCGAACAGCACGATGGCGGGGGAGAGGAAGGCGTACGGCACCGAGCTCGGCGCCGTACGCCCGGACCGTTGCCTCATCCGGCGACCTTGAACCCGTTCTTCTTCAGGTCGTCCACGGTGGACTGCTGCATCTGCGTCACCGCGCCGGTGAACGGCGTCTTGTCGGTGATCGCCTTGGCGAACGCGTCCTTGTACGTGGCGTACGTGACGTTCACGTTCGGCCCCCAGGTGACACCGGCGGCGGTACCCGCGATCGTCTGCGCGAGGGTGTAGAACTCCGGCTGGTTGCTGAAGAACGCCGGCGGCTTGGACAGGGCGCCGCCGGACTGCGCGGCGGTCGCGGCGGGGTAGATGCCGCCCTCGTTGATCAGGCCGGTGACGGCGGCGGTGTCGGTGTTGAGCCAGATGGCGAACTCGGTGGCCTCCTTGGCGTGCTTGGACTTGGCCGCGACCGCCGTGGACGAGCCGCCCCAGCTGCCCGTCTTGTGCTCGCCGGCGCTCCACTGCGGCAGCTCGGCGATCGCCCACTTGCCGGCGGTGTCGGGCGCGTTGCCCGACAGCACGCCCGGGCCCCACACGGCGCTCGGCCAGGCGATCAGGGTGCCGTCGTTGAGCGCCTTGTTCCACTCCGGGGTGTACATCGGCTGCTTGTCGATGTCGCCGGAGGCGACCAGGCCGCCCCAGTAGTCCGCGACCTTCTTGGTGGCCGCGTCGTCGACCTGCACGCTCCAGGTGTCGCCGGAGACGCCGAACCACTTGGCGCCGGCCTGCTGGGAGAGCCCGGCGAACCAGCCCGGGTCGCCGGCCGAGAACGTGGTGAGGTACCGCTTCGGGTCCTTCTGCCGCACCTGCTTGGCGACCTGCGCGAACTCGTCCCAGGTGGTCGGCACCTTCAGCCCGAGCTGGGCGAACACGTCCTGGCGGTAGTACAGCATCATCGGGCCGGAGTCCTGCGGGATGGCGTACACCGCGTCGGTGCCCAGCGTGATCGTGCTCCACACACCGGGGGCGAACTTCGGCTTGGCGTCGCCGGTGTACTTCGAGATGTCGCCGGCCGCGCCGTTGCTCACCAGCGTCGGCAGCGCCTGGTACTCGGCCTGGAACAGGTCCGGCGGGTTGCCGGCCTTGTTGGCGGTGAGGACCTTCGTGACCTCCTCGTCGCCCTGCGCCTGCTTGCTGACCGTCACGTGAATGTCGGGGTGTGCGGCGTTCCACTGGGCCACGACCTTGTCGATGCCGGGCACCCAGGACCAGAAGGTCAGCTCGACCTTTCCGCCGGATGAGGAGGAGGCGTCGTCGGTGCCGGACGAGCAGGCCGCGCTGAGCAGCAGCGAGCCGGTCGTCGCGGCGACCAGGAGGGCGCGCATGGTGCGCTTCATGGGGATCTCCAACACGTAGTCGCCGTTCAACGGGGGTGTTACGACCGTGGGCTTGGGGTGATACGACCGTGAGCGCTCACAGTTTTGGCCCAGTCGTGCACGGTGTCAATACGTGACTTCTGCCGCTGGGCATGCGCTAGAGTGCCGGTCGAGTATCTGGGAACGTTCACGGTCAGGAGCACGGTGATGGGGGAAGCGCGGCTCGGCGGTCTCGCCGGCATCGCCTACGGCGGGGACTACACCCCCGAGCAGTGGCCGGAGGAGGTGTGGGCCGAGGACGTCGCGCTCATGCGCCAGGCGGGCGTCAATCTGGTCAGCCTCGGGATGTTCAACTGGGCGCTGCTGGAGCCGGCGCCGGGGCGGTACACCTTCGAATGGCTCGACCGGGTCCTCGACCTGCTGCACGGCGCCGGCATCCGGGTCGACCTCGGCACGCCGAGCGCCGTGCCGCCGCCGTGGTTCGCCCGGCTGCACCCGGGCGCCCGGCTCGTCGACCGCGCCGGGCACGTGCTCGGCCAGGGCGGGCGGCAGAGCTTCTGCCCGAGCTCGCCGGAGTACGCCGCGGTCTCGGCGAACATCGCCGATCAGCTCGGCCGGCGCTACGGGGGCCACCCGGCGCTCGCGCTGTGGCACGTGCACAACGAGTACGCCGGGGTCAACCCGCACTGCTACTGCGACACCTGCGCCGCGGCGTTCCGCGACTGGCTGCGCGACCGGCACGGCGACCTGCCCACGCTCAACGCCGCGTGGGGCACCGCGTTCTGGGGCCAGCGCTACGGCGACTGGGCCGAGATCGAGCCGCCGCGGCTCGCCCCGACCGCGGTCAACCCCGCGCAGCAGCTGGACTACCTGCGGTTCTGCTCGGACACGCACCTGGCCAACTACCGGCGCGAGCGGGACGTGCTGCGCGGGCACTCGCCGGCGGTACCGATCACGACCAACTTCATGATCGCGAACTGCAAGTGGCTGGACTACTGGAAGTGGGCCGGCGAGGTCGACATCGTGGCCAACGACCACTACCTCGCCTCCGAGCGCCACGACCGCCACGTCGAGCTCGCGATGTGCGCCGACCTCACCCGCAGCCTCGCCGGCGGCGCGCCCTGGCTGCTCATGGAGCACTCCACGAGCGCGGTGAACTGGCAGCCGCGCAACATCGCCAAGCGCCCCGGCGAGCTGGCCCGCAACAGCATGGCCCACGTGGCCCGCGGCGCCGACGGCGTCATGTTCTTCCAGTGGCGGGCCTCGCGCTTCGGCGCCGAGAAGTTCCACTCCGCGATGCTGCCCCAGGCCGGCACCGGCACCCGGATCTGGCGCGAGGTCACCGACCTCGGCACCCGCCTGGCCGGCCTCGACGGGCTGCGTGGCACCCGGGTCGCCGCCGACGTGGCCGTGGTGTGGGACTGGGAGGCGTGGTGGGCCCTGGAGCTGGAGTGGCGCCCGTCCGTCGACGTCACCTTCCGGGAGCGCGTCGAGGCGTACTACGCGCGGCTGTGGGACGCGAACCTGACCGTCGACTTCGTCCACCCGGAGGCCGACCTGGAGCGCTACCCGCTCGTGGTGGTGCCCTCGCTGTACCTGGCCACGGCCGCCGCGGCCAAGAACCTCGACGCCTACGTCTGCGGCGGCGGCACGCTCGTCGTGTCGTACTTCTCCGGCGTCGTGGACGCCAACGACGCCGTGCCCGACGGCGCGTACCCGGGCGCGCTGCGCGACGTGCTGGGCATCGCCGTCGAGGAGTTCCTGCCGCTGCGCTCCGGCGAGCGCGTGCGCCTCTGCGACGGCTCCACCGCGGACGTCTGGGCCGAGGACGTACGCCTGGCCGGCGCCCGGGCCGAGCTGTCCTATGTGGACGGCCCCAACCCCGCGGGCCCGGCGGTGACCCGCCACGAGCGCGGCCGCGGCGCCGCCTGGTACGTCTCCACCCGCCTCGCCGACGAGGACCTGGCGCGGCTGCTCGACCGCGTCTGCGCCGACGCCGGCCTGGCCCGCTCCGCCCTGCCGTCCACAGTGGAGCTCGTGCGCCGCCCGCCGTACGCGATCGCCATCAACCACGGCACCGCCCCCGCCGAGGTGCGCGGCGTCACCGTCCCCGCCGGCGAGGTCCTGGTGTACCGCGAGGAGGCCTGACATGATCATCGAGGTGCGCCGCGCCGAGATCCTCGCCGCCGCCCGCCAGCGCGGCGGCGTGGGCCTGCAGGAGCTCAGCCGCCGCTTCCACGTCTCGATCCCCACCATCCGCCGCGACCTGTCGGCCCTGGCCGAGCGGGGGCTGCTGCGCCGCGTCCACGGTGGTGCCGTACCGCTCGCCGCCGTGCCGCCGGTGCTGCCGGACGCCTCCGCGGCGTCCGGCGGCGACGTACAGGCCGCGGCTGCCCTCGTCGAGCCCGGCATGGCGATCGGCGTCTCCGGCCGGCGCCTCGGCGTGCGGCTGGCCGCCCTGGTCGGGGACGTGCCCGGCCTGACGCTGGTGACGCCGATGCTGGCCGTGGCGCGGGCGGTGCGCAACGCAAGCGCCACCGTGCTGCTCGTCGGCGGCGTGCGCACCCCGTCGGGCAGCCACGCCGGCCCGCTCGCCGAGCAGACGCTGCAGGGCCTGCACCTGGACATCGCGTTCGTCGAGCCGTGCGCACCGGGCGACGCCCTGGCCGCCGCGACGGACCAGGCGATGCTGCGCCGCGCCTCGCGCCGCGTGCACCTCTGATCCCGCGCCGGCCCGGGACGGCGGCGGGCCGGCGGATGACCGCCGGCCCGCGTCGCGTTACCGGCTACGGTGTCCAGACCACGTTCGGGTTGATGTGGCCGGTCCAGTCGAACAGCGCCATGTTGTCCCACTGGTCGCCGGTGCCGTTGATGTTCGCCGGGTCCCAGCCGTTGCCGGCGATGGCGTACCACGTCGGCTCCCAGTAGAAGACGCCGACCGCGCCCGCGGAGCGGGCCGTGTTCTGCACGGCGGTGAACTCGCTCGCCTGGCCCGCCCACGTGGCCGGGTAGCCCGAGCACGGGGTGGAGCCGTTCACCGAGTTCGGCTCGCTGTCGGCGTTGGCGGCCGTGAACGGGTAGGCGGTCTCGGCGAGGATGACGGGCTTGCCGTACCGGGTGCGCACGTCCGTGATGACCGACGACAGGTTCGACAGCGTGCCGTGCCACATGCAGTAGTACGACAGACCGGTGATGTCCCAGGTCACGCCCTTGGCCTTGATGCCGTCGTAGAACCAGCGGGCGTTCGCGTCGCTGTCGGCGTCCGCGGTGTGGATGATGACCTGGGTACCGCTGTTGCACGCCTTCGTCGCGTTGTACCCGGACTTCAGCAGCAGGCTGAGGTTGGTGAAGTCGTTGTTCACGACCTTGCCGTCGTTCCACAGCATGCCGACGTTGATCTCGTTGCCGATCTGCACGCTGTCCGGGGTGGTGCCCTGGGCCTTCAACGCGTTGCACACCGACAACGTGTAGTTGTACACGTCGGTCTGCAGCGCCGAGATGTTGTGCGACGCCCAGGCGGCGGGCTTGTACTGCTTGCCCGGGTCGGCCCACGTGTCGGAGTAGTGGAAGTCGATCATCAGCGACAGGCCCTTGGCCTTGGCCGCCTTGGCCTGGACGAGCACCTTGGCGAGGTTGTTGTACCCGCTCGCCGGGTTGTTCCAGATCCGCAGCCGGACGTAGTTGAGGCCGGCGCCCTTGAGGATGTCGAGCGGGTCGGCGGCCGTGCCGGACGCGTTGTAGTACTTGGCGCCCAGGTCGAGGCTGCGCTGCAGCGACGAGACGTCGGCGCCGCGCATGCTGATCGTCGCCGCGGCGGCGGGCGCGGCGATCGCGACGGCGACGGCGGCGCCGAGCACGACCGCACCCACCACGGCGGCGACGTGGGAACGGAGCTGACTTCGGAGCACGGGCACTCCTTCGGGGGTGTCGTTGCGAGGGGGCCCGGCCGCGGCGGGCGGCCCGAGCCTCCGTGAACGCTCCCAGTGTTCGGATGCCGTTTCGAACGTGTCAAGGCGTTGGCAGATGTTGATTGAAAGTGGGACCGCTCACGGCTGCCTGGAATTGAGTATCGTCGCTGTCTTGATCTCGCGTGCCCGCGTCGTCAGGGGCGGTTGGCTCTCGCGGCGCGGTCCGGGTCGTCAGGGGCGGCTGGTTTTCGCGGCGCGGCCGGCGTCGTCAGGGGCGGTTGGTTCTCGCGGCGCGGCCGGCGTCGTCAGGGGCGGTTGGCTCTCGCGGCGCGGCCGGCGTCGTCAGGGGCGTTCGAGGCCGAGCTGGTCCAGCCACTCGTCGACGGGGTGGCCGAGGTCGTCGGCGAGGTCCAGCCACTCCTCGGCGCGGCCGGGGTCCTCGTCCACGCCGCCGCCGGTGAGGTACATGACGCCGAGCGTCGTCGCCGCCCGCGCGT
The DNA here is from genome assembly GCF_043197855.1 of Dactylosporangium sp. NPDC048998. Classification (NCBI taxonomy): domain Bacteria; kingdom Bacillati; phylum Actinomycetota; class Actinomycetes; order Micromonosporales; family Micromonosporaceae; genus Dactylosporangium; species Dactylosporangium sp. NPDC048998. Next base: position 86,776 of record NZ_JBICTV010000032.1, read on the forward strand.
TGCCGGCCCGCGCGGCGCGCTCGTAGAAGTCGACGGCCAGGGCCATGTCCTGCGGCCGGCCGTCGCCGGTCGCGTGCGCGGCGCCCATGTTGTACAGCGCCCGGTGCTGGCCCAGGTCCGCGGCCCGCTCCAGCCACCGCCTCGCCTCGGCGAAGTCGCGCTCCACGCCGGTGCCGGTGGAGAACAGCACGTACAGCTCGAAGGCCGCGTCGGCGTCGTCCTGCCCGGCGGCGCGCAGGTGGTGCTCGACCGCCGCCCCTGGGTTGCCGAGCCACTGCTCCAGCAGCCCGTACTGATACCCGGCCGCGGCGTCGCCGCGCACGTGCGGGCGCAACAGCTCGCGGGCCGCCTCCCGGGCGGAGGCCGACGCGTCGCGGCTGGCCTTGGCGAACAGCACCGCGCCGTCGCGGTCGCCGAGCACCGCGGCCTCGTGAAAGCAGCGCAGGGCGCGGCCGTGCGGGTGGTCGGTGCCATCGGCATACGGCTGGGCGGGCGGCCAGTCCGCGGGCGGCAGCCGGTCGCCGTCGGTGCCAAGGTAGCAGACCCCGAGCTCGCGCCACGCCCGCGCGCTGCCCGCCCGCCCGGCCTCGGCGAGCCCGGCCACCACGGCGTCGGTGGCGTCCATCGGCAGGATGCCGATCATCAGGTCCGCGCGGTTGATCCGCCGGGCCAGCTCCACGCAGGCATCCTCCCGGGCGGCGGGGTCCGCGTCCGTGGCGAGGGCCACGAGGTCGCGGCCCTCGGTCTCGTCGAGTCGCACGGCCGCACGCTAGCAGCCCGTTCCCCGATTTTGTCGTACCCCATGACTAGGCTCCCGGGCATGACCGAGCCGTTCGACACCGTTGACGAATACCGCACCGCGATCTCGCAGATCAGGGACGCCGCCGCCGCGTATTACAGCGGCCCCGATCTCGCGATGGACGACGCGGACTACGACACGCTCATGGCGCGGGTGGCGGCGACGGAGGACAGGCACCCGGACTGGAAGGCCGAGGACTCGCCGACCGAGGTCGTCGCGGCCGGCGGCGGGGTCGTCGGCGACGTCGTGCACAGCGAGCCGATGCTGAGCCTCGACAACGTGTTCGACGAGGACACGCTGCGCAAGTGGGCGGCGCGGCTGGAGCGGCTGCTCGGGCGGCCCGCCGCCGCATACACCGTGGAGCCGAAGATCGACGGGCTGGCCATCGCGGCGCGATACGAGGACGGCAAGCTCGTGCAGGTCGCGACCCGCGGCGACGGCCGGGCCGGCGAGGACGTGACCGGGCAGGCGCGGCGGGCCGCGGGCCTGCCGGAGCAGCTCACCGAGCCTGTCACGATCGAGGTGCGCGGCGAGGTCTTCATGACCGACGCCGACTTCGACGTGGCCAACGGCATGCGCACCGCCACCGGCGAGCCGCCGTTCGCGCACCCGCGCAGCGCTGCGGCAGGCACGCTGCGGGCGCAGGACCGGACCTATGACGCGCCGCTGTCGTTCCTGGCATACGGGGTGCGTGGCCTCGGCGACGGGCCGCATTCGGCCGCCATGGCGGAGCTCGCCCGCCTCGGCGTGTCCTCCACCGACGGCATGGCGGTGTGCGCGAGCGTCGACGACATCCTCGCGGCCGTCCACGCGCTCAACGCGGGCCGGGGCGCGCTCGGCTACGGCATCGACGGCGCCGTCATCAAGGCCGACCAGCCCGCCGACCGCGAGCTCGCCGGCTCGTCCAGCCGCGCGCCGCGGTGGGGGATCGCGTACAAGTTCCCGGCGGACACCCGCACCACACGGCTCAAGGCGATCGAGGTGCAGGTCGGGCGCACCGGCGTCATCACGCCCGTCGCCGTCCTCGAGCCGGTCCAGATCAGCGGCGTCATCGTCACCTCGGCGACCCTGCACAACTTCGACGACCTCGTCCGGCGCAACGTCCGCCCGGGCGACACCGTGTTCGTCCGCCGCGCCGGCGATGTCATCCCCGAGATCACCGGCGCCAAGCTCGACGAGCGCCCGCCCGGCTCGGAGCCGTTCGAGCCGCCGGCCCGCTGCCCCCGCTGCGACGGCGAGATCGACCGCACCCAGAAGCGCTGGCGCTGCACGCGCGGCCGCGCCTGCGGGGCGCGCGAGGCCCTGGCGTATTACGCCGCCCGCGACTCGATGGACATTGAGGGCCTCGGCGGCAAGCTCATCGACATGGTCATCGCCGCCGGCCTGGTCACCGACCCCGCCGACCTCTACGACCTGCAGGTGCCGACCCTGGCCGCGTTCGACCGCATGGGCGAGGTCTCCGCGACGAAGCTCGTCAACGCCATCCAGGCCTCCAAGACCCAGCCGCTGGCGCGCGTGCTGACCGGCCTGGGCGTGCGCATGACCGGCCGCTCGATGTCGCGCCGCCTGGCCGCCCACTTCGGCACGATGGACGCGCTGCTGTCCGCCTCGGTCGCCGACCTGCAAGAGGTCGAGGGCGTCGGCCCGGAGCGCGCCGTGACGATCGCCGCCGAGCTGGTCGACCTGCAGCCGGTCATCGCCCGCCTGGTGTCCCGCGGCGTGAACATGACCGAACCCAACTTCCGCCCCCGCCCCGCCACCTCCACCTCCGCCCCAACCTCGACCTCCACCGACGGCTCGGGCGACGCCTCGGACGGCGTCGGGGACGCCGGCGCCGACGGCGAACCCCCGGCGCCGCTGCCACTGCAGAGGGAGGACGGCACCCCGATGACGGTCGTCGTGACGGGCTCGGTGCCAGGCCTGACCCGCAACGAGGGCAACGAGGCCGTGGAGCGCCTGGGCGGCCGCTCATCCGGCTCGGTGTCCAAGAAGACCGACCTGGTCGTCGTGGGAGAGGGCGCCGGCTCGAAGGCCACGAAGGCCGAGGAACTGGGCATCCGCATCATGCCGGCCGAGGAGTTCGCCGAACTGCTCCGCACAACCAGCGCCTAACCGCGCCCAACAGCGCCCGTAGCTCGGCTGGTGGCGCCAGTCCGGCAGCAAGTCTCCGTGATCATGCGCCCGGCGGCCGCGGTGCGCGGGGTTTCCATGAACACGGAGTGAACGTGCTGCTCCTTGTACGTTTTGACTCCGCGATCACGGCGAACCGCGCACGCCGGTCGGCGCCGGCTCGGACTTGGCTCGTCGAGATGCCAACGGCCCAATTCGCGGTCGCTCTAACCAACCCGCGCCAGGTGAGGCCGCGCCGGCCGGGTTGAGCGGGGCCGTGCCGCGCCGCGCTGCGCTCTGCCGGGCTGCACGCTGGCCGCGCTGCGCTCTGCCGGGCTGCACGCTGGCCGCGCTGCGCTCTGCCGGGCTGCACGCTGGCCGCGCTGCGCTCTGCCGGGCTGCACGCTGGCCGC